>DNUF01000070.1:28432-70427 GCA_003508595.1 Planctomycetaceae bacterium
TCAGAAGTCTCCCAGCAATGCTCCGTCGCCGCGGTTGAGCAGGCTCTGGAAGACCGGCTGGGCGATGTTCTGCGACAGGAACCGCACCCCTCCGTCGCCCATCAGGAAGTGACTCCCCCCGGTATGCGCACTCGCGAACCCCCCCACCTTGAGCAGTTCCGCCTCGGTGGCAGCCGATTCGACGGGTGTGTCACCAGGCCGGCTGACCCCCTGGTAGAGGGTGCTGCGGACCGAACCGATCGTCGACCCGTTCCGCAGCGTCGCATTCGTTCCCGAGGCATATCCCAGCGGGTAGGCACTGCCGGTGATCTCCCCCACATAGATCGTGTGCGAAGTCCCGTCGGGAATCTCCTCGGTCTTCACACTGCTGTTCAGGAACAACACGCCGTTGTTCGTCACGTCGATCGGGGCTTCCACGTCATTGTGGACCCCGGCATAGGTGGAGTTTCCCTGTGACATCGCGGCCGGGTTCGACGGGCAGTTGAAAATCGGCAGCCGCACCTGGGCGGCGGTGGCATTGGCCGGGTCGTAGACCGAGAGTTGGAAGTCAAACTTGTTCCAGACAGCCGCCTCTTCCAGCATCGGCAGGATCTGCACCATCCAGCCGACATGGTATCCCTTGGCCTCGTTCCTGATCGGTCCGGTGGGGTGGACCGTCCCGGGAGGGAGTCGGCCGTACGCCAGGTCGTAGTTCTGCAGTGCGAGCCCAATCTGCACGAGATTGTTCTTGCACTGCGTCCGCCGGGCCGCCTCGCGCGCCTGCTGCACCGCCGGCAACAACAGCGCCACCAGGATGCCGATGATGGCAATCACCACCAGCAGCTCGATCAGTGTGAAACCGCGCGCCCGGCTGCGACGGCGAGGGGTGGGGGAAACTGTCTGGGTCCTCAGGCTGTCATTCATTTCAACACCTCTTCGAGCTTCAATCAGGGCTGCGGCAGATCAGCTCTGCCGGTTCTGTTCAGGGGGACTCGGAATCACCCGCAGCCGGTTCGACCGGGGGACTTGGTTGGGCACGAGTGCGGGCCGGCAGGGGGAATCGTTCTTCCCGGCGGACGGGCGTCAACCCTTCGCGTGGATAGGTCACCTTCACATCCACCCGGGGAGACTCTCCCTCGGCCAGCGCCGCGAGTTGCAGTTCGATGAGAGCCCCACCGGAGAGCTCTGTTGCGGGAATCTCCCACACCGCTTTCCCTTCCGGAAAAGCGGTCGCCGGTTCACCGCTCCGCCAGAGCGCCACCGCGCGGTCGTGCCCTGCCTGCAGCAGGGCGTCGGACTGGGCCACGCGCTCGGCCAGCTTGAGCCGACGCAGTCCCAGCACCGCACCGTGGACCAGGGCTGCCGTCAGCAGCGAAATCACCACCAGCAGCACCAGCACGATCGCCAGCAGCGCGCCGCGCCGCTGCGGGAGGTCCCCCGGGAGCGAATCCGGTTCCCGCGGGCATTCTCTGGATGTGACGGTCATGCGTCCGTGGCGTGAGGTCATGGTGTGCCTCCCGTCGGGATGGTGGGTGTTGCCGGCGTGTCGGTCCGCAGCCGCCCCAGGGTGGCCTCGATCTCCACGACCCGCGGCGGCGGAGCCCCCCGCGACAGCGCGGGTTGTCCCGCGGGTTGACGTGAGAGGCTGACGGTCAGCCGGACCCGCGGCCGGGCTGGGCTCCCCTCGCCCCCCGTGTCGGTGTCAGCCGCTGGTGAGAGTTCGAATCGCAATCGGGAGCCGGGCGGAAAGTCGTAGCTGTCACGCACCAGCCGGGTCTCGCCGGTGAAGGTTTCACGCGTCAGGCGATGTTCGGCAATCGAGTACGTGACCCGCAGGTTGTCGGTCTGGTGCAGTGTCAGCTTGGTGGGGAATTCGGCCAATGCCCCGTCGGCAAGGGTTCCCCGCTGCACATCCAGCCGCCACCGGCTGTTGAGCCGGTCGATCTGCCGGACCGTCTCCAGCGAACGGGCCCATTGCCGGTCTGACGCCAGCAGGCGCCGCAGCAGGCCTCCCGCGAGTCCCATCACCAGCGACAGGATCGACATCAGGACGATCACCTCCACCAGCGAATAGCCGCGGCGGTTGGCTGGCTGCGACCTCGGTTCCCGGGTCATTCGGTCACCCATCCGGTCAGGGAGACGTGCTGGGGAGTGGTCCCGCGAAAATCGCGCCACTGCAGGGTGATCACCACCCGCCGTGTTCCCGGCTGGTCGGTGGCCGTCACCGTTCGGACGAGTTCGGCCCCCGGCAGTTCCTCCCGCACGCTGTCGCTGAGGGGAAGGCCGCGGGTCTCTCCCAACGGCAACCCGGCGGTCGGCAACGCGGTCTGGGCGTCGAGGATATTGGCGACGGTCAGCAGGGCCAACTGCCGACGTTCGAGCGTGCGCTGGGTCCGCACGGTCCAGGCGAGCACCGGCAGGCCTGCCCCGAGAATCAGCCCCAAAATGAGCAGGGCGGTGATTCCCTCAAACAAGAACCCTCCCCTTCGGCACGATGAAGCGCGCACGGTCCCGGGATCGGGCATTCTTCGTGTTGTCAATGGGGAAGCGTGCATGTCAGGAGAGCTTGTCAATCAGTTCGATCATCGGTTGGAACAACGCCACCACGACGAAGCCCACCACACAACCGGCCACCAGCAGCGTCAGCGGACGGGCCAGTTCCAGCAGGGTCCGCAGCCGGGCGGCCGAGCGCCGTTCCAGGGCGACCGCCGTCTGCCGCAGGCACCATCCCAGGTTGCCCGCCTTCGTCGCCGCCTCGAACAGGTGGGCTTCCCGGCTGTGGATGAACCGCTCCGACAGCAGCACCGAGGGAAAATCGTCGCCGTTGGAAACCCGGTCGGCGACCACGGAAACCTGCCTGGCAAATCGCCGGTCACGGCTGTCGCGGACCGCATTGTGCAGCGCTTCGGTGAGGGGGAGCCCCGCATCGATCCCCAGACCCGTGCAACGCAGCAGGCGCGGGGTGTTGATCCGTGGAAAGAGACTGGCCAGCCAGGTGCGGCTGTCACGGAAGGAACCCTGCCGGAAGAACTCGGCCAGGGCTCCGCCGCCGACCAGCAACAGCACAATCAGGGCCAGCAATGGACCGAGCAGCAGGTACCAACCACTGGCCGCACCATCACACAGCGCCAGGAATCGCCGGGTGATTGCGGGCAATTCGATGCCAAATCCCGAGAAAATCCCCTTGAACTTCGGGACGATCCAGATCACCAGGAACGATACAACCCCCGATCCAATCAGCAGCAGCGCTGCCAGGTAGGCCACCCCCCCACTGGTCAGGCGGGGCTCTTCGTCAGCCTGTCGCAACAGGTAGGCGGTGGCTTCGCGGTACGCCTCGTCGGGATTTCCCGCGGCATACCCGGCACGCAGGCAGGCGAGCACTTCTTCGGGAAGCAATCCCGGGCAGGCATCGAGTGCCTCCGGGACCGGGACTCCCGCCAGCAATTCCGAGGAGAGATGCTGCAGTTCCCGTCGCCGCTTCTGCCCGAGTTCGTCGGCCAGCGCCTCCAGGACAGGCGTTGCCGGGGCCTGTCGTTCGACCGAGGCCTGCAGCGCCCGCACAACCGCCAGGGCCTGTGCCAACCCCCAGCGCTCGAAAAAGAGCATCTGCACCAGCGACAGGATCCAGGAAAACAGCGCACCCATGACTCGGTGTGTCTCGCTCGTGGTGGTTGGGGTTCGTGGCAGTTGTAGAGATGACGGAGGGGACGGGACCCCATTCGGTTCCCGGCAGGAGATCTGCCGTGGGTTGAATCTCAGCTCAGCATGTTGAGCAACTTGAACAGGGGGAGGTACAGCGCCAGCACCGTCATCCCGACCACGAGACCCAGCAGGGTCACCAGCAGGGGGGGCAGGAAGGTCCCCAGAAACAACAGGCCGGTCCGGACGCGGGCCGCATACACCTCGGCAGTCGCCTGCAGACTTCGAACCAGCGACTCTCCCGACTGGGGTGAACGCATTGTCGAGAGAAAGCCCGGGCGAAACGACCGGCGTTTCCAGTCGAGGGGATTCACCGGTTCTCCCTGGCGGATGAGCCGGGCCAGCTCATGGGCGTCCGCCCGTACGGCAGCGTCGCCCGTCGCATCACCCCCCAGTTCGAGGGCCTCGGGGAGTGGGACGGAATTGTCGAGCAGGGTGGAGGTCAGCAGTGCGAACCGGCTCAGGGCCAACGACCGTACGACTGTCCCCAGCCCAGGCACGCGGTGCAGCCACCGTCGCGCACGCTCACGCCCCACCAGGGGGGTTCCCAGTACGATGGCCATGACGCCGGCCCAAAGCAGTACGCCCCCCAGGATCCAAAACGCCAGTTCCCCCCGAAAATTCCCGAGCGCCAGCACAACCCGGGTCAACAGCGGTAACTCCATGCCGAAGCCGGTGTACAGCAAGGCAAACTGCGGCAAGACAAACACCGCCGCCACCACCCACACCACGATGCACAACAGGCAGGCCAGCAGGGTGTAGAGCAGGGCCCCCATCACCAGGGGCAGCGTCGAACGGAGTGATTCCCCCGCCTGGGCGAACGTCGAGAAGGTTTTCCCCAGCGTGTTGGACTGCGTCCCCGTGCGGGCCAGGGCCTGCACATACGCGGGAGCACCGGTCTGGTTGAGGGCGGTTTCCAGATCGACCCCCCGGCTCAGTGACTCGACCAGCCGCTGCAGCGCCCGGCGCAGCCGACGATTGGGCAGTTCCTCGGCCAGGGCCGCAAGCCCGGTCTCGAGGGGGAGCCCTGCCTCGGCCAGGGTGGCGATGTGCGATGCAAGTTCCTCGGCCTCGCGAGGCGACAGGCCCTCGGGGAGTGCCTGCAAGTCGAGCAGCGTCCAACGCCGGCGTTCGAAGTCCCCCAGCACGGCATCCGGATGGAGTGCCTCGGTCGTGCCGGACTTTGTCTTCCCCTCGTCATCAAGTGCCGAAAATCGGTAGGTGGTGCGCAGTTCGGGCATGGGATCAGTTCCTCACCAGGTCGAACCAGAGCGCTGTCATGGGACCGAGGTTCAACACCGCGTGGGCCAGCGTGATCAATCCCCCCAGCAGCATGGTGCAGACGATTGGCAGCCCGGTCCGCAGCCAGAGCATCCCCCCGGCCGCCCGCCGTCGGTAGAGCAGCGATGTCTGCCGCAAGACAGCCGCGAGTCCCGCTCCCTGGGCTCCCTGGCTCAGCGCCCATTGCAGAAAGCGGGGCCAGCCTTTCTGGTTGCGGGCGGCTGTGCCGTCTCCCCGTTCGACCGCCGCCGCCAGTTGACCAGCCCGGTCGGCGAACGCGCGGTCGCCGGTCGCCTCGGCCGCAAGTCGCAACCCTTCGGGCAACGGCACCTCCTGCTCGCACAGCAGGGCCAGCAGCTTCGCAAAGCTCGCATGCTGCAGGTTGTGGATCACCCGCGAGACCCCGGGCACCCACCGCAGTGGTGCCGACCAGCCAGACAGGGTCAGCAGTGAGGCACCGGTCGACCGAGACCAGCCCCAGACGATGGCCCCCAGCAACAAGGGGGCCAGCCACCAATATCGCTCCAGCCCACTCCCGATCCAGAGCATCCACCCCACCCATGCGGGGGGCTGCAGGAAGAGATTGTGGTAGGTGTCGCGGTAGCGGTTGAGCAGGTCGACGCCAAACAGCAGGGTCAGCAGGAACGACAGGCACAACAGCACCAGGGGAGCCAGCAGGGCCTGACCCACCTGCTGCCGCACCAGCCTTACTTCCTGACTCAGCTCGGCGGCTGTCTCCAGGGCCGAGGTCAACCGGCCCGACCGGACCCCCGCCTGGACGAGTGCGGCATAGATCGGTGGAATGGCCGTCCCTTCCCCCTGCAGCGCCGCTGGCAGCGACTCTCCCTGCTGCATCCGATCGGACAAACGCCGGGCGAGCTTCCCCAGGCTGTCATCGGACGAAGTCGCCAGGTCAGCCAACCCCCGCTCGAGCGAGATCCCCGATTGCACGAGGGCCAACAGCTCGGCATTGAAGGCGCTGAGATCAGCGAGGGAAACCGGGCGAGTCATCGCAACCACAACACCTTTCCAAAAAGCCCGTCATCCAACGTCACATCACCGCAAACGACTCTTCCACACGCGAGGCCAGATCGTGCCGAATGCAGCCTCTCACGACTCTCTGCACCGTCCACGGTTCCCGGTTCATCGACCACGGCTCACATCTCTCCGGCTCGCGTCACCAGTCCCAGCGTCCGCCACACTTCGGCCGCGCTCGTTTCTCCCGCCTCGATCGCCTGCAGGGCCCGGGCACCCTGCGTCTGCATCCCGGCCGCGACTGCGCGGGCTTCGAGTTCGGATGACTCAACCCGCGACAAGATCGCCCGGCTCACAGCCGACTGTTGTGGTTCCAGCAACTCAGCCAGGACAAACCGCCCACGGTAACCCGTCCCATGACACCCGGTACAGCCGACAGGCTGTTTGGCCCGCTCGACCGGCAGTCCCAGCCGGTCGCCCGGCTCATCTGACCAGACCGCGCACGCACACAATCGCCGCACCAGCCGCTGGCTGAGAATGCCCTGCACAGTGCTGCGCAGCAGGTAGGGTTCGAGCCCCATGTCGGACAGCCGGTTGATGGCCCCCGCCGCACTCGCCGCATGAAACGTCGTCAGCACCAGGTGCCCGGTGAGAGCCGCCTGCAGCATCACCTCGGCGGTTGCGGCGTCGCGGATCTCACCCACGAAAATCACCTCGGGATCCTGCCGCATCAGCGACCGCAGGCCGGTCGGCATGTCGAAGCCCGCCGTGGGATTCACCTGCGACTGCGCCACGCCGGGCACCACCACTTCAATCGGATCCTCCAACGACACCAGACTGCGGCCGCCCGCCGATTTGTCTGCCAGTTCGCGCAAGAGCGCGTAGGCTGTCGTGGTCTTCCCGCTACCGGCCGGTCCCGTCACGAGGATCACCCCGCTGGTCTGGTCGAGCAGGCGGTCGATGGCCGGGGCGAGATCGGCAGGCAGTCCCAGGTCGTGGAGTCGCTGGTAGGTACCTGCCCCCACGAGCAGCCGGGCGACCCCTTTTTCTCCAAACAGGGTGGGAAAGGTGCTGAGCCGGGTTTCTTCACCGGCCGTTCCGCCCGTGATGCGCCCCTCCTGCGGGATGTCGCTCTTGTAGGTCAGCAGTTGGGCCAGCACCTTGAGCCGGGCGAGCACTCGCGGGGCGAGTGCCGACGGCAACTCGGTCACCGGCTGCAGCACCCCATCAATTCGCCAGTAGATCGCCAGGCCGGTCGCCTGGGGGACAAGGTGAACGTCGCTGGCCCCCGCCGCGCGGGCCGACTTCAGCAGGGCCTCCACCAGGTCGGGGACGTACTGCGGATCAGCTTCCGGGCGGGATTGCCGCGAGTGGAACAACTCGGCCAGGTTTGCCATCCGGGGTCATGCGCCTCAGCGGGCCTGGGTCATGAGGGCGAGCTTTTCCTGCCGTTGCCGAAACGCCTCTTCGAGGCGGGTCGTCTCGGTCTCAAACTGGCCCAGCAGGGGTCCTTGCCGGGGATCGACCGGCTGGGGGACCTCGTCGGGGACAATCCCCGGCTGGCCCGGATTGGGGACCGCCGGCGGAGTGGGCCTGGCCGGCGAGCCCTCCGCTCCCGGTTGTTCAACCAGGTTTTCGGAAGCGTCTGTGTCGGACGTTTTCGGACCGGGGGTGGTCGGGGCGGGAATCGGTGTTTCTACCGGGGTGGATTGGGAACCGCGTGGCGGCGATTCGCCTTCGACGGGGGGGAGTGGGAAGGTCGGTTGGGGGACACTCATCGGTGGAAAGGAGTTGATCTGGTTGTTCTGGATCTGATCGAGGCGCAGGTTCTCGAAGCGGCGAGACTCGAGGACTCCGATCCGCCAGACAGTGCCGCACAGCAGTCCGCCGACCGTCAACAGTCCGAGGGCCCGCCATTTCCAGGCCGAGCGCGCCTCGGCCGCCCGATTCGCCGACCCCAGCACTCTCCGGCGGAAGGAGCCGGGAACAGGGGGAAGTTCGGCATGCCGGGCCAGCAGCAGTTCCTCGGAGAGCAACTGCTCGTTCGCCAGGGACGACTCGGGAAGAGAGGCGTTCGGTTCCATGGGAATTCGTTCGCGGGGACGATCAGTCAGTGGGGGAGGGAAATCGCAGGGGAGGTCACTTGTGCGGTTCCAGCAACGGCTGCAGGCTCTGGCTGAGCTTCTCCAGCGCGTAGCGGTACCGGCTGGCCGCCGTGTTGGGCGATTCGTTCAACACGGCGGCAATCTCGGCAAAGGTCAGCCCTTCCCAGATCTTCAGCACGATGACTTCCGACTGGGTCGGGGGGAGGGAGGCGACCGCCTCGCGCACAAACCGCTGTGTGTCGGGCAGGTCGAGGGGAATCGGGACATCGGCTTCATCGAATTTCAGTTCGAGTGGCCGTTCCCGCTGTTTCTGGTTGATCTTGAGCGCCTCGTTCCGCACGATCCGCAGCAGATAGGCCCAGGCGTGGTCGGCCTTGGCCAGTGCCTTGGGGTGCAGGGCGACCCGGACCAGGGCCGCCTGGACGGCATCCTCGGCATCGTGCCCGTTTCTGGTCAGTGTCCCGGCGAACCGCAGGGCCCGTGGAGCCACCAGGTCAAACAGGTCCCCCAGCGCAGCCGTTCCCTCGAGCGCAATGCGCACAGCGCAGCGCCGCACAGACTCGGCATACGACTCGTCAACCGGAGGAGCCACCGGGCAGACGCCTGCACGTCAGGGGGGAATGTCGGACACAGATCCAGATCCAGCACTCCACCAGATTTGTCTGTCGAATGCCAGTTGTCGACAAAAAAGGTCCCGAAATGTCCCCGGGGCCCGCCCGTTCCGTTGACGGGGCCAAAACCGGGCCACGAGAATCCCCCTGTGACCACCGCAGCCCCCCCAGACTCATCCGCCCCCGTTCTCTCCCCCCCCTCCCCCCCGCGCCGGCGCCGGGCCGGGGCCAACGAACTGGGCCTGCTGGGAATCATCCTGGTGCTGGGAGGGCTGCTGGCCGCCTGTGGGGGGACCATCGAACGCCGGGTCCGTGATCCCCAGACGGGTGAACAGTACATCCTCACCCGCAACAAATTTCTCAATGTCGACCGCCTGCTGACCCTTGCCAAGAACACCTCGTTCTTTGCCATCATGGCGATCGGGGCGACCCTTGTGATCGTTTCGGGGGGGATCGATCTCTCGGTCGGAGGGATCTATGTTCTCTCGGGATTGGCCGGGGCCTCGCTGCTGCACACCCTCGGCCCGTCGGGCACCCTCACCGGCTGGCCCCCCTGGGTTGTCGTGCTGGCGACCATGGCGGTCTGCCTGCTGACCGGGCTCGCGTGCGGCCTGATCAATGGCCTGGGGGTCATCGGGCTCGGGTTGCATCCGTTTCTGATCACCCTCGGCACCATGAGCATCTTCCGCGGGGTGGCGTTTGTCGCAACCCGTGCGCAGTCGATCGGCGAGTTTCATCCGGCGTTTGTCGATGGCTTCATCAGCCGGAAGATGTCGCTGGGGACCGGCGAGTTCATCTACCCCATCCCGCTGCTCATCCTGATTGCGGTCGCCCTGTGGGGCTATTACTTCCTGGCGCAGACCGTCACGGGGCGCAAGCTGCTGGCAATCGGGGGGAATGAGACGGCCGCCCGGTATGCCGGCCTCAATGTCGCGGGGCTCAAGGTACTGACCTATGCCCTCGCGGGGGTTCTCGCAGGGATCGCCGCGATGGTCAACATTGGCTACCACGGCTCGGCGGCTTCGGGGGATGGTGCCGGCTACGAGTTGCAGGTGATTGCGGCTGCGGTCGTGGGGGGGGCCAGCCTCTCGGGTGGCCGGGGAACCGCCCTGGGGGCCGTGCTCGGTGCCTTGATCATCTGCCTGATTGTCGATGCGATCGTGGTCCTCGATCTCGACCAGAACTACAGCCAGATCATCGTCGGCCTCGTCATCGTCGCGGCGGCCACACTCGACCGCTGGCAGGCGGTCTGGCGCCGGACGAATGCCGTCGCGTGAGCGCGGCCGAGAGAGTGGCGCAGGAGCACAGTCGAGCAGGAGAGACCGAAGGTCATCGTGGAGGAACGGCCATGGGTCATTGTGGATCCCAAACCGGTCGCCGCGGACCACACAGTTTTTGCACGGTCACCTCGGGTCGCTGGTGCTGCGCTTCGGCAACCCTCAGCGATGGTGGAAATCCCCTGCAGGGGTTGAACGCGCAGTCTCGTTGGTGTTTGGCAACCGGACTTCTCACCCCGAAGTCGACACGCCGGATTTCCCCATGCCGCCATGGCGGTTCCTCCGAATCGAGAGCAAAGACCGCGTGGGACCGGTTCAGCCCGATTCCCCGGAATCGCCATGACAGGGTTGGCGGTCCCCGGCCGGTCTGAGAAGATGAGCGGAGTGCTGGCAATTACCATTCCGGAGTTGTGGCGACCATGTGGAAGTGGCTGCTCAGGAAAATCCTGTTCTGGTCCGGGGCCCTCATCACCACGGCGGGTGTGATTGGTCTGATCTTCGTTTTCAACGACCGCAATCGCGGGCAAAACCCGGGGAGTCTGATCGGGTTCGGCATCTTGCTGCTCGTCGGACTGTTCCTGGTGTTCTGGTTCCGGGATACGATTGGCGATTCGACCGGGGAGGGTTCTGACCCGGCCACCATTCGCCAGGGGCGGTACCTCGTCGACCAGGCTGAGCCCCTCACGGGCCTCGGATTTCCGGCCGAGGTCCATTTCGAGAAGGAAATCTCCGGCCGCACGCCCCGGCCGTCGTCTTTGCGCGTCCGCCTGCCGTGCACACTTCCTGGTGAAGTGCAGTGCAGTGCCGAGACCTGGTTCGACCGCTGGAGCAAGGCGACCGGTCTCGCCGTCGAGCCGCAGACCGGCGATGACGAATTTGATCGCAGCGATTACCTGCGGACCGATGATCCCGGCTTGGCGCTGCAACTGCTGGCCGATCCGGCGCACCGCAGTGCTGTGCAATTGCTGCACGCACTCGGCTACCAGCAGATCGATCTGGGGCCCGATCTCGTGCAGGCGATCTGGACAGGATTCAATCCCCAGAAGGATGACCGCGAGCAACTGCCGGTTCAGACAGCGCGGTTGCTGGAACCTTTCACCCGCATGTCGTTGGCACCCCGCGCCGAGCCCGAACTCCCGGCCGTTGGGCCGGGACGGATGGCTGAGAAGCTGCTGTGGGGAGGGAGTCTGCTGTTGGCGCTGCTGGCCGTATTCGCCTGGCTTGATCAGCCGCTTCGCTTCTGGCAATTCGCGAAACTGTCGGCCGGTGTCTGGGGAGTGGTGGTTCCCCTCGCCGGTGTGTTGGGTTACGGGGTGATGCGGGGCGATTCCCGGTCGCACGATCGCTGGCGCACCTGGATGTTGCCGACGCTGCTGACAACCGCGCTGGGAACGTGCGGCACCCTGGCGGCATTCAACGCCCTCGCTGATCGTACCCCGGCCCAAACCCGCCAGTTGCCGATCCAGAATCTGCGGGAAGTGCGGGGCCGGCGTACGTCGAACGGGTATTACGCCTACGTTCCCGACTGGGACAATCCGCGCGAGACCCGTGAATTCCGGCTCTCATCGGTCGAATATCGGGAAGCTCGGATCGGACGGTCGCAGCTCGAAGTCACCACGAGTGAAGGCGCGCTGGGCATGCGGTGGATTCACCACTGGCGGTTCCTTCCCTGAGTGGGCGGGATCGGGTGTTCCCCGGTGCCGAACGGTGTGCCCCACCTCGCTTGCCCCGGCCACTGGCGGGGCATAAGGTGACCGCGTTGCGTGCTGGCGGCCTTGAAGGACCGGCACACACGTGACGTCGAGTTTCTCCCACGTCGTCTTCCCGGTTCCTTCCGTCGTGAGGCCTGTCATGCCTGGTCGTGCTGTTGCCCGTTGGTGGTTGTCCCTCTCGTTGTCACTGGTGGGGCTGGCGGTCGGCGTCCCGGCTCTGCAGGCGCAGAGTGGTCCGATCATTCCCCCCGACGCCAAGCTCGAAAAGCTCTTCGAGGCCCGGGTCCTCACCGAGGGGGTCGCGGTCGCCCCCGATGGACAGGTTTACTTCAGCGAGATCACCTTCTCGCATGTCGCCCGCGATGAAAATGGTTTCATCGAGGCGGGGCACATCTGGAAATTTGATCCGACGACCGGCAAGACCAGCATCTACCGCAGTCCCAGTGGCATGTCGAACGGTATCAAGTTCGACGCCCAGGGGCGGATGATCGTGGCCGAAGGGGCCGACTTCGGTGGCCGACGTGTCACCCGCACCGACCTTGCCACCGGCAAGACGCACATCATCGCCGGGCTGTATGAAGGTCGCCCCCTCAACTCTCCCAATGACATCGCCATCGATGAGAAGGGGCGCATCTACTTCAGCGACCCCCGCTACCTCGGCCACGAACCAATCGACCAGGGAATCGAGGCGGTCTATCGCCTCGACCCGAACGGCAAGCTGCACCGCGTGGTGACCGACGCCGGCAAGCCCAACGGAGTCGCCATCTCGCCCGACCAGAAGACGCTGTACGTGGTGAGCAACGCGAACGGGACGACCGCGATCGAACGGCTGGAAAAGGGGACCGCCGCCCAGGCCGACAAGGTCGTCACCCCGCTCCGCAAGGGACTGATGGCGTTGCAGGCGTACGATCTCTCTCCCGAGGGGACTGCGAAGTTCCGCAAGGTGCTGGTCGATTACTCGCCGCAGGATGGCCCCGATGGTCTGACGGTCGACCGCGATGGCAACCTGTGGGTGGCGGTGCGAGCCGAGAACCGCCCGGGCATCTGCGTCTATTCCCCCGATGGGAAAGAACTCGCCTACCTGCCGACCGAAGTCCCGACCAACGTCGGGTTTGGCCGGGGGAAAGACTCCAACCTGCTCTACATCACCGCCGGCAAGAGCCTGTACCGCGTCCGCGTGAACCGCGAGGGGTATCAATTGCCGGCTGCGAAGTAGGCGAGTGGCGTCCCAGGCGACGGATCAAATCGGCCGAACGAGGAATTCCACGACCCCTGGCCGCCCCGGGCAACCGGGGATGGGTCGTGGATCGGTGCTGCCCAGGGAGGGAATTGTGCGAGCTTACGATCCCGAACCGGAAGCGTTTCAAGCCAGAGACGTTCCGCCCACGAGTCACTCTGGTCGTGCCGCCTCACCGACCAACCGGGCCATCTCCTGCGCCGCCGAATCCGGCATCTTCGAGAGTGCCCTGATCACCCCCGCCCGATTGATCTCGGGCTGATTCTGGCTGACCTTCCACTTTCCCTCGAGCCGGTTGACCAGAATCTCGACCCCCACCACGCTCTTGAGCAGGGCGGCGATGTATTCGGGGGGAGCGTCACCGACGCTCCAGGGTCGCGGTTGGTTTGCTTCCATCTGGTCGGTCAGCCGTTCGAGCTGTGCGCGAATCCAGCTGGGGTCCTCATGAAACACGACCCGGCCGTGGGCGTGGACCACCACGTAATTCCACGTCGGCACCACGCGTCCATGTTCCTGCTTCGTGGGATACCACCCGGGAGAGATGTACTGTGAAGGGCCCTGGAAGATGACGAGCACCTCAGGCTGGGTCGCGGACGATTGACCCAGGGGATTGGCCCGGGCGACATGTCCCAGCAGACGGAGCTTTCCGGTCTCGGCCACCTCCAGCCACCACGGAATCTGATTCGCCTCCAGCCCCTGGTCGCCAATGGTGACCAGCGTCCCCAGTGGATGTGCGCGAATCCAGGCGTGCAGCACCTCGGGACGGTCTTCTCGGAAGGCAGGGGGGATGTACATGAGGGGATGACAGGAGGTGGAAAGAAAATTCTGGTCAGGGACACGCCGGGCCCTGTAAAGTCTGAGACAATCAGGAACAGGTTGATTGGCCGGTGTGTGACGGGTCACAGCGCAACAGGAATCGCGCGGCAGTCAGCCCCTCCTGTGCAATCTGTGGACTCCAGGTTTCGGAGAATGTGAGATGTGGGCAGAGGTCATCGGTCAGCTGCTTGTGGTCGCAGTCGTGAGCTTGGCGATGTGGTGGATGAGACGGAAATTCCCCGCACCCGAGTTGACCGACAACGGGCCGAAACTGGAGGAATTGCGGCCAAAGTATCAGATCTGGTCGGTCATCACCCTGTTTGGGAACATGGCTCTCTGGATTCCCATGACAGCCCTGGTGTTCGCAGGTTTGTATCCACTGGTCGTGTGGCATTCCGCAACGCTCCGGGACAGCCCTGACACATTCGTGTTCTGTTTGCAGCCAATTCACTATCTGATGCCGGCATTCTTCGTGGGAATTCTGTTGAGTTCGTTTGTCATGGTCGGAATTCTCAAGCTGCTCCTCCGCGAGCGGTTCGCCGAATTTGGACGATTCGACAACCAGAGAATGGGGATGAATCAGGGGCGACTCGTGGGAGTCCTGATTCCTGTCATCGGTATCGGTTTCACAGTGGTTGTTCTCCGGATGCTCAACATCTATCTGGTTGCCTCACCCACCGAATTGCGGATCAATCGACCATTCGGCCTGGAAAGGCGATATCCCTACTCGGAGTTGACGGCCGTGGTGACGGCACCGGCATCAATCGCCAGGAGTGGCAAACGTGTGCAGCATCGCCTGTATCAGCTGCAGTTTCAGGATGGGACGTCTTATTCGACACTCTTCATGCCATCCCGGGAACTGGATGGTCGATCCGAAGAGATGCTCATCGATGCGATCCTCGAACGCAGTGGTCTGACGCTTCAGGAACAGCCGGTCTTCAAGGCGGGTGAACTCGAGTTCTGACAGGGACACTGGCGAGCCTGTCATTCCTGTGTGAATTCCGGAAGCCGTGGTTCCGGAAGCAGCGAGCGGAACTCCCCGACCCGACGTGGCGATGGTCATCGGGAATGCCTTTCCCCCACGGCCTGTTGCCTTACATCCCCACCCGGTCCCCTCAATCTGTCCCGGCAGGGCGTGACACAGCGGCTTTCAAATGTGTCCCTGCGACGGCGTCACGGCTTCGCCAACCGGCTCGCTGCGTCCAGCGTCAGCCCGGGTGCGCAAAGCCATTCCTGCACCAATTCGCCTGTCTCGGTGTTCCAGACGCGGGCGATCCCGGTGCGCGTGGTCGTGATGGCCCGCTGTGTCCCCGGGTGCAGTGCCAGGCCGAAGAGCCAGTCGTTCTGGGACGGGTACTCACGCAGCAGTTTCCCCTCGGGCAGCCCGTACTGCCGCAACCGGCCTTCTCCTGTCGCGGCAAACAACTGGTTCCCCGCGGTCGCCAGCTTGAACACCCCCCGCTTCGCGTCGTGTGGCAGATACTTCGTATGCCCCGCCTGGGCGAACCGTTCCTCCATGTCGGCTGCCGAGCCATTCTCGACCTGCGCCCTGGCTGCCTCCCACATCCGGATCGAACGTCCCAGCCCCGCGGTAAAGATCCGCGGTCCGTCGGCTTCCGCCGCCAGGGCATACACCTCAAACCGCCCGTTCTCACTGCCAAACTGCCGCTGGTGCCCGTTGTAGGTCGTGAAGAGCACTCCCTCGGGGGTCAACACCTTCGCGGTGTAGTCCCGGCAGGCGACCAGGACATGTTCGTCCCGGGCTCCGTAGGCGACTTCCGTGATCCAGTCCGAGAAAAGCCGCGAGTCCCAGGTCAAGCTCCAGCGTCCCTGCTCATCGCGGGTGAAGCTGCGCACCACCCGGTCGGCACCGCCACTGGCCAGGTGCCGTCCGTCGTGGCTGAGGGCGATCGACAGCACGAGGTCCTCGGCGGTCTGCAGCACCTGCCGATTCCCCCCGTCCGTCGCGTCGAGTGCCACGATCTCGCCGTAATCCCCGGGTGTACCCCCCGCGACCAACAACCGCGTTCCCGCAGGTTCGTACACAATCGACTGGATCCGCTTCGGCAATCCCCCCAGTCGTCGCAGCAGGGCTCCTGTCTGCGGATTCCAGATCGTCACTTCATGGTGTCCGCCGACTGCCACCTCCGTCCCCGCGGGCGAAAAGACGCACGCCTGCACGGGAACCGCCACGCGGTACATCGCCGGTGCCGGCGGGTGCGTCCGGGGGGGCATCTGCGACTTGAACGAGACATTCGGATCCCGTCCGTCGAACCGGGCCCCCTGGCGAATCCAGCCTTCGACCAGCGCAATCTCCGATGCCGAGAGGGGGTCATCCAACTGCGGCATGCGGGTCGACTCGTTCTCGTCGATGAGCCGAAGGTACAGTTCCGATTGCTCGGGCTGACCGGGGGTCAGGGTCGGGCTGTCGCTGGCCCCGGTCTTCTGCAATGCGGCGAACGTGTGCAGGCGGTAGTCCCCCTCCACCTTCGTCGGTCCATGACAACCGGTGCAGTGGCGCGTCAGTACGGGGGCAATGTCCCGGACGAAACTGACCTCGTCGTCGGCTCCGTGCGACAGGGCCGGACACGAAAGAAACAGCACCGCCACCAAACCCGGCAGCAGCCGACGACTCAGGAAGCCACAACACGGAACAGCATCCACAATCCAGCAGGGGTTCATCACAGTTGCCGTCGTCAGGAGAGTCGAAGAAGAGTGTGCCGCGTTGTTGTGAATTCCGTCGCCACGACTTCGGCCACAAGTGGACCGTTCCGTGGGGGACGAGTCAGTGGGCGACGAGTCGGTGAGTGACGGGTCAATGGGCGACGAGGAACTCGCGGGTGTTGAGCAGGGCCCAGAGAACGTCTTCCAGGGCCAACCGGCGGGAACTCGACTTCTGCAGGTGGGCCAGGATCGGTTGCCGTTCGGTCTCGCGCGGGAAGCGACTGAGGATGGAAAGGTACAGTTCGTCGACGAGGGCCGAGTTGTCGGCAATCGCGTCGTACTGCCCCGCCCCATGCGTGATCTGCGGCAAGACCTGGCCACCGTTGAGCAGGTGCAGCACCTGGTCGATCGCCGGCTCATTGACCCGTTCGCAGACGCACGGCGTTTCCCGCCGGGGCTGCCCGAACGCGCGCAGGAAGTCACCTCCCGCAGGCACCAGGCGTTGCGTCTGGTATGCCTCCCGCCGGGAGATCTTCTGCCATTGGTCACGCAGTGCCAGCAGGTCGCGGTCCTGCCGTTCGCGATACTGCTGCAACCGTTGCTGCAGCGCCTCGGGAAGGTCTCCCGGATGGGCGGCGAGTTCCTCGGCCAGGTCGGGCGCGAGTTCCGGTGCGGGAATCTCCCTGTCCTGGAACGAGCCCAGGCGGAAGTAGAAACCACAGAATCCCCCCGAATTGATGATCTTCAGCAGCAGGCGGTTCTCACCGGCGGCCAGCTCCAGCGGAATCGTGTCATCGTTCTCCTTGACCCCGCGGGTCCCCGGCTTGTCGTGAACCACCCGGCCATTCAGCCAGACCTTCACGCCATCGTCACTTCCCAGGGACAGCACTGCTGGTCCCGCCTCGCGGGTCACCAGCGAGCGGGCGATGTAGTGCACGGCAACCCGGCCGTCCCCCACCTGCTGCACCTTGGCTTCGGGCCATTCGGGATGGGCGTCGCCGGCGAGGGGCGTCTCGGTGAAGGTCTCGGTTTCGGGTGGGAACGACGCCTTCAGTCCTTCGTCGTACGAGCCGACGCCATGGGGACCGCGATGCCGCCAGACTCCCAGCCGCAGGGGCAAGTCGGCGAGGTGGGCCCGCTGCCGGGCGATCCACTCGGGTGTCCCCGACCGCACTTCCTGCTCGCGGCGTTCCAGGGCCTCGGCCGTCTGCTGCTGGTCGCGGGCGATTTCGACCAGGCTGGGGAGCGAGCGGGTTGCCATGCCGATGGCATCCTGCACCTGCTCGGCCGAGAGACGGCGGACCAGGGCGTGCGAGAACTGCCGGTCGTCGTCTTCATTGAGGGGGGTTGTTTCCGCCGACCGCTGGTAGGTGTCGCTGGTGAGGATGAGCCGGAGGATCGCCCGGCGATCGAACCCCGACCGGACGAATTCCCCCGCGAGCCAATCGAGCAGGGGAGGATTGGCGGGAGGATTGGACGAGCGGAAGTCGTCCACGGGATGGACAATGCCCCGGCCGAGCAATTGCGCCCAGAGGCGATTGACCTCCACCCGGGCAAAGAGCGGGTTCCCCGGTGCGGTCAGCCAGTTGACAAAGTCTTCGCGGCGATCCGGGGCGGCGGCCTGGGGGGCGGGGGGAGCACCCCACGGGGTCATCACCGCGGCGGTGGCCGGGTGTCGCACATCTCCCTGGTCGGCGAGTCGCAGGTTGGTTCCATCGCGCTGCAGGCGGGCGAAGACCGCCGCGATGCGGTAGTAGTCGTCCTGGGTCCAGTTTTCGAATGGATGGTTGTGGCACTTGGCGCAGTTGATCCGCGAGCCCATGAACAACTGGGCGGTCGACTCGGCCAGGTCTTCGGTCGCCGGGATGGCCAGAAACAGGCTGACCGGCGGCTGTGCACTGGCCGGTCCCGAGGCGGTCAACAGGCGGCGGACCTGCTGGTCGAACGGGAGATTCTGCCGCCAGGCGTCGACGATCCAGCGGGCGAGAGCCTCGGCTCGACCTTCGGGCATCGCTCCCGCATTGACCCGCAGCAGGTCGGCCTCTTTCTGTCCCCAGAAGCGGGCGAACTCTTCACTGGCGAGCAGTTGGTCGATCAACCGGGTGCGCTTGTCGGCCGAGGTGTCGGCCAGGAACTCCCGCACCTCCCGGGCCGTGGGCAGCAGTCCCGTCACATCGAGCGACACCCGCCGCAGGAACGTCGCGTCGTCACACCGCGGGGCGGCGGGAATGCCCAGCAGGTTCAACTGCACCTGCACGAGGCGATCGAGTTCGTGTTGCGTGGGCAGGGGGGCGGGCTCAAAACCGGCGACCGGCTCGACAATGGTGAGTGGCACCGATTGCAGGTGCTGCAGGTAGCGGACCGAGATCGCGGCGACTCCGCGACGCAGCCCGGTGATGTGGCCTGCCTGGTCGCCGGTGGCGAGGTCGCGGTTGGATGTGTCGTACGTCGCCAGCCCGGTGACGTCGCGGGTCGATCCATCGCGGAAACGGGCGAGGACCGACAACTGCTGACCGGCTCCGGCGGGCAGCAGCACGGCACCCCGCGGCTCAATCTCGATGCCGACGCACTCGGGAACCGGTGCGGGATCGGGCTGGGCCCCCTCGGCAATCCAGTCCCGCAGCAGCGCGTAGCCCGGGTCGGTCTCGCGAAAGCGCTTCCCCCCCACGTGCGGCAGGGCCAACAGGGGCTTGCGCAGCAGCAGGCTCGATTCGGGATCGATCGGCTCGATCCGGCGGACCAGTCCCCCGTTTCTCAGCGACTCTTCATCACGGTCGGGAGCATAGGCCAGCATCGACAGCGCGAAGCCCCCTTTCCCCTCGGGCGCTCCATGGCACGAACCGGCATTGCAGCCGTGCCGGGTGAGGACCGGCAACACCTCGGTCCGGAACCCGACCGGATCGGGCTGATCGAACCCCCGGGCACGGACGGGAATCTCCCGCTCAAGGTCACCCACCCGGATTGCAAGACGGGTCTCCCCGAGGCCGCGGGCGGTCACCCGGCCCCGCGCCACGTCGGCAATCGCCGGTTGCGCCGATTGCCACGTGGCGAGTGCCGTCAGATCGCGGGTGGAGCCATCGCGGTAACTCCCCCGGACCAGCACCTGGCGGGTGGCCCGGGCCGAGGCGAGCTCGACTTCCGCCGGGGTGACATCAATTGCGGTGAGCCCCTCCAGGGGATCGACGACCGATCTCTCGGCAGGGGTTGCGGAGGGGGGAGCTTGGGCCAGGACGTGGTCAATCGGGCCGACTGCCAGCCCGAGCGTCAGGACACACAGCAGGCGAACAACAGTCGGCAGACCGGCAGGAGATTTCACAGGAGGCTCAGCGGGGTGGAGACTCGGGCTTGGTGCGAGATGCGACGGGCGTCCGGGGCAGGGCCCCCGGCCGGCCCGGCTACATCAGTTCGGGAATCGCCTCTCCCTTGCGGGCGAGGTAGATCGGGCGATTGGTCGGGGTGTAGAGGGGATCGTGCCGGTTGATTCCCAGCTTCTCGTAAATGGTCGCCGCGTAGTCTTCGATCGTGTACGCGTTCGAGCTGGTGATGAAGCCCCCCTCGCGATCGGTTGAGCCGACGACCTGGCCCCCCGGCACACCCGCCCCGGCAAACGCCATCGTGAAGGCGTGCGTCCAGTGATCGCGCCCCTTGCGGTCGTTGATGCGGGGAGTTCGTCCAAACTCGGTCGCGAAGACCACCAGTGTCTCGGCCAGCAGGCCGCGTTCGTGCATGTCCTCGATCAATGCGGCAAACGCCTGATCGGTGCTTCCCATCATCGGCCAGGTGCCGATTCCCCAGCGCCCCGCCCCCGCTCCGCCATTCGCAATCGCGGTCGACCCGGTTGAGTAGATGAAGTCGTGGTGGTCCCAGTTCATGTTGCTGCCGCCGGGAAACTCCGCGGCGGGAGGCTCACGGCACTCGACCGTCACAAATCGCACCCCCGCCTCGATCAGCTTGCGCCCCAGCAGATAGCACTGGCCACGATGACCCATGCCGTATTTTTCCCGCAGGGCCTGTGGTTCAGACTGCAGGTCGAACGCCCGGCGCGTCGCGGGATTGGTCAGCATGTCGACCGCCTGCTCCCGCAGGGAGACCAGCGCATTCGCGTCACGCGCTCCCCGGGATGATGGCACTCCCACATCAAGCGTGCTCAGCAGGTCGGTCCGGTCGCGGAACCGGCGCTCATCGATCCCCAGCAGGCCCAGGTTGGGGACTTTCCAGTCGGGCTTCTGGGGCTGCCCTCCCGTCTTGAAGACCAGGTGGGCCGGAGGAAGAAACCCAAGCCGGGTGTTGTCGTGCTGCTCTCCCGTCCCGGGGACCATGATGTAGCTGGGCAGGTGCCTGGCTTCCGTCCCCAGGCGATACGAGACGACCGAGCCGATGTCGGGCATTTCATCGGGGCCACCCGGCGCTTCCCCCGAGAGCACATGCTGGGTCCCCTTGGGATGCGAATTGCTGATGCCCGGGGTCGGCTGCGTCATGCACCGCACCAGCGTCAGCTTGTCGAGGTGCCGGGAGGTCTTCGCGAGTAGCTCGGTGACATGCACTCCCGGCACATTCGTGTCGATCTGCGGGAAGGGGCTGGCGTGTTCGGCCGGCATCTCGGGCTTCGGATCGAACGTGTCCATCTGCGACACCCCACCCTGCTCGAAGATCACCAGCACCTGCCTGGCGCGGGCGTGCCGGGGGGCCGCGACGGCACGGGGCACAACCCCCAGTGAACTGAGCCCCAGGGCTCCCAGACGCAGCACGTTGCGACGGTGAAGCGGAAAGTTGGGGTGTGTCATGGCGGGTGTGCGAACGGGGAGGAAGGTCAGGGAGGGAACGCATCGAGACCGAAACCGTCACGGATCCGGTGCCGTGCCGGATGCAGACATTGGTCATCTTCGCCTTGCCCCGTGGGGAGGGCAACTGGAAGCGGGGAGCGGTCTGGAAAAAGACGCAAAGAACTTCGGCAGACGGGACACGACCTCGGCCCCGCAGTCAGTCGCGGACCAGCCCTTCGCCCAGATTCTGGACGAGCCGGGCGAGTGCGGTCCAGGCGGCGAGTTCGCCGGGGTCGGCGACCACCCGGGGTTGGTATTCGCCGGGAGACAGAAACGCCTGGGCGGTCGTCTCGTCGGCGAACTCACGGCGTGAGTCAGCGAGATAGGCCAGGGCCTCGGCCTGCTCGGTGGGGGTGGGCCGGCGATCGAGCCAGGACTGCCAGAGCAGCTGCACGCGCTCGGCATCGGTCTCGGGAGACGAGTTGAGCACTGGTGTGCGCAGCACGCGCACGGCCAGGGCCCGGGCCGTCTCGAGGAAGGTCGGATCGTTCAGCAGGACGAGGGCCGCCTGGGGAGTGTTGCTGGAATTCCGGCGGGCTGTGCATTCTTCGCGGGTCGGGGCATCGAAGGCAGCCAGCATCGGATGCAGGTACTGCCGTTGCCAGTGCATGTAGACACCCCGGCGATACTGCTGGGAGTTGGTGTCGGGTTTGTAGTCACGCCGGGGGAAGTTGAGCTGCACGTAGTACCCCGCCGGTTGCCACGGTCGGGCGGGCCGGCCCCGCAGTTGAGACACCAGCAGCCCGCTCGCCGCGAGGGCCTGGTCGCGGATCGCCTCGGCTGACAGCCGCCAGGAATTCTGCCGGGTGACGAGGCGGTTCTCGGGATCGCGGTCGACCTGCGCCAAAGTCTCCCGCGACGACTGGCGGTACGCCTGCGATGTGACGATGAGCCGGACGAGCTGCTTCACATCCCAGCCCGACTCGACAAACTCGACACTCAGCCAATCGAGCAGTTCCGGATGACTGGGCCAGTCTCCCTGCACTCCGCTGTCATCGAGCGAACGGGAGAGTCCTTCGCCAAACAGCATGGCCCAGAGGCGATTGACGAAGACGCGTGAGGTCTGGCCGGCGGCGTCGTGGCACAGCCAGTGGGCCAGGTCCAGCCGGGTGCGCGGCCCCGCGGGGAGTTCTCCCGCAAGAAACATCGGCGGGCGGGCTTCGACCACCGCTCCCGTCTCATCCTGCCAGTCCCCCCGGTGCAGTACCCGGATGACCCGGGGCTCGCGCCGGCGGGTGATCATCGTTCTTCGGGCCTGCTTGCGGACCGAGGCCAACTCGGCCTGCACCCGCTTGAGCTGTGCGGCGGTCTGCGCGTTCGGATCGCCAGCCTGCAGGGCGGTCACTTCCGCGGTGAGGGTCGCGAACCGCTCCTGGTCGGGCTCTTCAAACACCTCGATCTCTGGTTCGCGGCGGGTCGGATTGCTGTCTCCCCCCTGGAAGCTGAGGGTGTCGTCGACGTCGGCGAAGTAGGCGGCGAGACTGTAGAAGTCGCGCTGGGTGAAGGGGTCGTACTTGTGGTCGTGGCACTCGGCACAACCAGTGGTCAGCCCCAACCAGACCTGCCCCAGGTTGCGGACCCGGTCGGCATCGTATTTTTTCTGGTATTCCGCTTGTTGGACTCCCCCTTCATGCGACGTCTGCAGCACGCGGTTGTATCCGGTGGCAATGATCTGCCGCGGGGTGGAATTGGGAAGCAGGTCTCCCGCCAGTTGCTCGCGGGTAAACTCGTCAAAGGGAAGATTGCGATTGAACGCCTCGATCACATAGTCACGGTAGGGGGAAATCGCATGCTCCTGATCGCCGTGATAGCCGACGGTGTCGGCATAACGCACCAGGTCGAACCAGAAGGTGGCGAACCGTTCTCCAAACGCGGGGTGAGCCAGCAGGCGGTCGACGAGGGAACCCCAGTCGGCGTCTGTGGCCGTCCCCAGCTCATCCGCCAGCCCCAGGTGGGCGGGAGGCAACCCGCAGAGATCCTGGGCGATGCGGCGTCGCAACTGGCGGGGTTCGGCGGGCGGCGAGAGGTCGAGCCCCGCGTGCCGGGCCCGAGATTGCAGGAAGGCATCGATCGGATGGGGTGCGGCATCGACAGCCGGAACGGGAGGACGGCGCAGGGGGGCGAAGAGCCAGTGCGGGGCGTAGGGTGCCCCGTCCTGGATCCAGCGTTCCAGTCGCTCGATCTCAGCCGCAGCCAGTGCCGGTCCGGCGCTCGGTGGGGGCATCCGCAGCGATTCGTCGGCTGTCCGAAGGCGGGTCAGCAGTTCGCTTTGTTCGGGATGAGCCGGGGTCACCGCCCGACGGCCGCCAAGGTCCGCGGTGGCGGCCGCCTGCGAGTCGAGTCGCAGGTCGGCCTGGCGTTTCGCCGCATCGGGGCCATGGCAGCGGTAGCAGTGCCGGGCCAGCAGCGGGCGGATATCACGCCGGAAATCAACCGGCGTTTCGGCGGGCTCGGCCCCGTCGGCTGGCTGCTCGACGCCGAGCACAACGAGCCCCCCGACCAATCCCAACAGCAGCAGCACGGGGGGCAACCAGGGACGCATCAAGGGGAGACTCCGCCACGCGAGGAGAGACACCGGGTTGCGGAAATCGTAATTCCCCCTGGCCGGGGGGGAAAGCGGCATTGCCAAGGGGCCGGGGGGACCGCCGGGAGGGGCCCGGGACGGTTGCCCACGAAAGAGGAATCAAGAACGGCCCGGGACAGCCCCGCCGGAATCGACCGCTGGCAGAGGCCGCAGGAGATTCAGACCGCCGCAAGTTCAGACCGCGGGGGGTTCAAGGCCGAAGTCGCGGATGGTCAGCAGGCTGGTGAGGGGAAGGTTCCTGGCGGCGAAGTTGGCCGCTCCTCCTTCGAGGCGATCAATGACCGCGACAATCTGAACCACTTCGCAACCGAATTCCTGGATCCGTTCGACCGCCTGGAGGGCGCTGCCACCCGTGGTGACGACGTCGTCGATGACGACCACTTTCATCCCCGGCTGGACGGGACCTTCGATGAATCGCTGGGTGCCATGCCCCTTGGCTTCCTTCCGGACGAGAAATCCGCAGAGGTTGCGTTGGCGGGCCCCGGCAACCGCAAGCACGCCCCCGACGATGGGATCGGCCCCGATCGACATGCCGCCGATCGCGTCAAACGGGGTGTTGTGCAGCAGGTCGAGCAGTCCCTCGCTGACCAGGCGGAGCCCCTCGGAGTGGAGGGAGATCTGCTTGCCATCGAGGTAGTACGACGCCTTGCGGCCTGAAGCGAGGGTGAAGTCGCCGAACTTGAGGGCACGTTCGCGAAACAGGGAGATCAGCCGGTTGCGGTCGTACATGGCGGGGTGCTGGAGGAGTCGGAAGGAAGATGCCGCGAGTATCGGGGAGGGACCGCCAGAGTGGCAAGGGAGGGGCTGCTGTCCCGTCGAGTGAGGGTCCTGCGAAAAATGCGTCTCAGTCCATTGAAAACGATTCTGTCGATTGGTAGGGTTTCTCTGGCTGTGGGTTTTGGACCCAAAAAGATCTTTGACAATCAGTTGATTGTGGGAAACGAGCCCAATATGCTCAAGTTGCTGGTTCGCCAGCGACAGCGGCAAGTGGGTGGACGTGTTTCAGGCGTGGCGAGCTGCGGTGGCCGACGGAGGTTGGCAACCGCGGTTTGTGGATCTCGTGGCAGGGCTGTGTGGAAACGGCCCACTCGTTCCGTTCGAAAACCCTTCTGGTTTCGCCAGCGGCGATCCCCGTTGCGATCGAGGACCAGAGGCGATCGAGGAATCGAAAGACAACGCGATGGCAACGGGACCAGGCCCAGCCTTTATCACCGGGGAGTTCAAGCGGGTCCTGGATGACCGCTTCCGGCTGTCGTTACCGGTCGAGCTGGCGGATCCCGTCAGCAGTCCGACGGGCGATGTGATCCTGGTGAAAGAGCAGGCGGGTTGTCTGAGCCTGTGGCGTCCCGAAGAGTGGCAGCAACGGCTGGATGATGGCGTGACGCTGATCCAGCAGAAGATCCACCTGGGGCGGATGGAGCAGAAGTGGGGCGATGTGCAGCGGTTTGGCCGACTGCTCTCGACCCGGTCCCGAACCGTGCGGCTGGCAGGCCGATCGCGGCTGGTGATCCCCGAGGGATTTCGCGAATTCCTCGATGTTGCTCCCGAATCCGAAGTGATGCTGATCGGTGCCGTGATCTGTGTTGAGATCTGGAACCCGGTCGCCTGGCTGCAGTTGCTGCGGCAGGAAATGCCCAGCTTCAATCCCCTGCTCAAAGACCTATCGGGCTGATTTCCCACACTCTCTGCGACAGACTCGGCTGCGGCCACCCCGCATGCCCGGCGTCGAGGAAAAAGCCCCTCACTCGGTGTCATCATCCAGGCATCGCCAGACGTTCACGCACCATGGACGGTCTGTGTGGCATGGATGCCGCTTTTTCTTACGCCGGGCATGCGTTTTTTTACGCCTTGGCCAAATTCCGCGTCAGTCGGCCACACGGTTCGTGACTTCCACAGGATGGGAGTTGTGCTTCCGGCCAACTTTTGTACCCCGCATTTCCTCCCCTTCTCATCCCTCGGGGCGGTCTTGCGGGGTGCTTTTTTCTTTGGGCCCTGCGAAGCCCCCGGGACTGCGGGATCGTGTCTCCCCGTGGTTGGCCCCGGTGGTGCCCCCCCGGTGACGTCGGGCCGGCAATGCCCCCAGTCACCACTGCGATGGACCGCGGTGGCCCGCCCCCGCTTTGGGGAGGACTGGCAGCCCGCTCGCCGCGGGGAGTAGACTCGGGATTGCTCGTTTCCGATCCCGCCGGACCGTGCCTCAGGCCATTCCCGGTCCCCGACTCCCACCCCGACTCCACATCATGAGCGACCACTGGATTGCCGACCGGATGCACCGCATCGACGCATCGGGAATCCGCAAGGTGTTTGACCTGGGGGCCCGGCTGAAGGACCCCATCAATCTCTCAATTGGCCAACCGCATTTCGACACCCCCGAACCGGTCAAGCAGGCTCTCTGCCAGGCGATTGCCGAGGGGAAGAATGCCTACAGCCAGACGCAGGGAATTCCCGCTCTCATCGATCGCCTGCAAGCCCGCATCGACGCCCAGTACGGGCATGCCGACCGCAAGGTGTTCATTACCAGTGGGACCAGCGGTGGCCTGACCCTCGCCCTGTCGATTCTCGTTAATCCGGGCGATGAGGTGATTGTCTTCAGTCCGTATTTCGTCATGTACCGGCACCTCACCACCCTGGTGGGAGGCCGGGTCGTCGAGATCGACACCTTTCCCGATTTCCGGATCGATCTCGACCGGGTCCGGCAGGCGATCACCGCCAAAACCAAGGTCATCGTCTTCAATTCTCCCAACAACCCCACCGGTGCCCTCGCGTCGGCCGCCGAGATCGAAGGGCTCGCCCGGCTTGCCGCCGAGCACAACATCGCCCTGCTGAGCGACGAGATCTACCACGACTTCTGCTACGACCAGCCGTTCGTCTCCCCCGCCCGGTTCAACGAACAGACGATTGTGGTTGATGGTTTCAGCAAGTCGCACTCGATGACCGGCCTTCGGCTTGGTTATGCCCATGCCCCCTCGGCCCTCGTCCAGCAGATGCTGAAGTTGCAGCAGTTCACCTTCGTCTGTGCACCCCACCCGGTGCAGTACGCCGGTCTGGCCGCGCTCGACTGCGACATCAGCGACCGGGTGCGCGACTACCATCGCAAGCGCGACTACGTCGTGTCGCAATTGAGTCCGTACTACGAAATACCCCGGGCCGATGCCGCGTTTTTCCTGCTGCCCAAGGCTCCCTGGGGAACCGCGACCGAGTTCTGCACCGAGGCGATTTCCCGTGGATTGCTGATCATCCCCAGCAACGTCTTCTGCCCGCACGACACCCACTTCCGGATCTCGTACGCCGCCGAAGACCGTACCCTCGAACGAGGCTGCACGCTGCTGCGCGAATTGGCCCAACGCTGAGCAGTCGCTCATCCCCCCAGCCACTGACCCCCCAGCCACTGACCCGGTCCGCCATGTCGCCCCGTCGCCGCTTTCCGGTCTGGCATCTTGGCCTGCTGGCCGGAATCCTGTTCGCCCCGTTGCGCTGCATGACCCCGGTCCAGTCGCAACCTCCCGAAACGACACGCCCGGCCAACACTCCGCCAGTTGACGCACCACCGGTTGACACAGTACCGGCTGACACACGGCCGGGTCCGACCTCCCCGGTCGTGGTCACCGCGGCTGACGATCCCGAATCGCTGCGGAGAGTGGACCGGGGCCTGCAGGTGCTGTCCCGCGGTGCCCGCGAGTATCCCGAGCACCGCCAATGCTTCGCCTGCCATCACCAGACTCTGCCCCTGCTCGCCCTCACGGCGGCCCATCGGCTCGATCTTCCCCGGCAATCGGAACTTGAGCGGGAACTCGTCGAATTTGTCCGGCACTCGTTCGAGAACCGTGTTGACGAACTGACTGCCGGCGAGGGGATTGGTGGCAAGGCCCTGACCGTCGGCTATGCTCTCTGGACCCTGCGCCTGGCGGGTCAACCGGCTGACGACCTGACCAGCGCGATGGTCACCTACCTGCTCAAGACGCAGTCGGCTGAAGGGGGGTGGAAACTGCATGCGATCCGGCCCCCTGCCGAAGAGTCGGTGATGTTGGAAACCGTGCTCGCCGCTGCCGGGATCCGTCATTTCGCGGGGGAAACGCGGCAGGTTGAGCGCGATGCCGCCGTGCAGCGGACCCGCGACTGGCTCTCCCGCCAGACGACCCTGTTGCACGAAGACCGCGTCGCCCGCGCGTGGAGTGTCGCCCTGCTGGGGACGACTGGCGAAGACGCCCTGTCGGCCCGTCAGCCCCTGTTGCAGACGCAACGTGCGGACGGCAGTTGGTCGCAGACCCCCGAAATGGCGGGCGATGCCTATGCCACCGCCACCGCCCTCCACGCCCTGCTGGAGACAGGCTTGACCCCCCGCGATGAGCCGGTCCAGCGGGGTGTGGCCTTCCTCCGGCAGAACCAGGCGGAGGATGGTTCGTGGCCTGTCGCCACCCGCGCGACCCCGGTTCAGGTCTTCTTCGACAATGGGGATCCCGGGGGAAAAGACCAGTTCATCACCATGCTGGCGACCGGTTGGGCGACCGCCGTCCTGGCGCGAACCGCCGCACCGGATCATCCCTGATCCCTCCAGGGCTTCCGGAACACTCGCCGGCCCTTCCTGGCGAGCGGTCCCGCAGTTCCGCCTCTGGTTCCCCCCCCGCCGGCACAATCTGCCCCGCACAATCGAAACCGCACAATCGACCTGGGGCACCCATGGGCCCGGTGTTCTGAGCAGACGCTTCTTGACACCCCCCCCGGAGGACCAGAAGAATCGGTGGGGGGGGGAATCCCTTCCCTGGCAGGCGGGGGGCGAGACTGCAGTCTTGATCGTCGCCACTGCCGACACTCTGCGGAACCCAACTCTCGCGTGGCGGAACTCTCGTGCTTTTGGAAGCCCTGACAGTCTGTGTGAACTACGGTGATTTCCTGGCGGTGGCCGCCCAGCACAACCGGGCCCTGTTCGATCGCTGGCTGGTGATCACCACCCCCGAAGATGAAGAGACCCGTGAAGTCTGCCGGCAGTACAACCTCGACACCCTGATCACCCGCGAAGGAATTGTCCCCGGGAGCGAATTCAACCGCGGGTTGCTGATCGAACGCGGACTCCAGCAGTTGTCGACCAACAGCTGGCGATGGAATCTCGATTCCGATGTCATCCTCCCCAGCCACACCCGCCAGGCGTTGCAGCTCGCCCAGCTCGATCCCGAGGCGATCTATGGGTTCGACCGCATCATGGTGCGGTCGTGGACGGACTGGGTCCGACTTCGCGATTCCGGCTATCTCAGCCAGCAGTTCCGGTCCACCTACGAAGTCCATTTCCCCCCCGGTTTTGACATCGGCCTGCGCTGGGTGGTGCCGCATTCCGGCTGGGTCCCCACCGGCTTCAGCCAATTGTGGCACGCGTCTTCCGAGCATTGGCGCGG
This sequence comes from Planctomycetaceae bacterium, assembly GCA_003508595.1. GTDB lineage: Bacteria > Planctomycetota > Planctomycetia > Planctomycetales > Planctomycetaceae > UBA10511. Next base: position 57,583 of record DNUF01000070.1, read on the forward strand.
CACCCGCGTGAAGAGCTATCCCTCCAACCAGAACAGCTCGTCACACACCGACGTCCGGCATTCGCTGCAGTGGGATCGCCGACAGCGCCACCTGCTGCCGGAGATCATCACGATCCACCTCGAAAGTGAGCCGTGCCCATTTGGCACGAACTGGCAGCAGCGAAAGTCGCAACGGTTCGGCCCCCCCGTGCTGCAGGCCCCCTCGACAGACGGCCCCTCTGCTCCGCCGGGCAACAGCCCCGTCTCGATGTAGCCGCTGCATTGGCATGGCCCTCGGTTTGTTTGTTCCGATGTCCATGTCCGCTGCGCAGCACTGCTGCCCCCCTCCTGAGCGAAAACGGGGCGGGGCAATGGCGGATCTGGTCCGGCCCTGGTCAATCCGCAGCAACACTTCGCCAAGCGCGAGCGTCACGAAGTCGATCAGCGCTGGCCATTCCGCCCCAGCCCGGCCAGTTCCCTGTCGAAAAAACTGGGCCGGTCTGGGGTGGCGACACGCTTCCGCAGTGAACGGCGTGTGAGGGAATTCCCATCACGCCTCTGGCAAGTCAGACACCGGGATCGGGTCAGACGCCTGTGGGCTCGTTTCCGTCGACAGCCGTTGATCGACCGTGACGCGGTCGCCAGCGAGTGGATCGACGACCACTGTCTTGACCTCCCGTTCCCATCGATCGGCGGGAGTTCCGTCCCGTGGCGTTCCCTCGGCGTTTGAGGCGTCCCGCCCGGGGGGCGTGTGATCGGTCGCACCAGGATTCTCGTTCGGATCCACCGCAGTCGCCCGGACCTTTTTCCGGGGTCGCCCGCGACCCCGCCGTCCCCGGGGCCAAAGTGCTTCCCCCTCTTTGGCCGCCAGCGGCCGTTCGCCAGCATCCACCCAGCTCCGTTCCCACAGCTCCCGGGGGAGTGACATCCCCTCTTCCAGCGACACCCGCACAACCCGCACCATGACAGTCTCCTCTCTCCGTTGATGATTTGAACAACAGTTACACTGGACACGCGTTTCTATCAACTGTAATGTACGCAGAGACATACTCCAGGGGACACTTTTCCAGATGTGTCCAGATTGGTGAACTTGCGGACGAGCCTTGGTGGAGAACGCCACGATGACCATTGCAACGTCTTTCCCGGAAACAATTTGCGCGACAATGCTGGCGGCCCGGCTCAAGAGGCACCGCCTGCGGATGGCCTGGAGCCTTGAAGAATTGGCCGAGCGGGCGGGAGTCTCCCGCAGCACGTTGCACCACCTCGAGCATGGCACGACACCGCAACCGCGCCTGTTGACCCTGCATCGAGTCGCCCGGGCGCTCGGTATCGCCGTCGAAGCCCTGATCGGTCCGGCGGAGGCCTCGCCCCTGCCGGCCGAAAGTTCCGTTCCAGCCCCCATCCGGGAGGTCGCACGCGTGCCGGTGGGGGGCGCGGCTGACGTCCCCCGGCCTCCCGCCCTGGGCGGGACGCATCCGGTCGGTCACCCGATGACAGTCAGAGACAGGCCGTGGGAACCGGGGGAGGATCCGTCCGGTCTTCTCGATCCCTCCCTGTTTCGCGACTGGACCGTGGCGGAATGGGCCCAGTGGGAGTGGCAGCGGGAACAACTGCAGCGGGCGTCAATCGGTTCCGCAAGCACGTCCGCCAAGGGGGCGACACTTCGGGCGGTGGCGGAAGAGATCAACCGGCATCGCGAGACCCGACGGCAATTGCAGGTCTTGCTGCACGGCCCTTTCGCGCAGGTGGCCGAGCGGATGATCCAGACCCTGTTCGAGACCGCCAGCGCGGGGGCGTCTCCCGCTCCGCCACGCTGCGCGTGAACGGTCCGGACGGGATCGTTCGCTCGAACAGGTACGCGAGGGCTTTGAGGGGGTGTGCCCGTCGGGCCCCGCCCGCTTTATTTGGCGAGCGGATGCAATTCGATCTTCCGGAAGTAGATCTCGGCTCCCTCGGTCTGGAAGGTGATTTTGCCGGCGGTGGGAAAGACATCGTACGCCTTGTTGACCACCTGCCCATTGACGATGTTGGTGATCGTCGTCCCGTCGCAGATCACCTCGACCCGGGTCCATTCGGGATGGGGGCTCTCGACATCCCGGGCCCCCCGGTAGTCGAGTTCATCGACCCAGTCCGGATCGCGGCCAAACCAGTTGATTCGCCCAGAGGTGATGGTTTGCGGAGTCCCTCCCGACTTCCAGAAGGGCTCTTTGTCCTTGTCGAAACCGACATCGGCGGTCAGTCGCGGGATGAATTTCTTCCCGTCGGCTGTCTCGCCCGGGACCGCCAGGAAGTCGCCGACGCCCCCCTCGATAATCTGGCATTCGAGACTGGCATGCCACGTCTTGTTGTATCCGCCATCGGGACCGAAACAGTGCAGCAGGATGCCACTGTCGCGGGCCGCCTTCTTCCGGCCACCCCAGGTCAGTTCTCCCCAGCGGAATTCCGCGACGAGCCGGTAGTTGGCATAGGTCCGCCGGGTAATCAATCCGCCGAAACTCCCCTCGCCCGAAATGCGGATCGCCGGGTTGCCGTCGATGTTGTCAACCACCGTGAAAACCCGCAGCGGGTCGTCATGTCCGGTCTCGCGGGTGAAGGTATAAAACGGTTCCAGACCTTTCCCCTTGACCAGGTCTTTGCCGTTGAACAGCACGATGGTCTCAGACGGCACCAGGGGAGGCTCTTCCGGCGGGGTTGAGTCCTGGGAAAACCCCCGGCCGGTAAGGCCGACGAGGGCTCCCAGGGCCAGCACCAGGCTCCACAGGCAGCGCGGGGACGGGGTGATCATGAGTGCAATCCAGGCAAAACCGGGAAAACTTCCAGGGGAAGCATGCGTCGGGGCGACAAACCTCTCATCAACGGCAGATTCGACGAGTAGACCAACTCCCCGGATGCGATGCCACCAATCCATGTCATCAAAAAATCAGGAGGATCTGCGGGTGGGTCGCTGCGTATCCCGGCGTTCAGCGTGCTGCTGCGGGATCCCGATCGACGGACCGTTTCGCCAAAAACTCCCCCGGTTCCGCTTGGCAATCGACTGCCGGGTGTCTACAATCTCTCTCCAGAACACCGGCCCCATCGTCTAACCCGGTTAGGACACAGGGTTTTCATCCCTGCAATGCGGGTTCAAATCCCGCTGGGGTCACTCTCTCAGGCCTCCTCTTCCTCCGATCTCTCCCGATCGGAAGAAGAAGAGGCCTGTTGCATTTCCGGTCTGGGTTCTATTTCCGGTCCCAACGGGTGGCCCAGCGCGCTGTGTCGAATTGGGCTGAGTGACTTCTGTTCTGGTGCCGGTCCCGGAGTGCTCACTCGCGGCCTTGTGCGGTGGAGTGTGACTCTTCCGATTGGGGACAGGATGCTCACGGCTCTCTGGTCCGGCTTTCCGGCCCCGCTTTCTGGCCAGTCTGTCTGGCCAGTCTGTCTGGCCCCGCCTGGAAAGTCTCCGCCACCCTGTTTCCCCTCATGCGGGCTGGAAATTTTGCCGGGGGAAAACGAAGATTGGCGCGACATGGGCTGGCTGATTTCTGGCTGTCAGCAGTGGCCCAACCGGGTGTCGGGGAGTGGGTTGCCTCGGTGCCGATGTTCCGTTCACGTCTGCCGGTGCTGTGTCAGAGGGCCGAGTCCGGCCCCTGGGCGCCATTCCTCTCCTGGGATCTGCTTCCATGAATTGTCTTTCGCGAGTGCTGCGGCCCGGTCTGGCCGCACTGTGGGCTGTGGCCCTGCTGCTGCCTGGAACGTTGGCGTGGGCCCAAACCGGTGGGGTCGCCCGCAAGGATGCCTCGGTGGCGGTCGATGGTGTGCTGAAGCAGGTGTTTCGCAGCCAGCGTCCCGGCCGGTATGACTACATCGCCCAGGTCGAAGTCGCCCGGGCCGAGCTGCGGAAGCGGCTCGACGCCAATGCCAAGGTGGCTGTCCCTGTTCCCGGGGATGTCATCTATGTGCACCTGACCCAGAAGCTCGACAACGCCGGCCGCGTGATTGCCGCCGACAGCCATGCTGGTCTTCCCGCCGAAGGATCCGAAGTGAAGGTTTACCTCGCTCCCCGGGCGGCCGGAGGATGGGAAGGGGCTTATCCCGACTGGGTCGACGTGGTGAAGGGTGACCAGGGGGGAGCCTCCGAGCTGTTCCCCCCCGAGCCGACCGCCGTCAACCAGACCGGTGGTGGTGGACTGGGGCTAAAGGCAGACGTGCTGAAGGTGCAGGGACGGATTGTGCTGCGGGTGACCGCCGTCGAACGGGGAAGCCCCGCGCAGGAAGCCGGACTGGAAGTGGGTGACGTCATCGCCGGTGCCAACGGCGGAGAACTGACCGGTGCCGATCAGCTCGACAAGCTCGCCGCCGCCGGGAAGCCCTTCTCGGTCATCATCGTCGATGTCAACAGCGGCAAGCCGGTGCAGGTGGATGTGAACCCCGGCCGGGCCGTGGCTCCCGCCCCGACCCCCGACAAACCGGCCACCACAACGCCCGCCCCCGCCCCCGCTCCCCAGCAGAAGGTCTCCCTGGGCCTCTCGGCTGAGGAGGTCCGCCTGGGAAATCGCAGTGCCCTCAAGGTGACCCGCGTCGCTCCCGATGGACTCGGAGCGAAGGCTGGCGTGGAAGTCGGTGACGTCATCGTGTCTGCCAACGGCATTCCCACGACCGGTCCCGAACAGCTCGTGAGCGCCCTCAAGAAGAGCGGCTCAGAGCTCGTGCTGACCATCCGCGACTCGCGCACCAACAAGGATGTCGATGTCAAGATCCCGCTGGGTGCCGGTCGTCCCGAACGACCCGCCCCGGCCAACACGGGAGTCCCCATCCCCGGCACCAATCCCAACGCCCTCGGGGTGGTGACCGAGCTCGCCTTCCACGAAAACGAGTTCGCCGTGAAGATCGTCGAAGTCGCCAACGGCAGTGCCGCCGCCAAGGCGGGGCTCAAGCCCGGGCTGCTGATCACCGAGGCGAATGGCAAGCCGGTGCTGCATCCCAACGAACTGAATGACGCCGTCCGCAACAGCGGCGGACGCCTGAAGTTGACCGTGGTGGAGCCGAACAGCGGCCGCTCGGCCAATCTCAACCTCGACCTCCGCTGAGAGATCGCAGGCGACCTCCGAAAGACAGCCCCTGTCTTCCGGTGACCCCTGTCTTTCGGAGTGAAATTGCCCGATTCTTCATCCAACCCCGCCTGGGCCGTGTGCCGAGGCGGGGTTGGTGCGTTTTCCCGTGGTCCGGCGTACAAGCCAGTGTGGTGCTGCCCCAGTCTCCCACCATCAGGGAACGCTTCCTCCCGATGCGCTCCGGTTCCCACCCTGGCCGGGGGGAGGTGGCAGATCTCTGGAAGTTCCTCAACACAGGAACCGCGACGCACGTCGATTCGAGACTTGGGGAGAGTGAGACATGGCGGCGACAGCCGCCACTTGGCCTGCCCCCCACTGCGGTCCGCACGAAATCTTCCAGGGCCAACCTGGGTCACGAATGGCTGATCCCCGACGACGTCTCCTGTCACAGCCTCAGATTGTCAGCATCAGGCAACGACTGCCTGGAACGGTCCTGAGACACGTTGCGAACGGGCGACACAACACGATGCCGCGACCATTTTGCATGGCGAGAGACTGAACTTTCCGATTGCTGCGCGCATCGACCAGTGATCGGCTCTGCCCCAGACCGAGCGCGCAAAAAAAACCGGCGTCCCCGCAACTGCAGGGACGCCGGTGAGTGATCGAGTGGGGTTGTGTGAAGCGGCCGGAACTGCTCCGGACCGGCTCTCCGCGACAGACTACTCCGCAACCTGGGCGGTCGCCGGGGCATCCCACACCATACAGTGTGTGTCCAGCGAAACAACGCAGAGCCGCTTGGTATCGGGGTGTGGGGCGAGGTCGTAACCAGCGTCACGCAGCAGCTTTTCCTGCTCCTGCTCGACGGGTCCCGAATCGCGAACCACGCGCCACCAGTGCAGGTGCGGCCAGTCGCGACGGACAACCTTCAGACACGAATCCATCGTGCGTCCATTGGTTCCCGGGCTGAAACCAGCCTTCCGGGCAAGAACTGTGTAAGTCGCGAGCTTGCTGGCCCGTTTCAACTCCCACAGCAATTCAGCGACGAGGTCGGCGCGTGTCGAGGCCATTCCGCAATCCTCATGAGCCTGAAGGGTGACTACCTCGCGGATCGGCTCGTGTCCGCGAATCTCGTGAAGAATTCAAGATATCCGAACGGCCCCCGGCGGGCAACTGACGCAGGTGTTTCCATGTGGCCACACGTGCGCTAGAAGGGCCTGTTTTTCGCTCTTCCATCGACATTCACCAAGCCGTCTGCGAGAGCCAGACATACCCCGCACAGACCAGCAACTCCCCCAGGCAAATCGCCAGCAGGTAACTCCAGAATGGCAGCTTCAAGGCTCCCGCCAGATAGCACGCCAGATCGGTCGGCGCCAGGGGAAAGAACGCCCAGGCAACCAGTACCCCAAACCCCCACCGCCCCGACAACAGCCGTGTCAGTCGCTCGACTTGCCGTGGATGCCGGGTCTCACACCACCGATCCAACCCCAGCGCCCCGGCAAAGTGATAGATCAGCGTGGCCGACAGTGCGATTCCCAGCAGGCTGATCCCCAGCACCAACCCCAGCCGTTGCGGAAACAACAGGCAGCCAGCCAGCACAAACGGAGTCGAGGGAATCAGCACCAGCGCCCGCGTGACCGAGGCCAGCAGATACAACAGCAGCAGGCCATGCTCGAATTGCCGCAGGTCGGCGGCGATCTGCCGGGGGGTGAACTCCTCGGCATGCGTCACATAGAACCCCAGCACCACCCCCAGGATCAGTAGCCAGCCCCCCAACAGCCAGCGTCGCCAGCGGGCCAATTGTGGTGAGGCGGTCATGGGGTGTCGCGGAATCAACAGAACAGCCAGGGGCAACTCCCCCACCGCCACGGCGGGACAGGTCGCTGGTATGCTATCACAGTCCCGACCTGCCGGGGTCCCGTCCGCGACGTCCCGGTGCCGTTCGGCGGGCGACTCGCCTTCCTCCGCCCCCCCACGTTCCGATGACCGGCGACCAGCGACAATCGGGCTCCCTCGACGGGGGGCCACGTCCCGCGGCCATCGTCGGCCTGCCACCGCACCGTGGCCTGTCCCTGCTCTCGCCCTCCCTGACCAAGGACCACCTGATGCCCACCTCGCTTCACTTGTCCCGGCGGGATCTGTTGCTGGGTGGATTGTTCGCGGCGTCGCACAGCCCCGTGGGGTGGGCGCGGCAGTCTGCGCCCGGCCCAGCCGCCTCCGGCAATCCCGCCGCCGCAGGGCGGACCCCCGGTCCCGGTCCCGGGTCGGGTCAGGTGGTGGCTGTTGCTCCCCGCGATGGCGACGAACTGCAGCGGGCACTCTTCCGGTACGCCGGGACGGGCCACACCCTGCAACTCCCGCAGAAGTCGCAACTCCGGCTGACCGTCCGGGAAGAGCGCGTGGGAAGCCACCGCGAAATCTCCCGGCACCCCCTGCTCATCCCCGAGGGGGTTCGCCTCGACCTGCACGGATCAACACTGCTGTTGGAATTCACCGTCAATGCCTACGGCATTCGATTGTCGAACGACTCGGCCCTGTGGAACGGGACGATCCGGGTCGTCCGCAGTGAGGGGAAGGGGCTGCAGGCGTGCTGGCACAGCGGCGTATCGATCGGGGCCGCCTATGGCGACGGGGGGACTCCCGGGCAGCCGGGCCACTTCTCGACCGTCTCACACTGGGAGCTGGCCGACCTGGTGATCGAACAGCCGTTCCCGGCAGCCGCCGTGCAGTTGATGTCGGAAGCCTGCCACGGTGTGATCCGCCGGGTGACGATTGCCGACTCGAAACAGGCGCTGCTGGGGGTCGGTCTCGACTGGGGGAGTGTCGGCCCGATCACGAGTGAAGACCGCGAGATTCCCCGCATGCGGCGGCTTTGGGAACAGGGGGAGATCTACTCGACGCATCCGCACGATGTGTGGATCGAGGGTGTGCGGGTGGGGCGACTCCAGAGGTGCCGGGATGGCAACGACGCCGGGATCCGCTGCTCGGCGTGCGATCACATCACCATCCGCGACCTGCGGGTCGAGTCGGCGGGAGTGGCCCTGGCGCTCTTCGGGGGCGACCTCGGGTATGAGTTCGCCCGGAAGGATCAGAGGGACCGGGCGCACCAGGGGTATGACGTCGACGGCGTACGGATTGGCCGGGCGGAGATCTTCGGCCTCGTGTTGAATGGCCTGGCCGACAATGTCTGGCGGGCCCGCGAGAACCACGGCTACGACCCGGTCCGCGACCCCTCGCGCCCTGGCCTCGACCGGCCGGTCCTGCGCAACCTGTCGCTGCAGGGGGCGGGGGGGAAGTCGCAGGGCCTCTATGCCGTTGCGGTGACCGACGCCCAACTCGACCACGTCACCATCGGCGGCTTCGAGACGGGGGTGCATCCCGAGGACTGGGTCGATGGCCTGACCCTGACCCACGCCCACCTCCACGACAACACCCACGACTCGCGCATCGAGGGAGTGCGTTCCCCCGCCAAACGCGTCTCCATCACCCCTTAACGGGGACGCAGCTCGTTTTAAAAACGGGGACGCAGCTCGTTTTCGCGGCGGGTGTCGTTCGCGGCACTTTCGCCCGTCCAGTCCCTCCCGCGTGGCTGCGCGGTACAATTCCGCAGTCAGATGCCCGCTGGATCTCCGGGGGCCTTCATCACGTGTGCAGGGAGTTCACCACGATGAACAGTGGTCGGCGGATTTCACCAGCGTCCCTCCTGTTGCTGCTGGGCTGTATCGCTTTCCCCGAGGTGACGATTCGGGGCCGGCTGGCGGCCCAGGAGTCTGTGCCGAAGAAAGCCGGCGAGTGGCAGGAACAATCGATGCGGGTGGGGACCCTCGACCGCTGGTTCCGCATCTACCGGCCCCAGTCACTGCGCGAGAGGGCCCCTGCCGTGGTCCTGCTGCACGGAGGGACCCAGAGCATGCGCAAGATCTTCGCCCCCCGTGCCGGGGGGACCCGGGCGTGGATCGACATTGCCGACCGCGAAGGAGTGTTGCTGATCGTTCCCAACGGGGTGAATCCCAAGACGGGCGACACCCGGGGGGACAACCAGAACTGGAATGACCTCCGTTCGCAGGACTCGGACCGGAATTCGACCGCCGATGATGTGGCGTTCCTCCGGCAGTTGCGGAATGAGATGGTGTCGAACAACAGGCTGGATGACACCCGGATCTACGTCACGGGGGCCTCGAATGGGGGAATGATGACCTACCGCCTGCTGCTGGAAGCCCCCGAGTGCTTTGCCGCCGCGGCGACGTTCATTGCCGTCCTTCCCGCCGGCATGCAGGAGACCCCGCCTCCCCGCCGGCCAACTCCTCTGCTGATCGCCAATGGAACCCTCGATCCTCTCATTCCGTGGAAGGGGGGACCGGTGCGGGGCCAGTCGGAACCGCTGATGTCGGCTCCGGCCAACCTCGACTGGTGGATCCGGGCGAACCGCGCGGACCGCGACAGGGTCACCGAAGAGCGTCTGGCCGATACCAGTCCCGACGATGGCTGTCGGCTCATCCAGTCTCTCTACCCGGCCGGGACCGGAGGAGCTCCCGTGCTGTTCCTGAAGATGGAGGGAGCCGGCCACGCCCTTCCCTCCCGGGCCCACGCGGTCCCCGACACGTGGATGGTCCGGCGCCTGATTGGCCCACTCTGCCAGGATGCCGAAGGAGCCGAGCTCGCCTGGTCATTCCTGTCGCAATTCCCAAGCCCCATCGTCAGGAAGCCAGTCCCACCCGATCAACCGCCCGCCGGGTCGCTGCGCTGACATGGGGTGGGAGGCCCCAGGGAAGTCGCCCGGTGAACTGGCCCCCGGTTCAGTGACCGGGTTCAGTGACCGGGTTCAGTGGCACAAGACAGAGATCCAGGGAAGGGGCCCCCGACAAAAACAAGGGGCGGCCCCGCTGGTCGGGTCACCCGGGTTTGGCAGGCGGTTTGCGGGGACGGCCCTGAGGGCGGAGTGTTGATTCCAGTCCCAGCTTCTTCGCCGTCCGGCCCTGCCAGGCGTCTGAACCGTAGGGGCTGCCACGGCGGACAGCCGTGCGAATCGCTTTGACCTCAGCCTCGGTCTGCGGCTGGTTCACATGAGCCACCCACCCGGACGGCATCGGCAACGGCCAGGCCGCGAGCAGTTGCTGGGCCTCGCGATCTCCGGACTGGCGTCTCCAGAGACTGCTCCATCGCCATTTTTCCGCCTTTTTCACCAGGTTGGACCGCAGAGCATTCCGCTCGACGTAGCGGGCCACCGTGTAGAAGTGCTCGTCCGACTGCACCGGGAACGACTTGAACCGTCCCTGGTACAGGTGCCCGCGTCCCAGGGTCTCACGATGCGCGTGCCACCGCATCGCGTGGGTGTGCGTCATCCAGCGGAGGAACTCGGTCATCTCGCCATCCTCCCGGGGCCAGAGCAGCATGTGCCAATGGGTGGGCATCAGGCAGTAGGCAAGCAGCCGGGTGGGATGCTTCACCAGGGCCTCGGCCAGCACCTGCTCGAAGGCGACATAGTCGGCCTCCTTCTCGAACAGTTCCAGCCGTGCCACTCCCCGATTCAGGACGTGGTAGACCATTCCGCCAGGGGTGTGTCGTGCTTGTCTGGGCATGCGGCGATTCTGCCGGGAGGGGACGAGAAAGTCAATAAAACGAGCTGCGTCCCCGTTTTGAGCGACACGCCAGCAGGGCGACCGCGAGTGATGACAGGATCGCGGTTCCGGGCTCGGGAACACTGGGAACGTCGGGCACATCAGGTATGTCGGGAACAACCTCGGAGGCGGTGATGCGGGCCATCAGGTCCATCGGCACGCCGTTGTACCGACCCACATGGGTCCACGAATTCGGTCCGCCAAACCACGCATAGTCGGGAGTGCCCTCTCCAATGGTGGGCGGGCCGAACACATTGGTCGCAACGGCCACCGGCGAATAATCCGTTGTCTGGATCGCCCACGTGAACCGGTTGGGAACCAGGACCGACGGTACAGTAAACGGGATCAAGTCAAACCCACCAGTCAGGGCGTAATTGTCCAGTTTGCTGCTTTGCCAAAGCATCGTGCCCGGTGCTCCCCCAGTCCCATCATTGGCAAACAGCCACGCTTGAAAGTCACCTCGGGCAATGTGACGTTGTGAGTAAACGCCAAGCTCAAGTCTGGTCACCCGCCGAGCGGTCCCGGCGGCAACAACTTCATCTCCCACGAGCATTCCGGTGGATACCGAAATCTGAGTCGAATACGTCGTGTTGTCGTAGATGACCGTGTCGGCTGACAATTGGACTGGAGACAACAGGGCCAGCCACGCCAGAAAGGCTCTTCGCATGTTCATCGCGCAACTCCGTTCGCGTGGTTCACTCTCTGTTTCAGAAAAGCATGACCGTCAGATTAGCCTGTCGATGGAGTCTGTCAATATGAGAGTTCTCGGTGGTATGGGGCGCGCCATGGCTCGTCGACATCGGCTGGAGGAAACCATGCGAGTATCACCGGCCATTCCAACACGACCGGCAACGGCTCGTCGCCCACCCCGAGAGAGCCATGTGGTGCATTTCGCCGGGGAAAAAGCCGAGACCGGAAAACCACACTGGGCAATGTCAACCGACCCAACCTGAGCCAGTGTCCCGCTTCACCCACCGTACGCGACCTCGGGGAATCGCCGTCCTGCGCAACCTGATCTCAGCCGGAATGCGAAGCCGACGAACCGGCCCAGTGAAGAATGGCGAGGCCATGGGAGGCGAGATCGCAACAAAACGAGCTGCGTCCCCGTTACTCCCTCGCAATCCAGCGGAAGATCTGCCAAATTCGAACCGAAGGTGGTGAAACGTGGACCGCCCACTCCGACAGGAAAACCGTCGGCAGCCGGCTGTCCCGAAACATTCGCAGGGACCGGGTCCGGAATGGCCATCGTGGCCGGGAGCGTGGAATGGACGTGATGCCGCAATCAGCCGCCGAGATGGATGATCCCGATGGGATTGTCGCCCGGGCCCTGCGCTGGCAGGCCTTGAGACCCGAGCAACTGGCGACGCTTTCGGAGAACTACAAACGCCGAGATCGCTGGGTGAATCTGGCCTTTCCGCTGTTATTTGTCGTGTTGTGGTATGTCTGTTTTCTGATCATCAATGGTGCAGCGCAGTGGTACCATGGTCGCCTGGGAGAGACCATCTTCCTCGATTCGGACGATTTCTTTCTATGGATACCCTGCGCTGCCTGGCTCGCAAGCCTCGGTGTCTCGTCACTGTTCCTGAGACTCCTGGCGGTGATCCTGGGGCCGCTGGAGTGTCATGTGTACCGGTTCTACCTGGCACATCGGACAAACGCTCAACGGCCCAGCGACATGTACGCGCTCTCTGTGCTGGTGGGGCGCTTTCTGTTTCTGCCGTCGTTTCTCGGGGTGCTGCTGCTGATCGACAGTTACACCGCCGTGACGCAAGACGAGTTCATCGACAATTCCCTCTGGTCGATCGGTCGGGAATCGCGGCACTCGTATGACCGTGTGCTGGGTGTCTACGAAGTGCAGGGGTTTCAGGGTCGATTCGGCCCCATTTGGGAAGTGCAGCACTTCATTGACTTCGACGATGGGGAACGCTGGAAGTCCCCGCGTGGTCGTGGTGGACCGAGACTCGAGTCTCAACGGGCGATGGTCCGTTTTGTGGCGGAACGCAGCGGCCTCGAGGTGGAGCAGGTGAAATTCCAGGAGGACCTCCCTCCCCAACCGTGAGGCGGCCCCCGGCATCACCCGCGGGACTCGAACTCGGGGGGCGGGAACGCCGACCCGGCCAACCGGTGCCCAGCCGGGATACTCAGGCGACGAAGAGGGCCAGTCAACGCCAGCCAGGCCTGTTGTGCCGAGGGAGCCTGAAAACGAGCTGCGTCCCCGTTT
>DNUF01000070.1:70653-75591 GCA_003508595.1 Planctomycetaceae bacterium
TCCCCGTTTAGGCGAGGACCAGGATTTCGCCCTTGCCCGGGACAGCGCGGTCGCCGCGGTAGAGCTGGTAGGGGCCCGCGGGAAGCGCGATGCCGTGCGGGGAAAGCTGCCGGGCGAGCAACGGCAGGAAGCCCGGGCTCGTCAGCGTTGAGTAGGTGAAGGTCGGCATCATCTGCAGCGGCTGCAGCGAGATGATCGTCCCCCGCTGCATCCACGCCCCCGTCCGGATCTCCGCCCCACTCCGCAGGATGATCGTCCCCCCCTTCATCTGCAGGCCGGTGAAGTCACGCGCGGGGCCACCCACCACGATCGTCCCCCGCCGCATCCGCATCCCCACCTCCAGCCCGGCCGACCCGTCAATCACGATCAGACCGTTCCGCATCCCCGACATCGCCCCGCGGTACGCCGCCCCAATCTGCCCCCCGGCATTCCCCCGGATGTGGATCGTGCCGTTCTTCATCTCGGCCCCCACCCAGTCGCCCGCATTGCCATGCACGTCAATCCGCCCCCCGCGCATGTACGCCCCGAGGTGCATGCCGATCGTGCCGTGCACGGTGATGCTCCCCCGGCTCATCCCCCGCCCGACCCACCGCAGCTTGTGCAGCTCGCCGTGCACCACCAGGTCTTCGCTCCGTTCCCCCTCGATGTCGAAGAACTCGCTCAGTGGAAGGCGCCGCTTGCCGTGGTGCACGAGCATCGCCGCAATCTCGGCATGCGACAGCGTCGCCACCACGTCGGGCGAGAGGAACTCGGCCTCGAGTGGCACGGTGGGCGGACGCTTGAGTCGCAGGGTGACCGGCATGGGGAACGTTCCGGGGCGAACCGGCAGAATCGGGGCGGAAGGGGAATGGGGGCGCGGGAAAATCAGGGCGCGGCAGCAGGGCCGCAGTCACGCAGGTCGGGGTGCTCGATCCGTTCGAGCTCCACCGGGTAGTGCTCGAACTTCATCGTGTAGCAGTCTTCAAACAACGGCCGGATGAACTCATCGATCGTCGGATCCATCGCCGGCCGCACCAGGAATTCCTTCCCCTGCGGTGCCTCGCGGATGTCCCCGTCCTCCAGCACGAGTTCCCCCGTCTTGAACACGTACCGGGGATGGCTGAACATCTGCTGGATGTCGGCCTGCTCTTCGTAGATCACCACGTCGGCATCCGCCCCGACCCCCAGGTGCCCCTTGTGCGTCAGCCCCAGGGCACGGGCCGGACCCGCCGACATCGCCGTCGCGATCTCCAGCAGCGTGTACTCGCGGTCGAGTTCCGGCAGCTTGATGCGCGACTTGACCCGGTCGGGCAGCTTCTTCAGGCACTCCCGGCGGAACTCGGCACTCATCAGCATCTGGATGATCTCGGGATACCGCCAGAAGCAGCCCCCGTTCGGGTGATCGGTCGACAGGAAGACCTGCCACGGATCGCGGATCATCAGCAGCAGCTCCAGCCCCGCCGCCCACTGCACCGCGTTCACCAGGTTGCTCGGCCGGTACGTGTACGGCACGATGCCGCACCCCGTCTCGTTCTCCACGTCGAGATTGCCCCACTTCCGCCCCGTCAGCTTGTACAACAGGTGCTGCCAGGGTCCGTCGGCGGTAATCGTCACCGTGTCGCCGAACAGCACCACCCCGGCATCGGTCGTGAGATTGGGGTGCGCATTGAAGTAGTCGGCCAGCACCGTCGTCTCCGAGCACATCGTGTCCCAGCCGTCCCCACCGTAGGCGTGGTACTGCGAGTGGGCGATGTGCGCCCGGTGCCCTTCCAGCCGGCCCAGCGTGTCGAGCGTCGTCGTGATGTTCCCCGGGGCCCCCAGGTTGTTGCAGTGCAGGTGCACCGGGTGCGGCAGCCCCAGGTCGTCGCAGATGCGGGCCAGGTTGGTGACGATCATCCCCGGCGTGAGCCGGTGGTAGCCATCAATCGGCGTATCGAGCGCCTTGGCGTCGTGCCCGTACTTCCAGGCCTTCACCCCCCCCGGGTTGACCGCCTTGACCCCGTACGACTTGGCCGCCCAGAGATACCACGAGAGCACCTGCTTCGCCCGCTCGTACTCTCCGTTTTCGAGCTGGTCGAGCAGAATCTCGTTGTTGGCCATCAGCGTCAGTGAGGCCTTGTCGACAATCGGAATGTCGGCGAGTTCCTCGTGGGTGTGCCGGGCCGAGAGAACCGGAACCGCCGCCTCGTTGACCGTCGTGAACCCCATCCCGGCATAGAGGTAGCCGGTGGCGAAGGTCGTGGGGGCCATCCCTCCCAGCCCGCTCCGGCGGGTCTTCGTCCGGATGAACGCCTGCGTCCGGCGATGATCTTCCGGCGTCATCGCGCGGGCGAAGTTGATCGCCCCTCCCGCCACGTGCGTGTGAACATCCACCCCCCCCGGAAAGATGATCATCCCGGTCGCGTCAATCGTGCGACCGCCAGAGACATCCGCCACGATCTTCCCGCTGTCGTCAATGCACAGGTCGCGGACCTGTCCATCGATGCCATGGGCGGGATCGTAGATCTTTCCTCCAGTGATGCGCAACATGAATTCGACGGGGGGCGGGGCCAACCGGAAGGAACAGGCTGGGTTTTCGGACGGGGTTCAGACAGGGGGATGCGTGGTCGACTCGGTCAACGTCGCCTGGTCGACGTCGCCTACAGGTTGACCTGTGAGGTCCACTGGTGTGGCGAAGGACCGCCATCGGGAAGCCAGAACGGCTTCTTCGCGATCGCCTCGTTGATCCGGCGGATCACTTCCTCATCGGTCGGGTAGGGAGACTTCAGCGCCGGCGACAGGGGCATCGGCAACTCGTCCATGCGATACGCCGTCCCCGGGGCGGAAATCCCCTGCGGGGCGGTCGTGAAGTGCACGCGGGCCAACCGGCTCGTGTGCGTGATGTGCGGATCGAGCACGATCGTGGGAATGCGCTTGAGGTGGTCGATCGCCGGCTGCGGCATGGTCGCCCCCGGATCGGCCCCCACGATGAAGGCGGCGTCGCAGTCTCCCCGCACCAGCACGTCCACCGTTGAGAACTCACCCGGGTTGTACCGCGGGTAGCCCCGGTTGAACGAAATGCCAAACGGGTAGCCGGTCTGCCACCGCATGATCACGTCGGCCCCGGTCACGTTACCATGCCCGCGCATCGGCATTGCGACAAACTTCGTGAAGGCGTTCAGTTCGGCCGCCAGCGTCAGCAACGCCGCGCTGTTCATGTGCTTCCCCCGGGTCATCGAGAGACCCATGCCGAAGAACATGCAGCCAAACTTCGCCGACTTCATCCGGCGAATCAGGTCTTCAACCACCTCGCGGGTCAGGCCGGTCTCGGCAATGTCCTCATCGCGGACCGGCTGATCCTTGACCAGCGCCCGCAGGATGGTGATCAGTTCAAAGTCTTTGCCCGGGCGAACCTGCAGGAAGATGTCGGCCGCCTTGGCGCTCTTCGTCTCCCGAATGTCCACCAGCACCATCGTGCGGTCCTTCCGGCCGCGCGGCAGAAACTTGCTCTTCTGCATGATGGTGTACTTGGTGAAGTGGCGGGGATGGCACTCGGCCGGGTTCCCCCCCCAATAGATGATGAAGTCGGCGCGCTGTTTCACTTCGCCGAGCGTACACGTGACCTTACCACCCAACTGGGCGGCAATCTCGGTGGGACCGTGTCAAAGCGAGGTGTGACTGTCGAGCAGCCCCCCCAGTTGGTCGGCCAGCGCCACGCACTGCTTCTGCGCCTCGCAGGTCGTGTTGCTCATGCCGTAGACCAGCGGCATGTCGGCGGCGTGCAGCAGCGTCGCCGCGGTCTCGATCGCCACGTCGAGCGACACCTCCTGGCCATCCACCAGCGCGACCGGGTACTTCTTCTCGGCCGTGTGGTTCAGGAACCATGCCGTCCCCAGCACGCAGGCCCGCTCGGCCTTGTGAATGCGCACTCCGTCATGGTGCAGGTCGATGTCGTCGCAGACGCAACCGCAGAAGGTGCAGGTCGCGTTCTCAATCACTTCCAGGTTCATGGCAACTCTCGCTTCCTCAACGTTCGGATCCTGGAACGCTCGGGAATGAAACGTTCAGGCGTCTTCGCACTGCGGGATGTCATCCAGACCGGACGACGGAACGGTAAACGTTCAACCCAGGGCCCGGCCCTGGCAGCTCCCCCGCACCCGCCGGGGCATGAACCGCCCCGGCTCAATCTCGGTCCACGCGGCCAC
Organism: Planctomycetaceae bacterium; assembly: GCA_003508595.1. GTDB lineage: Bacteria > Planctomycetota > Planctomycetia > Planctomycetales > Planctomycetaceae > UBA10511. The sequence continues at coordinate 74,817 of DNUF01000070.1, forward strand.
CGGCTCAGCCGTCGCCTCGGGCGACGTGAAATGCGGCCCCTCGGGCCCCGCCAGGTACTCGTGCATCGGTGTTTCAGACATCGGTTTCAACCCCCTGGGAAAATTCGCGGGGTGCCCCCACCCCTCAGCTTCGCTCGAGGGGAATCACTTCCACCTCCCAACCCTTCGATGTGGGCATCCCGGTCCCGTCCGTATCCCCCCCCATCAGTCGACAGGTCGGCGGACCATACGGGACCACAATGATCCCCACCGGGACCTTCCCCTTCTCGCAGATGAACCGCGATTCACCAAACTCCGTCCGGACCAGCGCCGGTTGACCCTCGGCCAGGCCAATCTCGGCCATGTCCTCGGCACACATCATCATCGACGTGGTCAGAGCCTGATACTCTGCGGAATCCTTCCCCACGTTGATGAGGGAACCCTGGCGGGCAGAACGCGCCGAGTTGAGGATGAACCGTTTGGAGGCCATCAGAACCGTGAGAAAGGAAAGGGAGGCGGGATATGACATCATACCCGGACGGGGGTGCTCTCACAATTGCAATCCCCTCGCTCGGAATCGACGAATCGTGAGGTTTTTGCGATGGAAATGGGCAATTCCACCCTCCGTTTCCCCCTCAAAACACCCCCCAACCGCTGCCTGACCCACCCAACGGCCCCGCGCCACCCTTCAGCGGCTACTTCCCTGGCCAACCTTCCCTGGCCAACCTTCGCCGGCCAACCTTCGCCAGCCAACCTTCGCCAGCCAACGCAATCGTGCATTCTGCACGAGCGGTCG
>DNUF01000070.1:75646-75815 GCA_003508595.1 Planctomycetaceae bacterium
GATGTTTCTGCCCCGGTCGGTACAGTCGCCGCCAGCCAGTCTGTGCTTCAACAGGCTCTCGGGCCATCGTCGATGCGGGTTTTTGCCTCAATTCCTCGTTGTGGGTTCCAGAATATAGTTTCTTTAGCATTGATGCCCTGCGGTTTTATGAGATTTGGTAAGCGAGGGG
>DNUF01000173.1:0-59187 GCA_003508595.1 Planctomycetaceae bacterium
GGAGGAATAATTGTCGTCGAAGACGCGGGTGACTATCCCCGGTTTCCGTAACCGGAGTTGTGATTGTCTGGATTGGCTCGGTCCGCTCAATCCCCCACGCCGATTCTGCGTCGGGGTCACTCGTCCCTGGAATCCCGCTGCGAGAGGGGGCGCGAATCCCAGAGGCGGGCTGTGCGGTCGTCGCTGGTTGACACGATGCGGGTGCCGTCGGGGCTGAAGACGGCAGAGTTCACACGGTGAGTGTGGCCCCTCAGGGACAGAACCTCGGCTCCCGTCTCAACATCCCACACCTTGACCGTCTGGTCCTCGCTGGCCGAGACCAGTCGCTGGCCGTCGGGGCTGAAGGCCGCAGTCGTGACCCAGCGCGTGTGCCCGGAAAGTGACAACCGCTCCACACCCGATGTGAGGTCCCAGATCCGAATCGTGCCATCCATGCCCCCCGAGACCGCCTCGCGACCATTCGGGTGAAAGCGGACTGAGGTCACAGGCCGGGTGTGGCCGGTCAGCACGCTCAGGGGGGCCCCTGTTGCGGCGTCCCATACCCGCACGGCCGTGTCGGCCCCGGCCGTGATCACGCGGGTGCTGTCGGCGTTGAAGGCGGCCGCGAGGGGCATGCTCTCGTGGCCGCGCAGCACGGCCAGTTCAGCAGCGGTCTGGAAATCCAGGATTCGCACAGTCTCGTCCGCCAGGATCACCAGCAGACGCGTTCCGTCGGGGTTGAGAGTTGCCATCACGGCGAGGCCAGAGGGCTCGGGAATTGCCCGGATCGGGTCGCCAGTGCCTGCATCCCAGAGACGCAGGGTGTGGTCGTCGGCCACTGTGAGCACCTGGGTTCCATCGGGGCTGAAGTCTGCCGACCAGATAATTCCCGTGTGCCCCACGAGCGTGGCGAGTTCCTCGCCGGTCTGCGCGTCCCAAAGTTTTGCGGTCTGATCGGCACTGCCCGTGACCACCCGGCGGGAGTCGGGACTGAAGGTGGCGGAATGGATCCCCCCGGCGTGGCCGACGAGCGGCAGGAACTCAGCCGCTCTCGGACGAACATCCCAGAGCTTGGCGGTTCCGTCGTCGCTGGCGGTGAGCACCTGGGAGTCGTCGGGACTGAACTGGGCCGAGAGAATTGTGGCGGTGTGACCTTTCAGCACCTGTTCCTGGCGCCCGGTGGATGTCTTCCAGATGCGGGCGGTGCCATCGGAGGAGGCGGTGACCACCTGTGAGCCAGTGGAGGAGAAGAACGCGGAGAACATTTCGCCCGGGTGCCCCGTCAGGCGGCGGATCTCGGTGCCCGTCGCGACGTCCCAGAGGGCCGCGATGCCATCCTGTCCGGAGGTCAACAGCGTGGTGCCATCAGGGCTGAAGGTGACGGTCCGGACCCAGCCGCGATGGGCGTTGGTCGACCTGAGTTCGGCTCCGGTTGCGGCATCCCACAAGCGGGTGGTGCCATCGAGATGGGAGGTGGCGAGACGGGTGCCGTCGGGATGAAAGGCGGCCCAATTGACATCCCCCGGGGGGCCCCGGAAGACATGCAGTGCCTCGCCCGTGGCACAGTCCCACAGGCGGGCCGTGCCATCGCCGGCTACGGTCACGACCTGCGCCCCGTCGTGTCGGAACGTACCGGACAGGATGGGCTGAGTGTGTCCCTTCAGGGCGAGCAGCGGTTCGCCCGTCGCCGCATTCCAGAGGGTGGCGGAGTGTTCGGGGCCGGCGGTGAGCAGGCGGGATCCGTCGGGGCTGAATGCGGCAGCCGAGAGGATCCGGGTGGGGGCGGGCAGCGAGCGGATCTCGGTTCCCGAGGCGAGATCCCAGAGTCGGGCGGTCTGGTCGCGACTGGTGGTCAGGGCAAGTTGGCCGTTGGGGCTGAAGGTGGCGGAACAGACCCTGTCGGAGTGACCCCGCAGAGTCTGGCGGGAGGTGTCGAGCAGTTGGTCGAGATAGTTCCATTCCCAGTGGCGAAAGCGGGGGTCGGTCCGGTCCATGAGGGCGCGGGCCGCCTGGACGTCGTCATCGCGCCACTCCTGGTGGGCAACGCGCAGAGTGGTGCCATATTCGAGTGCCGCTAGGCGAGCCTGGGCGACCTGGGATTTGGCGAGTGCCTCCTCGGAGATTGCGCGCGCGAAAATGGCCTCCGCTCTGGATCGTTCGGCCTCTTGACGGGCAGCGATGGCGAGCCGTTCCTGGTCGTGGGCCTGGCGTTCAGCTTCCTGACTGAATTTTCGCTCCTCGAGTGCCACCGTCCGCGCCTGTTCGGCCTGACCCCACTGCCAGAGGGCGAAACCGCCGAACCCTCCCAGCAACAGCGCGACGAGACCCAGGGCGTAGGCGGTCGCCAGCAGAGGCTGGCGGGACATCCATTTCGCCAGGCGTTCGACCAGTCCCGCGTCACGTACACTGACCGGTTCGCCTGCAAGAAACCTCCGCAGATCGGTCAACAGGTCGGCCACCGACGCGTACCGGTCGGCGGGGCGTTTCTCGAGCGACTTCAGGCAGATTCGCTCGAGGTCCCGGGGGACGCGCGGGGTGAGTTCGCGGGGATTCCGCGGCAACTGGTTCCGCACGGCGTCGATCACCGCGAGCACATTGTCTCCGGCGAACGGGGCAACCCCGGTCAACAGCGAATAGAGAATCACCCCCACACCATAGACGTCGGTGGCCGGGCTGATTCCCTGGGCGGTCCCTGTGGCCTGCTCTGGACTCATATAGGCAGGCGATCCCAGCAGTTCCCCTGTGGTGGTCAACTGGTGGTCGGAGGAGCCGCGCTTGGCAAGGCCGAAGTCAGCGACATGCACTCCCCCCATTTCATCGAGCAAAATGTTGGCTGGCTTGAGGTCGCGGTGCAGCACCCCTCGTTCGTGTGCGTGCTGAACCGCCTGGGCGATCTGGGCCACCAGCGTGGCGGCGGCCCGCGGGTCGGTGGGGAACTGCGACAACCGACTGGCGAGTGTGCCTCCCTCGATCAGTTTCATGCTGAAGAAGGGGGCCCCGTTGTATTCACCCACTTCGTAGACCGGCACGATGCCCGGGTGATCGAGAAAGGCGATGGCCTCCACTTCATTGCGGAATCGACGGCGATCCCGCTCGCTGGCGAAGGCTCCTGCCTGCATCATCTTGAGGGCCACGAACCGTTTCAGCGACAGTTGCCGTGCCTTGTAGACGACCCCCATCCCACCCCGGCCCAACACCCCCAGCAGTTCATAGTCTCCAAAGTAGGGAACCGTTTCTTCCGTGGCGGACGGTAGGCCGGGGGACGTGCTCTCGGTTCCCTCTTTCGGGGGGGAATGGAGAGTGCAGTCGGGTTCGGTGAGCTTGCAGGTTCGATGAGTCGGTGCGTCCTGGTTCGCGGCCAGGGACGATTCCGCTGCCAGCATTGTGTCAACCGCCGTCCGCAGAGCGGGTTCCCCCGCGCAGACTTGGTTCAGGAATTGTGTCCGTTGTTCGGGGGGCAGCCGCAGAGCGGCAATCGCCAGGGTCTTGTCGTCCATCATCCGCCGCCTTTGTTCCGGAAACCACACACCCGCAGTGTATCCCGCAGGGTCGTGGGTTGTCATACGCAGGCCCCGCAGAATGGGACCCGCGGTCTGCGGCCGGTTGGCTCGGCCCTGGAGACGAACTCATACTCAGGGGAAAGCCAACAGAAGTACCGGCGACTTCGGCGGCCAATCGGTGCGAGAGTGTGTGTCTACCATGGCGGTCGTCATCAGGGGGACGGGAATCGTGGGAATCGAGATTGAGGAAGTGACCCAGTGGATCGAGGAGGAGATCCAGCGGGTGTTGGCATCGCAGATGGCCGAGCCGTTCTGGGTGACGCACTATGGAGCGAATGACATTCACCACCGGCACCTTGTGTATTGGATCGTCGTCCGGACCGATCAGGAAATGGCCCGGTTGGATCAGGATGCCGAGCTGATGAAACTGCTGCGCGGCCTGCTGGTCGCCAGCGACTATCCGGTCGAGGGACGGGACGGCGTACCCATCGGCTTCGAATCGCATGAGACGGTCGATCGGGTGACCAACGGCGATTTCTCCATGTACTGGAAGTAGCGGGGGACGGTGGGCCGATGGGCATCCGACGGGCTGCTGGATGCGACCTGACCGACGGTTGTTGCACCTGTCCGGGTGGTCGGCTGCACGCCCCCGGGAAGGGAAGCGGACTCGGGCGAAAGTGGGGGGCGTGTGTGCGAAACACCGCAGCAATCTCGTCTGTTCCTGTTTTCCGCTTCCCGGTAGACTCCCGCCCTTACGGTTCGACCCAGGGATGGTGCGCTTGCGATGGATCGCCTGCACGTTGACACAGTGATTTTTGGCGGAGGGGTGACGGGGTTGTGGACCCTGGACGCCGTGCGCCGGTCCGGCCGTTCGGCCCTGTTGGTCGAAGGACACCGGTTGGGTGGGGGGCAGACCATCGCCTCCCAGGGCATTCTCCACAGTGGTTTGAAATATTCGCTGGCTGGAGTCTTGACCGGAGCGGCCCGCGAAGCCCGGGAAATGCCGCTCTTGTGGCGCCGTTGCCTGCTGGGAGAAGCGGTTCCTGACCTGCGGGGCGTGACCGTGTCGGCAGAGGCCTTTCACCTGTGGGGGACCCAGAGTGCCGCCTCCAAACTCGGTCTGTTTGGGGCCCAACTCGGGCTGCAGGTGACCCCCCGGACTGTGCCCCGGGCCGAGTATCCAACCGTGCTGCAGAGCTGCCCTGGAGCGGTCTACCGGGTGGATGAACAGGTTCTCTCGCCCCAGTCGCTGGTGACAGCCCTGGCGGCCTCCCAGCAGGATGTCATGCTGCAGCTGGACCCCGCCACCGAGGTCGAGTTCGTCCTGCAGTCAGCCGGGCAGGTGCGGCAAGTGCGGCTGCACTCGGCCCGCTCGGGACGAACCCTGCAGGTGGAACCGCAGGCTGTTGTGCTGACCGCAGGCAAGGGAAACGCCCTGCTGCGGACACGCCTGGGGCTCGATGCCCGGGCCATGCAGCTGCGCCCCCTGCACTATGTCCTGGTCCGGGGCGATCTCCCCGAATTCCACGGGCATTGCATCGACTTTCACAAGACCCGTGTCTCGATCACCTCGGCCCGCGACTCGCGCGGAAGGATGGTCTGGCAGATTGGCGGGCAGATCTCGGAAGATGGCGTGAAGCTGGATGCCGACTCGCTGATCGCCCGGGCCCAGTTGGAACTTGCCGCTGTCTTGCCGGGAATCGACTTGGCTGGGACCGAATGGACCACCTGCCGAATTGACCGGGCGGAAGGAGCCACTGTTGGCGGAGCCCGACCCGATTCGTACCGCCTGCTGCACGAGGGGAATGTGCTGACGGTCTGGCCGACCAAGCTGGTGCTGGCTCCCCAGGTGGCCCAGGCGGTGTGTGCCGCGTTGCCCGCCGGTGCCGGCCATTCGCTTCAGCCACTGGAACAGGCCCTCGCTGCCTGGCCCCGCCCCTCAGTCGCGCTACCCGCCTGGGAAGAATTGCGGCGCTGGGTCCCTGTTCCGGCGTCCCCCCGACGGCACGCGGCATGAGCGCGGTGGCTCTTCCCCGCCGGGGCCTCGGTGCCACCGGGCAGTCCCTCAGCGTGCTGGGGTTTGGGGCGTTCAAGATCGGACGCAACCAGGGAATCAAGTATGCCCAGGGGTACGACCTGCCCGATGAGGCCACGGTCGCCCGGTTGCTCGAGGGGGTGCTCGATCTGGGGATCAACCACATCGACACCGCCCCCGCCTACGGTTTGAGCGAAGAACGTCTGGGGCGCGCTCTCGCCCGCCGTCGCGACGAGTTCTTTCTCTCGACCAAGGTCGGCGAAGAATTCGCAGACGGGGTCTCACAGTACCGGTTCGACGAGGTCTCGGTGCGCGGCAGCGTGCAGCGCAGCCTGCGCCGGTTGCAGACAGACCGCCTCGACCTCGTGCTGGTGCATGCCCCGGGGAATGACCTCGACGTGCTGCGGACCACCCCGGTGGTCGAGACCCTGCAGTCTCTGCAGCAGGGGGGCGATGTGCGGTGGATTGGCTTCTCGGGCAAAACGGTCGCGGCTGCCCGATTGGCCCTGGATTGGGCCCAGGTGCTGATGGTCGAGTATCACATCGACGACCTGTCGCACCGGGATCTCATCGCCGAGGCGACGTCGCGCGGGGTGGGAGTCCTGGTCAAGAAGGGGCTGGCCTCGGGACGACTGCCGGCGGCTGAGGCGATTCCCTTTGTGCTGCAGACTCCCGGTGTGACCAATCTTGTGATCGGTGGCCTCTCGCTCGAGCACCTCGCGGAGAATGTCGCGACCGCCACCGCTGCGGCTCAGGGCTGAGTCTCTTCGCGGTTGATCGGCACCCAGTGACACGCGTCCCGTCGTATATCGGGCTTTCCGGCGGGAAGATACGGGCCGACGGTCACTTCGTTGGTGTGTTGCGGCGGCTGAGCGATGCACGCTGAGGGCAGGTCTTCGGGGTGGCCGTCAGGTGCCGCCCGTGGCGCTGGAGGCTTCGATGACGTTGAGTTCGTTCCGCTCGGGGAAGAACTCGAACCGCTTGGCCTTCTGGACGGCGGGCTGCGAGGCTCCGGGGGCACTCTCGCGGGAGAGTTCGGCATCGCGGCGACCATCACCGGCGAGGACGTACATCCCCTTCGACTGATCGAAGCTGACCGAGTAGGCGAGGGCCGAGAAGTAACCATCTTTCATCCGTCCCTCGATCTCGCAGTTCCCCCGGCCCAGCACGGTGACGTGTTCCCCCTTGTCGCGGGGAGCCACAACCTGGGTGACGGTCAGTTCTTCGCAGCGGAGTGTCCCCGCCTGTTCGGGAAGCCGATCGACGTCGAGCTGGTCGTTTGGTGAATTGACGGGTCCGTAGATCACGCGGACACGGTCGAAGAACTGGCTGCGCCGCTTTTCGGCATTCCCGCGCATGCGGCCCGAGTAGGTGACCCGGGTATAGTTCCAGGGACTGTTCCCCTGGGAGATGGGATTGCGGCTGCCAGAGCTGTTGCGTCCCTTCTTCTCGGGCCGGTTGCCATTGCGGGTCCAGAACGTGAGGATCCCGGGGCCGTTGCTCTGGAGATCGCCGGTGGCCTGTTCGAACTGGAACTCCTGGCCCGTCGCCAGCCGGACGCTCTGCAGCTTGTTCTCCTGGTATTCGGAGCTCTTGATCAGCACGCGGTCACGGCAGAGAACAGTTTCGAGTTCCGGCTCCCGTTCGGCATTGTCTTCGATAAACGACACCCGGCGGGTCAGTCGAACCTGCATTTCTTCGCACGACAGCTCGGTTCCATCGAGCTGGGTTTTGACTCCGGCGAAGAAGCGGGCGGTCTGCCCGTCGAATTCCATTTTTTCCTGCCAGAAGATGTCTACCAGCTGCGCATCGGACAGTTTCTTGCCGTCGATGCCATTTCGGACCGGCATGCGCAGGACCCCTTTCCCCAGCACCGAGGCCTGGTTGGCACCGCGGTCGAAGCGGATGTCGTCCCCCTCGAGCTGGAGGCCACGGTCGTGGACGTGGGCGGGCTTCCCCTGCACCCGCAGCACCTGGCGCTCTTCGGTGTAGTTCCAGACCTGCAACTGGTCTCCCTTCACATCGAGGGGGATCTGGCCGGTGCCATGCTGCTGGGTGACGTGGACGTGACCTTCGGTGCGGATCCGTTCGACCTCGGCATCATCGCCATCGAGCAGCATCTGCACACGGATGACGTCGGCCGAGACCAGGATGGGGGACTGAGTCTTTCCCTTCCCCGGCGCTGCCTGATCGGCGACAGCGGTCTCGGGGGAGGGAACATCGGCGGGGTTTCCGGGGGGAATTCCCGACGGATTTGCCCGGGGCGGGTTGGCCTTCGCATCGCGCGACGCGGCGGGGCGAAGGGGGGGATTGGCTTTCTGGGGGCCGGCGGGGGCAGGACGGTTATTGGCGGCCGCCTGAACTCCCCCGGCAAGATCGCCATCGCGGAGGGCGACACGGCGAAGCGGTGAAGAGGCGGGGGCGGGTTGTGCCGGGGTCAAACGAGAGATCTCTGCATCGGAGTTTTCGGGTCCCGAGGGGGGCGGGCCAAGTCGGCCTTGCTGGAACCAGATTTCGAGGCGTTCGGTGGCACCGACCATCTGGGGGCTCTTCAGTTCGACCTGGCGCAGGGCGAGCATGCGCTCGGGGCGGGTGCGGCCGTTGTCGCCGAATTCTCCAGGACGCTTGCGGGGCTTGGGGGCATTCCCCTCGGGAGCGTCCTCCGAGAGCCAGATGCGGACACGTTCGGCCAGCAGCCGCATTCCACCCGGCCGCGTGAGGACAACGCGGTGCGACAGGTCGATGGTGCTGCCCGGGTGGTCGGCCTGTGGCTCGAGGCGGAGTTCGCCATCCCATTTCGCGGCGAAGTCGATGCGGGGTAGCGGCTCTTCCTCGGTCTTGGGAAGGCGGCCCGTGTAGCGAACGAGTCGGCCATTTCCCCGGCAATGGGCGCGTTCGATGTCTCCCTCGGCATCGAGAGTGACAGCGATCTCGGTGGACTGGAGGCGGTGGTTTTTCTGTTCCACCCGGACGGGACTGGTCCCCTTGAGCACGACTTCGCGGGCCGGTTCGTCGTAGGTGAGTTCCTGCATGACGGCCCGCAATTCGGAGCGGTCGGACGAGACGATGGTCTTGGGGCCGGCCGCGCGCAGCCAGCGGAACTTGAGATTGCCGAAACCGTCTCCCGCCGGGGTGGACGGTTTCGCGGGTTCCGACGACGCGGTGTCGGGTTCGGCGTCGACCTTGGCCACCTTGTTTTCATCCGAGTCGCGGACGAATTCGAGGGTGAGTGTGTCGGTGCTGAGCCGTTCGGCCTGGGTGTCGCTGGTCGGCTGTGTGACCTCGACATTCTTGTGGAAGACGGCGACCTGGACTTCGAACTTGAACTCGAAGTTGCCCGAGCAGGTGATGGTGACCGGGGCCCGGCGTTTGCCCGCAGGGGCGGGTTGGACTGGCCGTCGACGGTCTTCGGCACCGGGCTGCAGTTGCAGGTGAACTCCGCTGACCAGCCGCAGGGTGCGGATGCCGGCAATGGCTGGCTTGTCGTCGTCCAGCTTGCCGACCTGGGGGATGAGATCGAGCTCGAGTCCCTGGGCGCGGCCGCTGTGGCCTCCCCAGGCAAAGTCGATTTCGTGATCGCTCCAGGCGCGTTGCGAGGATTCGGAAAAGCTGAGATTGCGCGTGTTGGCCGAGAGGCCATTCGGGCCCCGGATCGCGACGGGCCCCTGCAGGGAGCCTCCGACCACGCGACCGGGACGGGGGTTGCGGATATCGAAATTCTCGGCGAATTCGAGGACGGCCGAGTCGCAGACAATGGTCAGGGGAGGATCGTCGGCCGGGGCGTCGGGGGCACGGTAGACGATGGCGAACGGCTCGAAGCGGACACCGTTGGAGTTCGCTTCTTTTTCCCACTCTTCGGTGAAGATGTAGGCATTCGAACTGCGCAGGGCGTAACGGGCCTGGGCGCTCCAGGGAGCATGCGGAAGATATTCGGCGGCGACATCCAGCAGATCGCGACGCTGTTGAGGCATGCTGGGGCCGGGATCTTCCGAACCGTCTGCATTGGCGGGATCACTCGCTGTCCGAACCGGGCGGGCCCCCATCCGGGAATTGGGTGGGGAGACCAGGGGGCCGACCACCAGACCGTACACCAGGCGCAACGACAGCAGCAGGGCCATCGTGACAACTGTGCGGTAAATCCGTTGGCTCACGGTCGGGGCGAGATCAGGAAGGGGAGTGGGACGGGGGGGAAATCGGAAGCCGAGGCTGGTTGGCCGCGAAGCGGATGAGGTGATCTTTCCGAAGGGAAACACCCCGCGGTGTCGGCGACCTTGAGTGAGTGCTGTTCAGTCAGTCCGTTGTTCGGGCATGTAGGTGATGACGTCGGTGATGTCGATCAGGCCGACGGGATGTCCTCGTCCATCGATGACCGGCAGTTCGCTGATGTGGTGGTCGGCGAGCAGCTTGCAGGCATCGGCCAGCGGCGCATCGCACGAGATGGTCTTGGGGTGGGGAGTCATGACCTCGTTCAGCGGGCGGTCGAGTTGGGTTTCGCGGCGTTGCTCGAGCAGACGGGCGAGGTCGCTGTCGGTGAACAGCCCGGCGAGCAGCCCGGAAGAGTCGACCGCCATGATGGCACCGGTACGGCGACCCGCGCGCTGATGTTCGACCAGGGCCTGGCGGATGGTGACTTCCTGGGGGGCGATGCGGAGCTGGTCTCCGCGGCGCATCAGGTCGCTGACGCTGCAGAGTCGACGTCCAAGCGCCCCGGCGGGATGCACTTGGGCAAAGTCATCGCGCGTGAAGCCCCGTTGGCGGCAGGCCACGAGGGCGAGGGCATCGCCCACCGCCAGCATCACGCTGGTGCTGGTGGTGGGGGCAAGTCCGAAGGAACCCGCTTCCGAGAGGGAACCGGTGGCGAGGAGGGCGTCGGCCTGGCTGCCGAGGGTGCTGGTCTCGCGGGCGGTGATCGCGATGATGGGAATGCCAAGGCGTCGGACGTGCGGCAGCATCCGGCAGACTTCGTCGGTTTCACCGCTGTTCGAGAGTGCCAGCAGCACATCCCCCTGGCGCAGCACCCCGAGGTCGCCATGGACAGCTTCGGCCGGATGCAGAAAGAGGGCCCGGGTACCGGTGGACGACAGGGTGGCGGTGAGCTTGCGACCAATCAGCCCGGCCTTGCCCATGCCGGTGACGACAACAGCTCCCGTACAGTCGAGCAGCAGGCGGACAGCCTGGCAGAATCGGTCGTCGAGCCGACGGGCGACCTGCTGCAGTGCCTGGGCGGCAAGCTGCAGCACTTCGCGGGCTTCGCGCAGTTGCTCGAAGCGCTCGGCAGGAACGATTCCGTCTGGCAGTGAACCATCAGGCTGGGGAAGGGCACTCATGCAAAGGTCATCCTTGACCAGCAGGACCAAACCGGTCGACCGAAGGGCCGGGATCCCCGGAAACATCCTGGCCGGGGGTAGGGCCGAACCCTTTCGATGAGCCCGGAAACGGGGCTGGACCGAACGGGAATGTCGCAAGGTCGGGAATCTACTCTGCTTCCGTCGCAAGGGTCAATTGCGATCGAAAACCGGCGAGGTGGGGGGCGAATCGTGTGGGAACGGTGTGGGAGAAGGGTGGAACGGTTGGGCCTGGCGCCTCACAGAGCTCGATCGGATTCCGCCGGGAGGATCGGCGGCCTCGCATTCCCATGCCTGTGTATCGGCGATCGGGGGAGGTTGACTGTCTGCCAATTTCGCACTGTTTGCCCGGCCTGCGATGACTGGGAGGCTTGCGTGGCCTTGGCAGACTGGGGGGAGGGCGGTGTCGGAATTGTATCGTGTGGTGGCGTCACAGTATGATCTGGCTCTGTTGATGCAACTTTCCCTCCCCCGGAGATTGATCCATGTCGGACCAGACCCGAGAGATTTCTGCTGCTGCGTCGCGCCGTGACTTCCTGAAGACTTCGTCGGTTGCGGCTGGTGGAGTGTTGGCCGGCAGTCTGGCGATTGCCCCCCGTGCTTTTGCCGCTGGCAATGACACCCTGAAGGTGGGGCTCGTGGGGTGTGGTGGCCGGGGAACCGGTGCGGCAGCCCAGGCATTGAATGCCGACCCGAATGTCCGGCTGGTGGCGATGGGTGATGCGTTCGCCGATCGGCTGGAAGGGAGCCTCGCGAGCCTGAAGGAATCGGGACTGGGCGAGAAGGTCGCTGTCGACAGCGATCACAAGTTTGTGGGCATCAATGCCTACAAGCAGGTCATTGACAGTGGCATCGACGTCGTGCTGCTGACCGCTCCCCCCCACTTCCGCCCGGCGCATCTCGCCTACGCGGTGGAGAAGGGGAAGCACATCTTCGCTGAAAAGCCTGTGGCTGTGGATGCCCCCGGCGTGCGGCAGGTGTTCGCTGTCAGCAACCAGGCCAAAGAGAAGAAGCTCTGTCTCGTCTCGGGTCTGTGCTGGCGCTACGACTACGGCATGCGGGCGACTTTTGACCAGATCCGGTCGGGCGCGGTGGGAGACATCACGGGGATCCAGGCGACCTATCACACCTCGACGCTGAAGAAGTTCCCCCGCCAGCCGGGCTGGAGCGACCTGGAATTCCAGCTGCGGAATTGGCAGCACATGGTCTGGCTGGGAGGCGATCACAACGTCGAGCAGCACATCCACAGCCTCGACAAGGTGCAGTGGGCCATGGGGGATGAAGTTCCCGTGCAATGCACTGGTAGCGGAGGGCGCCAGGCCCGGACCGGGCCGGAGTCGGGGAACGCCTGGGATCACTTCAGCGTAGTCTACGAATACGCCAACGGGGTGAAGGCGTTCACCTCGTGCCGGCAGATCGACGGCTGCTCGAACGACGTCTCGGACCATGTGTTTGGCACCAAGGGAACCTGCGACATCTTCGCTCACTCGGTCAAGGTCGGGGGCAAGACGGCGTGGAAGTTCAAGGGCCAAAAGGGAGACATGTACCAGACCGAGCACAACGAACTCTTCGCCGCCATTCGCAAGGGTGAGCCGATCAACAACGGCGACTACATGACGAAGAGCACGATGATGGCGATCATGGGACGCATGTCGGCCTACACCGGCAAGACCCTGACCTGGGAACAGGCGCTGAATTCGAAGGAAAACCTGACTCCCGCCAGCTACGACTGGGGCAAGCTCCCCGAGCCGGTGGTGGCGATCCCGGGTGTGACCCAGTTCGTCTGAGTCACCGATCGTCTGACAACACGAATTGCAGCCCGGTCTGGCACCTGCCAGGCCGGGCTGTTTTCGTCTGTATTGCGTGTGGGTGACGGCTTTGGGTTCGGGACGCAGAATGGTGGCAGATTTGACCATCGGGCTGTTGTTGGCCTCGGCCGGTTCGTCTTCTCCCGGTTTCGAGGATGGCGTATTCTCCCGCCCCCTTGCCTGGGAGGAAGATCATGGATGGTCGCACGTCACGGATGTCGTTCTGGTGGAAGTGCCTGGCAGCGAGCCTGCTGGGGCTCGGTATTGGTGGGTTGCCCGGAATGGGGCTGCGCGTCCTTGGTGATGACGCGGCGACGCAACCGGCAGAGACGGAAACCCATGGCGGGGCCGACCCGACCTCGGCCGACGACGACAGATCGTCCGAGTTGACGGCCGTCACGGAAGCCGAAGTTCGGGCACGAATGGCCCGTGTCGAGGCGAACCCCGAGTTGTCGGGCGAGATCAAGGGGACGATCCTCGAAGATTTCAAATCAGCCCTCGATGCGTTGGGGGAGCGGAAAGAGTTCACGACGCGACGGCGTGTCTTGACCGAAGTCGCCCGAACGGCTGACGAAGACCTGGCCCAGGTGAGCCAGCGGCGCGATGCCCCACGTCCAGCCGCCTCTGCGCAGGTGCAGGCGAACGCCAGCCTGGCCGAGTTGCAGGAAGGTCTGAGCGTGGCCGAGGCCACCCTGGAGGAATGGCGCGAAAAACTGGCTGAAGCCGAGGGTGAAGTCTCGCGTCGCGCGACCCGGCGACTGGAGATCATCGACCGTCAGCCAGCCGTGCGTCAAAAACTGCGCGACCTCGAAGTCGACATTGAGCGGGGGCCGGGAGAGACCGATTCGGAAGATGAGGCGGAGGCCCGGCAAATGCTGCTGCGGGCGCGACAGCAGGCTGCGGAAGCCGAACGGGAACTGCTGCGACAGGAATTGGTCACTTATGAACTGACGGCGGAATTGCTGTCGGCCCGGCGTGACCTGGCCGCGGTCGAAATTGAGAATTCGCGGGCGCTGGTCGAGGCTTGGGAAGAGGCCCTGAATGAACGCCGGCGTGACGAGGTGGCATACCAGGTTCAGTTGGCCGAACTGGAGGTTGGGCGTGTCCCCGCCGAGTTGCGACCCCTGGCCGAGCGGAATCTCGCCCTGGCCGAATTGCGACGGGACCTCGTGGCCCGTGCCGAGCAGGCAGCGGAACTGCATGAAAAGATCGAGGGCCAGGCCCAGGAGTTGATGGAGGAAGCCGAGCAGGTCACCCGTCGCGCCCGTCGCGCGGGATTCACCGAGACCGTGGCCGTCGTCCTGCGACGCCGGCGCGAGAGCCTGCCGTCGGTTGCCGAGTTGGCTGAACGCTCGGGGGAACAAGAGCACGAAACCGCCCAGGTCAGCCTGCAGTTGGCCGAACTGGAGGAGGAACGGGGCCGTCTTGCCGACCTGGGGGCGGCGGTCGCACGCGAGGTGCGTTCGATTTTCCCGAATCAGCCGGAGTTGGATCCCCGGCAGGAAGAGGGGATTCGCGGTCTGTTGAAAGCGCGGCGCAGTGCACTCGACACCCTGATTGACGACACGACGAGGTACCTGGAAACGTTGATGGGGCTGGAGACGGCCGAGCGGGAACTCTTGAAGCAGACCGAGCTGTACGCGCGATTCTGCGATGAGCATGTGTTGTGGATTCGCAGCCTCTCGTGGCCCACCGCGGCCGATTTGGGACGAATCTGGCAGGGAGTGCGCGAGCTCGTGCGTCCCGGGTTGTGGCAGCAACTTGGGGTGAACGTGGCCCAGGATGTGGTGCAGCATCCGGCGGTTCCCCTGCTGCTGGCGCTGTTTGTCGTCGGGTGCTGGCTGGCTGGCCCCCGGGCGGAAAGTTCGCTCAAGCGACTTGCCGCCGCTGAGACGGAGACGCAGTCGGAGGCTTCGTTTGTGGCCCTGAGCTCGCTAGTCTTCGCCGCCGCCCCCGTTCCCCTCGGTCTGTTTTTCCTGGGAAGCCGCATCGCGACCCTCGGCATCGAGGAAGGGACGGCCGCGGGCGGACGGGCCCTGCAGACGGTCGCCCTGTTGCTGTTGCCGCTGCGGATGATTCGGCACGGGGCACGGCTGCAGCGATTGGTCCCGGGGATTTTGCCGGTGGGGGCCGCCCAGGTCGCGGGTTGGAGACGCTTCGCCCGCAGTGCCTCGTGGTGGGGATTGCCCTTGTTGGCCCTCACGCTGTGGGGCACCCATGTGGCGGGTGATGCGGTGCGGGGGGCGCTGGGCCGGATGACATTCCTGCTCTTCCAGGGAGTCTTGTGGTGGGCCCTCAGGCAACTGAATGGTGGCACCGGTGAAGACCTTCATGCCGGGACCGATCGTACCCCGGACCTGGATGTGCCTCGCGACCGCATGTTCCGTGGGGCCTGGAGATTGTTGTGTGTGAGTCTGCCGGCACTGTTTGCCGGGCTCTCTCTGGCGGGGTACCACTACACCGCCGTGCAATTGGAAGTGCGACTGCTGGGTCTCGTGGGATTGTGGGGCACGATGGACCTGGTCAGTCAATTGGTGGGGGGATGGCTGTTGCCCCGATTGCGTCCCCTGGCTGGTGCAAAGTCAGCCCGCGTGGGGAAATCGACATTTGCCCACAGTACTGTTGCCGACACCGATCCCGACGCCCTGCCGACCGTCGAGAACCAACTGGTCCAGTGGCACGACCTGTTGAAGATGGCCTCGATGGGGGTGTACGTGCTGGGCGCCTGGGCGATTTGCCGCCAGTTGCTCCCCGCACTGCGGATCCTCGAGACGGTCGAACTGTGGCCCCACCCCTTCCGGATTCTCGAGACAATTGGCGAAGAGCCTGCGGCGGGATTGATCACCCTCGCCGGTCTGTGCGTGGCGGGTTTGATTGCCGGGATGACCTGGTTTTGTGAACGGACCTTCCCCGAACTGCTGGATGTCATGGTGCTGTCGCGGACACGCCTGGACCCCGGGGCGAGATATGCGGTGACGACCGTCTGTCGCTACGCCGTGCTGCTCCTCGGCTCGTTGGCCGCATTCCAGCAACTGGGCATTGGCTGGGCGCAGCTCAACTGGCTGGTTGCGGCGATGACCGTGGGGCTGGGTTTTGGCCTGCAGGAAATCTTCGCGAATTTCATTTCCGGATTGATCCTGCTGATGGAGCGGCCGGTTCGCATCGGCGACATTGTCTCCATTGGAGACGTCACGGGCAGCGTGACCCGCATCCGGATGCGGGCGACCACCATCACCGATGGCGATTTGCGGGAATTGATTGTTCCCAACAAGGAACTGATCACCGGTCGTGTGATCAACTGGACGCTGACGAACACCCTGTCGCGGTTGACCATCAAGGTGCGTGCTGCCGTGGGGACGGATCCCGACCTCGCCCGTGGGCTGCTGCTGGGAGTCGCCCAGAAGCACCGGCTGGTGCTGAAGCAACCGGCACCCTCGGCACAATTCGAGGAGTTTGCCGAGAATTCTCTGGTGTTCTCGCTGCGGGTCTGCGTGGGGAATTGCGATGTGGTTTCTTCGGTGCGGCATGAACTGCTGACGATGATCAAGCGCGAGTTCCAGGAGGCGGGAATTGTGACCAGTGTGCAGCCGGCGAAGACAGGCACGTTGACCGCGCCTGTTGCGGGAGTCTCTGCACCGGCGACACCGGCCGTGTCGATGGCGGTTGCGGAAACGGGTCGTCCGTCCGAAACCGTACCAAAGCCACATTTGCCCGGGATGAGCGGTGGACCGTCGGCTGGAAAACTGCCGACCGGGACCCAGGCATGAACGCGCAGGTCAGGTGCTGTTCCCGAGTAGGGCGGTCCTGCCACCGAGGCCCGAGACTCCGAAAAGAGATGGGCAACCATGCAGCACATTGACCTTGTTCTTACCATTACCGGGGGTATTGCTGCAGCGGCGCTGCTGGGCTACCTCGCGCTGAGACTGAATGTTTCACCACTGGTGGGTTATCTGCTGGCGGGAGTCGTGGTGGGTCCGCACACTCCGGGCTTTGTTGCCGACCACACCCTCGCCGAGCAATTGGCCGAGATCGGCGTGGTCTTGCTGATGTTTGGCGTGGGACTGCAATTCCATGTCGAGGAGCTGATCGCGGTAAGGAGACTGGCGGTCCCTGGAGCTGTGTTGCAGAGCGTTGTGGCGACCCTGTTGGGCCTTGGCCTGGGAGTGAGCCTCGGGTGGGGTTGGCAGGGGAGCCTCGTGTTTGGCCTGGCATTGTCGGTCGCGAGTACCGTGGTGTTGACCCGCGTGTTGTCGGACCGCGGTGAACTGCACACAGGCGTGGGGAGGCTGGCCATCGGCTGGCTGGTGGTGGAGGACATCTTCACCGTGGTGGTGCTCGTTCTTCTGCCGGAATTGCTCGGAACTGAAGCCGCGGGGGGAATCTCGTTCCTGGTGGCCATCCTGCTCGTCCTGGTGAAAATTGCCGCCCTGGTGGGAATCCTGTTGATCGGAGGGGGACGGCTGATTCCGTGGATTCTGGAGAAAGTTGCAGAAACCCGCTCCCGCGAGCTCTTCACGCTGACAGTGCTGGTACTGGCGCTGGGGGTGGCTGTGCTGTCGGCCAAGTGCTTCGGGGTGTCCATGGCACTCGGGGCCTTTCTGGCAGGAATGGTCGTCGGGCGGTCGGAATTCAGCCTGCGCGCAGCCGTCGATGCACTCCCGATGCGCGACGCGTTTGCCGTACTGTTCTTCGTCTCGTCGGGAATGCTGTTTGATCCTGCAAAAGTCTGGCAGTCGCCCGTTGCACTGATGGGAACTGCGGTGATTGTGCTGTGTGCCAAGCCGTTGTCGGCACTGCTGATGCTGCGATGGATGGGGCAATCCAGCCAAGTCGGACTTCCGGTGGGAGTGGCACTCGGTCAGATCGGCGAGTTTTCGTTCATCCTGGCCGGTGTTGGCCACAGCCTGGGAGTGCTGCCGGAAGAGGCCCATCAATCGCTGGTGGCAGTGGCAATGCTGTCGATGGCGGTGAATCCGTGGTTGATGAACTTCGCCCATGGTTGGGTTCGTCGCATGTCAGATCCGCAGAAGTCGCCGGATCTCGATCGAACCCTCGTGGATCTGGATGGACTTCCCCAGTCGGAAGAGCAAGCCATCGTGATTGGTTATGGGCCCGTGGGAAGTTCCATCGTGCGCTTACTCCGTGACAATGGAATTGAGCCGATTGTCGTTGAATTCAATCTCACGACCGTGAGAATGCTGCAGCAAATGGGACTGCGTGCCATCTATGGCAACGCTCGGCAGCCAGGAGTACTGGAGGCGGCCGGAGTCAGTGGCGTACGCAACCTGATTGTCAGTGCCCGGAATGTCGAGGGGCTGACAGAACTCGTACGCCGGGCCCGGGAGTTGAATCCCCAATTGCGGGTGCTGGTGCGCAGCGACTATGTCAGCGAGGCGCCGGCACTGCGTTTGGCCGGAGCGAGCCGCGTTGTGACAGACGAGTGCGAAGTGGCTCTCGGATTTGTGGAATTGATTCTGCGCCACCTGGGAGCGACGGCCGAACAGGTCGATCGCGAGCGGGATCGGCTCCGGGCTCAATGGCAGGAGCCGTCCCCTTCAGTGACACTTCACCCAGAGATTGCCGCCGAATGACCGCGGGGGCGACATCAGACCCCGGGACGTCGTTGCGATCAGGTGGTGGTAATTCGGTGCGTGGGGACCGGGCGCCCCGGACGGAAGCTCTGCAGAGTTTCGATGCGATGCGTGACACCCAGAGAGTCACAGGCTGCACCGACCTCGTCCCGCACCATCTGTGAAAGGAGTTCTGGATCGATGGCGACGCGGGCATTGACCACGACGTGAGCCTGCTTCACCTGGCAGTTCGAGGGAAGAGACAACTCTGGCGGGGTGAAGCTGCTGACCAGGTTGGCGACGCCGTAGAAACCTTCCCAGAGCCCAATCGATTTCAGGTGCGCTGTCTCGGCACCCACCGCTTCGAATCGTTGCCGCAACCGGTCAATCAGGTCGACCAGCAGTGAGTCGAGGGGAAACTCGCGCGGCGAATCGACCACGATCTGGCTGTTCAGCCAGCCAAGTTCGGCCTCACCCTCGGCATAGACGTCGTAGTCCAGTTCCATGACCCGTTGGCCGAAGGCGCCACGCTGGTCCAGAAACTCGCACAACTGTTCAAAACCGGCCCCGGTCCGGGCTGAGATCCGCACGATGGGGCGCCCGGGAAACTGCCGCTGCAGCAGGTCGGTGAGTTCCGTCACCTGGTCGGCTGTCAGTTCGTCCAGTCGATTGATGATGAGGAAGTCGGCCTCTTCGAGTTGCTTCCGGAAAATGTATTCGGCCTTGGGAGAGAACCCCCCCCGGCCCGAATTGCTGAGGATCCGCAGTCCATGGCTCGGTTTGAGGATGACTCCATACGGAGCCACATCGAGCGGTTGCTGATAGACCTGGACGAGCGGCCGGATGACCGTGGCGACAAGGTCGGTGCAGCTGCCGACCGGCTCGGCGAGGATGATCTCGGGACGTTCGTCGCTTCCCAGTTGTTCGACGGTGGCGGTCAGTTCGTTGAAGTTGCAGCAAAAACAGGCGCCGGCCACTTCTCCCACGTCGAATCCCTGGGATCGCAGCGTATGGGTGTCGACGAGATCAGTCGTCTGGTCGTTGGTGACAATCCCGACCCGTTTCCCCTGGGCCATGTAGTGGCGGGCCAGTCGGCCAACGGTCGTGGTCTTCCCGGCTCCCAGGAAGCCGCCGATCATGATGTAGCGGGGAGTCATCAAAAAGAATCCAGCGGCGAGACAGCCGACATGCGGCCTGACGGTGAAATCGCGCCAAATGGCCGATCGCGGACGACACTCTAAGAAACGTCAGAATGAGATTCAAGGAGCGTCCGCCGACGACAGCGGCAGTTGCCAGATGTCCCAGGCGGCGGTGGCGTGGTATTCTTTGCTTGTGTGGACGGGGGGCCCCACTTCCCACAACAACGAGGTTGCGATGAGTCCTGTGCACGCTCGGCGGGAGTTTCTTTCGATTCTGGGACGAGGTCTTCTGGTCGCTGGGGTCGGAGGTCCCGTGGCCACCGAACTGGGCCTGATTCCCGCCGGAGCCGAAGCATGGGCGGGTGAGGGGGAGACTCCCCGGCTGAACTTCGGGCCGCTGGAGTCCCTGGCGGAACTGTTGGCCGAGACTCCTCCCGAGAAACTCTTGCCGGCCGTTGTCTCGCTGCTCAATGCCGGGACCAGCCTGTCGCAGTTGGTTGGGGCGGCAGCCCTGGCGAATGCCCGGGCTTTTGGTGGGGAGGATTATGTCGGTTTCCACACCTTCATGTCCCTGGCACCGGCACTGCAAATGGCGAGTGAGTTGCCCAGCGACCGCCGGGCGCTGCCGGTCCTGAAAGTGTTGCACCGGAATTCCCGCTGCCTGCATGATCCCGCCCGGGGATCGGTCACCGAGACTCTCGGGGTGGTGAAACCAGCCTCGGGAGGGCCGGCGAGTGCCGAGCAGTTGCGCGACGCGGTCCGGTCCCGAGATCTGCCGCATGGCGAAGAACTCTTCGCGCAGATCGCCCAGGGGAATGCCGACAAGGCGTGGAATGCCATTCTTCCCACGGTATTCGACGGGACCGACGTGCATCGCATCGTCCTCGCTCACCGTGCCTGGGACATGTTGACGCTCGTGGGCCCGGGACATGCCGGGACACTGCTGCGGCAGTCATTGCATTACTGCTGGAAGAATGAGGAATACTCCGCCCGCCGGTATGCCGGTCTGAGGGAACTCCTGCCAAAGTTGTTCGACCAGCATCACCTCGAGTCGACGCCGAAGTCGAACGTGACGATTGATGAGGCGTGGCTGGATGGTGCCTGTCACAGCCTGATGACCCTCCCTCCGGCCGACGCCTCGGGACAGGTTGCCGAGTGGCTCGCGGCGGGGATTGACCGGACGGCCATCTGCGATGCGCTCGCGTTGGCGGCCAATCAACTCGTTCTGCGTGATGAGGGGCGACCCCGGGAGTGGACCCAGCCGCACAAACCGGTCGGAAGCGTGCACGGCGATTCGATCGGAGTCCATGCCTCGGACTCAGCCAATGCGTGGCGGCATGTGGCCCAGTCGGCCGATCATCGCAACGCCTGTGCCAGCCTGATTCTCGCTGGTTGGCACCTGGCGCTCGACTACCATGAATCGGGCCGGGCGTTCCAGAACTGGGAACCGCGTCCCGTGGACTCTGTGATGCGCGGGGTCACGACCGATGATCCCACGGAACTGCTCAAGGAACTCGACGGCGTGATCCGCGAGAAAGATCAGGAACGTGCCTGTGCTGTGGTCCAGCGATACTGTGACCTCGGACATCCTCATCGCGGCGTCCTCGATCTGCTGCTGCAGTACGCAATCAGCGAGGATGGCGCCCTGCATGCCGAAAAGTACTATCGGACGACCACCGATGAACTGAAACGGGCCCGTTCCAGGTACCAGTCACGGCAACTGGTCGCACTTGCCCGGGTTACGGCCAGTGAATATGGCACGCCGGCCCCCGGATATGCCGAGGCGTGCGACCTTCTCAACGTGAAGGCCCGCGGCTGATCGCCGGCCTCCGTGCTCGATCTGCCCGGGCTGCGTCTGTGAAGCACAACGCTCCGCTGACTTCCCGTGAGGAATGCAGCGGGGCGTTGTCGATTTCCCGTCCGACTCGGGAGTTGCCTGATGACCACTGCAGCAAGTGTGCTGCAGCGAAGTGTGCGTTGGTCGAATCAACAGTCAGCCAACGATGGTCCGTCGGCCAACTCAAATCAGTCGGCAAATTTGTACAGAACTTCGTCAGTTCGGAGGTACATGGCCCCGTTGGAGAAGGCGGGGGTGGCGAAGGTGCGGCCCGGGACCTGGTTGGTTCCGAGGATCTCAAATTCGCGGGCCGGTTTGACCCATGTGGCGAGTCCATTTTCGTTCAGGAAGAGGATTCGCCCATTGGCGTAGACCGGGGAGGCTGAGTAGTTGTCTCCCAGACGCTGGGTCCAGTAGACCTCACCGGTTTTGGCATTCACACAGGATGCGATGCCATTGTCGGAGACGAAGTACAGGTCTTCCCCAACCAGAACCGGGGTGGGAGTGCTGGGGGCTCCCCGTTTGAGTCGCCAGGCAATGTGCGACTCGGTGATGTCTCCCTTGCCCCCGAGTCGGACGGCGAGCAACTCGGGATTGTCGTAGTCGTGGTTGTAGATGACCAACCCATGCGCAACGGTGGGTTGCGGCACCACCGACCAGCCCGGAGCGAGAACTTTCCAGAGTTCTTCACCGGTGTCGATGTCATAAGCGGCACAGTGATCGGGCCCCGGGGCGAGGACCTGCACCCTGCCATCGACTTCGGCCACAGTGGCCGTGACAAACGAGTGATTGACGCGACCAGTGACCGTTCGTTCGCGTTTCCAGGCGATCTTGCCGGTCTCGGCATCGACCGCCGCGACGTAGGGATTGGCGCTGCCGTCGCAGGCGACGACGAGCTTCCCGGAATGCAGGACGGGTGTGCCACCGCTGCCATGGACGGGGGGGTAGACCAGGTCGGTGCAAAGCCACTGCATCTCGCCGGTCTCGGAATTCAGACGCGCCATCCCGAGGGTGCCAAAGTGAACGAAAACGGCATCGCCCTGCACGAGGGGAGTGGGGCTGGCGTGGCTGTTCTTCTTGTGAATGGCCGGGGCCTTTTCGACAGCACGGACCTCGCGGTCCCAAATCAACTTGCCGGTCTGGGCGTCGATCGCAAGGGCACGCAATGACAGCCCGTCCCCCTCGGGGACGGCGGTCGTGAGGTAAACTTTGCCGCCGGCGACTGACGGAGACGACCAGCCGAGACCAGGAATGGAGATCTTCCAGGCGACATGCTGCGAGTCGGACCACTCCAGCGGAGTGGCCGGTCCTGGGGAGTGGGCATCTGCGTTCGGCCCCCGAAACTGCGGCCAGTCTCCCCCGAGCAAGGCGGCGACGACAGCGATCTTCAACAGCATGGAGGTCTCCTCAGGCAGGATGCACAGTTCGATGAAAAGCCCGGTGCGAAGGGGGACTGTATCGGCCCAGAGAAAGGGCTGGAAGTCAATTCGCAGTCACAGGCCGCGACTGCTGACTCGGCTGCGGGGTCCCCGTCGTCTTGACACCGAGTGATTCCTGCTGTGCCGTCGACGAGGCGAGGTACTTCTGGAAGGCCGCATCATCGCGCCGGGCGCTTGCTCCACGAAAGACGAGGGCGAAACTGCGTCGATGGCGGGTGGTCGAGGTATTGGGATCGGCGCGGTGAATTGTATTGCCGTGATGGACCAGCAGGTCATTCGGCTGGGCCAGTACGCCGACCTCGCGGGCGTGGTCTGCAGCGCTATACCCGGAGATTCCCTGGGAGAATCCCAGGGTACGGGTCCGGCCGTGGGGGCGCAGGCCCTCGCGGTGTGAGCCGGGAATGTAGCGCAGGCAACCATTTTCCTCATCGACAGAATCAAGGGCGAGCCACATCGTGAGAACCTGCGGCGGTTGCAGGCAGAAGTAGTAGTTGTCCTGATGCGGCGGTGTGGGGTGGTCTGTGCCCGGCGGCTTGTTGAACCACTCCGATCCCTGACAGGTCGCGGATTCCCCCAGCAACTCTTCGGCCAGCGACTGCCAGGCAGGGTGGCGGATGTATGCCGAGAAAAACGGATCGTTCTCAATGCGGGACATCTGCTTGAGAGTCTCGGGGCGTGCGCGATCGTGATAGAAGGCATCTCCCTCGGGAAGGGTGGGAACCACGAGAGTGATGTAGCGGTTCAGTTCGCGTTGCAGTTCCGCGAAGTCGCCCGGATTGAGAAATTGGCGGATGACCACAAAGCCGTCCGTCTCAAATGTGGATCGGCGTGACGCAAGTGAAGATGAGGCAGCGGCCATGGCGGGAATCCAGCAGGAGCCGTGTCGGTGGGACAGGGAGGAGTGATGGTGATCCTGCGCGATTTTGCCGGATGGGTCAACCGGGTCAAGTCGGGAACCGCTTCGGAGTGTGCGGCGGGCTCCCCGGATTGCAGGTGTCGACACCAGCAGGCTGATGGTTTGGCTCGTTGCCTCGGTCTGATAGGGAGCGAGATCATCTGCATAAAAGCGGTGGTCGCAACCTCCAGCACAACCCGCTGAGATTGCATGTCGGGAGAGGGACACTTAAAGTTCGGATCCAGTGTTGTTCCCACTTTCTTGCAGCCCGAGGATGCGATGCCGATTCCGGCCGAGTTGAAGGATGTCAAAGACCTGTTCACCAAGACCGAGTATGGCCTGTTGGAGGCCAGCTATGTCGAAGCACCTGTGGCCGAGTTGAAGAAGAAACTGGCCCTGGCTCGTGCGTTGCGTGACAAATGGAAGGATCAGTACACGCGGCAGCGTCGGGCTGGACAGCAGGCACGTGGTGGCCGTGCGGGAGCTGACAACGATCGCAGCCATGCGAAGGCGGAGTTGTTCACCGAGGCGGTGCGTCGATATGAAGCGCTGATCGCGGCTGCACCGGCAGCGACGACTGCTGCGGCGAAGGCCGCGAAGAAGAAGCCGACCAAGGCTGGCCGGACCCGTGCCCATCGCCAGGATCGTACTGCCACCCGCAAGACCCTGCGGCCGCTGACGACCCGCGGCAAGGCTGCGAAGGCTGCTGTCGCGGCCCCTGCGGCCGTTGCTGCACCGGCTCCTGCGCCCGCCGCCCCCGCTCCCG
This sequence comes from Planctomycetaceae bacterium, assembly GCA_003508595.1. GTDB lineage: Bacteria > Planctomycetota > Planctomycetia > Planctomycetales > Planctomycetaceae > UBA10511. The sequence goes on from DNUF01000173.1 coordinate 24,314, forward strand.
CTCCCGCCAAGGCGAGCGCTTCCCGCAAGCCTCCCAAGGGGATCAAGGCGGCGAAGGCCAAGGGGAAAGCCAAGGGGGCCAGTCCATCGACTGCCACTCCTTCGGTCGGCCGTCTGGGAATTGCCAAGCCGGGGGCCAAGAGTGCCGCCGCTTCGGCCAAGGCGAAGAAGACCGGCCTCAAGTTGACCGGTCTCACCACCCGGACCCGGGGCCATGTCTCGGCCGCGGCCAAGCGAACCCAGGGGAAACGCGACGCCCGCGGTCGTCGCTAGGCTCCGCGAGGGGGATCAGCAGGATTCCCGATTCGCACCGGGACCTGTCGTCAGGCACGGCAGGCCCACGGATGGAAATCCCAGACACGCTGCAGGTTGAATCGTCAACCTGCAGCGTGTTTTTTTGTGCCAATCATCGTGCACTCAGTCCGACCATTCGCGCACTTGGCTGACGAGGTCGATCATCTGTTGCCGTTTCCGCTCAAACATCGCGAAGAGTGTCAGGATCGCGACTCCTGCGAAGATGACAGTCAGCCAGATGAGCCAGGTCTGGTGCAGGTGAAACGCCGCATGCCACAGCAGTGTCAGCAGCGACACACACAGGAAAGCGGTTCCCTGGAACAGAAAACTGCGAACTTTCAAGAGCATGCCGGCCAGTACCCCCAGGATCGACAGTCCGGCCAGCACGACCGCGAGCCACGGGTTGTTGGCCAGCCCATTGAGAAAGATGTCAATCGTGGAAGAGGTATAGATGAGTGTGGCCGAGAAATGGCGCAGAATCGATCTCTGTCGGGCCGTGAGTCGTTCGCGATGGATCCACGAGGCGGCCAGCAGGCAGAGTGCGAAGGGTATCAACCACAGTTGCGGATGCTGCAGTAGTCCATAGCCATCGAGATGCTGGAATTGCCACCAGAGGGCCCCGTTGATGGCGAGTGCCGAGAGCATTCCAAGCGCCGCCGACTTTTGTCGAACTGACATCACGCCATAGAACAATCCTCCGAGGAGGAGTGAGAGCGAACCCTGGCCGGTGGAGGAATTCAACCAGAAACCCAACAGGGGAAGCAGGGGAAGCCAAATCCCGGTGTTTTCCAGAGGAACGGAGAGGATCGGACGGTTCTGCCGTCGAAAGAGTTCCGCAAGTCCCAACCCGGCAAAAGCGAGCAGCAAAATGAAGAACGGCCAGTACGCCTGGAAGATCCCCGCGAAGAGCCACGGGAGTGCCAGCCGCAGGTGCAGGAACAGCAGTGCCAGCAATCCTTCCGCGGCATAGACCCACAGGGTTTTTCGCGATTCGCCGAGGCGAAGCGGATCTCGTCCGGGAATCAGCGCGGCGGCGAGGCACAGGCCGGCAAACAGGATGAGAGCCCCGGCCACGATGCCCACCGCGACGTACTCTTCGCGAGTTCGGGCCGGCTGCAGAACAGTCGCTTCCAGTCCGATGATGAACAACGAAGTCACCAGACCGATGCCCATCAACCAGGGGAGGATCTTCTGGATGGCAGTCCGCCAGGTCTCACTGAGTCTCGACCAGTGGCTGACCAATTGCGACAGGCTGAGAGCCAGCAGCAGCAGGGCCGCGGCCTGTACGGCAAATCGCACCAGCAGCCAGTTCAACGGGAACCAGGCCCAGGCCCAGAAAATGCTGGCGAACGCGGCACGGCGCAGGATCCGCCCAGCCATGCGTCCATCGGCTGAGGTACGACACAGCAGTGCGAGCACGATGACCGGAGTCCAGGCCGCTGTCGCCATCTGCACGCGTCGCAATGGTTCTGTGGCAGTCGTAACCTCTGTCCATACCGTGATCAGCGTGATCACCAGGACCAGGGTGGCCACGAATTGCGTGCCACGGGCCAGCCAGCGTTGATTGGTCGCGGCATTCCGGTGGAACTCACTGATTCCCAGCCATTCCGCCACGCGGTCGAAATCGCTCCGTCGCCACCACAGCAGATACGACAGCGCGGTGTAACCCGACAGCACCTGCCCCTGGAAGGTCAATCGCCAGGGGAGTTTGGAGGCCAGGGCGCCCGGCAGCGAAGCGAACAGGAGCAGGCCCGACAAATACAGCGGCAGCAGGGTGCTTTCGCGACGACCATCCGCCAGGCACAGGATCCAGAGAGAGACGAGGCCGATCTCGATCCAGAGATGAGTCGCGGGCACCGACGCGCTCAGTCCTCCCGCGAACGCCTCCAGGATGAGTGTGAGAGCGAACCATCCCACACCAAGCCAGCCGACGCCCCGTTGGAAACTGACCGGGGACAGCGGTGAAGAGGTCCCGGAATTCACCATGTTTTTCCTGGTGCCCGAACGAACATCCTGTCCCAACGCAACCAGGGCCGTTGGCAGCAGTGACAACCACACGACATCACCGCGATTGAGCAACCCGGTGAACTCCGACACACCTGCGGGTCGAGCGAACAACCAGCGGCTGACCTCCGCGAAGGGGAGCAGCAGGGCCGAGATCCACAGCCAACGGCGGTCCTGCGACCAGAGCACATGCAGCAGGGCCAGCAGGCCGAGGCCGCGCAGTTCCCAGGTGGTCCACTGGGTTCCCCCGGTATGGCTGATCTCCACCAGGGTCAGGATCAACGCCAGCGTCGCCAGAAGGGCGACACCGGGGACGCTGGTTCCTGGTGTTCCACCAGTGAGTGCCGCCTTCCTGTGACGCACTCCCACTTCCAGCCACCACAGCAGAACCGCGCCGACGATCAGGCTGAGGCGCAGCAGTGGCCAGGGAGGAATGCCGATGGAAAGGGTGTGTTGGGCCAGTGTGTGCGCGATCAGCAGGGCACCACTGCCCAGTGCCACCGTTCGCCAGAGGTGTCCTGTGCGGATCGATTGCCAGCCGAGGGGACTGGCGATCGCTCCAAGGGCCATTCCCCAGGAGATCCATGCAAGGAGGGATTGAAAGACCTGCTGGGCGGCGATTCCATCACGATGCGACGCCATCGACCATGCCACCGGAATCTGGCTGATCAACCAGAGTGAGACTCCCAGCAGGCACTGGGTGATCAGCAGTGGGGAAAATCTGGTCGGGTTCCAACCGTGATCCAGTCCGCTGTTGTCGCCAGGCAGAGGTGTGCTCAGTCCGAGCCTCTTCCGGCCAACCTGCCAGCCAATGGCGGCAAGGCTCGCGACCAGTGAGTTCCAGAGTATCAATTCCAGCGACAGTGACTGATCCAGCGGGCGACCCGCCCGAGCGGCCAGGAAAGCGATGATCGAAGTGGTGGAGATCTGGAGTAACAGCCCCGCCCCGAAGACATAGGCGCCTTCCGAGAAACAGATGGCGTGACCGATCAGGACAAGGGCCCAGACGACCAAGGGGGTGGCGTAGCTCGCGGCAGTTCCCACCTGGTGGAAAAATGTGCCCGGCTCGGGGCCGACCAGGGGATTCGTCCGCAGTGCCCCATTGCAGACGAAGAGGACAACGGCCATCAGGGGGCCGATTCCCAGGATCCACGTCAGGCAGGAGGCAAATGTCACTGGTGAAGAAAAACGCTGGACCAGTGGTGGCAGAGTGGCGTCAGGATCGGTCTGCCGGGCCATGCGGGTCATCACGATCATCGGGAGTTGCAGCGCGATCCCCAGCAGGGCGGTGACAAGTGCAAGCCAACCTGTGATGTACAGTGGGGTGCGCCACGATTCCCACAAGTCCGGCTGACGGCTCAGCAGGGCACCAACGATCAGGACCATTGTGCAGAGCACCCCCAACATGGCCCATTGACCGAAATCGGCCAACTTTTTTCGGTGCGGCTCGAAATCTGCCATTCGCTGTGAGAGCCATCCGGTGGAATCCGGGGACTGTCGGACTCGGCTGCCCCAGACCAGACTCGCCAACAGGGTCAGCCAGACGGCCATTCCCCAGCGCCATGCCGAGGCGGTTGCCACATCACGATCCCAATGCGAGGCGACCAGGGGACAGGCAGCAGCGAGTGCAAGACTCCAGTTGGCCGCGGTGGGCCACGCGGGGCAGTGAGTCTGCCAGCCCAGCCAGAGACACACAACCAGTCCCAGCCAGACCCACGTGCCCCATCCACCGGCAGGCTCGTGGGGCGTTGCTGCCCACTCATAGGAAGTCAGAGGGGGGACCACCCGAAATGGCTTGGTCGATTCCGGCTCCCCCCGGGCTCGGGCCGCGAGTTGAGTCGCGTCGTGTGCCAGCCGGGCCTGCTCAACCAAATCGGGAGATGACCGCGCGAGGGCGACATTGCGTGGCGACAGCTCACGCATGGTGCCCGGCAGAGCAGCGTAGACCGACACCGCCAGTACCCCCACCAACGCGAGAGTGGCCAGCATTCGATCGCCGGACAGTGTGGGAGACGCCAGCAGCTGTTCCGATAGGGTGCTTGCCGTCGTCTTAACGCGGCGTGCTGCGGCAATGCGAAGCCACAGCCACGCCAGAGCCTGCCCGGTGAGAATGATTCCCAGGAGTTGCCAGGTTCGTGGATCGCGCCCCAGCAAGGGGGCAGGATCGCTCCACGGATGGGACTGCACCCATTGACGGGCTCCGCACAGCGAGGCGGCTGCGAGCAACAACTGGAATCCAGAAAAGATCGGCGGGGCCATGGCGGAGTCACTCCGGCGAAGCCATGCCAGGGCCAGCCACAGACAGGCACTCCAGAGGACCTGCCACGCCAGTCCTCCGAGGGGGATGCGGAAGAAGTGGATCGCGACCTCTCCCATGGCCAGGCTCGAGAGGCCGATTCCGCCGAGGGTCAGGAAAGCAGGAAGGCGGCTGGCAACCTTGCGGGAGCTCCCGATGAGACGCTGCAGCCCGTGGCTGCTCATTGCCCCGAGAAACAGCGTGATCAGGCTGGTGGACATCAGCAAGACTGCCGGTCGCGAATACTCGACCGATCCCGGCCAGCGAAAGTAAAGCCCCTGCACACTGGCCAGCACCAGCAGGATCATTCCCACACTGGCGAGGCTGTACATGCTCGCCACCGAATTGACCGGTGCGACTGTCTCGGTGATGACGGATCGTCGGGCCGGGTCAGACAGCGACTCTGCCGAGCCATCATGCTGATGAATCCCCAGGGGCTTTTCGAGAACCGCCGCCGCAAGCAGCGCCAGGAGTCCATACAACAACAGCGAGAAGGTGGAACCTCCGTGGTCTCCCGTGCGGCCGAATCCGAACAACAGGATCGAGAGCAGGCTGAGAGAGGCGAGTATCCCGCTTCCGACCAGCAGCCAGCGGGCATCGTGCGGGAACCGCCGCTTGGCTGCGGCGGCTCCGATCAATGTTGACAGCACGAGAGGGATCAGGGAATTGCCGGTCTCCGGGGCGGTGAATGCCAGCCGCAATTGACCAGGATCGATCCCCTGCCAGGCGACCTGTCCCCGGAACATGCCCAGGACCAGCAACCAGGTGATCGTCAGTCCCGGCAGGGCGGCGAGCCACAGGGCAGGGCGTTTGTGCCACACCGCCACCGTGGCCAGGACCAGGGTGCCGACAACTGAAGTCAGAATGATGGGAGCGGTCCAGGGCCAGGCGAGTGCCAGTCCCAGGCCGATGATGCAGAGAGCCAGGAAACAGAGCGTGGTGGCCGCAAGCAGCTCCATGGACGCTGCGCGACGTTCTGTTGCTTTGCTGCGCAACAGACCCTGCGAGAGTGCGGGGAGTGCCAGCAGGGGGAACAGCGGAGCGAGGCTGTGTCGCAAAAAATGCACGTTTTCCGAACGATAGAGCATCAGTCCGAGGGGAACCAGCACCGCAAGGGAACTGGTGGCAAGCGACCACCAGCCGGTGTCGCGGTCGTCCGGTGGGGGGGAGACCGTGTTCGAATCGGCCGGGACCCCGGGAGATGGTGTCACCACGATTGCCAACCCATCCGGAGCAGCCCGAACCCGCAGGATATGTGCGGCAACGTAGACCAGTGTGGGATACAGGCCATACATGAGGACGCGCGGCGGCGAGGCTCCGGAGATCTGCATTCGGCCAAGCACCAGGTTCGCCAGCGATGGACCAATCAGCCCCAGAGCGAATGCCCCGGGCGCCGAGGGGGCCAGCACCTTGCCCGCGCGCCAGCTCAGCCAGCCGAACAGGACGGTCGTGATCAACTCCCCAACAAGTGTCAGCGCGTCGGTCGAAGTCCCCTTGGTAAAGGCCGCAAGTGCCAGGAAATTGAAAGGAATCAGCAGGCTGCCGATGGCGTAGAAGGCCCGACTCGTCGAGGGGAGTTGAAGTCTCTGGCCGGCATAGCGGCCAACCCCGAACAGGGCGGCGGTGAAGCCATTGAAGACGATGAACTTCAGGAACGGCGAATTGGCAATCTGGCTCCAGAAGCTGATGACCATCGCAATCGATCCACAGACAATCAGCAGTCCGCCGATCAATTCGCCCCAGTTCAGGTTGCGCTGCTCCATGAAGGCCAGCAGCCAGTCATGTTTCCTGGAGGCTGGTTCTGCCGGACTGGAAGACCGCGTCTCCAGGGTGGCCGGTTCGTCAATCCAGATCGGTTCGGCTGGTCTGGAATCGGGCGAACGGTGCGACAGACTGCGTTTGGGGGTGACACAAGGCCGGGCACCGTATGGGACATGATCGGTCGAGCCCGGTCCGACCAATTCCCCGGTTGCGGAATCGGCTCCCTGCGGAGGCTCGGTGAAAGGAGGCAGATGCTCCTCAACTGTGACAGAGGTTGAGCCGGGAAGTGACGCTGGATCGAGCACCGCGGCATCGAGAACGATTGGAGCCGATGAGGGCGTCGATGGTGTCAGGCTCGCGGCAGTCGTGGATTTGGCCGAGACGGCCAATGCTGCCAGTCGTTGCAGTTCTCCGTCCAGTGCTGACTGAAGTTGCTGTGTGACCTCCCGTGAGAGCAGCTTTCTTGCTGACAGCAGGTCAAGGTGTCGCCGGAGTTGCTTCACGACGCGCTGCGGCGGTGCGGTTGTGGAAGTGATCTCCCACCCGCACCTCAGGCAACGGGACTCATCGGCAGGAATTCGCAGTCCACAATCGGGACAGGGTTCGGCCGACTGCCCTGCGGCATTCGCATTCGCATTGGCGCGGATGGCCCAGAAAATAACAAAAACGATGGCGACGAGTGAGAGCAGCAGTGGCATCATGACGGTCACGACCGGACTCCTGAGGGCATGTACGGGGTGACATCTGGAGATGTGGGAATGCGCCTCTCCGAGGGGAGGACCCGGCGACCATATGGAGCGTTACCGGAACGGTCCGCCATGACCATCGCTGGCAGCCCACCGGGTACTTTTGAAGATGTGGTCAGTGTTGCATCGCCCCGAATGTTGGTGGGGGGAGACTTGGCGCAGGATTGGGCCGTGAGGGAACGACTCTTGGCGGGGGACCAACTCGCCGGGGAGGCAATTCGAGAGGCAGGTGTTGCCACACGTCTCGGACATTTATCGTGACCCAGGTTCATGGGGCGTCCCTTCGTTCCAGAGGAAAGCCGAAGTCGTGACCAGCGACCAGACGCCGATCGCGGCGAGAATTCCGAGGAAGGTCACCCATCCGTGGGTTTCGATCTGCTGACCGGCGAAGTAATAGAAGACCGCCGTCGATGCAAACCCGAGGGCATCGAGCAAAGAGACCAGGAATCCCGAATGCCGACCCCCGAATTCCATCGAGAAAACGCTGGCGGGGATGTAGTAGCAGGGAGAGAGGCACAGCCCCAGCACCAGAAACAGAAAACCGGCCGAGACCCGGGCCGGAATGCCAAGGATGGCGGTCGGACCAAGTTGCGAGAAGAGCAGAAGGCTGACAGTGGCCACCGCCAGCAGTAGTGCCGTGACCCCGGCCATTTTGCGGTTGCCCAGTCGGTCGAACACGTAACCTCCGGCCAGCACCGAGATCAGGCTCCCGAGGGGAAATGCGGACGCGACCCGGCTGGCCTGGGGGGCGGTCAAGTGGAGTTGATCCTGCAGAAACATCGGGGCCAGCAGGAGAAAATCCCAGAGGATGGCCAGTCCCATCAGGCTCGCGGCAATCCCCCAGAAGCGGCGGTTGGACAGCATCTGGGGCAATGCTGCCCGCAGTGGCAGGTGATCGAACGCCCCAGAGGGGTGCGATGTCTGATGGCTGGAGTCAGGAGACGTTGTGGTGGAGGGCTGCGGTGGCGTTTCTCGAAGCAGCCATCCATAGGCCATGGCAACGATGACTCCCCCGGCTGACGTCAGCAGCAACAGGCTGCGCCAGGGAACGCTTGTCACCAGGGATCCCAGCAACAGGGTTGCGAAGAGGGTGCCCACCCGTGAGCTGGTGGCCAGCACACCCCAGACTCGACCGTACTGTTGGGGGGCGAACCAGTTGCCGATGACCTTGGTCATCGAAGGCCATCCCGCCGCCTGGGCGAGCAGCGTCAGAAAGAGTGCGGACTGGAATCCGGAAAGACTCTGGGCGGTCGCGAACTGGACGACTCCCGCCGAGGCGACCAGAAGTGCTGCGGTCAGTGTCAAACGGCCCCCAAACCGGTCGGCCGACCAGCCGCAGACAAACTTGCCGACCAGTGCCCCCAGCGTTCCGGCGGCCAGGATCTGGCTCCATTCCGCCAGCCCGATTCCCAATTGAGAGTCGCCACGAATCGAGGTGCCAACCACGGTCGGAATCATCCTCAAGACCATGGAAGTTGCATAGGCGAGATAGAGTGTCGCGACTGTCTGCAGTTGCGGCAGCGTGCGCGGGGACGAGGCTGTGTCGGAAGAGGGGGCGAGTGTTGCTGTGAGAGTGCTCATGATCACTTGGGCCTCAGGGTGGGGGGGCGAGCTCAAATCACGAAGCCGAGGCGTAGGGGCGCGATTCCCTCGCGGTGTGTGAAAGCATGGACTTCAGGGACTGTTCGAGGGATTGCAGCAAGGGATCAGTGCGTGAGGAGCGGTCACGGCGCGGGTCGACCGGCAGAGGTTCGCCCACTTCGAGGGTGACGCGGCGTGGTCCGTGGACGGGAGTCAAACCGGTGAGCTGCTCCTGGAACCGTTCGGCTGTCTCCAAAAGACGGTCAGCGGTTGGATGCGAGGCGACATAACGGGCGGGGTACAGGCTGAGGGCCTGGGCAAATTCAGCGATCCGCAGGTGATCCCAGCGACGGCGGGACTCTTCGCCTGTCAAATCTCCCGAGATCATTTCGGGGAGAATTGCCCTTCGAAGTTCCTTGACCCGGCCAATGACGGATCCGGCGGAGGGATTCACCAGCCATTCCGTCTCGAGCGGCTGGAGCAGGTGATTGATCAGTGCTTCCAGTCGCACTTCGATGGGGCCGGTTTGAGGAGCCCCGAGGTGTTCGATTTCCTGGAGGGCCAACAGGGCTTGACCGACCATCAGCGTGCGGTCGACCAGCGACTTGCGACGTGCCGGTTGCCAACCCAGTTGTCGTTCGATCTGCGAAAGAATGGACCCCACCGTCTGGTCAACATCTCCCTCGAACACGTAACGGATGGCGATCGGTACCGTGAACACCTTCCGTTGTGCCAGCGCGGGATTGTCCTGCTCCCGGGTGAGGCGGGCCGCAGCCGTCCGGGCGATGAACGAAACCCCCTCCTGCAGCGGATTGAGATGGTCGTTGGCCTGGCTGAGGGCTCCCTCGGGAAAGATCACGAGAGGCCTTTCGGCGTTTGTGAGAATCTCGACACCGGTCTGGATCGCCTGCTTGTCGATTCCCTCCCGGTAGACGCTGAATCCCCCCATCCGGCGGAGTGTCCAGGCGAGCCAGCGGCTGCCCCGGAAGAGGTGGGAACTGGCCATGGTGTAGAACGGCTGATCGAGCACTGCCGAGAGTTTCTGGAGGACCAGGGCGTCTGTCATCCGGCAATGGTTGGGGGCCAGCAGCAGGCCATGTCCGGCCTGTTGCAAGGAGCGAATTCGTTCCGCACCCTGCACATCAATCCGGGTGATTCCTTCCCGGTGCTTGACCCACGACAGGATCGCCGGTCGCAACAGCCGGGGCCATACAGTTCCCCGATGGGGGGCGACAAATTGATAATTTGAGTCGACAACGATGAGTGGAGGCATGACAGGACTCACGGTCAGGTGTGGGAAAGACAGATCAGCGTGAATGCAGCTGGCGTGCCAAAAGTTGTTGGTTGTTTGTAAGTGTTTGTGGTGTAATGAGATGCGTGTTTTGTGTTCTGGTTGGGAGAGTATCTATTTGGTGCGGGGTATCGTAAAATGGACGGCCGACAGGCATTTTTTGTCTGTGGCTTCTGGCGGCACTCAAGATGGGGACTGTTGTGATGGGACTGTTTGCCGAGGGGGATCTTGCGTTTGTTCAAGCGGTCGGGGCTTTGAGTCATGCCAATCCCTTTTTGCCCGAGCGGATGGACTGGGAGCGGCGGGCACTGGGGGAGGCCTATGTCGAAGAGACCCTGGGTTTTTGGGCCTATACTCCCGACCAGACCACCCGCCGTCGGACGAACCTGGTTCGACTGATCGAGCGGGCGCGATCGCTGGGGGAGTCAACCCGGGCCGAGTTGTTGTCGAACCGACCGGCGAACCGTGCCCGTCTGGCTGTCGAAGACCTGCAGCGGTACGACGACCTCGTGGTCTACATCCTGTTCTATGAAATGCTGGAATTGTGGGGGCGCAGGGACTTCACCGTGGCGGAAAGCGAGACCCTCGACCGGCAGGCCTGGCGCCGGTTTTCCCCTCTGTTCGATCATTGGTTCGAGCTGGCCAGTCATCCCTTTCCCTCCCGGCCGCAAAAGGTGCCGTTGTTCGAACTCTTTCACCAGGTGTACCGCGCCTTTTTCAACATCTTCGAATGCGTGATCGGCCAGTCAGTTCCCGCCGCCCAATTGCGGGCCCGGATTTGGCAGTCGATTTTTTCGCATGATTTGAAGCGGTATCGCCGGGGATTGTCGTCCACCCTGCGGCAGGTCACCACGCTGATCACCGGTCCCAGCGGGAGCGGCAAGGAACTGGTGGCGCAGGCCATTGGGACCTCGCAGGCAATCCCATTTGATACCAGGCAGGAACGCTTTGCGGCCCATCCATCGGAGAGTTATCACGCAATCAATATCTCGGCCTTTGCGCGCAACCTGGTCGAATCAGAACTGTTCGGGCATGCGAAGGGGGCGTTTACCGATGCCTCGGGAGCACGGACGGGTTGGTTGGAAGCATGCGGCGATCATGGCACGGTCCTGCTCGACGAGATTGGCGAACTCGATGCCACCACCCAGGTGAAGTTGTTGCGGGTGCTTCAAAACCGCCAATACCAGCGACTGGGAGAGACGAAGAGTCGTGAGTTCAAGGGAAAGGTGATTGCCGCCACCAATCGCGACCTGAGACGCGAGATCGTGGCGGGCAACTTTCGGGAAGATCTGTATTACCGACTTTGCTCGGATGTGATCGAGACCCCCTCACTCGCCTCGCAGGTGCGGGACAACCCGAATGTGTTGGAGCAGTTGGTGACCCATATTGCCGGGCGTCTCGCTCCCGTTGAGTCACAGGAACTGGCGGGTGAGGTCCTGGGATGGCTGCGCGAGAACCTGCCGGCAGGATATCCCTGGCCGGGAAACATCCGCGAACTCGAGCAATGCGTCCGGAATGTGATGATTTGCGGACGTTACGTGCCGAATCCGCCGCCGACACCCGTGTCAGGAGGTTTCCCGCTCGGGGATGTCTCCACCGAGGTGGCGCGCCTGGCACAGCAGATCGAACAGCAGGAATTGACGGCCGACGAATTGATGCAGGCCTATTGCCGCCTGGTCTATCAGAAAACAGGAAGTTTTGAGCAGGCAGCGAAACGCCTGCAAATGGACCGTCGGACCGTGCGCGCCAAGGTCGATGCACGCGGCGCAAATGCGGTTGTTCCCGAGGGATGAGCTCTCCGGATCCCGAGGGGAGCTCTCGGAAACTCGGCTCAAAAGATGACGCCTGGTCATTCCCCAGCGACTTGCACGAAAGGTGCAGCACCTGCGAGAGTCCTTCTGTTGTCGAGGAATTTCGACGCACAGGGGACTTTGATGCATTTCACACTTCATCCGCGACGTCTCCTGGAGTACCTGCGCGAAGCGCAGCCGGTTCCGCACGCGGCCGAAATGTTGCTTTCGGGGGCTCGTGCCGAGCCTGAGGCGCTGCTGCACCGGTTGCAGACACAACCGGGAGGTCTCTCAGCCGAAGAGGCGGCGAAGCGACTCGTCCAGCAGGGGCCCAACGTGCTTCCCGGGCAGCGTTCCCCCGGGCCACTGACTCTTTTCTGGCGCTCGGTCCGCAACCCCGTTGTCGTCTTGCTGGCAGTCTTGTCAGGCGTCTCGTTCGCAACCGGTGATCTGCGGGCCGGGGGGATGATGCTGCTGATGATGCTCCTCGGAGTCGGTCTGAAACTGTTCCAGGAGCTTCGTGCCGAGAATGCGGCCTCCCGCCTCAAATCTCTGATCTCAGTCCACGCCTCGGTTCGACGGGAAGGACGCGTGCAGGAGGTGCCGATCTCTCACCTCGTGCCCGGCGATGTGGTGGAGCTCGTCGCAGGCGATCTGGTTCCGGCGGATGTCAGGCTGCTGGCGACCCGCGACCTGTTTGTGGCCCAGGGGTCGCTCACGGGGGAGAGCCTGCCGGTGGAGAAATTCGCGACCTGCGGCGAGACCACCACCCAGCCTCTGGAGTTGCACAATGTGGCCTTCCTGGGAAGCAGTGTGGCCAGCGGCACGGCCACTGCGGTGGTCCTGGCGACAGGGCCCGAAACCTTCCTGGGAGGTGTCGCCAGGTCGCTGTCGCTGGAGCATCCTTCCACCGCCTTCGACGAAGGCATTGCGCGGTTCACCTGGTTGATGGTGACATTCGCCGTCGTTCTCGTCCCGCTGGTGTTTCTCATCACGGGATGGACCAAGGGAAGCTGGGGGGATGCCTTCTTTTTTGCGGTCGCAGTGGCGGTGGGACTGACTCCCGAGATGTTGCCGATGATCGTGACGGTCTGCCTCTCGCACGGTGCGCTGACCCTGTCACGAAAGCAGGTGATCGTCAAGCGGATCAGCGCCATCCAGAACCTGGGGGCGATGGATGTTCTGTGCACCGACAAGACCGGAACCCTGACACAGGACCGAGTCATTCTCGAGCGGTACTGCGATGTGTCCCTGCGTCGGGATCCCGAGATCCTGCGGCTGGCCTATCTCAACAGTCACTTTCAGACGGGCCTCCGCAGCGTGCTGGACCAGGCGGTCCTGGCCCACACCGATGCCCATCCCCCGGGGAGTCTCGACGAATTCCAGAAGGTGGATGAGATTCCATTTGATTTTCAGCGGCGGGTCATGTCGGTGGTGGTGCGGACGCCTGCGGGGGCCGATCGCCTGATCTGCAAGGGGGCTCCCGAGGCGGTTTTCGCCCGCTGTACGCACTTTGAGCTCAAGGGGCAGGTGGCCCAATTGGACCTGCCGCACATAGACGAACTGCGGCAGGAATACGAGCGACTGTCCTCCGACGGATTTCGGGTGCTGGCCATCGCCACTCGTGAAAGCGAAGCCCGCGTGTGGCCGGGGGGGCAGTCCACCGCCTGGTCGGCCCGAGATGAGGCCGGGCTGACTCTGCGGGGTTATGTCGCCTTCCTCGATCCACCCAAGGAGTCGGCTGGTGCCGCGTTGCAGGAGTTGCGTCGCGAAGGGATCGTGGTCAAGGTGGTGACCGGAGACAACGAACTGGTGGCCCGGAAGGTGTGTCGGGATGTGGGTCTACCCGTGCGGGAAACGCTCCTGGGAAGTGAGCTCGACACCCTCGGTGCAGAAGAGCTGTCCCGCCGGGTCGTGGAGACCACCCTGTTCGCCCGGGTGTCACCCTTGCACAAGCAACGGATCATCGAGGTCCTGCGAGCGCAGGGACATGTGGTTGGGTTCCTGGGGGATGGCATCAACGACGCGCCGGCCCTGCATGCGGCCGACCTGGGAATCAGCGTCGATTCGGCGGTCGATGTCGCAAAGGCGACCGCCGACATGATCCTGCTCGAGAAGTCATTGCTGGTCCTGTCGGCGGGGGTGATCGAGGGCCGGAAAGTGTTCGCCAACATCCTGAAATATGTCCGGATGGGAGCGAGCAGCAATTTTGGCAACATGCTGAGCGTGGTGGGGGCCAGTGCGCTGGTCCCGTTTCTTCCCATGGCACCGATCCAGATTCTGGCCAACAACCTGCTTTACGATGTGAGTCAGACCGCGATCCCGACCGATGACGTGGATTCCGAGCTGATCGAAAAGCCCCGTCCCTGGGACCTGAGGCAGTTGACCCGCTTCATCCTGGCGGTTGGGCCCTGTTCGTCGCTGTTCGACTATTCCACCTATCTCGTGCTGCTGTACGGGTTCGGCTGCGCGGCTGTCGGGACACCAGAAGAGCGGCAGCAGAGCATGCAACTCTTCCAGACCGGCTGGTTTGTCGAAAGCCTGCTGACCCAGACCCTGATCATCCATATCATTCGAACCAACCGTGTGCCATTCCTGCAGAGCCACTCCTCATGGGCCCTGGGGGTGATGTCGGTCTGCGTGGCGGGGGTCGGGTTGGTGCTCCCTTTCACCCCGCTGGGAACATCCCTGGGATTCATCCCGCTGCCAGCCGCCTGGTGGCCATTCCTGCTGGTGACACTGATGGGATACGCACTGCTGACCCAGGGAGTGAAGATGTGGTTGCTGCGGCGGGGCTGGATCTGACGGCGAGCCAATTCGGTTGCCAACTCTCGCGTGGGAGCCCAATTCAGAATCGCCAGAGAAACTGGGTGTAAAACACAACAGCATCGTTGTCGGGCAGGGCCACATAGTCGGTGGTGCGGTAGTCGACCTGGAAGCCCAGTTGAATCGTGCGGTTGAGGTCCCAGAAGAGGCTGGAGAACCAGGCGTCATTGCGGGCGATACCGTCGGCCGCCAGGTCGCCGCGAACCGGGGCGTCGATCCCGTAGCCGGCGTGAACCACGACCTTTTCGTTGAAATAGTAGAATCCTTCCAGCAGCCCGCCCGATCCCCGCACTGCGGCGTAGGTTTGGGAATTGAACGTCTGGAAGATGTTCGCGGCATAATTTCCGAGACCCTGTCCGACGTAGCCTTCACCGATGAAGCCGAACCGGTCGGTGACGTTCCACTTGCCATCGAGCGAGAGTCCCCAGACGTCGATCTCGCTGCGAATGACCGTGCCGTCATTGATGTCATCGATCGTGGTGATGAGTTGGCTGTTGCGGAGTTGTCCCACCACCCCGGCCGCTGCGACTTCGAGTGATCGTTCCTGCCGTCCACCCAACTGCTCATCACGCCCCCCAAACCCGAGGGCGACCCGTCCTTCCACATTCGGCCAGCCGTTCGACTCGGTCGACCGACGATTGGAATCAATCAGGATGGTCGAGATGGGATCGCTGAGCGCCACCTGGAAGGTGGTCTGGAAGTCGTCGGTCGGTTTGAAAAAGTGTTCCAGTCGCACCTGGCCGCGAAACGTTCCCGAATTGCCCGTGCCGCCCATGAGTGAGATGGGAATGACCACTGGATCGCGCGGGGCGAACAGGTCGGGCTGGAGTCCAATGGCAAAACGCCAGTCGTCATTTTTGACATCCGCGAAGGCGACCACGGGGAGCAGTCCGTAGGTGTCAGAGGTCAGGCTGGTGTCCGACATGTAAATCTTGAGAACCGCCCCGGGAGTGAAACCCTCCGTTTCGGGACCAGTGAACATCGCCTGGAAGTTGGTCTGCCGGGCGTGCATCTCAAAGGTGTTGGTGTTGTAGCCGAACGCCGATGGGGGGAGCACAAACAGCGGATTCCAGGGGACAAAGGTCCGTTCGGTCGCTGCGATACCCACCAGTGAGACGTTTCCCCCCAGTGTGAGTGTGCTGGTGTCGTTGAATAGAGAGACCGTGTGCCCGGGGCCGATGGGATCTGCGGGGGACTGGGCCGGGAACAGCGGAGTGATCCTGGCTGTTTCGGGAACAGGTTCGGAGGGCAGGTAGGCCTGCGGCCAGTCCGGCTCGCGGGGGGCCCTGTCCGGCGGATCAGTCTCTGGCTGATCGGTTTCCGGCGGATCAGTTTCTTTGAGGGAAGTCGGCTCGAGTGGCTGCTGCGCGTGCACCGCAATGCGCAGCGACAAGACCTGGCACAGACCCAGTGCAAGTACGACGAGGGCAACCTGGCGGTGCATGAGCGACTCCAGCATGCGGGTGACAACCGGGCCAGCCAGACCCTGCAGCGAAGCGACATATCAGCCCGCAGAAATACCGGCAAGGGGAATTCTTACAGGCGGACTCACCGGGAAATTCCCGTTTTTCCTGTTTTTCCTGGTTTGACACGATTGTCTCGGCTGATCGTCCACCAGGGTGTCGGTTGCCGTCGCACAGGGTACGATCTGGCGAGGAACTTCAGTCGTTGGGTTTTTCCGGGAGCGGTGCTGTGGACCCTGCCTTGTGTCGTCGGCGGTTTTTGTCGTCCTGCAGTCTCACGGCACTCGGGGCCGTGGCGCTGAAGTCGAGTTGGGGAGGTCGCCGGGCCGTGGGGGCTGACGAGGGACCGTTGATCCCGGAAGCGGTCGTCTTCTCGGACGACCTTGAGCCACTGGTGCGGGCGATCGAACAGGTTTCGCCCGAGAAGGCGTTGGAACTGGCCGTGGCCCGGCTGAAGTCGGGGACGCCCCCCCGGCAATTGCTGGCGGCGATCTTTCTGGCCGGGATCCGCAATGTGAATCCGCAGCCTCCAGGCTTCAAGCTGCATTGTGTATTTGCCGTCCAGGCGGCTCATCAATTGAGCCTGGATGTGGGTTCGGAAGATCGGCTGTTGCCATTGTTCTGGGCCTTGCGTGAATTCAAGAACTCACAGGCCGAAGATGTCCGTCAGGGAGACTTTGTTCTGCGGAAAGTCCAGGGTGAGTTGCCCGCTCCCGAGCATGCCTGGCAGGAATTTGACGACGCCATGCGGACCTGGGACGAACCGCGAGCCGACCGGGCGATTGTCGCGCTCGTCCGCAGCCGGGGGGCCCATGAAGTTATGGAGGGACTCTGGAAGTATGGAGCTCGCGATTACCGCAATATTGGCCACAAGGCGATCTTCGTCGCGAACGCGTTGCGAACCCTGCAGGTGATTGGGTGGCGACATGCCGAACCGGTGCTCCGCTCGGTGGTACTGGGGCTTCTCGATTTCAAGGATCGGGAGGTCAACGGGTACAGGTTTGAGAACCAGACTTACCTTCCGAACAGGACCCGAATCGCGGAACACGGTCCAAGGTTGCCCGGAAACTGGACCCGGTCTGGGGGGCATCGACCGGCGACCCTGGAGGTACTCGAAATTCTGCGGACCGGAGAAATTTCGCGAGCGATCGAGCGATCGTTGGAATTGCTGCAGTCCGGCACTGTCGGGGCCGTGGCGATTTGGGATGCGGCCCACCTGGCGGCTGGGGAACTGATGATGCGCCAGCCCGGGATCTACGGGATTCACACCGTCACGTCACTCAATGGACTGAGATATGCCTACGAAATGGCGGCCGATCACCAGAACCGCCTGTTGCTGCTGCTGCAGGGACTTGGCTGGATGGGGCAGTTTGGAACCTTCATGGGGCAGACCCAGGCCGGTCTGGGGCCCCAGCAGATCACCAGTGTCCCAAACGTCGAAATCTCAGTGGACACCACGGCAGCACTGAATTTGGTATTTGAAACACTCGCGGTGGATCCTCCGGCTGCTGCCGCCCAGGCCCAGGCCTATGCAGCACGGGGAGGCAATCTCTCCGGATTCGTCAGCATGGCCCGGAGGCTGGTGGTGCGGAAGCAGTCCGACGCGCACCATTACAAGTACGCGACAGCGGTCTTTGAGGATCTCGGATTGGTCTCGCCGGAATGGCGTCCGCAGATTCTGGCGACCTCGGTGTATTATCTGCGCGGGCAGAATTCCGCAGACGATTCCCTGGTCCAGGCGATTCATGATCTGGGGTGATGGCGTTGGCAGACGGCTTGCCCCGACAGTCACTGCTTCCGGATTCGGTGGAACCCGGTGTGTTGCAGCGGTGTTCGAGGGTCGAGCCGGGGCGGGGCCAATCGGCGGAGATCGCTATCGGGCTTCGAGTTGTGCGGCCTGCCGGGCGGGGACCTTCTCGGGGAAGGGAATGACAATGGGACCGTCGACTTCTTCCTCTTCGAGGTTGCGGGCTTCCCAGGCCCGCACTCGCTTCCGAGCCGCATTGACCAGGCGCTCATAGTTGGCGAGACGAACCGCCCTGGAGGCGGAGGGGGTCAACTGCTTCCACAGGGGTTGATAGTCTTCGAAGGTCTTCAGATAGGCCTCCTGCGATTTGGGAGCGACCGAATCGGTTCCGAACAGGAACCGTGTTGGATACCGGTTGATCAGACGGCTCCAGGCCTTCACGGTCTCTTCATCCTTGACGATCCACTTCGCGACCTCATCCCAGGAAATGTCAAAGTAGACATGATCGAGTGAGTGGTCGCTGCAGATGTCATCCAGCAGTTCGACATGAGTCCGGGTGGGGCCGACAAACCGGCCCAGACCGGTGTGGGCATAGATGATGTTCACGTCGGGATGTCGGGAGAAGAGGTCCCGCAGGTCGTCGATGTGCGCGGGATGGTCTCCCACCCCCCGCATTTCATTGATGTCGCAGTGCAGGATCACCAGCAGTCCCACTTCGCCGGCAAATGAGAGCAGTTCATTGACTGCCGGGTTCCTGACGCTCGCGGCATGCCCGGCGATTTTCGAGGTAACGAGTTCCTTGTGGATGGAGAATTCGCCAATTCCCACGAAGACCCCGGGGAACGTCAGCAAGACCTGGCGGACGTGGTCCTTGCCGTTCATATCGGTGGGATTGAAACCGACAATAAACGGATCAAACCGTTCGCGATCGGCCTCGTTCAACCGCAGGTATTGGTTGGCGATGATCGCATCGATGAAGCTGTAGTAGTACATCTCGGAGGTGGATTCGAGATAGTACCCGGGGCGACGTTTGCCATTGAGGAAGTAGTCCCATTTCTGGGTCAGTGGAATTCCAAACAAGGCAACCCGTCCGACCTTGTCACCCATCACTTCGAGCATCCGGCGGGTGCTGATCCCCTCATGCACGTAGTTCGACAGGTGAAAATGACTGTCGTGAAACAGAGGTTCATTGTCTTCAGCAGTGGCCTCGTTGACCTGGGCAAACAGCCCCGAGGCCGAGCCGATCCACAGGGACAGGAAGAGGGTGACGCCGGTCGAAAAACGGCGGGAGAAGTCGGTGGGAAACATGCGGAATCAGAGTTGGCTGTCACTCGGTGGACGGGGTTCGAGCCAAGTGTGGTCGAACCCCGGGGCGGCAGTGATCTCTCCGCCACAGGTACCGAGATTATCCAGTGGGTGGGAGGGTGCGTTCAATCCCTCTCACCACGGATTGGTTCGATCTTGGCGAAATCGTCGAGAAGGACCATACCCAACGAGAAAAAGGCCCATCCTGATTCCGGGATGGGCCATTTTCACTGGTATTCAACCGATCGATGCGAAGGCCGGCCAAAAACGTTCGCCGGCAGATCCTGGATCTTAGACAGAGGCGGGCATGAACCAGCCGGGGGGTAGCACCGCTTCCTTCGCCACCACGACGATTCCGTCGCGGATGATCACATCTTCTTCTTCCCCGTGATCCTGGATGTTTTGTGGATTGCGGATGCGGGTACCCGCTCCAATCCGGCAGTTCTTGTCGACGATCGCTCCCTCGATGATCGAACCATCGCCGATCCCGATGGTCGGTCGGTCGGCGGTGTGGTCGGCGTGAATTTCCTCTTTTGTCTGGAAATCATCAGCCCCCATCAGGATCGAATTCCGGATGACCACGTTCTTCCCGATCTGACACCGGACGCCAATGACACTGTTTTCAATGATCGTCCCTTCTCCAATCCGGCAGCCGTCCGCAACAATGCTGTTGGAGATCGAAACCTTGCTGTACTGAGACGGGGGCAAAAACCGCAATCGGCTGTAGATCGGTGCACTGGGCGAAATCAGCTGGAACGGCGGATTCGCCGAAGCCAGTTGCAGATTGGCGTCGTAAAACGCCCGGATTGTTCCGATGTCTTCCCAATAGCCATCGAACAGGTGCAATTGCACATGACGCGACCGCAGCGCGGCCGGGAAGACCTCTTTGCCAAAGTCCTGGTACTCATTCTGGGTCAGCGTCTCCACCAGGGTGTCCCGGTTGAAGAGATAGATCCCCATGCTGGCCAGGCAGTCACGGCCACGGCTTTCGATGCCATGGGCGTCAATCCAGGCCGGTTCGGTCCGCACCGACTGCAGGTCTGCCGTGGTGCGGGGCTTTTCGACAAAGCCCTGCACTCGTCCACTGTCGTCGGCCTTCATGATGCCAAAAGCCGAAGCCTGCTTCCGATCCACCGGCAGGGCGGCAATGGTCACCTCCGCCTTCGACTGCTGGTGTGTCCGGATCATCTCCCGGAAATTCATCCGATAGAGCTGGTCGCCCGAGAGGATCAGAACGTAATCGATCCCCGGAGCTTCAATGCGCTTGATGTTCTGGCGAACAGCGTCGGCCGTTCCTTGGTACCAGTCGCTGCGATTGATGGTCTGCTGGGCTGCCAGGACCTCGACAAAGCCCCCTCCAAACAAATCGAACTTGTAGGCCTGGTTGATGTGGCGGTTCAGGCTGACCGAGTTGAACTGGGTCAGAACGTAGATCCGGTTGAGTCCACTGTTCAGGCAGTTCGAGATCGGAATGTCGATCAGTCGGTACTTCCCCGCCAGGGGAACGGCGGGTTTTGACCGCAACTTTGTGAGGGGAAACAGGCGGGTCCCTTTGCCGCCGCCAAGAATCAGCGTGATGATGTTGTTCATTGCAGGAGGCGCCAAAGGCGCACGGCAGAGAGGTGAACCGGGTCGCGCGAATCGTAGCGAAAACGGCGAAACCACTGAAGCCCGATGCCTGGAACCCCAAGAATTGGTTTGACCGGCAAAGTTTGCCTCATCGACGCACGTGGTGAATCCGATACATAAACACGCACCATTGGGTGGCGGATTCTGGAATCCGCGCGCCCGTACATCATTGACTGGACCGGCTGCTGACTGTGCTCTCCTTCCGAAGTGAATGCGCCCTGCGGTGGATTCTCCTGCTGCTCCTCTGTGGGGCAGTGGGCTGCAGTCGGCGTACCTGGCGGGAACGGGCCGATCGGGACTCCTACGGGCTGTTGCAGGATCGACTTGCGGCAACCCCCTGGCAGACGGAAACGGGATATGACCTGGCACCGGATCCTCGTTCCCGGCTCTACGACCCGGAAGATCCGGATTGCGAGTCACTGCCCGATCCCCAGCCCCGGCTGTATGGCTACAGCATTCCGCCCCTGGATTCGGATGCGACGGGGGCCAGCGACCAATTGCGGCCGATGGCGAGTCCCGGGGCCCCTGAGCAGGAACCCGCAGGGCTGCCTCCACCTCCCGAGCCGGATGATTCATTGGGGACCTTGCGGAGTCCCCCTGCCGGTAAGGCTTCGATTCGTTCTCCGGGACGTTCTTCAAACCCCATGGGTGCCAGACCGGCAACTGTCGGAGCGCACGCCGGTGATGAAGTCCCGTCGCAGTCTCCGGTGGTTCTGGCAGGTGCCTTGCAGGGCGACGAGCTGTCGCCGCCCGCGGAACAACTGCAATCGCAGCGTGGGCCGAATACTCAACCCGAGTCCCCGCTGAACCGTGTGGAGCCCGGGACGTGGACTGCGCTGCCTGAATCGGTCCAGATCCGCATGCTGGAATTCCGGCAATTGGCAGACACCTATGCGACGAGTTTTGACGGACCTCCCGGAAACACACTGCAGGCGCAGGGGAAGGGGCTCACACTCGAAAACATTGTCGAGTTGGGGCTGCTCAACAGCCGGGAATTCCAGACTCAGAAAGAAACCCTGTACAAGGCGGCCCTGGCCGTCTCGCTGGAACAGTTCTACTACTTGCTGAAATTCACCCCCTTCGGAAACGGGGGAGATGTGTTGTACCGGCGTGTCAATGTGGATGGTGATTATGTCTCCGAATTGCACACCACCGCAAATGCCGAAGTCGACAAGCTGCTCGTGACCGGGGGGACCTTTGTGGGGCGTCTCGCCAACAACGTCATCCTGGCGTATGACGGTGCGGGCGGGTTTGCCTCAGACATCAGCTCGCAACTGCTGTTTGATCTCAGCCAGCCATTCCTGCAGCGTGACATCCGTTTCGAGCCGTTGACGCGCGCGGAGCGGAATCTCATCTACGCGGCCCGCAGTTACCTGCGGTATCGCAAGACCTACTTCGTCAACCTGGCCAGCTCGTACTACGCCATCCTGCGTCTGTACCGTCAGATCGCCATTGAATCGCAGAACTACTTCTCGCTTTCGGGGGCTCACCAGCAGGCCCTCGTCGAGCTCGAAGCCGGGCTGCGGTCACGCATCCAGGCGGAACAGATCGAACAGAACATGCTGGCGGGGCGCAGCCGGCTGATCACAGCCGGGGTCAATCTCGAACGTGCTCTCGACCGGCTGAAGATCGACATGGGGTTGCCTCCCGAGTTGCCGCTGCGAATTGACCTGGACGAGCTGGAAGATGTCACCGCCCGGGATGAGACGGCGGTCGCCGCCGAGGCGGTCCGCCGGACCCGTGCCCGCCTGCTCGAAGAACGGTCGGATGACTCCCCCCAGACCTCGCTGCTGATCAATGCCGCCGTGGTCCTGCAGCAGCGGATTGCGCAGTGGCAAAAAACCCGTGCCGGCTCTCCGGGTGACGTGGTTTTTGCTGAGCTGGAGGAACTTGGCTCTCAGCTGGCCCTGGCCGATGCCCACCTCGCCGTGGAATCGCAGCGGCGCAGTTTGACGGAGATTGAATCCTCGCCCGAGCCGGCCGCGATCCGCCTGGTGCAGCGCCGGCTCGAATTGCTGGGAGCCCTCGGACGACAGATCCGTCAGCACCTTGCCCTGGCCGAGGCGAAGGTGGGAGAGACACCCGCCTGGAAAGACCGGCAGCGAGACTGGGAGTCTTTCGAAGAGAAATGGACCGGGCTGCAGCAGGAACTGGCACAGGTACTTGATGCGGCCAGCGTTGAACGCATTCCCGAATTGGAACAGGCAACGGCGCAACTGCTTTCGGATGGGGAATCCCTGCTGGATCGGGTTGACGATCTGGAGGGGGCCAGAGCGATGGGGGAAACCAGTGAGGCGCGGCAGGCGCGGTTGGTGGAACTTGTCGATCAGGTGTTGGGGCCGGCCGAGAAACTTCTGGCCGATGAATCGACCAGGCTGACCCCCGTCGAAATCGAGATGGATGACGCGATGCTGACGGGCCTGGTTTTGCGGCTCGACCTGATGAATCGCCGCGGAGAACTGGCTGACGCCCGACGGCTGGCGAAACTGGCGGCCGATGACCTGCGTTCGGTATTGAACCTGCAGGCGACCGAGGTGTTGAGCACGAATGTGCTTGAGCCGTCGAGCCTCCGCCTGGACAATGCCCGCACCGAGGTTCGGCTGTCGCTCGATCTGCCACTCAACCGCCAGCAGCAGCGGAACGCCTACCGCATCGCGCTCATCAACTTCCAGTCCGCCCGGCGGGCGGTCATGCAGCAGGAGGATTCGATCAAGCTCTCGGTCCGCGACGACCTGCGAAACCTGGCGCTCGCCCGCGAGCAGTACCAGATTGGAATTGCGAGTGCCGCCCTGGCGAATGAACGGGTCAGCAGTACACAACTCGAGTTGGCCCTGGGCTTTCCGGGGGTGGCGGCCCGCGACTTCCTGGAAGCCCAGGATGCGTTCCGGGTGGCCGTCAGTGGAGTGGCCGACAACCACCTCGGCTACATCGTCAACCGGATCCAGTTCTTCCTCGATGTGGAATTGCTGCAATTGGATGAACAGGGATTCTGGTCCGGGGTTCGGGACGAACAGTTGCAGCCGATTCCCGAATACTTCCTCAGTCCCCAGAATGGTGCTCCGTACGGGACACTGCCGTCCTATCCGTGGTACTCGCGGGAACTGCGCTGCCTGTTTCCGGACGAGTGATTCCGGAACCGGCGGGGGGGGCCGGGCTGATCCGGAGTGGGAACTTCGGCAAGGTCCATCGCCTGCCGGTCACCTTTGGGAAGAGAGCGAATCGGGCGGCAAACGGAGCGCCCAGTTCGCCGCCGGCCCCGGTGACGGTCGTGGTTGGTCGTCACCCGGTCGTCAAGTCGCTAGGATGCGGCAACGCTCGAGGGACCCCATGAAAGACGCCGCTGTTCCGCCCTGCCAACCTGAGCTTCCCGAGACCTGCCTGCCGGCCTGGTCGGTTGCCGATTTGCCCGAACCCAAGCCTCTCTCGTGGCGGCAGTGGTATCGGTTCATCGGCCCTGGCCTGGTGATGATGGGGATCCAGATCGGAGGTGGGGAATGGTTGTTCGGCCCCGACATCACCGCCCGTTATGGGGGTGGATTGATGTGGATTGCCACGATCGCGATCATCGCCCAGGTCTTCTACAACATCGAATGTGGAAGGTATGCCCTGTACTGCGGTGAGCCGGTCTTCACCGGGTTCATGAGGACTCGTCCTGGTCCGATGTTCTGGGTGGGGGTGATCCTGCTGCTCAACTTCGCCGCGCTGATCCCCGGGTTGTCGACCCATGGAGCGGCCATCTTCTCGGCGTTGTGGCTGGGACATCCCCCCATGGCGGAAGACAAGGGGTTCGTCACGCTGGTCGCCTTCTGTTTTCTGCTGGGAATCTCCCTCCCGATTTTTGTCGGAGGGAAGATTTACAACATGCTGCAGGCGGTCATGACCGTGAAGGTGTTTGCCGTGCTCAGTTTCTGCCTGCTCGTGGGCCTGTTGTTTGTGGACCCTGCGAATTGGTGGCAGGTCTTCAGCGGATTTGTCCGGTTTGGTGAGTTGCCCACAAAAAATGCGGCCGGTGACGAGGTGATGGTGAATTACCTGACCGACTGGTGGCGGGGGGGGGAGTTGCCCACTCTGGCTCTGGGGAATATTGCCCTCATCGGGGGATTCGCGGGGTACGCCGGAGGGGGGGGGTTGGGGAATGCAACCTACAGCAATTTTGTGCGGGACAAGGGCTGGGGGATGGGAAGCCTGGTGGGGGCGATTCCCAGTGCTGTCGGCGGGACCCACGTGTCGTTGAGCCATCTCGGTACGGTCTTCCCAATCACCGATGAGAACCTGCGGCGCTGGCGTGGCTGGTGGCGGTATATCCTGACGGACCAGTTGCTGGTGTGGACCCCCGGTTGCTTCATGGGAATGGCACTTCCCGCACTGCTGTCGATGCAGTTCGCAAGGTATTCGAACCTGAAAGGACAGAACCTGGACTGGGCCCAGGCGCTGATCACGGCTGACGGCATCCGGCATGATCCCCGGTTTGGCCCGGGGTTGGCCTCGACCCTCTGGATCATCACCCTGGTGGTGGGACTGCTGGTCATGCTTCCGAGCCAGATGTCGATCATCGATGATTTCAGCCGTCGCTGGACCGACATCCTCTGGTCGGGGGTGGCGAGAATCCGGGACTCGCTGCATGGGAACCAGGTCCGGCGCATCTACTACGGGATCCTCATTGGCTACGTCGGCTGGTCGGTGATCTGCTTCTGGTTGTTCAGCCTGTATGGCAGCCCCAAGTTGATGACGATCGTGATTGCCAATCTCAACAACGTGGCGATTGGGGTGACCAGTTTTCACCTGCTGCACATCAATCGCACGCTGCTTCCACCTCAATTGCGGCCACGCTGGTATCAGCAACTCGGGCTGTTTGCGTGTGGCGTTTTCTACGTGGGGCTCTCGTTGCTGGTGTTCTTCGCCAAGCAATTGCCTGAGTTTCAGGCCTGGTGGAGATCGACGGGGCGCTGAGTGCGCGTTGTCGGTCATGGGACTGGTCGACCTCAACAATGAGTCGCCGCGTCAATTCGACTCGGGGGCAATTCTTCTCTGGGAGCAGGCGGATATGGCGATTGACATGTTTGATCTCACGGGCCGGGTCGCGGTGGTCACGGGGGCGGCCAGCGGCATGGGGCGGGCCATGTCGCTCGCCCTGAGTGCGGCCGGGGCCCGGGTGTTGATGCTCGACATCAATCCGGAAGGGGTCGCCCGTACGGCGGCTGAGGCGGTCGCGGCTGGTGGAAAGGCCGAGGGGGCGGTCTGCGACATGACCAGCATCCCGGCGATTGACCAGCTCTTTGCGCGGATTGACAAGGACTATGGACGGATTGATTTCCTCGGGAATATCGCCGGTGAGGCGGTCCGGGGGCGTCCCGAGGACATTTCGCTTGCCGATGTGCAGTCGACCATTCACAACCTCGTCATCAGTCGTTTCTACTGCACGCAGCAGGCGGGACGGCGAATGCTGAAACAGGGACGGGGAAGCATCGTCAGCATCGGTTCGCTCGCCAGCATCACCGCCCTGGGACGCGGGCATATCGCCTACAGCATGGGGATGGGGGCTGTGGTCCAGATGACCCGCGAATTGAGCACCGAATGGGCCGCTCGGGGCGTACGGGTCAATGCCATTCTCCCCGCCCAGGTGGTGAATCCCGGGCTGGAAAAACGAATGGCTGAAGATCCGACCCTGAAGGACCGGTTCCTCAGCGGGATTCCGGCCGGCCGGCTGGGACGCCCGGATGACATCAGCGGCCTCGCCGTCTTCCTGGCGTCAGATGCCTCTTCATGGATCACCGGGGCCATCATTCCGATGGACGGGGGAAATCTGGCGTGCAATGCCGGGGCCACGATGGGAGAGCACTGGATGCTGTAACCTCCAGTGAAACGGTCATTCCAGGAATGATTGGGCGCGGGAAGGCTGGATCGGTGTGCGCGGGGGTTGCGGCGGAAGGTTTCAGGCGAGCAGTTCCGGGACGATCCGGCCATGGACATCGGTGAGTCGGTAGTCGCGACCGGCATGACGATAGGTCAGCCGTTCGTGATCAAACCCCAGCAGGTGCAACAGGGTGGCATGCAGGTCATGGACATGGACCTTGTTCTCGACGGCCGCGAATCCGAACTCATCGGTTGCCCCGTGGACATGGCCTCCCCGCGCTCCTCCCCCCGCCAGCCACATCGAGAAGCCATAATGGTTGTGGTCGCGACCTGACAGTTCGGGGAGTTCGGCGACCGGAGTCCGGCCGAATTCCCCTCCCCAGAAGACCAGAGTGCTGTCGAAGAGGCCCCGCTGCTTGAGATCGGTGAGAAATGCCGCGATGGCGGTGTCCCACTCACCGGCCAGACGCTTGTGATCGGCCGCCAGGTTGCTGTGATTGTCCCAGGGTTGACCGGCACCACTGTAGAGCTGGATGAATCGTACACCCCGTTCCAGCAACCGGCGGGTCATCAGCAACTGCCGGCCAATCGGGCCTGTCCCATAGGCCTCGCGGAGTGCTTCGGGTTCGCGGGAGATGTCGAACACCTCCCCCGCCTCCGTCTGCATGCGGTAGGCAAGTTCGAATGATTGGATCCGGGCTTCCAGTTGGGGGTCGCCCGGACGATTCGCCTTGTGCTGTGTGTTCATCCGGCGCACGACATCAAGTTGTCGGGACTGTTGATCAGCCGTGAGCCCGGGATTGCGAATGTGCTCAATCAGCTTCTGGACGTCGGTGTGCTGGCTGTCGATATAGGTTCCCTGGAAAGCTCCGGGAAGAAAGGCCGAACGCCAGTTGAGTGCTCCGGTCACGGGGAGCCCGCCGGGACACATGGCAATGAATCCCGGGAGATTCTGATTCTCGGAACCGAGTCCGTAGGTCACCCAGGATCCCATCGCCGGTCGGGGCATGCGTCCCTCACCACAGTTCATCAGCCACAGGGAAGGCTCATGGTTGGGAACATCGGCATGCATCGAGCGGATGATGCACATGTCATCGACATGGGCCTGGGCGGTTTTGGCGAACAGTTCGCTGACCTCGATGCCGCTCTGGCCATACTTGTCAAACCGGAAGGGAGACTGCAGTGCTCCGCTGGTCTTGCGCTCGGTGCGCAGGTTCGGATGGGGGAGGCTTTGTCCATGATACTTGGCGAGCGCCGGCTTGGGGTCGAACGTATCGACCTGGGAAGGCCCACCGTTCATGAACAGGTGTACCACCCGCTTTGCTCGTGGTGAGAATTGCGGCGGGCGGGGGGCCAGCGGCAGTTCGGGGGCAGCGGGGGCTGCCGACAATTGACCGGTCGTTCCCAGCAGGTCGGCCAGTCCCAGCAGGCCAAATCCAAGGCCGGTTTGCTGGAGCAGTTCTCGTCGGTTGACCGGGACTGCAGGGGAAACGGAATTGCTGTCGTGGGGCATGTCGTCTCTCGGCAGGCTTCGGCGGGCCAGGCGGTGGCGGGGTGGCGGGATGGCGGGATGGCGGAGACCTCAACCCTGATGATAACCGAATGAGACTTCACCGAACCACGGGAGCAGAGTTCATCGCATGCGGCGATTTCTGGCGAATCACACGCCGGCGAGGCTGCGGCGGAATCCTGGGATTAACCCGATTTGCCGATCCGGGAAGCGTTGACGGAATCGGGGAGTGGGGTGTCCCATCCATGACATCCGGCCCTGGCGCTGCTATGTTCACTGTATGAGGTCGCCAGTCGTTCGGTTGACCAGACCTGCCTGTCATTTCCAGCGGTTTCCGTTCCCCCGGCGTCGCATTGATGAGCCTGCTGCAAGTTCGCAATCTCCACAAGCGGTATGGAGACTTCACGGCGCTGCACGATGTGAGTTTCGAGGTTGACCGGGGCGAAGTCCTGGGATTCCTGGGACCCAACGGTGCCGGCAAGACGACAGCCATGATGATTCTGGCCGGTTTGCGAACCAAGGATGGGGGGGAAGTGATCATCCAGGGGAAACGACTGGAAGAAGACCCCGTCTCCCTGAAACGACTGATGGGAGTCGTCCCTCAGGAATTGGCGATTTACCCCGATTTGACCGGTGAGGAGAACCTGGATTTCTTCGGGAGCCTGTACGGGTATTCCGGAGCCGATTTGAGGAAACGCGTGGCCGAGGGCCTGGAGCGGGTCGGGCTCACCGAGTTTTCCCGCCAGTACGTGCGGGCCTACTCGGGAGGGATGAAACGCCGCCTCAACTTCGCTGTCGGGGTGTTGCACGAGCCGCAGTTGGTGATTCTCGATGAGCCGACAGTCGGTGTCGACCCGCAGTCGCGCAGTCACCTTCTCGATTGTGTCCGCGATCTTGCCGAGAAAGGGGTGGCTGTCATCTACTGCAGCCACTACATGGAGGAGATCGAGGCGATGTGTCGTCGGGTCGCCATCTTCGATCACGGGCGCATGCTCGCCTACGGTCCCCTGGATGAACTGCTGGATCGTGACCGGCGCGACCTGGAACTGCAGGTGGAGGGGTGGACACCGGGTTTGGCCGAGCGCCTGGGGGAGCGGGTGGCGGTGGGGGAAGTCCGGGGAAGCACGGCCGTGGTCACCATTCCCCGTGTGGATGGTGCCGGTGGCACCAACCTGACGCAAAGACTGTCTGAAGTGATCTCGCTGCTGCAGGCGGGGGCAGGGCAACTGAGCCATATCCAGACCAAGGAATACACGCTGGAGCGGATGTTCCTCGAAAAGACCGGTCGCAGATTGAGAGATTGAACGTGCGGGACGCCTGGTACATCACACTCAAAGATCTCCGGTTGCTGTGGCGCGACCAGCGGACGCTGGCGATCCTCCTGCTGCTGCCATTGATCTTCATCACCATCCTGGGGACCTCCACCGGGCAGTTGTTCAGCACCAAGCAGAAGGCCCAGCGGATCAAGGTCGGGGTGGTCGACTATGACAAGCAGGAGTTTTCGCAACTGATCCTCAGCGAGGTCGAGGCCCTGGGAGCCTTGGAAATCCAGGAGTTTGAAGACATCGTCGGGGCACGCAAGCGGATGGAGCAGGGGGACTTCGATGTCACGGTCTTTATTGGTCCGGAGTATACGAACCGGATCAACGCATTGCGGCTGGGAGACCTGTTGGCCAAGAAGGGCCAGTTGAAGGATGAACTCGACAGCCTGGATGTGAAGGTCGAGTCGAGTGCCTACTTTGCCAACGCCAAGCAGGTGGTCGAAAAGCTCATTTTCGGGTTTGCGTACAAGTCGTTCGTCCCCGCGATCCTGAAACGCGACAAGCAGCAACTGGCATTTTCCCTGCTGCGTGAGGCCCGCAAGATCGATCGCGAGGCCGAAGAGGCCGAGCAAATGGCGCGTGACGCTGGACAGGAACTGACCCAAATCGCGGCCCAGGGCCCCGCAAGTCCCCTCAATGAGCAGAACTTTGTCTACCAGATCATCGTGCCATCCTACACGGTGATGTTCGTGTTCTTCATCGTGCTCTTGATGGCCCGGTCGATGATCGAGGAACGAGACCTGGGGACGCTCGCCCGGTTGAGAATGTCGCCCGCCTCTGAGGCTTGGACGATCATCGGCAAGACGGTGCCGTTCCTGATTGTCTCGATCGTGCAGACCATGCTGCTGTTCCTCGCGGGGAAGCTGTTTTTCTCGATGTCCTGGGGGGTTCAGGCCTGGGCGTTGTTGCCGGTGATCTTCTGCACTTCGATGTCGGCGGTCGGCCTGGGGCTGCTGGTGGCGACCACCGCCCGGACTGATGCCCAGGTCTCGGCCTATGGCAACTTCCTCGTGCTGACCATGGCCGGGCTGAGCGGCTGTCTGATGCCCCGTGCCTGGCAGCCCCCCCTCATGCAGAAAATCGGTCTGGTGACCCCCCACGCGTGGTCGCTGATCGCCTACGATCAACTGTTGACGAAACAGTATCCCGAACTTGATCAGGTCGCCCGTTGCTGTGGCATGTTGCTCGTGTTTGCCGGCATTTTCTTCAGCCTCGGCTGGTGGCGATTCAAGACTCTGCGATAGTCGGTTGCGGCTTCTCTCGGAAGCCGGCTGTAGGACTGGGCGGGGAGGAATCCCCCCGATCGAACTGACTTCCTCCGCACGTCGACTCGGTCGAAACGACAACACCCCGTCAGGGACGGGGTGTTGATGACACAACGGCGGCGATGCTGGGGGAGGATTTTCCCCGAGTTGTGCAATGTTACGGGTTGAAGAGCACCGTTGAGAGGTAGCGCTCACCCGAGTCGGGAAGGACAGTGACAATCGTCTTCCCGGCCGATTCGGGGCGGGCCGCCACCTTGAGGGCAATGGCCATCGCCGCACCGCAGCTGATGCCGCAGGTGATCCCTTCTTCCCGCGAGAGACGCCGGGCCGTCTCGATCGCTTCGTCATCGGTGACCGTCATGATCTCGTCGATCAGGCTGCGGTCGAGGACATCAGGCACAAATCCCGCACCAATTCCCTGGATCTTGTGACGTCCGGGGGGCTTGCCCGACAACACGGCGCTCTCGGCTGGCTCCACGGCGACCGTATGCAGAGCCTGGCCACGAACCTGTTCGAAGTAGCGTGATACACCGGTGATGGTACCACCGGTCCCCACGCCCGACACGAAGATGTCGACCTTGCCGTCGGTGTCGTTCCAGATCTCGGGACCCGTGGTCTTCACGTGGATTTCGGGATTGGCCGGGTTCTTAAACTGCTGCGGCATGAAGTACTCGGGTTGGGCCGCGAGTTCCTCAGCCCGGCTGATCGCCCCCCGCATTCCCTCGGCACCCGGGGTGAGGATCAATTCGGCACCGAATGACTTGAGCATCATGCGACGCTCGACCGACATGGTCTCGGGCATCGTCAGTGTCAGGGGATAACCGCGGGCCGCACAGACGAACGCCAGGGCGATCCCGGTGTTGCCACTGGTCGGCTCGACGACCCGCATCCCGGGCTTGAGTGCCCCGCGTTTCTCGGCATCCCAGATCATGGCCGCACCGATCCGGCACTTGACGGAGTACGCAGGGTTCCGACCTTCGATCTTTGCCAGGACCTGGGCTTTCAGCCCATTGGTCAAGCGGTTGATCCGAACCAATGGGGTTCGGCCGATCGTCTCGGCATTGTCCTGAAAGATGCCCATGGGCGCTTTCTCCGTAAAGAACCGGCAATCTGCAGTGGAACGTGGAACAGCCCTGGGGTTTTACCCAGGACATTGCTGGCGTGATTATTGTGGAAACAGTCGATGGCGGCAACACCGGGTTGGATCGGCGTTTCGGAGCTCCGGAGTTGGGGGTTCGATGCCCGAACCGTGGTGAACCCACGTGGCAGTCATCGAATTGCCGCTGGCATGGACAAATCGGGTTTCCCAATGAAAATGCCCCAGCCGGATGAGACCGGACTGGGGCATCGCTGATTGCAGGGCGTGAGCATCCGAGCTGGGATCCTTCACACGTCCCCGAGATCCGGAGTCGATTCCGTCGCCATCATGGACGCTCGATCCCCGCGCCAAGCAGTGTTGGCGAAGTTGTCGACTGCGGGGTTACGAACACCCCATGCTGTTGCCACAGTTGTGGCACAGGTAGCAGTTGCCGTTGCGGACCGTGATGGCACCACAGTTGTCACAGGCGGGAGCATCGGCCTGAAACTGGACGAACTGCTTGCTGCGAACCTGGGGACCATCCCCCATTGGCAGAGCCTTCGTGGCCGGAGCCTCGGGCTGGGCCAACAGTCCGACAGGACGGGCGGATGATTGGAGCTCGTTGTCCTCATCCCCCTCTTCGGCCATTTCGACAGGCATGCGACGGGGAGCATTCTGTTCGCGGAATCCCTGGATGAACTCCATCCCGGCCCAGCGGAAGATATAGTCGGGGACGCTCTTCGCATTGGGAATGTCGGGGTTGCCAGTCCAGCCGGAGGGTTCAAACCGCATGTGGCTGAACTTGTTGACCAGGGCCTCCATGGGAACGCCATACTGCAGGGCGAGCGACGTGAGTGTACCGATGGTATCCATCAGGCCCCCGATCGTGCTCCCCTCCTTGGCCATGGTGATGAAGAGTTCGCCAGGCTTGCCATCTTCGAACAGTCCAAAGGTGACATACCCTTCGTGTCCCCCCACCGAGAACTTGTGGGTGACAGAGCGTCGCGTCGATGGAAGGTGGCGACGGAAGGGAGCTGGCGCGGCCGGGGCTGCGACCATGGGAGCCGCGGCAACAGCCGGAGTCGGAGCTGCCACTTCGCCCTTCTTCTTGCGGTCACTCTCCTTGGATGTGGCCAGGGGCTGGCTTCCCTTCGAGTTGTCGCGGTAGATGGCCAGGGCCTTGAGCCCCAGCTTCCACCCCTCGATGTAGGCCGCCTCAATATCTTCGACCGTCGAGTCCTCGGGCATGTTGACGGTCTTCGAGATCGCTCCCGAGAGGAACGGCTGGGCGGCCGCCATCATTCCCACATGGGCCCGCCAGTGGATTGAACGGCTGCCATTGCGGGCCTTGAAGGCACAGTCAAACACGGGGAGGTGTTCGGCCTTCAGACCGGAAGCCCCCTCAATGGTGTCCTGCTTGTCGATGTGGGACACGATCGCATCGATTTCGGCCTGGTTGTAGCCCAGGGTTTCGAGGGCGTGGGGGACAGTGCGGTTCACGATCTTCATCATGCCGCCACCGGCCAACTGCTTGTACTTGACCAGGGCGATGTCGGGCTCGATGCCGGTCGTGTCGCAGTCCATCATGAAGGCAATCGTACCGGTCGGTGCCAGCACAGTCGCCTGGGCGTTCCGATAGCCAAACTGGCGTCCGGAAACCACACACTCATCCCACACCTCGGCGGCGGCGTCCCGCAGGTACTGCGGACAGGCCGGGTGGATGTGCCGGGTCGCGTCGCGGTGCAATTCCATCACGCGGAGCATCGGTTCGCGATTTTCGGCAAATCCGGCGAAGGGGCCGATGTTCGAGGCGATCTCACTGGACGTGAGGTAGCCTTCCCCGGTCAGCAGTGCCGTGAGGGCACCACAGATGCCTCGACCGGCATCGCTGTCGTAGGGAATGCCCATGGACATCAGCAGGCTGCCCAGGTTGGCATAGCCGAGCCCCAGCGGACGGTACCGGTGGCTGTTCTCGGCAATCGCCGGAGTCGGGTAACTCGCGTGATCCACGAGGATTTCCTGGGCGGTGATGAAGATCGACGCCGCCCGGCGGAACCGTTCAACGTCGAACGTCCCGTCTTCCAGTTGGAACTTCTTGAGGTTCAGGCTGGAGAGATTGCAGGCCGTGTCATCGAGAAACATGTACTCGCTGCAGGGATTGCTGGCATTGATCGGCCCGCTGCGCGGGCAGGTGTGCCAGCGGTTGATGGTCGTGTCGTACTGCACGCCCGGGTCCCCGCACAGCCAGGTCCCCTCGGCCATCTGCCGCATCAGTTCGCGGGCCTTGTACTCCGGGCCATTCTTCTTGGAGTCGGTGACCCAGCGGGTCTTCCAGGGCCCATCCGAAAGGACCGACTGCATGAACTCGTCGCTGACACGAACCGAAAGGTTCGCATTCTGGAACATGATCGAACCGTACGCCTCGCCGTTGAAGTTCGAGTCGTATTCACCCGAGGCGATCAGTGTTCGGGCCTTCTTTTCCTCCTTGGCCTTGCACTGGATGAAATCAAGGATGTCGGGATGCCAGTCCTTCAGGCTCTGCATCTTCGCGGCACGGCGGGTCTTGCCTCCCGACTTGACGACCGCGGCAATCTGGTCGTAGACGCGCATGAAAGACAGGGGCCCCGACGGCGTTCCGCCACCCGAAAGTTTTTCCTTCGCACTGCGAATGGTGGAGAGATCGGTACCGGTTCCCGACCCGAACTTGAAGAGCATCGCCTCGCTGGTCGCGAGACGCATGATGTCTTCCATGTTGTCATCGACCGACTGGATGAAGCAGGCCGACGCCTGGGGGTACTCATACGAGGTTTCGGGGCGCTGGATGGCCCGCGTCTGGGTATCCCAGCGGTAGTTGCCGCGACTCCCCTTCACTCCGTACTGCTGGTACAGACCGACATTGAACCACACGGGAGAATTGAAGCAGCCATGCTGGTGGAGGCAGAGCCAGGCGAGTTCGCGATAGAAGTTTTCACCGTCCTGGGGAGAGGCAAAATAGCCGTCCTGCGTTCCCCAGTCGGCAATCGTGCGGGCGACGCGGTGAATGACATGCCGGACGCTCTGCTCCCGCTCGGCGGTTCCCGCTTCGCCGTAGAAGTACTTGCTGACGACGACGTT
>DNUF01000173.1:59402-59576 GCA_003508595.1 Planctomycetaceae bacterium
GCTGACGACGACGTTGGTGGCGAGAGCACTCCAGGTCGCAGGAATCTCGCAGTTCGTCTGCTCAAACAGGACTTTGCCGTTCTCATCCTTGATCTGGGCGGACCGCAAATCCCATGCCACAGTGTCGAAAGGATCGGCACCGTCTGGGCAGAAGTACACAGGGACTTGGAGGCC
>DNUF01000173.1:59799-60366 GCA_003508595.1 Planctomycetaceae bacterium
CGGGAACTCTGCGAAGCCTGCCCGTTTGTCCCCGTGCGGTCGTGAACAGCGTTTCCTTGCTTCGTACGCATCGTGCGTTCCTGAAAGAAGTCCTGGTGATGAAATGCGCAGTGAGTGACGGTTGGATATGGTCACTGACCCCTGATGTGAACAGCGATTCAGGGGAACGTATGGCCGGGAGTCGGCCGGAAAGACACAACCTGTGGGGCCTGTTCGTTTGGTGGGCCCCATCAGTTGTGTTTGAGAGTAGGATCGGCATCTTAAACGCCCACTTTCGAATGTCAAGGAGCGGCCCGGCCCGGCCTGGCATTTCGGTTTCATGGCAGCGTCCTAAACTGGTCCCACAGAACGCTTTGATCCGTTTGGAAAAAATGAAGAAATGGTTCAGGGGACGTCGTTTGCGGGGTAGGGAGTTGCCATGGCTTTCGGCAGGGAGGCCCGGGTCGGGCTGACCGGGAATTTCTTGGAAAAAACACGGTTTTTTTCAGCGGCTCGACTGGGTTTTTTCTTGGCCGATTGTGAGGATTGGTCGGGTTGGAGGATCTGCTGCCAGGGCGCTCGACCTAT
>DNUF01000173.1:60563-92599 GCA_003508595.1 Planctomycetaceae bacterium
GCCAGGGCGCTCGACCTGATCCAGAATTTTTTGAGGTTGTTCTTCTCTCGCTGTCAAAACTTGCCCAGGTTTCCTGATGCCTGCAACCGAAAATGTCCTGGTTTCCATTGCCTTCGGAACCGCTTTGCTTGTCTTGGCGGGGGGGATGGCTCTGAAACTGCCTCCCAGGGGGGGGGATTCGTCTTGGGGTGCCCATCCGGTTCGTATGCGGTTGATTCGAGGCAGGCGTCGCCGTCGGGTCTGGATTGCGGGACTATTGGCCCTGCTGGGCGTTTTGATCCCCGCCGGGGACATCTGGTTGACCGCTTATCGCGATCCACGGGGGTTTGCCGTGTATGTTCTGGCCGTGCTGGGGCTCAGCGTCTGGCTCTTGTGGCTGGGACTGCTCGAGGGACTCGCGTCGATGGCGAGTGTCGCCCGGGAGAATCGGCGACAAGACCTGGAGTGATTCCCCAGTGGTGCCCAATACCTGGAGGCAACCAGCTTCAATCTCAGCGGAATCCAAGAATTCCAGAAAGCTGGTGCGCCATCCAGGATGGCATGGCAGTGCCCGTGAGGCTGATAAAATAAAATCCACGCCTCAGTGACACGCAATCATCGGGGGTTCTCCAACGCATGACCGATGCGATCGATGGCAGGGAACCGTTCCGGAGGCAGGGAACCGTTCCGAAGACCTTTTGCGGCGACCAATCGAGGCCTTTCGCAAGGTCATCCTCTCAGATGCCCTCATTTCATTGGGACCATTGCCCACACGCTTAGTGCCGTGTCTTCCAGTGGGCTTCGTACGCCTTGCGATCGAGCAGCGAAGCAGCCAAAGGCCCCGAAAGACGGACTTTCATCAACCAGCCCTTTCCGAACGGGTCGGAGGAGAGGTTCGCGAGATCGTCTCCCAGGCGGTCGTTGACCGCGACGACCTCTCCGGAGACCGGACTGTAGAGGTCACTGGCGGCCTTCACGCTCTCCACGACTCCAAACACCTGTCCGGCCTGGAGTTGCCGGCCTGGCTTCGGCAATTCGATGAACACCAGATCTGTCAGAGCCTCCACGGCCAGGTCGGTGATACCCACGGTGGCAACATCCCCCTCGAGGGCAATCCATTCGTCGCTGGCGGAGTAGAGCAGGTCCTGGGGTTGCATCCAAAAGCCTTTCCGGAAAACGACACAGAAAACGACACAGTGGAGTGAGAGGGGGGCTGGAAGCCGCGGATCACGGGCAGCCCGGGGTGGACGAGCACGACCCTGGGGGGGTCCGTGATTCGTATTGGGCAATCTTCTCGAGCCGGCGGGCGTGACGGCCCGATTCGAACTCGGTC
Source organism: Planctomycetaceae bacterium (assembly GCA_003508595.1). Taxonomy (GTDB): domain Bacteria; phylum Planctomycetota; class Planctomycetia; order Planctomycetales; family Planctomycetaceae; genus UBA10511. The sequence continues at coordinate 61,876 of DNUF01000173.1, forward strand.
GCCAGCCAGATTTCCACCAGCCGGTTCATGACCCGTTCACCCAGGAGATCGGCGGACAGGCACAACACATTGGTGTCATTGTGCTGCCGACTGAGACGGGCAGTCATCTCGTCGTGACACGTGCAGGCTCTGACCCCTGCAAATTTGTTGGCGGTGATACACATGCCGATCCCGGTCCCGCAGATCAGGATCCCCCGATGTGCCTGTCCCTGGGAGACCATCTGGGCCACCTTGGCGGCGAAGTCGGGATAATCGACGCTTTCGGCCGAATCGGTCCCGCAATCGATTCCCTGGTGTCCCAGGTCATTCAGCAATCCAATCAGGCGGGCCTTCGTATTGAAGCCCCGATGGTCGCTGCCAACAGCAATGATCATGGTCTGTTCTCGAATTCAGCCTTCCGAGGGAAACTCGGAGAGTATGGCCCGAAGATGGGTTTCAATCTGTTCGGCACACCGCTGGTAATCGTCTGGACCCCCTCCAATCGGGTCCACCACATCACCGCCGTCACGCGACAGGACTTCCACCATTTCGGCCAGTTGTGGAAATTGACGAATCACCAGTTCGCGGTGTCCCCGCGTCATGGTGAAGACCCGGTCGGCTTGCATGAGCAAGTCGCCCGTGAGTGGCTGGCTCTCATGGCTGCGCAGATCAATTCCCCGCAACCGCATCTGTTCGATCGATTCGTCACTGGCCGGCTGACCTGGCACCGCCGCCACACCGGCCGACGCGACAATGACACCCCGATCGACAAGTTCGTCGTCGGCACAGTGCATCTGTTCGCTGAGCAACCGACGAAACATGGCCTCGGCCATGGGACTGCGGCAGGTGTTCCCGGTGCAGACAAACAAATACAGGTTGCCGGCGAGCCGGTTCAAGGTCCGTGCGGGCACCACAGATTCCCGGTGGAGGGTCCAGTTGGCGTCGTTCACGTGAACGACGCTGGTGGGAAGAGTGTAACGCAACTCCCCCGCATCGAGCAGTATCGAGCAGTCCCCGGTGGCTCGTTTTGCGAATTCGACAACCGATCCAGAGGTTGCCTGATCGGCCATTTCCGAGGTGAGGACCAGGGGGGCTGGCAGCAGCCGCAGAATCGCCTGCAAGACTTCATGCCCGGCCAGGCGGAAACCGAGCGAATGGGGCAGGTCGAGAGCGGTGGCAATTTCGCCCGGCAAGGCTTGGGCCAGGCCTCCGATGGCCGGGGAATGAAACCGCAGAGTCACCGGGCCGGGCCAGAAACGGCGAACCAGTTTTCTTCCCAGCGGTTGCAGTCGAGGGAGATAATCGAGCGCCTCGGCGGTCGATTTGACGACCAGCAGCGGCGGTTGTTGGGACCACTCCCGGGAGAGTTCGCCAAGTCGACGGACTGTGGGCGACAGTGAGTAAGCAGCCGCGACATATTGGGTTTCGGTCGGAAGGCCGAGGATCTCCCCCTGAAAAAGCCGTTGGACGGCATCGTGGATCACATCCCGGGGATCCTCGCACCGGAGCAGGTCGAAAATCGGGGGAGTGCTGGACATCGAAGTGGGAGGTGGCTGTTGCCGCGGGAAAACAGGGCCGATTTCCCGATGATTCGGGCATCAGATGGGGAGGAGGCGCCGCCACCCGCAGCGCACGATCCGCTGAGCGGAATGTCGACGGCGAGAGGCTGGGGCGGCCAAGTCTGTGTGAGGGACAGCGAACCCTGGCAACGCGGCGGTTGTGAGGCCTTCCTGACGTGGCTTGGTTTGTCGTCCCCTTTTTCGTAAGTCGAGACTATACTAGGGGCTTGCGACTCGTTCAAGGGCCCCCATGACTGCCTCGCCTCACCAGCTGATCACCTGTTTCCAGCGAGCCCCCGGCAGAACGCAGATGGCGCTCGATTCCCTCCTCTTGGAATGGGCAGCCGAACTGGGTCAGAGTTCTTGCCGATGGTATCAGTGGAGTGGGCCCACGATTTCACTCGGGTACTTTCAGAAGGGAATGCCTTCGGAACTGACAGATCGCTTCCACGCCTTGCCGGTGGTGCGGCGACTGACGGGAGGGGGGGCAATCCTGCACCACCACGAACTGACCTATTCGCTGGCGCTCGCTGCCGATCATCCGCTCGCTGCCGATCCCCGCGCGTTGTACGACCTTGTGCACGTGGCTGTTGTGGAGGAATTGCAACAGCAGGGGGTCCCGGCGGGTCTGCGGGGTGAGAGTCATGCCGAACTGGGGGGGAATTTCCTCTGTTTTTCCCGGGGAGACAGCTTCGATGTGGTTTGTGGAGGCTACAAGATCCTCGGGAGTGCCCAGCGTCGCCGGCGTGGGGCGATCCTGCAGCACGGCAGCCTGTTGTGGGCACGGTCGGAATGGGCTGCCGAGTTCCCCGGGATTTGCGACCTTTCGGTTGTGCGGGTGACACAGGCGGTGCTGGAGGCTCGCCTGCGGGACGCACTCGTCAGGGGGCTGGGGGGCGGATTTAAAGAGCGGGGGGAGTTGACTGCGCTACAACTTGCCCGGCTTGCGGAATTGGAACAGGAATTCGGCGATCCTTGTTGAAGGGGCGGGGGGGGCGTTAGACTTCTGGCTTGCGCCCGAAGCACTGCCGCATCTGCACGGCACTTCTGTCGGGACCGAGTTCGACCCCGTTCCCCCTGGAATAATGAAACACGTTCTCTCGGCCCTGGTGATGAATCAGCCCGGTGTGCTTGCGCACATTTCCGGAATGCTGGCTTCACGGGCGTTCAACATCGACAGCCTGGCGGTCGGAGCCACCGAGACCCCCGAACTGTCGCGGATGACCTTTGTCATCAATGGTGATGAAAAGACCCTCGACCAGGTGCGCAAGCAACTGGAGAAGATTGTCACCGTGGTACGGGTGATCGATTTCTCGAAGCAGAATTTCGTCGAACGCGACCTGATGCTGCTGAAGGTGAGCACCGAGGGAGGCAAGCGAAGCGAAGTCCACGAGTTGGTGGACATCTTCCGGGCCAGGATCGTGGATGTGGGCAACACCCATGTCATGATCGAGATCTCGGGCCAGGAGCGGAAGATCGATGCCTTCATCGATGTGATGCGCCCCTTTGGGATCATCGAGTTGGTGAGGGCGGGCCGCATTGCCCTGCTGCGATCGGCGAACGCCTCGCATGAGGCGGAAGACGATCGGCTCACTCCTGAACCTCCTCCCGAGGCGACTGTCTGACGCGCGACTGAGAGTGCGCGACCTGTCTGGCGGTGTTGGTGTCTGGCCGTGTGTCCGTCAGGCAGCGTCTGTCTGTCTCTGCCTGAACACCGGTTTGCCTGACAGGTTTTTTGCGGCTCGGGTTGGTCCCGGGCCTTTACCCCAGACTCGAACCGCCGTGGCACTCTGGTGTCACTGTGTCTTTTTCCGGATTTCTCTGACCCCCCAAGCTCATCATGCCCGCGAAAGTCTACTACGACGACGATGCCGACCTGTCGCTGCTCAAGAACAAGACCATTGCCATTCTCGGCTATGGCAGCCAGGGACATGCCCAGGCGCTGAACCTGCGGGACAGCGGCTGCAATGTCATCATCGGTCAGCGGAAGGGTTCGCCCAATTACGATCTGGCGGTCAGCCACAAGTTCTCCCCCATGCCTCTGGCGGAGGCCACCAAGGCGGCCGACCTCGTCAACATCCTCCTGCCCGATGAAGTGCAGGGGGACCTCTACCGGTCGGAAATCAAGCCGAACCTCAAGCCGGGCAGCCTGCTGCTCTGCTCGCACGGGTTCAACATGCACTTTGGCCAGGTCATCCCTCCCGAAGGTGTGGATGCGGCACTCGTGGCTCCCAAGGGCCCCGGCCACCTGGTGCGGGCGGAGTACGAAAAAGGAGCGGGCGTCCCCTCGCTGGTCGCCTTCTGGCCCGGCTGCTCGGACGCCAGTCGGAAGCTGGCCCTGGCCTACGCCAAGGGGATCGGCGGCACCCGGGGTGGTGTCATCGAGACCAACTTCGCCGAAGAGACCGAAACTGACCTGTTCGGCGAGCAGGTGGTGCTCTGCGGCGGGGTGAGTGCACTGGTCAAGGCGGCGTTCGAAACCCTGGTCGAAGCGGGTTACCAGCCCGAGATGGCCTACTTCGAATGCATGCACGAGCTGAAATTGATCGTCGACCTGATGTACCAGGGAGGACTCAATTACATGCGGTACAGCATCTCGAACACGGCGGAATTCGGCGACTACACCCGTGGCCCCCGAATCGTGACCGATGAGACCCGTGCCGAGATGAAAAAGATCCTCCAGGAAATCCGGATGGGCCATTTTGCCCGCGAATGGATCCTTGAGAACAAGGCCAATCAGCCCACCTTCCAGGCGATCCGCCGCAATGAGCGAAAGCACCCGATCGAGGTCGTGGGCCGCCAGCTCCGCAGCATGATGACCTGGATCAAGGCCAAGGTGATCGAGTAGTCCTTCCGAGCCCACTTCCCCGCGGGCAACGGCCCAGGGGGAGTGCCGGTTGACAGACAAGGGACACGAAGGCGGTTTTCCTCACGGAAGACCGCCTTCGCTTGTTCCGGGAGTTCGAGAATCGTTCCCAATTTCACGGCATCGGACGCTCTGCGCCTGTCGATGGTGTGGTTGCAAAAGCAGTCAGCGGTCGCCACGATTCGGCCAGCAAGCCATCACCCTGGCTCATCCGCAAGCCGGGTGGGCCCATCCGAGGAACCCCACCATGTTGGCGATCCGCATTGCGACGATCTGCGGCCTGTTGGCCGGGAGCCTGATGATGTCACCCCAGACGGCCACCGGTGCCGAGATTTTCCCCCCGGTTTCGGAACTTCCCGTTCAAGCCGATCTGCCCGATCCCCTGGTGAACCTCAAGGGGGAGAGAATCCAGACACCCGATCAATGGCGTTCTCTGCGCCGGCCCGAATTGATTCGGCTGTTCGAGCACTACATGTATGGAGCCGCCCCTCCGCCGCCCCGGAACATTCAGGTCAAGGTCCAGCATGAAGATCCGCAGTTGTTCGATGGCAAGGCCACCTTGCGATTGCTGGAGCTCCGGTTTGGTCCGGAAAAGACCCCTCCCATCCACCTTTTGCTGGCGTTTCCCAATCAGCGTCCGAATGGCAGGGCCCCGGTCTTTGTGGGATTGAACTTCTGCGGGAACCACGCAGTTCTCAATCATCCCAAGATCCCGCTCCCCACCGTCTGGATGCCGGGGCATTGCCCGGGCTGCAAGGAGAATCGGGCGACCGAGGAAGGTCGGGGCAGGGAACAGGATGTCTGGGCGATCGAACAGTCGATTGCCCGGGGCTATGCCGTGGCGACGGTCTACGCGGGAGACATCGATCCGGACCAGCCCGATTTCAGCGACGGAGTCCATCCCCATTTCCTGGCGGCGGGCAAGACGCAGCCGGGACCGCACGAATGGGGGACCGTGGCCGCCTGGGCGTGGGGAGTGCAGCGGGCGGTTGACTACCTGGTTTCGGCCCCCGAACTGGATGCGAAGCGGATTGCCGTTGTGGGACATTCCCGCCTTGGAAAAACGGCTCTCCTGGCGGGGGCCCTCGATGAACGGATTGCCCTGGTGATTCCGCACCAGGCGGGCTGTGGTGGCACTGCGCCCAGCCGGCACAAGGTGGGTGAGACGGTCAAACAGATCAACGATCGCTTTCCCCACTGGTTCTGCGATGAGTTCACGAAATTCAACGACAATGTCGATCGATTGCCCTTCGACCAGCACTGCCTGGTCGCCGTCTGCGCTCCCCGTCCCGTGCTGTTCACCAACGCCCTGGAAGACAGTTGGGCCGACCCCGAGGGACAGTACAACATGCTGGCGGCCGCTTCACCGGTCTATCGTCTGCTGGGAGTGGATGGGTTGGCTCCCGGGGAATACCCCCCTCCCGGCCGCCTCGTGAAGAGCCGGTTGGGATACTGGCTGCGGGAGGGAAAGCATTCGATGAACCGCGACGACTGGAAGACTTTTCTCGATTTCGCCGATGCGTGGATGAAGTGAGACCAAGGCCTGGAACCCGCAGGTCTTGCAACCGGGGCTCCCCGTTTGACAACCCGGCAGGGGTGGTCTAGTTTTTGGATTCGAGAACCGTCCCGTTTCCTGCTCTTGCTGCAACAAGGATCCCGCTCCATGGCGCGCCGCCCCGTCACGTTGTTTACCGGTCAATGGGCCGACCTGCCCCTCGAAACTTTGTGCAAGAAGGCGAGTGAATGGGGCTTCGATGGCCTCGAATTGGCCTGCTGGGGCGACCACTTTGAGGTCGACAAGGCCCTCTCGAACGACACCTACTGCGCCCGCAAGCGGGAATTGCTGGAGAAGTACGACCTGCAGTTGTTTGCGATTTCCAACCACCTGGTTGGCCAGGCGGTCTGCGACAACATCGATGCCCGGCACAAGTCAATTCTCCCCGACTACATCTGGGGCGATGGCAATCCCGCCAAGGTCAACCAGCGGGCTGCCGAAGAGATGAAGAACACCGCCCGCGCCGCCAAAAAGCTGGGGGTCTCGGTGGTCAACGGGTTCACCGGATCGAGCATCTGGCATCTGATCTATGACTTTCCCCCCACACCCAAGTCGATGATCGAGGCAGGCTTCCAGCAGTTCGCCGATCGCTGGAATCCGATTCTCGACGTCTTCCAGGAATGCGGTGTGAAGTTCGCCCTCGAGGTGCACCCCACCGAGATCGCGTTTGACATCTACTCGGCCCAGCGCGCTCTGGAAGCGATCGACAACCGGGAGGAGTTCGGTTTCAACTTCGACCCCAGCCACCTCATCTGGCAGGGGGTTGATCCTGCGGAGTTCATCCGGTTCTTCCCGAACCGCATCTACCACGCCCACATGAAGGATGCCAGCGTGACCCTCAACGGTCGCACCGGGATCCTGGCGAGTCACCTGTCGTTCGGCGACCAGCGTCGTGGCTGGGACTTCCGCTCGGTGGGACGCGGTGGTGTACGGTTCGAAGAGATCATCCGTGCCCTGAATCATGCCAGGTACGCGGGTCCCCTCTCCATCGAGTGGGAAGACAGCGGCATGGACCGCGAAGCCGGGGCCCGTGAGGCGTGCCAGTTCGTCAAGAACGTCGACTTCGAACCTTCGCAGCGAGCCTTCGACGCCGCGTTCTCGGAATAGGTGAGGCTGGTCCCGCCAGCACCACGTTTCCCCAGAGTCGTTGATCGCAGCCCGCCACATGGATTCCCCATTTGGCGGGCTGTTGTGTTGTCTGACGGTGGTCTCCATGCGCATTCGCCCGTTCCAGCAGTCAGATCTTCCCACCCTCAAGATGATGACGGTCGAGGCCTTTGACGGTGTCTCGATTGATCAGGGGATCGAACGGGTCCATGGGATCATCGCCGGGCATGACTGGAAGTGGCGCAAGGCGCGTCATCTCGACGATGATCTCCGCCGGGATCCAGAAGGGATCTTCACACTGGTTGATGCCGCCGATCAGCCACTCGGTTATGTCTCCACCTGGTGCGATGAGGCAGCGGGAATCGGTCATATCCCGAATATCGTGGTCATGGCCACACTGCGCGGACAGGGCTGGGGTCGCCGGTTGCTCGAACAGGCCTGTCATCATTTTCATTTGCGCGGAATGACCCACGCGAAGATTGAAACGCTGGCTCAGAATGAAATCGGCAATCACCTGTATCGCGACTTCGGATTTGTCGAGGTCGCCCGTCAGGTCCACTTTGTGGCCGATCTGCGACAGGTCGGACCCGGTTCCTCGGTCACTCCGGGAGATTGAACGGTCAAACTCAGGTGGTGTCGTGGCCGACAGCGGTCTTGGCAATCGCCTGGGCCAGCAGGGACCGCAGTTCATTCAATCGCTGCCGCATGGCGCCCCGCCTTGGGGTCACCGGCCGCCTCCATCACACCCGTCAGCGGATCGATGGTCAGCAGGACGGGATTTCCCACCGGGCTGGCTGTCGTGGAGACCAGGTGACCACGACGAACCAACTCTTCGAGAATGTCGCCGGCCACCTGCTCATTCACGACCAGTTTTCCCAACCCCACCGCGGCCTGCGAGCGATCGGGGTGAGGGTTGAAAGAGTCCTGGTGGTGCAGGGTGTAGAACCTTGGCGTGGTGACCGCCTGGAATGCAGGGAGTCCGTAGTCAATATGATTGATCAACACCTGCAGGGTCGTCTGGTCCTGCAGGTCACCCCCGGCCACACTCACCGCGGCAACCGGTTTCCCCTGCCGCAGAACCAGGGTGGGCGTGAGAGTGGTCCGGGGTCGTTTTCCCGCCGCCACCTGGTTGGGATGGCCAGGGCTCGTATTCAGACTTCGGACCCGATTGCCCGTGTTGACCCCCGAGGGGCCCGGGGTATTGGTCAACAGGTTGCAACTGGGTGTGGCCGCAATCACGTTTCCCCAGCGATCGGCCACAACGCATGTGGTGGTGTCCTGCGTTGGCTTTCGCTCGGCGACAGGCGGGCCAGGGGGGATCGATTTCTGCGCTGCCAGACGCCAGGGATCTCCGGGACGACGCTCCAATGAGGCCCGGGCCGGGTCAATCAGCGTCCGCCGCCGGCGGGTGTATTCGTCAGAGAACAGTTGGTCCAGTGGGACAGCCACAAACAGTGGGTCGCCGTAGTATTCGTCTCGGTCGGCATAGCCGAGTTTCATGGCTTCGGTGATGTGGTGAATCGCATCGGCCGACAGTTTCCCCTGATCCTTGAGGGGAAACCCCTCCAGAAGTCGCAGGTTCTGGCACAACACAGGCCCCTGCGTCCAGGTCGGGCACTTGTAGACTGTGTGCCCGTGGTACTCAACAAAGACGGGATCTTCGATGCGGGTCACGTGCTCCGCAAGATCTCGCTTGCGCAGGAATGCACCGGTGGCGATGTACCACTGCTCAAGTTCGTCAGCAACGTCGCCGGTGTAAAACCGGTCGCGAGCGGCCTGCAGTTTGGCAGACCGGCTGCCCGATGTCTGCGTCTCCGCTTCGATCAGGAGGCGGATGGTTCTGGCCAGGCGGGGATGCCAGTCGGCCTGCCCGCGATCGAGCAGTTCGAGCATGGGGGCGGCCGCCTCGGCCAGCGAGATGGTGCCATATTCCCGAAGCAGGGTGACCACGAGGTCGACTGCGCCCGGGGTCGGAGCCGCCTTCATGTTTCCCTGAGACGGGATCCCGTTTTTCAGAAACCAGTCGATGGCCGCGGGATCACGGGGAGCCACTCCCTGGCCGCACAGGACTTTGACTTTTCCACTGCGGGAGTCGTAGATCAATACGGGGACTTCACCCCCAATGGCGAACGACCCGTAATCTGAGACAGCGAGAGCCAACAGTGTGGCGGCGGCAGCGTCGGCCGCATTTCCTCCGGCGCGCAGAATTCGCAGTCCCGCAGCGACCGAGTCGGGATGCCCGGCGGCGACCGCTCCCCCCCGGCCCCGGCCATGGTTGCCGATATTTCCTTCACCAAGGGCATCCCTGGGAACCAGACCGGTTGTCAACAGGGAGGTCAGGCAGAACAGGATTGTCCAATGAGTGCTGTGAATGGTCTCGCGTTCACGCATTGTGGGTCTCCTCCAAACAACAGCGGGTCATGACGATTGAAATTAGCGAATTGATGTCGGAGTTGCCTCGTGCCTGGAGTTGAGATCCTCCTGGGCCCACCAGAGTGTTGACAGCGAACCTCTCCCGGGCCCATCCGATTGGTGATTCATGATGGGTTCGACTGGGACGTGGTCGGACTTGGCAATCTGTTAAGCTGCTAACGTTTGCACATGCGTGCCAAAACAACCTTCAGCACAGGAGCGCGATTGTGGCCGGGGGCTCAGTCTGTCATCACTGCCAACATGGTCTGGCCGGTGCCTTGATCCGATGGGGTGTGCTGCTGGGTGTGTTGACGTGTGGTCCATTTTTCCAGTGGCTCAGGGCAGCCCAGGACTCGACAGACGGGCTTGGCGGGTCGGCGGAATCTCCCGGGGTGGGTGAATCGTCTGCGGGAGGGCATGAGCCGGTCTTCGAATGGGATTTTGGTTGGGTCGATGCTCTCCCTCAGGACCCGGATCTGCGGGTTCAGCGACTGCAGGTCTGGTTGAAATCCGATGATCCCGAAGTCTTGAGCCTCGCCCTGCTGGAGTTGCGAAATCTGGCCCCCTGGGGACGCGAGGCAATTCCCCGTGCCGTGGAATTGCTGGCCGATGGACGGGAGTGTCTGACTTTCGATGGGAGTGACAATGTTTTCGTCGTGCGGAGATTTGCGAAAGGGTTTCTGAGGTCCCAGGGAACAGAAGCCGTTGCCGGATTGGCCAAGCAGCTTGTGGCGGACGCTGACGACAGAGCGCAGAACGCGGCGATTGACCTGCTGAGTGCTCTCGGGGACGAGGCCCAGGCAGCCGCTGCCCCCCTGGCTGCCCTCTACCGCAGTGATCGACGCCGAGTGAGCTTGCTGAGGGCACTCAACACGATTGATGCGATCGGGCAGGAGGTTGTGGCCGTCGGAATGGACCTCCTGGACGAGCTGGAGGAATACCCTCGAAGTCGTATGGTCGAATGTCTTGGTTCGAGGCGCCGATTCTCGGGATTCGTCGGAGAACGGTTGTTGGCGGCGACCTACGATCCCGAGCCGATCGTCCGCCAGAGAGCCGCGTTGGCTCTGGCAAATCTCCAATTCGACCCCGAACGAAGCGTACGCCGACTGTGCCAGTTGCTGGCGGATGAGAATGGAGGAGACGAGTTCGGAGATGAGGTGACTGTGTCCAGCGCCGCGATCACAGCCCTGCAGCGGTTTCCAGCGCAGCGGCAAATGATGGTTCCGGATCTGGTACGGTCACTGCGAAAGACCTACTCCCCAGAGGCGGTGGAAATGCTGCGCGCTGTGGGCCCAGGCTTGGAATCCCAGATCGGGATGTTGCGAGATTTCGTCGCGGACTCACAATGGGAACTGCTGTCGCGGGTCGAACTGGCTCACCTGCTGCGGCATTTTGGTCTGTGTCTGGCAGACGCCGAATTCCTGCAGGAGTTGGCCGACCTGTTGAACGAGCCTCACGATCGCTGGCGAGTGGTGGCTGCCGCCGGACTGGTGGCGTTGTCCGTTCAGCCACCCCCTCAGGCATTTGTCATCCTCGACAAGGCTCTGTCGCCCGAACCCGATGACATTTGGCTCTGGGATCGAGACGTGAACGAAGCGGTGGGACCGGAAAATGACATGCTCGAGTTCGCGGAGATCCAAGGCGAGTCAGGTGCAGAAGAGGAGGAAGCCCCCGAGGAGGACGCATCTGACTTCTGGGGCGAGGATGACTCAGATTCTCGCTTTGACGGTGAACAACTCGACGCGGACGAGCGCATGACCCTGGCAGTGCAACTCGTGGCCCGGCTCCGAATTCGGGACGCGACGCTGCTCGAAGGAATGCGGACGTGTCTGCGGAACAATGTGTGGGGATTTCAATCCCCAGCAGAGATTCGGCAACTGGCATCATTTCTGGGACTCGAGGGAGAAGGGATCTACCGCTCCAGTTTCGAGGATGCTGTGTTGTCGGCGTCTGTCTCGTCCATCGATGCTGAAGAATTGCAGCAGGCATGGCGACACTTTCCGGGATTTGTCACCGAACTGATCCAGACAGAGCTGCGCGACCCGGAGTCGTCCGAAGACGCCCTGCAGGCATTGCAGAAACTGGGGCGTCAGGGGCGGAGGTTGATCCCCGATTTGTTGTCTGCCATGCAATCCCCGGGCAGTCATCTGCCGCTGGGGTTGGAGACGCTCGTCGCGCTGGGACCGCATGACGAGCCTCTGCCGGACTTCGTGCGGCAGGCATTGCAGGACCGGGAACCGAGGGTGCGAGCCCTGGCGGCCCGCAGCCTGGCCCTCTCGTCGGGTCGCCGGCCAGATGACGTGGCCCTCCTGCGGAAATCACTCACCGACGAGTTCATCACCGTTCGGTGTGCCGCGATTCGCGCGCTCGTCACGATTGATCCGGATGATCCCCAGACCGCCGCCGACCTGCGGTCCCTCGCGTCAGATGCCAGTAAGCTCGTGCGACTGACGGCCGAACGATTGTCGGCCCGCTGATCTCGGTCGATCGAGTCTGCAGAGAATAAGACAGCAGCCCGTACCAAATGGTCCGGGCTGCCTGGCGTCTCTGTGGGAAATCGGCTGATGTCCCTAGTCTTCGGAAGGTCCCTCGGCCTCGTCGTCTTCACCCGTCCGCTCCATGGCCGGGGACGATGTCTTCACCCGGCGGAACACGGCGACCACGTCTTCGATCGGGACCACGTACAACAGGTTGTCCGGCTCGAAATCGACAGGAATCGCGTTCTTGGGATGAAACAGCACCTTGTCATACTTGCGTATGGGAAAATCGTCATCCCGGTTGATCTGGGCGCTGACTTCCACGACCCGTCCCGTAATGGTGGGAATCTCGGCCTTGTCGGGCAGCACAATTCCCCCACGAGTCGTCTGCCGGGATTCGTCCTTGCGGATGACAATCCGCGGACCCAATGGTTCCACAAATTCTTTCATCGTCCACCCCCTGACAGGGAGACCCTGAACTGCGACTGAGACACTCCGGAAGTATTCTAGGCCTTGGCCAATCAGCTGCCAAATTGGCTCCCAAGACTTCCGGAGACTTCCTCCCTCAACCCGGCGAAAACTGCCGAATTTGCAGGCCTCATATCAGGGCAGCAAATGGAATGCCACTGGGTGGACAATTTCCCGGCTCCCATGGCAGAAGGGAATCCCTCGAACCGCTGGGGGGAAGTGGGTGATTGGAAATACGGGATGCGAGCCAGTTCGTCGACAAGTGAGGGATCACGTTTCCGGACGACTGATCCGGATCCGTCGCTTGTCGAGATGGGGGGCGGGGGGGGGAGTGTGCTCTGCCTCGGGCTTGAGATGAGGTCCCGCCGTGCGGGGTGACTCCAGTTCCGCCACCGCATCCACAGATCCATCCCGGGGAGTGCACTTTTCGATCAGGTAGCCCAGTGGACCGGCGAGCAGGGCGGGGGTCAAGATGAGGTCGGAAATTGATGCGGCCGCCAGCAAGACTGCCATCAGCCATCCAAAACGGCTGATCAGCACGAGGTCGCAGGGAGCCATCACGATCAGGCCACAACTGACAATCAGGGTGGTCTGCCACATCGCCGGGCCGCAGTGACCCAGGGCGGTGGCGACCGCTTCGGCACGGGTTTTCCCCTGCCGGATTCCCTGTTGAAACCAGGTCACCAGGTGCAGCGTGCCGTCGATGGTGATCCCCAGGGCAATCGACGCCGTCACTGTTGAGCCGAGATCGATCGGGATCCCCAGCCACGAAATCACACCGAAGACCGAAATGATCGGCAATACGTTGGGGATCATCGCGAGGAAACCGGCCACCGGATGACGCAGCACAAACATGACCACGAGGGCGATGCTCAGGAAGGCACCGGCGAAACTGGCGATGAAACTGCTGAGCAGCTGTTCCTGGGTTGCGAAGAACAGGGGAACGAGTCCGGTAATCAGGTGACTCGCATAGGGACGATAGTGACGGTCGCTGTTGGCCGCCGTGGCCGGCAGTTTTTCCTGGCTCGCTCCCGACGCTGAACTGAGCACCTGGGCACAGATCGCGTCGAGTTGTTTCTGGAAATCGCCATAACTCATCGGCGACAACGCGGCGACCTGGGCGGTCACCCGCCAGATTTCATCTCCCTCGGCATTCAGTTCGCTGGCCGTTTCGCAAACCGAAAGCAACTCTTCCGAGCCGGGATAGCGCCCCGATTTGACACGCGACTCAATGACCCGCGACGTGGCGGCGTATCGCTGCTGCTGTCGCTTGCGGGCACTGCCACTGTTCTCGGCAGGAGGCTGATAGTCGGGTAGAAAATCGCTGAGCGAAAGGGCTCCGCTCACATCGGGCAGTTGGCGAATCTGCTGCTCGATCGTCCTGACCAGTTCACGCCGCTGAAGGAACTTCAGTTCCGCCTGGGCTTCCTTGTCGAATCGGACGATGACATCGACCGGGACGACACCACCGAGGCGATCTTCGATCGCGGCATAGTCCTGGAAGGTTCGTGTTGCCTCTCCGAAATACCGCACCACCTTGGTTTCAGACTGGAACCAGCGGAGTCCATACGAGCAGCCGAAAGCAATCAACAGGCAGGTGGCATTCACCAGGTACTGGTGGCGGGCCACCCAGGCGGCGAGCCCATGCCAGAAGGAGCTGTCGAGTTCCTCTTCATCGGGCACTGGAGCCGGGAACAGCAGCATCAGTGCGGGAAGCCCCACCAGGGTGACCACCAGCGAGATGGCTGTGCCGATCGATGAAAAAATCCCGAATTGCTTGATCGGGGCAAGCGAACTTGTGCACAGCGAGGCCTGTCCGATGATCGAGGTGATTCCCGCCCAGAGGACCGGGCTGTAGGCGGTGCGAATGGAGGTCGCCACGGCGGTCCGGCTGTCGGCCGCAGCCGCATGTCGCCAGTAGTTGGCAATGTGGACCGCCACCGAGAGGGTGGTGACCAGCAACAGTGTTGGCATCGTCACCAACACCATATTCATCGGGGTCCGGGTGGCGGGAACCAGTGCCAGCGACACGAAAGCGGTGTAGACCGAAACGCCCAGAACGACGAGGGCCAGACGCCAACTCCGCAGCATCCAGAGGGCAAAGGCAGCCCCGACGATGCCCGACATCAGGAACAGCGATTTCTCCTGGGGACGGGTCCAGGGTGCGGCCGGATTCCAGGTTGCCTTGAGAACCTCGGCATTCAGGTCATTCCCGGCCACCGGACTGCCTGCCATGTGCAGGGCCTGCGGAGGAATTCCCGATTCGGTCGCAGCCTGTTTCAACCACGCGAGAGCCGTTTCACGCTCGGCCTGACCCGCTGCCGAGAGATAGACGGCAATGGCAGCAGGAGTCCCTGGAACCTGGAAACACGCCTCCACCAGCGAAGTCGTCGGCGTACCGGTGCTCGCCGGTCCGATTCCCGTTCCGAGAGAGTCGAGACTGAGTGCCAACCGGGTGAATTCTTCGACCTGGTCGGAATGCCAGTGCAACCCGGGCCAGGAGACGACCAGGTCATGGGCCTCAATCGGAGGCAGAACCGCTGCCAGTTCCGCCAGGGAAGACTCCCGCTGCAATGCTCCGGGAGCATCCTCCAGGTCCCCCTCGTCCTCCCCTGGAGTCGCGGCTTCATGGGAATCTGTCGTGCTGGCTACCAAGTCCGGTTCGCTTGTGGGCGCTGTCCCGGTGGTGGTCGGTGATTCCGAATCATCCAGTACTTCGTCGACACTTGGCTGTGAGGCCAGTTCGATGGTGATGTCGAGACCGAGCCTCGATTTGGCCAGCTCGGTGAGAGTGCGATTCAGCCGATCACGCCGCGTTGCCCCTTCTTCGGTCAGTCGGATCCGCACCGGACCGCGCCCCACCAGGATCCCGGTGACACGTTCGATGGCCTGATCAATCGGGATCTTCGTCGAATGAATCTGGTGGATGAGGTCGTAGGGGGTCTTGACGCTGGAGTAGTACGGCGAGGCCCCCCGCCGACGTCCCTGCGCGTCAACCGTTCCGCGAATCCGTCGTGTGAGTCGGTCGAGCCGCGGATCATCCAGCCGGCTGCCATCCCAGGTGACGAGGATTCCATCCTCGGTCGAAAAGTGGCGTTCGGCGAACTCATATGCCTTCCACTGCGGATCGCCATGGGGGATCCACTGATGGACCTCGTTCTGCAGTTGCATCGACCGCAGGGACCAAACGGCCCAGGGGACGAACAGCACCATCGCGAACAGCACCCACAAGGCGACGCTGTTGCCCCAGCGATCTCGTTTCTCGAGGAATTCGGGCATGTGAGGGAAGGCGATCCTGTCGCGGGTTCAATGGAGCATCCTGACTCCAGAATCGGGAAAGCTCCCGAGTTCTGTCCCAGCGAAAACCGGGAAGTCCTTCCCCGGTGTTGGGCATGTCGCGGAATGGGTCTTATATGACGAACGCTATGTCTGGTAAAGACTAACGATGATTTCGAATGGGCAGACATGATCCAACTCAGGCCTTGGAGAGGAGCGTGTTTCGAAGAGTCCCCCCGAATTCGCGAGCTGTAGGGGACATCTGATCGTCTCTTCTGTGCCATTGCCATGGGTTTGGGAGGAATGGGAGAATTGTTACGGCTTTTCTGGATATTTCGGGAATAAAAATAGGCATAAATGAATAATATGTAAATGTGAACAGTATTGGAGTCGCTCGCGAGGGGACGTGGTTGACGGGAATCACGCTCCGGTGATAATCGCCATCGAGAAAAGTGGACTGACGCCAACATCCCCGCGACTCTTCAGGGTTCCGCACAATGCACTGTCAACGATTTCGGGCGGAGACCGGGACCCGACGCGGGTTCCTTTACCAGACGGCCAACGGGTTCGGTGCGGTGGCGTTGTCGGCACTGTTGGCCGACCAAACCCTCGCCGCACCCTTCGAACCCGGTTCCCGGAATCCCCTCGCCCCTCGCCAGCCTCCCGGCCCGGCGAAGGCGACGAATGTCATCTTCCTGTACATGGATGGCGGGCCCTCCCAGGTCGACACCTTTGATCCCAAGCCGCGACTCGACCGTGAGCATGGGCAGCCAATCAAGATGAAAGTTCCCCCAACACAGTTCGATGACGTCGGAACTGTGTTGAAATCTCCCTGGAAGTTTCACAACCGTGGGGAAAGTGGAATTCCCGTCAGCGATCTCTTCCCGCACGTGGGGAGTTGTGCCGACGAGCTGGCGGTGGTGCGTTCGATGACGGCTGATTTTTCCGAGCACACCAACGCCAACTACTTTCTGCATTCCGGGTCGGGAATCCAGGGGCGTCCCAGCATGGGGGCCTGGATTACTTATGGACTGGGAAGTGAATGCCAGAATCTTCCTGGATTTGTGGTCCTCAACAGCGGCATGATTCCACCCGGGGGCCTCGACTGTTTCAGCAACGGGTTTCTTCCCGCATCGTTCCAGGGATCCCTGTTCGCCGGGGGAGACACTCCGGTCGCCGACATCCGGAGAATCGAATCAACCGACCGTTTGCAGGCCAACAAGCTGGAGCTGTTGCGGCAACTCGACCGGCGCACCTCAGAGCGACTCGGGAAGGCAGATGCCCTGGAGTCAGCGATCGGGAATTATGAACTCGCTGCGCGGATGCAGACGGCGGTTCCCGAGTTGGCCGACATCTCTGGTGAATCCAAGGCCACCCTGGAGTTGTATGGAGTCGGCGACCCGGCGACCGATGTGTACGGAAGGCAGTGCCTGATTGCCCGACGCCTGGTCGAGCGGGGAGTCCGGTTTGTGGAACTGTTGCCGCAGAGCCTGGGCTTTGATCGCTGGGACCAGCATGCCAATCTGCTTGAGGGACACACGAAGAATTCACTGGCGGTCGACAAGCCGATTGCCGGCCTGCTGAAGGACCTGAAGTCCCGTGGTTTGCTCGAACACACACTCGTGGTGTGGGCGGGGGAGTTTGGCCGGACGCCCATGGCACAGGGGGGCAATGGACGGGACCACAACCCGTTTGGTTTCTCGATCTGGCTGGCGGGTGGGGGTGTTCAGGGAGGAACGGTTTTTGGGGCCACTGACGAATACGGCTACTACGCGGTGGAAAACAAGCTGCAGATCCACGATCTGCATGCCACGATGCTGCATCTGCTGGGAATTGATCACACCCGGCTGACCTTTCGGTTTGGTGGCCGCGACGTGCGACTGACCGACATTCATGGACAGATCATCGAAGAGATCCTGGCCTGAATCCCCGGCACGAAGGGAGTGGTTGAGCGTTCGGGATGGTCCCATTCCCGCTCGGTCCCCCGACACCGCAGTCAGCGGCAGAACCAGCGCATCGCAAACCGCTCGTAGGTCCGGTGGGGTTGGAGCGTGTAGGGATCGTAAATCAGCAAGGCGCAGTTTCCATCGGTCCGGGGGAGCAGCCAGGCGTAGTCCCAGTTCCCCGATCCATACTTCAAAGGAATCCCGGGCTGCACACGAGCGACCGGGTGCGAGCTGCCCACCAGTTGTTTTTCGCGCGTGTAATGGTAGCACGAACCGAGCTGGATGAAGACTTCGTGGTTGAGGGGGGCTTCGCCTGGGAGCGCGAGGTCGTCGCACAGTCCACGGATCGCCACCTTGAATTCACACCCCTGGCGGAATGCCTGGGCGACTGCGTCCAGGGAACCCGACAGGATGTCTCCCTCGGCCGAGTGCGAGAGGATCTCGCGCCAGTCCTCGCGGACGAAGTACCTCAGGCGTTCAAATGCATAGTGGAAATTGCTCGACGGGGCGTTGGTGGCGTCGTCGAAGCGGTCGAACTCCTGGTACTTCGGCATGTCGTCATGCCGGTGTGGAGGAGATGTCCCACGCGGTCCCCTCGCAGGGCTGCCATCCAGGAAGGGACGGGCGATCGCCTGTCCGCCATCTTCGTTGTAGAGAAAAAGGGACAGGCTTGGCCGTGGACCAAACCGATCCGGAAGTTCCACCGGCTGCCGCAGCGTGATGATGCCAGCCACCCACCGCTCGTCGAGCAGGTAGGTGGCCCGCATGTCCATCGACTCCTGGACCAGTTCATGCCGGCCCGACCCCGGAGCGATATGCTCATCGTGGTAGAACTCGGAATAGATCCTCAGGTCGGCACCACCGGCGATGGCCCGACGCAGGCCCACAACATCACCTGAGACCGGATGACGACTGGCATCAAGGCACAGCGCATCCCGCCATGCATGGTGGTGCGTCCGCTCGTTCATGGCAGTTCGCGGATCCGGACCCCCTTGAACTCGATCGGGGATCCTTCCGATTCCAGGCACAGGAAGCCCGAACGGGGATTCGCATCAGTCCCTCCCGAGACTTCTTCTCCGTTGACCCACAGCCGGACTTCTCCGTTGATCGCCCGAATGTAGTAGTGATTCCACTGTCCGAATCCCTTGCTGAGGTTCTTCCTGGGGAAGCTGCGGCTGCCATCCGGCGAGAGGGGAGGGAAAGGCTTGATCTTGGAACTGCCCACGGGGAAGACGTCGCCATTCGTTGAGAACCAGTCGGCCTTCTTTCCCGACTGCTTCTCGTAGGCCTCGGTATATCCATGGTCGAGGATCTGAACCTCGATTCCTCCGGGGGGAAGGGCATTCGGCTTGAGTCCTTCCAGGGCTTTCTCAGACGCCCAGACGAACACCCCGGAATTCCCGGCCGACTTCAGGTGCCGCCATTGCAGCACCATCTCAAAATTGCCGTATTGCTTGACGGTCCGCATGACCCCGACCGGTGTCCCCTTGCACTGGATTTCGCCATTCTTGAAGGTCCAGGTATCGGGGTCGCAGTTCACATTTTTGAAATCGGCTTCGCCGAGATCCCGCCATCCGGGGCCTGTTCCGTCAATCGTCGCCCTGGGGGCGTCGGTCGCGGCGGCCGGTTTGTCCTGGGAGGTGGCTGTGGTCGCCAGGAACAATCCGGCCAGCAGTGTCGAGAGAAACAGGTGAGACTGAAAACGGAGCGACATCAGGTGCGTCTCCTGGAGGATCGGGGTGATGGGGGGCGAACCGCGGGGATTCTTCAAGCATGAGAACCCCCTGCGGATCATATCGCTCGCCTCCTGTCGATCCAACCGCCACGCTGACTGCGGGGCTGAGTCGGCCGCGTCGACGAGCGGCCCTTCCCGCTGCCTGTGTCGTGCGAGCGATGGCTCGGTCCCGAAAACGACAACAGGCCGGGGGAGCTTCCCCGGCCTGTTGTGCCACAACTCAATCATCGTGGTTCGTGAAATTCAGTCCGTGTTCGGTTCGGGCAGCGGATAGTAACCACGGCTGGGAACATCGCGGCGGGATGGTTGCTGGTCTCGTTCCGGGGTTCCCCTCACAGCACTGGTCTGAACAGCGCTGGTCTGACGCGTCTTGGGTTCCAGGGATGTCTCAGGGGGTTCCGGCAATTCGGCCACCTGGGACCCTTCATCGAAGGTGTCGAGGGACGCGGCTTCGGGGTTTTTCGGCTGGATGATGGCCAGCAGGGCGGACTGGTTCCGATCCCAGGCGGTCGCATCGTCCCGTTCCAGCGGCAGCAAAACGGTGAGGGCAGGGGTGTTCAGCTTTGATGCTGAGAAGTTCTCGAGGGAACCGGTGGTCTTGGTTCCGGCATTCCGCATCACCTCAAACTTTCGACTGCGGGCGACCTGATCGGCGAGTTCAGTACAGTTTCCTTCCGAGTTCACACGGCCCACATCACGGCTGTCCTTGATGTGCACAACCAGCGAGGGCTTGAACTCTCCCAGCAGTTTCACGAGAGCCGCCGTTTCCACTTCGCTGGCAGCCTTCGAGCCCGAACGGCGATCGGGGGTCTTGGTCCAGTTGGAGCCCGGGAAGTTGCGATTGAGGTCGACACCCCGTGAGTTCAGCGAGAATCGTCCTTCCAGTCCATCAGGATTCGGGCTGCGAACCAGAAGGATCTTGCACCCTGCCAGGAGGTCGGGATGCGAGGTGAGGTGTTGGGCCAACTGCTCAATGACCCCCACGCTCTGCGGTTCATCGCCGTGAAGGCTGGAGAGGAAGACAATGCGCCGATTGCCGGTGCCGAAGAGCAGTGTCTCAATCGGCCGCTTCTGGGAACTCTGCAGCCGCCGATTCCAAGTGAGCTTGGACCCCGCCGAAGGACTGGATTCACTGGTCTCGGGGGTGGGTTCGCTCCCCAGTGGACCCACCCCGGCAATCTTCGCGGTGGGGAGTCCCAGGGTGGGACCCTTCGGGGCGGGAGTCGGAGTCACAGTGGGACCGGGTTTGGACGGACGCGACGGGGTCGTCACCGCCTGTGGCGACTTGGCCTGCGGAGTGGTCGGTCGGGCGTTGCGCTGGGTGAAGCCAGCCTCAGCCTCTCCCAGGGACGAACCGGAAGGTGCGGTGGTCGAAGGGGCGCTGAACCCGCCGTCGTAGGGGGTGGGGGAGTAGGTCGTTCCGCCATAGCCGCCCCCCGAAGAAAAGGTTCGGGGGTTGGCGCAACCGGCCACGACCAGGGGAATCAACAGGGAACTCAGTCGTGCGACCTTCATGGCCGCTCCTCAGACAGGGGGTGAAACAGGAAGAACACCGGAGCCGGGAGAGAACTCCCAGGCCCCCATCAGGTTGTCATCAGTTCGTCACGTGCTTTTAATCGGCACTGACGATCGATCAGGCTTCGTGCCAGGAGAGACGGTCTCGGTCGGCATCTTCTTCTTCGATGGCCAGGCGATACCGCAGGGTGCTGAACTCGTGCTGGAGTTCCTCGCTGGAAGAATGGATGTGCTCCGCCTCGGTCAAGAATCGAAGCTGATCATCGTGCCGCAGTCCGTGGTCTTCGAGGATCTCCACGAAGTCGTCGAGATTCTGACCGTACATGATCAGCAGCTTGTGTTCGTCAAACTGGACTTCCAGTGGGATCGAGGGGTTCAGCACGGCGACTCCCGTGCAACCGTCATTCAGCAGCAGGTCTTCGAATTCGCAGAGGGTGCTCTTGAGGACCGGCAGGTCGATATGTTCGCGGTAGAGGTCCTCGTGCCCCTTCTGCTTCCGGTCGTGGCTGGTTTCCAGCACCACATCGACCTCGTCGCCGAGGGGGTCAAGCAGGTCGAGAAACAGATCGAACAGTTTCTCAGCCGACGCCGACGCCATAACCACCGGAATCTCGACCCCGGTTTCCTTGTCCTTGTACGAGTCGCGACGGAATCCGTTGCGGGGAACAACCTGCAGGTCGATCGAGGGACGGATGGCGTCCGACAGGACAAAGCTGCCGTAACGAGCGATCCGCATGTGATCTTCGATCTGTTGTTCGGTCAGGTTTTCAAAGCTGCTGGGGGCCACCCGCGACTGGCCGTCGCGAAAGACGTTCTTGATGAGGCGTTTAAAGAGACCCATGGATGGTTCCGGGGTTTGGGAGGCCGGTTGGACTGCTTGAAACCTAGCACGCGTTTTTCGTGGTCTTCCGGCAGACTGGATGAAATCCGTCTCTGCCGCCTCGTGATTTCCCATCCTGTGCCGGTCGTGACGACTGGTGAAAATTCACCGGTCACCGGCAGGTCTCCGTGGGCTCTCACAGACGTTACAGCCGGCAGCACCGTTCAGTCCGGCCGCTTCGCACCAGGTGAAGCGTTCTCCGAATCTGTCGATGGACCCGAGGGCGAATCCATGGCGGGGCCTGCAACGGGAAGTCGTCGGCTCGGATTCGCGGGATCGCCAACCCGGTTGCTGACGGGGACTCTGCCCCGGATCGAGGTGGCCTGGCAATCGACACGCCCATTCCGGTGTCTTGTTGCCGAGACGACGGACGGTGTGGAACGAATGCAGTCTTGGAGATGCGGGCGTCCTGCCGCCGGAGCCAGGTGTGAGTCCGTCATTGGGTTTGGCGTGACATCCCTCGGCAATTCACATGCCAACACTCCGAGGGGAGTCCGCCGGGACCGCGACGCCAATTGACGTCCGGTGCTGGAAAATACGAGTGACTGAGCGCATGGACTGAATTCCGTCGAACGGATGAGGAACTCGCTGGTGTCCGTTTTCAGTCGTCCCGCTTGTAGGAACGACATCACCGACGGAAAATAAGTCAACCGATCGGGCCATGGTGGCCACCGGGCATGGGAACTGGGAGCTGGAAGTGATGGCCGTCAGTCGATTCGGAAGATCCTCAGGCAGGCGAGTTCTGGACTGGAGCTGCCTGTTCCTCGTGGCGTCCTGCATGCTGGTCGTCCCCGTCCGGGAGGGGGCTTGCCAGACGCAGTCTCCGCAGCAGGACAAATCGTCGGCCGAGATCAAGTCGACCGAGGAATGGCAGTCGATGTATCTGGGAAAAACCCGGGTTGGATACCTGCGGTCAGTGACGACCCCCGAGATGCTGGAGGGGCGTCCGGTGATCCGGTCGCGCAGTGAGACTGCCATGACAATTGCGCGGTTTGGCCAGAAAGTCAAACTCCGCGTGGTGATGGAGTCCCTCGAAACAACCGGGGGAGAATGGCTGTCGTTTGTCTCCACCATGGAGAATCCCCCCAGCCTCTCCACCCGCACGGAAGGTCGTGTGGAAGGTGACGAACTGGTGTTGATCTCGACGGTCGGGGGAAAGACCTCCACCCGCCGACAACCCTGGGACCGCGCTCTCAAGTCCCCCGCCTGGCAGGATCGCCTGCTCCGCGACACCGTCATCGAGCCTGGATCGGAAGTCAAACTGGAGTCGTTCGAACCGCAGTTTGCCCGTCCGATGACCGTGACCCTGAAAGGACTGCCGGCTGAGGAGGTCACCCTGCTGGATGGAACGCGGCGCAAGCTGGGAAAAATTGCCGTGACCCAGAGTCTCGATCCCAGGACCGTGCAGTATTCCTACTTCGATGACGGGCACAAGACGATCAAGACCCAGACCAGCATGCTGGGAACGGAAATGATCACCTGGACTGTGTCGCGTGAAGAAGCGCTGCGAGAATTGTCGGGGGAAGATGTTGACCTGGCGATTGCCACGCTGATCAAGACTGCGAAGATCGAAAAATCCCTGGAAACCCGCCGTGTGGTGTACCGGGTCAAGGTGGCCGGGGAAGACCCGGCCCAATTCCTGGCCGAGGGGCCCACCCAGAAAATCCGCCGGATCGATCCGGAGACCGTCGAGCTGGAAGTTGTGTCACTGAAGCCCGGGATCGTGCCTGATGGCCTGGAACTCGAAGAAGTTGCCGCGCGCTGGTCGCAGCCCAACAAGTTTCTGCAAAGTGACGACCCGCTCGTGGTCGAGTTGGCAAAAAAGGGGGTGGGATCGGCCAATTCTCCCGTGGATCAGGCGGTCGCTCTCGAACGTTGGGTGCGTGACAACGTCAAGGACAAGAATTTCTCGACGCTGATGGCATCGGCCGCTGAAGTCGCCGAAAAACTTTCGGGGGACTGCACCGAGCACGCCTGTCTGTTGGCGGCCATGCTGCGCAGTCGCGGAGTTCCGGCCCGTGTGGTTGTGGGCTTGATGTATGTGCCCCGGGATTCTGCCTTTGGCGGTCACATGTGGACCGAGGCATTCCTGAATGGTGTCTGGGTTCCGCTTGATGGAGTCCTGGGCCAGGGGCGTGTGGGGGCCGATCACATCAAGTTTCTGGCCTCCGGTCTGGACGACGAAGCCGGAGATGGTTTTGCGGCATTCGTTCCCGTTGTCTCAGCGCTGGGGCAAATGAAGATCGAAGTGCTGGAAGTGGAGCACTGACAGGTCTGACGGGGTCAGTCGCGTGGTCGCAGTACCTGGGCCGCCCTTTCCGGGGCCACCTGGTTGATGAACCAGCCGCTTCCCCACTCGAAGCCGGCCATTCCGGTCAGCCGGGGAAGGATCTCCAGCCGCCAGTGGAATCCGGGAAGTGCGGGCGCATGCAGGGGGGCCGTATGCAGCACGAGGTTGTACGAGACTCCCGGAATCACCTGTTCCAGACGGACGAGAATTGCGGGAAGCCGACTGGAAAGATCATTCAGGACCTCGGGCGGAGCCGATGCGAAGTCGCTGCTGTGGCGACGTGGCAGCAGCCAGGTTTCATAGGGAAACCGGCTCGCATGCGGGCAAAAGGCGACAATTTCGCTGGAGGCTGTGACCAGTCGTGATGCGTCCTGGATTTCGGCAGCGACCAACTCACACCGGGGGCAATGTCCGGTCTGACGCCACCAGAGATCTCCCGCCTGAATCTCGTCAGCGACAGCATTGGGGACCCGTGGAAGCGCGATGATCTGGCAATGGGGGTGGATGAAAGAGGCCCCGGCCGCCGGTCCGTGATTCTTGAAGACAAAGGCGTGCTGCAACCCCGGGATCCTCCGAAAGTCCCGCAGGCGCTCCTGGAAGACCTGCAGGATCTCGTTCCAATGGTCTGGCGAGTGTGTCGTCGAGAGAGGAAGATGCCGGGGAGTTTCGACGATCACCTCGTGTCGTCCCCAGCCGGTGGTTGTGTTCGCCGAAGTCTCCCCGAAGAGTGAGAATTCATCCTCAGATGTGACAGCCGGATACCGGTTGGGAATCACGCGAATCGTCCAGCCTGGTCCGTTGGGGGAGGTCTGTTCCGCGCGTCGGGCCAATTGTTCCGGACCCGTGAGATGCTCGTTCCCTTCGCAGAACGGGCACAGGGGGGCTGACTGCTCAACCCGTGAGCCTGCCGCAAAATCATTGGGGCGCGACCCGCGGGCCGGGGCGATGAGCACCCACCGATTCAACAGTGGATCGCAACGCAGTTCAGACATGGGCTGAGGGGCCGATTCCAGGGATGTCAAGAGCCCGGACATCTGTGTTCCACACGATACGAGCCCTCAGGGTGTTTCGGCCGTGGGTGGCTGCTGTGCCTGTTCGGCATGTTGCCGTGCACGCTCTTCATCACCCAGTTTGCGGTAATGCCCGGCCAAGGTCACGTGTGCCTCGCGATTTCGGGGATCAAATCGCAGGATCGTTTCCAGCCAGGCCACGCCATCATTGACGTCGCCATGTTCGAGCAGCGTACGGGCGATTTCCAGTCTTGCCTCAAGATTCTGGGGAGTCTTCACGAGCTCTTCCGACAGTTCAAAGATCCGTGCCTGCGCCTGGGTCACCCGCTCGACCGACTCCCGTTCCACACGGGCTTCGTCGATTTGTCCCGCCTGGGCGAGTGCCTGGGCATAGGCGTACCGGACGTCCGTCCGTTGCGGGTCGAGGTTTCGGGCGAGGGAGAGCCGTTCGAGTCCGCGCTCGGCGTTCCCTTCCCAAAGGTCGATGCGCCCCAATCCAAACAGGAGGTCGCTGTTTTGCGCCTCGGGCACTTCCAATTTTTCGAGCAGTCCCCTGGCCTCGGGGATGCGTCCCGTACGGATCAGGCAGTCCGCCCACGCAAGTTGCAGGCGGTTGTCATGGGGATTCTTCTGGGCGACCTCTGCCAGTAATTCTGCCGCCTCTTCGAAGCGATTCTGCTCGGTGAGGACCTGAGCGAGAAGTTCCGGCAGTCCGCGCCAGGTCGGGCGAAGCTGGAGTGCGATGCGGAGCTCTTTCTCGGCCTCCCGCACATTGTGCCAGCTTTGGCGGATTCGAGCCCGCATGATGTGTGGCTCGGGATCCGCCGGGAAGTCTTTTTCCCACGCATCGAGGTAGCGGAATGCCTGGCCAAATTCGTAGTTGTGGGCATACCCGGCGACAAAAGCCGCACAAACCTCATTCAGATCGCTGGCATCACGTCGCAGAAGTTGCGGCAGATGCGGTTCGACCTGTTCCATATTGCCGGCCTGGGCCTGCAGCAGCCATTGTTCTCGTTCAATTTCCCCCGGGGGCAGTCCCAGGTCGCGGGCCTTCTGGAGATGGTCGAGGAACGGCTCGAGATCCCCCAGTCGGCGTGCCGCACGCGCGAGCAACAGGTGTACCCGGGGAGAGTTGGGAGTGGCCTCGCGAGCCAATTCCAGTGCCTGCCGGGCCGCGGCAGGGTCTCCGTTGAGGAAGGCTTCCTGGGCAGTCTGTTGATGCCGCCAGGATCGGAGAGGATTGACAGACCACAGCGCCAGGGGAATCGCAACCAGCACGAACCAGACCCAGGGGCGAATGGTTCTTTCTGTCGACATTTGGTCTGACGATCTTCGAGGGGGCTGGAGTGTATGGAAAAAGGCCGACACTGCCTTGGGTGGGCAGAGTCGGCCTCGTTCAATCAAAACACGTGCTCAACGGGCTTAGAGATCGAGGGGAATCTCGAATGGCCCCGACTCAGAAATCGTCACGAACTTGTCGGTGGTGTCCGGCTTGGCGTAGATCGCCGGGAGTTCACTGCTGGACGCGTCGTCCTGCTTGGCACCCGAGTTGATCATCCGTTTCATGTAATCATCGCCTCCACCGCCGGCGCCTGGTCCGGCCGCACCGGGAGGACCGCCCATCGTCAGACCGCCCGGGGATGCGGCAGGTGCGCTCTGCTGGGATCGCTTGACGATGGTGATGACATAGTCGCCAGCCATCACGCCGTCGCCGGAGATCTTGGTTCCCAGATCAAAGGTGCCATCGTCGCGGGTCATTCCGGTAGCAGCCAGGTACTTCGCCGTTGCGCGATCCTTGGGATGCAGGGTCACGGTGGCACTTCCAACCGGTTGACCTTTGAGAGTCAGCTTTCCCTTGACCTTGTACAATTTGACCGTCGGTGCTCCACCACAGCCCGCTGTGAGGCACAGCAGGGCGATGGCCAGGCCGAACATGCTGACACTTCTCTTCATATGCGGAATTCTTGACAGCTTGTGTCTTTTCGAGGAGGGGGAAACGAACTGCCTGCATCGATCAGCGATGCAGGCAGTTGACACACATCCGAGGCTGCCATGATCGGGCTCGAAAGCCTCAACTCATGGCAGGCTGGTCGACACCAAATTTACTCAACCACGCGGTTGTCGCGACGTCCGCCGCGGCGCTGGTACTGTTCCCAGTTGATGTTTTCGCTGAGGAACTGGACGGTTCCGTCAGCCATCAGGAAGTGAGCACCACCGGTGTGCCGGGACTTGAAGCCTTGCGACAGCGCCCAGTCACGAACGTCATGGCAGGGCTTTGAACCATCTTCGCTGGCGGTGGGACCAGTCGGAATGCCGCAGGTGTCGTAGTTGATGGGGCCGACGGTGCCGGTCCAGGTGGCGTTGAAGCCAGCCCAGCCACCGCCATAGTAGTAGTGGTCACCGCACTTGGGGCGAATTTCGCCCATCATGATGGTGTTGCTGGTTCCGTCGGTGACGTCCGAAATCCGGGCGCCCCAACCCCAGCGGGCGAACATGCCATTGATGTAGGCCCCGGTCACACCACCGCCGTTCGAATGCACGCCGCCGTGGCCGTTGGGCCCGTCGCCATAAATGTTTCCAACGTAGGGGGACGATCCACAGACCATGTTGGGCATGTTCTGGTTCCCCATCGAAGGGGCATAGTTGTGGAGGCCATCACCCCAGGGGGTCGATCCGCCATGATCATCGCTGGGGCACTGCAGCGTGGGAATGACCAGCGAACGGAGCGACCGGCCGCCAACGTCCTGCAACTCAACCACAGTCGTGGTCGAGCCATCGAACCGCAGCCGGTTGTAAACCGGAGCGTTGTCGATGTGCGGCAGCAGGTGGACAAACAGGCTGCCCTTCGATTGGGCAGGGCCCGGATTCCACAGGCCGTCCGTCGAGCCCGTGTTGGTTGCCCAGCCCTGAGAGAAGGCAAAGCGACCATAGGTGTCGTGATAGTTGTGCTGGGCCAATCCCAGCTGGTGCAAGTTGTTCTTGCACTGTGTGCGGCGGGCCGCCTCACGGGCCTGCTGCACAGCGGGCAACAGCAACGCAACGAGGATACCGATGATCGCAATGACCACCAGCAGCTCGATCAGGGTGAACCCCTTCTTCGAGCGCGAAGCAACTTTGGACATGAAACCCTCCCGGAGAAAAACGGAGAAACGGAGGAACTCAGGCGCGAGCGCGCTTGCGAAAGCTTTATATGCTGTCGAGTGTTCAGCGGTCAATTGTCGGCTGTGTGGGATTTGTACAGTTTCCCAACGGACTACGTGATTTCCTGCCCCTGGAGCTTGTCTGTGGACCTGATGACAATCGGGTCCACAGGAGGTACGGATTTCCCGATTTCCCTCCGCTGCCGCTTGCTCCCATGGCTGCACTGTGAGAAATTGACGTCATTCCCCCGAGTCAGGGGGGACTCGGTTGGAACCCGTTTCACCGGCTGCATCACCGCCAACGATGCCGACGGCTGAACTCGTGTTTGGAAAGGAAGTTTTCGTGAACCTACTCGTGGCAATTGATGATTCTGAAACGGCCCGGAAATCGGTCGCCTTTGCCGCCCGGCTGGCGTCGGGTGGCTCTGCTGGGGCTGCACGCATCACCCTTCTGCATGTGGTGGAATGCCTTCCTGAATACATCACACGTCAATCCAGCAAGGGGGGATCTTACGAGTTGGTCGCCCGTGAATGGGCCGATTCCAACCGCAAGGCGGGTGAGACTCTGCTCGCGAGCCACAGGTCGGCGTTGATCGCCGCGGGAATCCCGGCTGACCGGATCCAAATCAAGTGCCTGCAAAAAGATGCGCTGCCTGAGGCGGCCCGAGTGGTGGCCGCCCTGGCGATCATCGGCGAAATGAAACAGGGCAATTACGACACGATTGTCATTGGCCGTCGGGGAACCTCGGCCCGGGTTGAGTCGTTCCTGGGCGGAGTCGCTGAAAAGGTCGCTCGGGAAGCACACGGTCGGACGTTGTGCATCGTGGATGCCTGATTGCCGATCATCTGTGCGGGTGTTCATGTTGGGGTAATGAAGTCTGAACGTGTGGTGAAGCGTGAACAAGGGGTGGTGAATCAACTCCTTTCGATCTGACAGGAATGGCGATGGTTTTTGAGACCTGACTTCCAGTCGACCGTCGATTCGACCGTTGGTTGATGGTTCCCCACTTTCTGTCCGAGACCAAACATGTCAGGCCTTTTCTGCCCGGGACCAAATCGGCGCCGTGAATTCCTGCGGGCGGGGGTGCTCGCGCTCGGCGGTGTCTCTCTGGAACAGGTTCTGAGAGGTCGCTCCTGGGCTGCCGAACAGGCGGAGACGTCGGTCATCCTCTTCTGGATGTGGGGCGGCCCCAGTCAACTGGAGACCTACGATCTCAAGCCCGATGCGCCGCTGGAGTACCGTGGGCCGCTGCGTCCGATTTCCAGCAAGGTTCCTGGCCTCGATCTCTGCGAGTATTTCCCGCTTCAGGCCGGTCTGGCCGATCGGTTCTCGCTGATCCGCTCCCTGCATCACGAGATGTCGGCCCACAACGACGGCAGCATCGAAGTCTTGACGGGTAAGACTCCCCGGGTACCGGATCCGACCTCCCAGGCCCGGTCTGAGCATCCCGATTTCGGGATGGTGGCCAGCTTTGTGCGCGGCCCCCATCCCGAAGGGCTCCCCCGCTACGTCGGGGTCCAGCGGCAGCCATTCATGACCCAACCCGCTTACCTGGGGGTTGCCCACAAAGCGTTTGAAACCGGAGATCCTTCAGCACCCGAATATGCACCGAAGAACCTGACCCTCGCTGCCGGACTCGACCAGGGAAGGCTGGAAAGCCGCCGGGACCTGGCAGGGCAGTTTGATCGTTTCCGCCGGGATCTCGATCTGCGGGGGAGCCTCGAAGGAACCGACGCATTTCGTTCCGCCGCCTACCAGATGCTGACCAGCCCGAAAGTCGCACAGGCATTCGATCTCTCGACCGAGGATCCCCGACTGCGGGATCGCTACGGTCGACATCGCTGGGGCCAGAGTTGCCTGATGGCCCGTCGCCTGGCCGAGGCAGGGGTGGCTGTCATCAACATCGATGCCACCGCCCCGAATGACACGACCAAGCATTTCAGCTGGGATGATCATGCCAGTGCATTCCATCTCGACTACGCCCAGCGAGAACGCTTGCCGCAAATGGACCAGGCGTTGTCGGCCCTGCTCGAGGACCTGGCATTGCGGGGCCTGGACCGCAATGTTCTCGTGCTGGCCTGTGGGGAATTCGGACGTACCCCCCGCGTCACCTACGCTCCAACCAATTTTTCGGGTCAGCCCGGGGTCGGTCGCGATCACTGGCCCCAGGCGTTTTCCGCCCTGATTGCCGGGGGAGGCTTGCGGATGGGGCAGGTCGTCGGGGCGACCAACAGCCGTGCCGAGTATCCGGTGGCCGATGCGGTGACTCCTCAGGATCTGCTCGCCACGGTGTATCGACACCTGGGAATTGACCCCCAACGCTCGATCCTGGATTTTTCGGGCCGCCCCACGCCAATCCTGTCGGATGGCCGTCCGATTGCCGCCTTGATTTGAGAGTCTCTTTTCCGGACGCGTCCCGGTGCCGAAGTTCCATTCTGGCGGCGCTCATAAAAAACGGCGGGAAGCCCGAGGTCTTCGGACTTCCCGCCGTCGAAACGACTGGCAAAC
>DNUF01000231.1 GCA_003508595.1 Planctomycetaceae bacterium
AACAAGCATGAAGCGGTCGAAACTCGTGTTCGACCGCTTCTGCTATTTTCCCCCCCCGGTTTTCGACAGTCTCGGTCCTGTCTCCCCGGTATCTCCCGGTCCCCTTCCCCGGACCCACTCCCGCCGGCACTTTTGCCGCCGGTGTTTCTCTCATCATCGGCTCCCCGGGTACTCAGCCCGGCTGAGTCAAATCCATCCGCATCCGCCCTGTTGCAGTCGCCTGTTACCACGGCCACCGCGCGCGACACGCTGCACTCTCATGCCTCGCGATTGCCGATCCCAGCCCGTTGAGACTGCCGCACCGTTTCGATCCCCTGCGCGGTGTATTATCGTTCGCGTTTCAGCGAGGGTGGTGCGGCCCCATCCGCATTCCACCGGAAGCACCCGTCTGCCGCTCAACCCGCGTCTCTTCTTCCTCACTGGCGTGACCCCCATGCGCTCTCCGACCCCTCCCTGGTGCCTGCTCGTCCTGACGCTCGGAATGATCAACACAGGATCCACCGTCGCCCGTGCCGAACCTCGCCAGACCGAAAACATCCTGCTCGTCACGCTCGATGGTCTGCGGTGGCAGGAATTCTTCGGCGGGTGCGACGAAAGCCTGCTCTCCAAAGAGGCGGGAGGAGTTCGGGATGTCGCCGCCCTGCGCCGTCGCTTCTTCCGCAACACGGCCGAAGATCGCCGCGAGACGCTCTTCCCCTTTCTCTGGAAGACCGTCGCCGCACAGGGACAGATCTTCGGGGATCCCTCCGTCGGCAGCAGCGCGCGTGTCACCAACGGTCTGTTCTTCTCGTACCCCGGCTACAGCGAGATTCTCTGCGGCTTCGCCGACCCCCGCATCGATTCGAATGACAAGAAGAACAATCCCAATGTCACCGTTCTTGAATGGCTGAACCAGAAGCCGCGCTTCGCCGGCCAGGTCGCCGCATGCACTTCGTGGGATGTCTTCCCCTGGATCATCAATGCCGAACGGAGCGGGATTCCCGTCGACGCGGGGTGGCAGCCGGTCGGTCCCCATGTTCCTCCCGAACGCCGGGCGCTGCTGCAACGACTGGCCGACGAGACGCCCCACCTGTGGGACAATGTCCGCTATGACAGCTTCACGATCCAGGCCGTCTTCGACCTGCTCGAAACCCGACAGCCGCGCGTCCTCTTTGTCTCCCTCGGCGAAACCGATGACTTCGCCCACGACGGACGCTATGACCTGTACCTCGACTCGGCCCTGCGCAATGACCGACTCATCGAGCGGCTCTGGAACCACCTGCAGTCGCTGCCGCAATACGCCGGCAAGACCTCGCTGATTGTCACCACCGATCATGGGCGGGGCGACGACCGTGTCTCGTGGAAGAACCACGGCAAAGACATGCCGATTGCCCGCTTTGTCTGGATGGCCGTGATGGGCCCCGACACGCCGTCGCTGGGCCGACGCGAAAACACCGAGGTGACCCAGAGCCAGGTCGCCGCCACCGTGGCACAACTCCTGGGTGAAGACTACCACGGCGCGGTCCCGCAGTCGGCCCCCCCCTTGCCGGGCATCCTCCGTGGCCCGGCGGTCTCACTCGGTCCCGCGGGGAACACCGACGCCCCCGTCCGCAGCAGGCCACGGCGCGTCACCACCCCGGTGTCGCCATTCGTGCTGCGTCCCTGAGCCTCCCCGGCGATGACGCCGGGTTTCACTCCACCGAACGCACGGCTTTCAGACGCGCGATGACGCGGGCCGCAACGTGGCGCAGCCAGGGAGGATGGCCAATCCACGAACGATCAACCTGCGGGACCGGCAGCGCGCGTTGTCTGGAGTTCCGGGGACGGAAGTCTCAGGGCTCGCGGACATCCACGCAGACGATCTCATGATCATCGCGGGCAAACAGCCGGCCCCCCGAGAGGGCGGGGGCGGTGCGGGTCTTTTCCAGCAATGGCTGCCGACCCAGCACCTCGAACTTCTGCGGATTCGCGCGCACCACCACCAGTTCGCCGGTCAGCGTGATGATGAACAGCTTGCCGTCGGCCGCCGTCAGGTTTCCCTTGCCAAACCGCAGCTCCTGCCAGTGCCGTTCCCCTGTCCGCGGATCAATGCAGGCAAGGTGGGTGACGGGCCCCGCGCTCCCCACATTGTCGAAGCCATACAGGGCCCCATCGAGTGCCACCGACGTCTGCCATTCGTTCCGGAAGGTGCTCTTGGGGCCGTACGACGTCCAGCGGGGCACTGCTTCGAAGCCCTGGCCACCCGGCTTGAGGTCCAGCAGCACTGAGCCGTGGTTTTCACCCGACGACAGAAACACACCACCATCGACGGCGAGTGGAGTCGCGATATTGCACGCGAAATCGGTGACATACGGGAAGGTCCACAGCTCTTTCCCGGTTTGCGGGTCGAGACCCAGGGCACTGGCGCCGGCGAAGACAACCACCTGCGGACGTCCCTTCACGGGAATGAGTGCCGGCGACGAATAACCGGCCGGTTGCTCGCGCCCCGCCTGCCAGGCAACCTTGCCGGTCTTGGCCTCCACCCCGACAACCGTCGCGGAGGCCGCCCCCACCGTCACGATGACCCGCTCGCCAACCACCAGGGGAGAACAGGCCATGCCGTAGTCAGCCAGCTCACCCTCCAGCGTCTCCATCAGGTCGTTGGACCAGATCTGCGACCCATCCTGGAGCCGAAGGGCCAGCAAGACTCCCTGGCCCGTGAAGACATACGCGACATCCCCCACCACGGTCGGGGTCGACCGGGGCCCGTCTCCCATCTGGTTCCGCAGTGCCGGGGCGAGATCCGAGTGCCAGAGCTCGGAACCATCCTTGGCCGAGAGACAGACCGCCCATTGCCGCCCCTCGCGCTGGACCAGGGTCAAGACCCGATCCTGCACGACAACCATACCCGACATCCCCACTCCCCCCGGCACGCGCCAGACGACGGCGGGGCCCCCGGCGGGCCAACTCTTCAGCAGCCCCTGCTCGGCGGAGACACCGGTTCGGCCGGGGCCCAGCAACTGCGGCCATTCATCGGCCCACACCGGGCGTGCACCCAGGGTCAACAATCCGCAGACCAGCATCAACGCCAGATTGAAAGGGAGCCGGGTCATGTGCCGATCCTCATCGTCAAGACAAAACGAAACCACCCCGCTGCCACTCCCTGGTAAAGAAGGGGAGGGAACCGAATGCACGGGCCGGGGGAACCCCCGTGTGGGCTGACGTTAATTCCCCCCCCGGCAGAGGGTCAATGCGACTCCTCGGGAGGTCCCCGGCCCATCGCGGTTTCATCAGCGAAGACTGATCCCAACATGATCCCAGGTTCCCCGATGCCGGTGTCAGGCTTTCGCTTCCCGACCACACCGCCGCTATCACCCGCCTCCAGTCGCACGGTATACTGCGTGGCAGCGGTGTCGTCCTCGAATACCAACCATTCCGCGGTCAGAACGGGGGTTTTGTTTTGAATCGGCTGAGCGCCTATCTCGTCGTGCGAGACGGCATGAAGTTCGGCGAGGTGTACCGACTGGTTCCCGGGCAGGTGACGCGCCTGGGCCGGGCACCGTCGAACGAAATCATCATCACCGACGATGCCTGCAGCCGGAATCACTGCGAGATCTTCCATCGCGAGGGGACTTGGTTTGTCCGCGACCTGAAGAGCCGGAATGGAACACTGATCGACGGGGAGCTCCTCGAAGGCGAAGCCCCCATCCGCCAGGGCCAGAAACTGCAGGTGGGGGAATGCGAGCTGGTCTTCACGCACGATCTGTCAGAGGTCTCTCCCGAAGTCGCGGGAGAGGAAGTCGATGAGCATCCGACCGCCACACTGAATCTCGAGTCGACCCAGGATCCGGAACCGACGATCCTCGGGTCGGTGAACCGCAACCCCTACCTCGGCGGGGAACGGACGAAAGAGGTCGAGCCCTATCGACCGGGACGGGAGCTCGCCCAGCTCTACCGCATGGCTCTCGATATGGGACGGGCCACCAACGCGCAGCAGTTGGCCGAGGCGGTGTTGACCGGCCTCACCGCCGGGACACCGGCCGACATCGCCGCCCTGCTGCTGTTGCCGCAGCCCAGCTCCTCCCCGGCCGACCCAGCCGACCTGCGGGTGGTGGCGTTTCGCTCGCCGACCAACCAGGCCTACCAGCCGGTCTCGGGGGGCTTGTCGTCCCGGGTCCTCAAAGACTGGGAGGCGGTCCTCGCTTCCGACACCGATGAAGACAGCCTGTTGCGGGAGCGGGACAGCCTGGGGGAACTCTCAGCCAAGAGCGTCATCTGTGCGCCGATCCGCCATGACCGCAAGATTTATGGACTGATCCACCTCTATTCGACCAACCCCACCCGCGAGCTCGGCGGGGATGACCTGCAATACACGCTCGCGGTCGCCGATCAGTGTGCGGGGGCGCTCGACCAGATGCTGCGGCAGGAGCGCCTGGCCGAGGGGCTGGCGAAACTGCGCGATGACAACGCCAAGCTGCGCGAGCAACTGGGGATCGAGAGCGATCTCATCGGGAACAGCGCGCAGATGGCGGGGCTGAAGCAGAAGATCGGGCGGATTGCCCCGACCGATTCGACCGCCCTCATCCGGGGTGAGAGTGGAGTGGGGAAAGAATTGGTGGCCCGGGCCATCCACCTCTCCAGCCATCGCAGGAATGGACCGTTCGTGTGCATGAACTGTGCCGCCCTCACCGAGACCCTGCTCGAAAGCGAGTTGTTCGGTCACGAGAAGGGTTCGTTCACCGGGGCGACGGCACGCAAGATCGGGAAGTTCGAACAGGCCCATCGGGGAACGCTGTTCCTCGACGAGGTGGGGGAAATGGGCCTGGCGATCCAGGCGAAGTTCCTGCGGGTCCTGGAAGGACATCCCTTCGAACGGGTGGGAGGCTCCACGCCGGTGAAGGTCGACGTGCGGGTCGTGGCCGCCACCAACCGCGACCTCGAAAGCGCGGTCGAGCAGGGTCAGTTCCGCAAGGATCTGTACTTCCGGCTGCAGGTGGTGGAGTTGGTGGTCGAGCCCCTCCGGCAGCACCCCGGAGACATCCCCCTGCTGGCCGAGCACTTCCTCAAGCGCTTTACGGCGAAGACCGGGCGGGAGATCACCGGCTTCACCCTCCCCGCGATGGAACGCCTGCTGGCCTACGACTGGCCGGGCAACGTCCGCGAATTGCAGAACACGATCGAGCGGTCAGTGGTCTTGTGTACCGGCACCCAGGTGGAAGCGGAGGAGATTCACCTGTCGGGGCTGGGGGCGAGCGATCCGCACCGCAACGATTCGTCGACCGCCGGGGCCTCCCCGTTTGGCGACATTACCCTGGAACTGCTGGAGCAGCAGCACATCCTGGGGGTCCTGGACCGCACCAACTGGAACAAGTCGCAGGCCGCCCAGATCCTGGGGATTGAGCGCTCCACGCTCGACCGCAAGTTGAAGCGGTATCGCGTCTCGCGGCCAGACCGGTAACTCGCGGACTGCGTCCGAGAAATCGGGGTTTTGCCCCTCCCCAGCAGCCCCCCGCTACTGATCGCGTGTTTATTTTCGGCACGGGATTCGGGGAAAAACGGACCCCGGACTTTCTGATTTCCGAAGAAAACCGGGAAAAACGATCTTCATCGAACTTTTTTATTTGACATCCCGTTTTTTTGTCTGAAAATGGGGTCCAACGAGCGTTTTTCGCCGAAAAACGCTGTCTCTTGTGGATCCAACGACTTGGGTCCTCCCCTCTGGAAGGATCTGGAGGGTGATGAGCTGAAGTGAGGGACCAGGCACCAGCGGGGCGCTGGCTGGTTCCAGCTCCCCTTCAGCGACAGAACAGGATGCTGTCTTCATTGTCAGGAGCGGCTCTGCCGTCCCGAACCTCGCCCAGGGTGGGCTGACGGCTTGGGACCAGCAATTCGACAGTTCTGATGGAGACTCGCTACATGCCGAAGGACGTTGCAGAAGACCTCGACCACAACATGGATGAACTCGACCTGGAATACGATGAAGGTGCGACGTTCGATCTGGAGGAGTTCCTGTCCCTGGGAATCAATCCCCTGTCTCCCACGGCTGCCCGTCCGGGTTCTGAGGAAAAGGTGCTGATGCTGTCGGCTCGCTATGCCGCCGGGATGCCCCTGTGGCACGAAGAGGATTGCTACGATCACGGCCCCAACGAATTGCAGCTGATGGGCAATCATGGCCTCGCCATCCCCTCCGCCCCTCTGATTCCGCTCGACGAATCCGAAGAAGACGAACTGTAATCCGACGACCTGTAATCCGCAGCTGGCCAGCGGGATGTGATTCCAATCGGAACCCGCATCGAATCTGACCCACCCCGATTGCACAACCCCTGAATTCTCAAAACCGCAGCCCGCTTCCGCGGGCTGCGGTTTTTTGATTGGTCGCTCCCCGTTCAATCATCCCGGGGACCGGTGAACCGGTTCGAATCGGCCCGCTGGCCCTGCTGCTGCTGGCGCGCCCCACTTGAGGGGCCAGGTTCGCAACCTGTTCCAAGCCGCGTGACTCCACCCCCCGATCACGCACGGGGTCCCACGAGCTACTGAGCCCGCGACCGCTCCAGCCGCAACAGCCGCGATTCGGTCCGCAGATAGATCGAGCCGGCCGAAATCGCATACGACGCAAATGTCCGCTCGCCCACCTGGCTGCGCGCGAGCTCCACGAACTCCCGGCCGGGCTGAAGGACCAGCGTTTCCCCCGCCTCACTCTGCACGTAAATCCGTCCATTCGCCAGCGTCGGCGATGACGAATACGCCCCACCAATCCGCTGCTGCCAGACCGCATCGCCACTCACCGCCTCCACGCAGCTCATCACCCCATCATCGCTCACCAGGTAGAGCAGGTCGTCGACCAGCAAGGGCGACGGATTCAGCGGCACCCGTTTCGCCAGCTTCCAGGCAACATGCGATTCAGTCACATCCCCCCGGGCACCCGATAACCGAATCGCCAGCAGCGTCGGCGTGTCATACCCCGTGCATACAAACACCATGCCATGCCCGGCCACCGGGCGGGGAACCACCGAGTAACCCCCCTTGTATCGCACCTTCCAGATTTCCTCCCCCGTCTGCGGAACCAGCCCCACCACCGCATCGGCCCCGGAACTGATCAGCTGCAGCTTCCCATCGACCTCCACCAGCAGCGGCGTGCAGAACGCAAACCCCTTCGCCGGTTCCAGGCTGCGGTTGTAACGCCACCGCTCCTGCCCATCCTTCCGGTCCAGTGCCACGACAAACTGCTGATCGGCCCCGTCGCAGTTCATGATCAGCAGGTCCTCGAACAGCACGGGAGAACCCCCGTTGCCATGCACCGGCTGGTACTTCAACCCGGTCATCTTCCAGACCACGGTGCCATCCAGCTCGAGGCAGGCTGTCCCCCAGGTGCCGAAATGCACATACAGGTGTTTGCCGTCGCATACCGGAGTCGCACTGGCATGCGAATTCTTCGGATGAACCCGCTGCCCTTCAGGCTGCTGGAACAACTCCTGGTTCCACTCGATCCGCCCGCTCGCCTCATCGACGCACACCACCCGCAACGATTGGGCAGGGGCGTCTCCCTCCCCGTCGGGAACTGCCGTGGTCAGAAAAATCTTCCCCTTCACCACCACCGGCGACGACCATCCCTTCCCGGGAATCGTCTGCTTCCAGGCGACGTTTTCGTCGTCGGTCCAGCGGTCGGGGAGCCCCTCGGCACGTGAGATTCCCGCCCCCCCAGGCCCCCGGAATTCCAGCCAGTCGTCCGCCGACACCAGGGCCGGGATCAGGGCCAGAACTGTCAAACCGCACGTCCAGACGAAACGCTTCATCGGTGAAGTTCTCCCGGCCGCGACAGCAGCCCCAGATCACGTGGATCCCACGGTCGACAACGCCACGGCTGTCGGCGACCGATTCAGGCGTCGGCCTCATTGACCGCGACGATTTCCATCTTTTGCAGTCCCTTGGGGAGGGGAACTTCCACCTGGTCGCCCGGCTTTTTCCCCAGCATCGCCTTCGCCAGCGGACTGCTCGTGAGAATCTTCATCACGTCGCCGCTGTAGTCCTCTTCGCCAGGACCGACAAACTGGTATTTGTCTTCCATGCCGTTCGACAGGTTGCGGACAGTCACCACCGAGCCGAAGACCGCGACCCCCTTGGGAAGGTCCTTCGGATCGACAATGTACGAGGCCGTCAGCTTCGCCTTGAGCCGGTTGATCCGCGCCTGCAACAGCCCCTGCGCCTCGCGCTGGCCGTGATACTCGGCGTTTTCGCTGAGATCCCCCTCGGCCCGGGCGTCGGCGATTTTCTCGGCGATCTTCGGCATCTCGACATCCTCGAGGTGACGGATCTCCTCGCGCAGCTTGTCGAAGCCCTCGCGTGTCGTCGGGATGCGGTCCATGGCCCTTCCTCCACAGCAAACACACCCCCCGGCCTGGGTGACAGTGCGTCTGGTACAGTCCTGAAACAGAACGACTGGCGGAGTCACCCGCAGGATGACCGGCGACCGCCCGGTCTCCGGCACTCCCTCGCGAATTCTCCCGCCAGCCACAATCCGCGTATTATGCCGGTTCTGGCCAGCCAGTGAAAGCCTCTCCCCCCACCGCTGCCCGCCGGGAGACGTGTTCACGGCCACCCCCCAAGGAGGGCTTCCGCTCGTTTGGATTTCCCGAATCGGTCTGTCAACCTCACGGAGCAACCCGCGCGGGTCGCGACTGTTCTTCCCGGCTTGCCCGGCGGGCCTCCAGGAACCGTTCGAATCCCCGGCGGATCGGTCCCTGTTCGCGTTCCCAGATCCCCCGCGACTCCCGCGATTCGAGATCCTGGCCCGACTCCGTCCAGAACCACGCCCCCTGTGCGGCCACCGCCGCGTCACTTCCCTCGAGGTTCTTGACCAGCCTCGCCAGATCGCCCCCCGCCGTACGAAAGGCTTGCCCGGCCAGCTCGACCGCAGGGGTCCCCCGGCCATCGCCGTCGACATCGAGCCAGACGGCACCGCTCAACCCGAGAGTGCAGGGTTCAAATCGGGGACCGGTCGGCTGGTAGGGACGAGCCGTCTTCCAGAACGGAGCCGCCACCCCCGGTCCCAGCGCCACCGCCACCAGGTGCAGATCATGCCTCGGTCTCGGCAACTTCCACGTCTCCTCCCAGATCACTCCCGGTCGGCCCGGGGGCCGGAAATCGTCGGATGGAAGTTTCTGTTCCCGCAGCAACTCTCCATTGCCATGGAGCTGAACCGTGTGCGCACGGGCCCAACCCGGTCCCAACACGCGCAGGCGGCATTCCACCTCGTCACCCAGCGCGGAGACCACCTCCCCCGGACCAAATCGCCCCGCCACTTCCAAGTCGACCAACAGCCCATACGACACCCACACCCGGCCGGCAGCCAGGCTGCCGACCGCCTGCTCGACCGGGATGTCACCCGGGTCGTCATCCGCCCCCTTCAGATAGGTGCGTCCCTGCCCCACGATGAAGCGGTTCACATCGTGGGAATCACTCGCTCCCACGGGACTGATCGCCCGACCGGCATTCAGCAGGCCCATCCAGTCGTGCACCAACCGCAGGGGATCTGTCTGAATCGCCCCCGAATTGACCACCTCCATGGCGTTGGCCCGCAGCACGCGACCATCGAGCAGTCGGCCCACCGCCGCGTTGTGGAACCGCGGCCCCAGGGGACGCACTCCCGAATGCAGGTCTCGCGCATGGTTGAGAATCACCACCCTGACGCTGGGACTCGACTGAATACTGTCAAACAGTGCCATCCAGTCGGTCGTTCGATGCTCGGGAACAACTCCTCCCGCCTGGGCCGGGAAGATATTGAAGTGGCCGTGAGGCGTCGTCACCTCATTTCCCACCACCGGCGTGAAGTACTGGCGGACCCCGGCCTGCCGGGCGAACGGTTCATGATCGATCTGGCTGTTGTGATCGGTGGCGATTGGAAGCTCGATCCCCTCCCCGGCCAGCGTGAGCATCCGTTCTTCCACCGTCGCATCACCATGCCCCGAGTGTGTCAGCGTGTGAATATGCGTGTCGCAGGCCACCAGTCCCGGGGTCGCGACCTCTCGTGTCAGCCGAAACTCCACCAGCCGGGTTTCTCCCACTCCCACAGTCACCCGTTGCGATTCGACCGAATACTCAAACCCGCGCCCGGCCCACACCCGCCACGTCCCGGCCGGGACTCCCACCGAGAATGACCCCGTCCCGGTGTAGGCCACTCCTGTCCGCACTGCCAGACGCTCGCCAGGCCGGGCGGAAACTGGTTGCAGCACCCCCGCGGCATCGGCCACCGTCAACCGGCCCGGAATCGGCTGGCCGGAATGCGTGTCGCGGATGCGGACCTGCAGAATCGCCTGGTTCCGATACTCGTCCGGCACCGAGGGCAGCAAGTCCACGAGGCCGACCCGGATGTCATCCACCGGAGCCGACTCGGTCGCAGGTCCGATCGAGAGTTGATTCGCTCCGGTCCGCAGTGCTTCGGGAGGAATCGCCAACAGGGTCACCTGGTCATTCTCATCCGCGGTCAACGGCCCCAGGTCGGTGTCGTTGAGACGGACGCGCCACGCCTGTTTCACATCCTGTTGAACCAGCCGCAATGTCTTCCACCGGGCCGGTTCCGCCACCACAAACGACAGCACCAGGCGGTCAGACTCGGGCTCGTCGGGAAAATCGGCCCACTCGGCAACCCCGGCTTTGCGCAGGTGATGGTGCCGGTCTGACAGAACCTGGCATTCCGCCCCCGTTTCCTCCCCCCGCAGCAGCGGGGTCACCAACAGCCACAGCGCGAAGGCGAGCCAGCCCCGGCCTGAGGGATCGCAGCGCTCCCATCGTGGCCCGGCAGGGCGGGCTGGGACATTCGTCATGATCGGTCTTTCGCTCAGGGTCGCGGGACCGGCGGCCCCCCGACCTCCTGAACCAGGCGGTCGATGCCCGCGGAGATCCGCTCTTCGATATCACCCGCCCAGCGCAGGGCCGGGCGTCCGTACTCGTAGAGATTGAACCCCCCTTCATAGCCCCCCTCTTCCCAGACCCGCCGGGACGGGATGTACGAAATCATGTCGTCGGCATAGCCGCAGACCCAGGTGACCGGGCCGTATTGCTGCTTGAACTTGAGGTCATAGTCAACCACGGTCTCGGCCCCCATCCCCAGCATCAGCAACTCATTCCCCAGCCGCCATGCATGCAGGGGATAGGGATAGGCCGATTCAAAGGTGTGGCCGGCGTCGAGTTTCTTCAGCAGGCGGGTCGCCCAGCGGGCCTTGATTCCTGTTCCCCCGCGCGATTCCTGTTCGAGGTCTGCCCGGCTCATCACCTGGAGGTACGGGAGATCCACAAGGGAGAAGGCGGTTTTCAGACCAGGCTGAACGGCCGACTGGGGACTGTCGAGCGCCTGGAAGACCCCCGCCGCCAGCATCTGTCCATACTTCTCGCACAACTCGACCTTGCGTCGGGGCAGCGGATTCTGGTCGCCGCCACAGGTGTTGACGAACATGGCGAGCGCGCCGGGATATTTCTCTTCGATCAGCAGCTGGGCGAAACCGGGATAGTCACCGCACCAGGTCATGAAACTGAGCGTGGTGGGATGACAGGCGTAGCCGAAGATGATCGCCACAACCTCCCCCCCCGGCCGTGAGACCCGGATCACCGGGACAGAGTGATCGACCGGCCCCACCAGGGGAGTTCCCTGTTCGAGCAGTTGGGGGATATCGGCTTCACGGTTGTTGCGGCGATTGACGGCAAAGGTGGCCCGTCCCTCGCTGGTATGGAGCTCCGCCGGCGCGAGAGTGCGCAGAGCGTCCGCCGCCAGATCAACGGTGAGATCGATCATTTCCCGGGTGTAGGCAGCGACCAGTGCTTCCTGCGCCTCATCGACTTCGTAGTAGTCGATGAGGTCATCGCCGAGACGGGGGCCACAATGATTGTGAGAAAAGGTGAACATCACCTGGTGACGTTCGAGGCCGAAGTCCGCCTGCAGCCGGGCGAACACCGGATCGCTCATGCTCTTGGGAACTCCCTGGAAATCACTGGTGATGAGGAGAGCGGTGTGACCATCTGGGGCGCGGAGGGCGACCGCCTTCATCCAGAGGTCATGCAGCTTTCCATCGGGGGGGCGTCGAGCGCCATACCCGGCGAGCCAGACACTGGACTTGGGGGTGATGACCCGGCGGGCCACGCCGACACTCCAACCCGGATCGGCCTGGACAAGTCGATCGCAGTCAACCCAGAGAGAGAGCAACCAACAGGTTGCGACCAGGACGAATGACCGCTGGCAGGGGAATTGCATCATCGTACACCCTCGTGGTTGCCGGCGGCGTGACGGTGCCGGGGCGGAAGGCAGGGCCGAAACGGGAGGGCCCATCACCCGTGTTCGTACCGGGTCGGGAGCGTGGGGGCAAGGGTGTGCCACCTGCACGGCAGCCGACAGTCCGGGCGAGGCACGATC
>DNUF01000180.1:0-15166 GCA_003508595.1 Planctomycetaceae bacterium
GACAGGTGTCGCTCCGGATTGCGTCTCGCTTTTTTGGGTCTGCGTGTGGCATGGCAGGTTCGTCGGGTTCCTCGCTGAGTCGTCGGCAATTTCTCGGCAGCAGTGCGCGCAATGCCGCCAGCATGGCGGCTGGCGTTGCGGCCGGGGTTGTTCCGTGGGGCGATGAAGCGACGGCGGGGGGAACGGCCGGGCCGGTGACGGTGGGGGTGATTGGTGTCCGCCAGCAGGGACGGCTCATTGCCCGCGAACTGGCCCGCCTGCCGGGAGTGCAGGTCAGCGGTTTGTGCGATGTCGATGCCTCGCTGCTGCCAGCCCTCGCGCAGGACGTGGCTCTCCAGCAGGGGGGACAACTGCCGCGAATGTGTGGCGACTTTCGCCAACTGTTGGCCGACCCGACCCTGCATGCCGTTGCGATTGCCACCCCCGATCACTGGCATGCCCTGCTGGCTGCCCACGCCCTGCGGGCCGGGAAGGATGTCTATCTCGAAACCCCGGTCACCCACACACTCGACGAGGGAGAACGCCTGCTGGCTCTCGCCCGCGAGACCGGGCGCATCGTGCAGGGGGCCCTCGTGCAGCGCAGTGGGCCGCACTTCCAGCAGGCCATCGACTTTCTGCACCAGGGACGCCTCGGTCGTGTGCACCAGGCGCGGGCCTGGACCGTTCACCAGCGGAAGTCGATCGGCATCGGGAGTGAAGGACCCGTTCCCGAGGGGCTCGACTATGACCTCTGGCTCGGCCCGGCACCGGCTCGCCCCTTCCAGGCGAATCGCCTGCATGGCAACTGGCGCTGGTTTTGGGATTACGGCTCGGGGGAGCTGGGAAACTGGGGTGTGCCGTTGCTGGACGTTGCCCGTTGGGGTCTCGGTGTGGGACTTCCCCTACAGGTCTCGGCGGCCGGGGGAAAGTTCCACTTCCGCGACGACCAGCAAACCCCCGACACACTGCAGGTGCAGTACCAGTACCCGCAACAGACGATTCTCTGGGAGCACCGACTCTGGTCGCAGCACGCTCCCGAGGGACGCAGCTCGGCGGTCGCCTTTGAGGGAGAACTCGGGACACTGATTCTCGACCGGGGTGGCTGGAAGGTGTATGGCGGAGTGAGTGCCGTCGGTCAGCCGTCGGGTGACCTTCTGGCACAGCATCTCGGCCAGTTTGTTGACTGCGTGCGGACCCGCGGTACCCCCACCGCTTCGCTCGAAGAGTCACTGGTGTCGAGCGCATTGTGCCACCTCGGCTGCCTCGCCTATCGACTCGGTCGCAGTGTGAATATCGATCTGCAGACCGGCCGTCCCCGCAATGATCCCTCGGCCGAGCGACTGCTCGCCACCACCGCCCGCGCTCCCTGGCAATGGCCCGCCTGATCTCCCTGGTCTGTGCCGCACGGCTTACACCGTCCGACGGGCTGGTCCAGTCCATGTTGTTCCGAGGCGCGGCAGGTCGAGCTTGGGTGTGGCCTCTGCTGGTCCTTCTCATCCTCGCACCCGGTACCGGGTCGACCAGGGGGGAAGAGCGTGACAGGGGATGGGAACGGCTGACGGGGAAGGCATTTCAGCAGGTGTTGCAGGAGCCGTTGTCGGTCACCTGGGCCCAGGTCGACCTGCGGACAGTCACCCATCGGCTGGAGGAGACCCGCCAGGTGTCGCTGCTGGTGGACCGACGACTCGATCCCTCAGCCCTGCTGGAATTCACCGCGAACGACCTCCCCCTGGAGGACCTGGTGGCCCAATTGGCCGAATCCCGCGGCGGCGTCAGCCG
The DNA here is from genome assembly GCA_003508595.1 of Planctomycetaceae bacterium. GTDB lineage: Bacteria > Planctomycetota > Planctomycetia > Planctomycetales > Planctomycetaceae > UBA10511. Next base: position 1,759 of record DNUF01000180.1, read on the forward strand.
GGTGGTGGGGAACACCCTCTACATCGGTCCTGTCGGGGCGTCGTCCCCGCTGCGGACACTGGTCGCCCTGCGAACTCGCGAGTTGAACGACGCGATCCGCGAGGGGATGGGCAAGCGGGGGTATGTGAAACCGAATGACTTCGCCTGGAACGACCTCGCGACGCCGCGGGAACTGCTGACCCGACTGGCCGAGCGGTACTCGTTCGAGCTGACCGGGCTCGAGCAGGTGCCGCACGACCTGTGGGGGGCTGCATCGCTGCCACAGGCCACCCTGCCCGAGACATTGTCGCTGATCCTCATCCAGTTCGATCTGACATTTGCCTGGCGGAAAGGGGGGGCGGGGGTGCAGATTCAGCCCATCCCCGGCGAGGTCCTGCTGGAACAGGCGCATGCCACCCCCAAGGGGATGAAGCCCAAAGAGTGGATGGCCCGAATTGAGGAGGAGTTGCCCGACCGGCAGGCCCGCCTCGTGGCCGACGGAGTTGTGTTGAGTGCCCCGCTGGAACAGCAGGAGGCGATTGCGAAGATTCGTGATCAATTGCGGGGCACGCGACTGCCCGGCAAGGGGAACAAGGGGAAGCCAGCCCCGGTGAAGGAGATCCGGTACACGTTGCGGATCCAGGACAAGCCGGTCGGCTCACTGCTGAAAACCCTGGAGTCGCGACAACCGGCCTGGCAGTTTGAGTACGATGCTGCCGCACTGCAGCAGGCGGGAATTCGGCTGGAGCAGAGAATCAGCCTCGATGTGAAAGAGGTGACCCTTGAAGAGTTGCTGCGGACCGCGCTGTCGCAGGTCCGGCTCGGCTTCGAGATCGACGGGCAGACCGTGCGTCTTTATCCCGACCCACGTGCCGGTCGTCGCGGCCCATGACCGCGTGCACCGTCGGTATCACGACTCTGCGGGTCTTGTGACGAGGTTGAAGCGGGAGGCTGCTGGCGCGCAGACAACCGGCTTTGGGCCATTCATCAGTCGACGATGGCGTCGATCACCCGTCCGTGCACATCGGTGAGGCGGAAGTCGCGACCGGCGTGCCGGAAGGTCAGGCGTTCGTGGTCGAGTCCCAGCAGGTCGAGCAGCGTGGCGTGCAGGTCGTGCATATGGATCTTGCCGTCGACCGCCCGGTGACCGAATTCATCGGTGGCCCCATAGGCGAAGCCCGGCTTGACGCCCCCTCCTGCGAGCCAGGTGGTGAATCCCTGCGGATTGTGGTCGCGGCCGGTTCCATTTTTCTCGGCATAGGGGGTACGGCCGAATTCCGCCCCCCACCAGACGAGCGTGTCATCGAGGAGTCCGCGTTGGCCCAGGTCGGCGAGCAGGGCGGCAATTGGTTGATCGCAGGCCCGGGCGTGGTCGGCATGCTTCGAAAGATTCGAATGCTGGTCCCAGGCGGGGTTGGCGGTGTTGTCGCCGTAGGTGACCTGGATGAACCGCGTCCCGGCCTCGCACAACCGGCGGGCCATGAGACAGAGGCGACCGAACTGTTCGGTTGCGGGATGGTCGAGCCCATACGCCGACTGGGTGGCCGCCGTCTCCCCCGCAAGGTTGAGCACATCGGGAACCTGGGTCTGCATGCGCCAGGCGAGTTCATACGAGTCAACCAGGGCATCGAAGGCCGAGTTGCTGGGGGCGGCGGCCAACTGTTCGGCATTCAGCGCCTGGATCAAGTCGAGCTGCCGGCGTTGCCGGGCGAGATCGCCATCGTACGGGCCGAGGTTTCGCAGGGTGGCCTGGCTGGCGGGGGAACCGGCCCGGCCGAGTGCCGTCCCCTGGTACCGCGCAGGAAGAAACGCCGCGCCGTAGTTGCGTGGTCCCCCGTTGCCGGCCGACGGGGCGAGGGTGACGAACGCCGGGAGGTTCTCGTTCTCGGTTCCCAGCCCGTAGGTCACCCATGAGCCGAAGCTGGGGCGCACCTGGTTGGTCGACCCGCAGTGCAGGAAGAGGGTGGCGGGACCATGGGCGACCCCTTCGGTCTGCATCCCGTGGAGAAAGCAGAGGTCATCGACATGGCGGGCGGTTTGGGGGAAGAGGTCGGAGACCCAACGTCCCGAGTCCCCATGCTGGCGGAAGGTCCAGGGGGACTGCATCACCCGCTGAGGGGTTCCCCGTTGCCCGGTATTGGCGATGACCCGGGAGTCGTCGAAGGGCATCTGTTCGCCATCACGGCGGGCCAGAAGGGGCTTGTGGTCGAAGGTATCGACCTGGCTGGGCCCCCCCTGCATGAACAGGAAGATGATTCGCTGGGCGCGGGGAGGGTGGTGAGCCAGGTGGCGCGGGGTCGCGGCGACGGCCCCGTTGGTGCGCGCAGCCAGAGCGTGGGCCGCGAGGGCTCCAAACCCGCAGGCGGACGCCTGCAACCAGGATCGGCGCGAGAGGCTGGACATGACGCAGAGTGTAACTGTTGGGGTGACCCGGTGATAATGCCAAATGACCAGTCGGGCTCTCGGGGTGGAGGGGCCGGTTTGGCCCCCAGACCCTGTCTGACCGACTGCTCAAAAACTGCCCTGCAAAAATTGACCTGCAAAACGAATCGGGGCCGAATCCAGGAAGCCGGTGCGGGGTTCAATCTGGCGGGGGGCTGCGGTGGTGGTGCGCGCCGCAGGAGCCAACAACCCAATTTTCGGGATGGATGAGTGATGCGGAACCAGGCAACCTTCGGGAGCAGACGACCCGTGGAAACACGTTTTCTGAGGGGGTTTCTGGCCCTTGTGCTGATTGGACTGGGGAGTCTGTTCCCCTTGCCCGTGCTTCAGGCGGGGGACCTGTTTGTCTCGCACTTCGAAAATGTGCTGGGGACAGGGATGGAGTTGAGGGTGGTGGCCGAGACGCAACAGTCGGCCGACGAAGCCGAGTCCCGGGCGCTGACCGAGATCGACCGCCTCGACGCGATCTTTTCGACCTACAGCCCCCAGAGTGAATTCAGCCGGTGGCAGCAGACCACCGGGGACTGGAAAACCGTCTCTCCCGAACTGTTCCGGGTGCTGGCGGCCTCGGAGACCTGGCAGGGGGCGACCCAGGGGGCATTTCATCCCGGGGCCCAGCGGCTGTCGGACGTCTGGAAACAGGCGGAACGGCGACAGCAACTGCCGACCGAGGCCGACCTGGAACGGGTGGTGGCCGAGCTGAAGACGGCTCCGTGGCAGCTCGACGAAACCACATCGCAGGCCCGGCGGGTGGGACGCTATCCCCTGACGCTGAATGCGATTGCCAAGGGGGAGATGATTGATCTGGCGTGCCGGGCGGCCCGGGAGACCCCGGGGGTCTCGGCAGCCTTCGTGAAGATCGGTGGAGACCTGCGGGTGTGCGGCGACTGGACGCAGCCTGTGACGATTCGCGATCCCGCTCATGCCGGCGACTCCTCGCGCACCCTGACCATCGAGATTGGCGACCGGGGCGTGGCGACGAGTGGCCCCGTCTATCGCGGGTTTGACATCCAGGGCCGGCGGTGGTCCCACCTGCTCGATCCCCGCACGGGCTGGCCGGTTCGGCAACTCGCCAGCGCCACCGTGGTCGCCCCGAACGCCCGGGATGCCGACGCCCTCGCAACCGCGTTCTCGGTACTCGAGCCGGCCGAGAGCCTGCGGCTCGCCCGGCAACTCGAGGGGGTGCAGTGCCTGCTGATCACCCCGGCCGGAGAGCGGTTCACCACCCCCGGCTGGTCGTTGATGGAGTCGTTGCCGGAAGGGAGCCCGGTGGTGCTGGCCCAGGCGGGCAAAGCGGGGGCCGAAAAAGCATCGAAGGAAGTGGTCGACTGGAACGGGGGCTACGAACTGGAAGTGAAACTGGAGATCAACGGTGCGGACAGCGGGCGGCGGTATCGTCGTCCCTATGTCGCGGTGTGGGTCGAGGATGACGAGGGCTACCCGGTTCGGACGCTGGCGCTGTGGGTGCAGCGGACCGGAAAGGGGCCACGCTGGATTCCCGATTTGAAGCGGTGGTACAAGACTGATCACCTGCGGCAGATCAATGAAGAGACCGACCTGGTGAAGACAATGTCGGAACCGACGCGGAAGCCGGGGGAGTACAAGCTGGTGTGGGATGGGACCGATCATGCCGGGAAGGTGGTGCCTCCCGGGGAGTACACCATTGCGATCGAGGCGGCCCGTGAGCACGGCACCTACCAGATCATCCGCAAGAAGGTGAAGCTGGGCGAGGAGGGGGTGGAGGAACCCTTGCCCGGGAACCAGGAAATCAAGTCTGCCTCGCTGCAATACCGCAAACGTGCCGCCACTTCCCGCTGAGATTTCTCCGTCGTCACCCCCGTCGGTCCCGGCAGCAGCCGGGGGCCCTCCTGGGCGTCCCCGCTCCGGGTGGGCCCGCGCGTTCTGGGGGGTGACACGGTGGTTGCACATTTACCTGTCGCTGTTCGGGTTCGCGACGATCCTGTTTTTCAGCGTGACCGGAATCACGCTGAATCACCCGACCTGGTTTGGTGGGGTGGGCGAAACGACGGAACCGTTCAACGGAACGGTCGACACTGCCTGGCTGGGGGTTGAGGGAGAGCGCGAACCCGACTGGCTGCGGCTCGCGGAATATATAAGGGCCACCCATCAACTGCAGGGAATGGTGGGTGATGTGCGGGATGACGGAGCCGAGTTGTCGCTGGCCTTCGAGGGCCCGGCGTATGCCGCCGACGTGCTGGTCCAGCGGGAGGGGGGGCAGTACGAGGGAACGATCACCAGGCACGGGATGGTCGCCCTGATCAACGACCTTCACAAGGGACGCGACACGGGCATACCCTGGAGTGTCGTGATTGATCTCTCGGCGGTGCTGATGGCCGTCAGCGCGATCACCGGGCTGGTGCTCTTGTATTCCATCAAGCGGAAGCGGGTGGCCGGAACTCTCACCGCGCTCGCGGGAACGCTCGTCCTGTGGCTGGCGTATCGCTGGCTGGTGACGTAGTGGCCTGAGTCACCGTTCGCCCGGAATTCAAACCAGGCCCCCGCCAAGTAGCTTGGGAAACAAGCGGAGTGGTCCCCTGTCAGTTGGCCGACGCACGGTGCGACTGGCAGGGGCAGACCGGCAGGTGCGGCAGGCTGCGGTTGCGACGCTCAGAACCCACCCTGGGTGTTGGTCGATTTGCCAGGCCCGGGGAGTCGGGACTGGGTGGGAAGCTGCAGTGCCGTACGTGGGGTGGGAATCTTCACGGTGTCGAGCGGGGCCCCGATGGGACGTGTGCCACCATCCCAGACGGCGGCCTGGCAATTCGCGTGCAGGGTGAACTGCGCGGGTTCGACATCTTCCAGTTCCGACGGCTTTGTGGGGAGCGGTTTCGCCCAGCGGACGCCGTCGTCACCGGTCAGCGGGGAGAGGCAGTTCCCGGCACTCCAGCGTGCCACCCAGATCGAGGCGAAGTCCTGTCGTTCCGCAGTTTGATCGGTCTCGCGCACGAGGCAGGCGACGTCGGTCGCATACCCGTTCAGCATCTCCCACCAGGCCACCTGGCTGGAACGGAGCAGGTTCCCCGGGGCGGCGAACAGCGTCACGGGGCGGTCGCGGTTCCCCAGACCGGGGTGCGGTCCAAACACGCACCGATCGCTGTAAAACTGGACGCGGGTCTGACCGGTCCCTCCCGAGGCGGGATTGTCGAGGGCCAGGCAGGTCTCTCCCGCCACCAGTGTGCATTGCGAGAGGTCGACGACTCCCTCGGTCCCCGGGGTCTCACTCACGGGGAGCGCCAGCAGCGTGTTTCGTGACAGGGCCACAGTCCGGTGCAGGTGGATCACCCGTTGGGCAACGTCAGCATCGACCAGGCGGCCATTGCCCAGCAGCTGGCTGTCGTCGATCCAGAGATAGGCAAGGGGCTCGGCCTGGAAAGGGCGTCCCCGGGGGGGGGCCGAGTTCTCCAGCCGGCGGAACTGGATCAGTCCGCGGGGCTGGTTGCCCGGGTCATTCAATGAGCCCAGGAGACGGCAATGCCGGACGACAAGATCTGAGTCGAAGGCCGAGATCAACCAGCGGGGCAGGGCTCCCCGAGAGCCAGGAGGGGCCAGGGCCAGGCAGGCTCCCTGCAGGTCGAGGCCTCCCTGGGTCACCGTGATCAGGGCATCGGTTTCGCCCCCGGCCTGTTTGCGCTCTTTCGGCACCAGGACGAGGGGCTTGCCGGGCATCTGGACAAACTGCAGTCGAATCCATGCCTGCCGAATTGTGATGGGACTGGTCGTGCAGAGCCCCTGTCCGCTGGCGATCACGGTCGTCCCGGCGGAGAGGGTCGAGCTCGCGAGGACCGCTCCGAGGTCCTGCTTGTTGAGGTCGATCCGGATGGTTCCGGCAACACCTCCGCCCCCCAGCAGGCCGGGCGGGGGGGCGGGCCGACGCCCCTGGATGGCCACCGCATCCAGTTCCACCAGTGCGGGGGCCGAGAGCCGGGCAACCGGGCAACCCGGGGGTCCACCCCCCGGGACTTCGAGCTCCACCCCCACCTTGGAAAGGGTGTCCCTGTCAAACTGTGCGAGGGACAGTTTCCACGGTTGAGCCAGCGGGGATGTCGGCCAGGCCCGCAGGGGGAATGACTTGTCGTTCGCACCCGAGTCTTGGCCAAACAGCAGGTTCCACTGCGTGAGGCTGGTGGCCAGTCCGGTGTCGGACCCTCCCGGTTGGGTGACCTTGGCCAGCAGTTTCCAGCCGGGGGCCGTGCTGTGACTGGTGGTCCAGGTGAGCTGCTTTCCCAGGGTTCCCTGCGCCTCGGCACCGGCCGGGCTGATGAGCTGGAAGAGGCTGGCCCCGGTCTCTCCCCCGGGCGAGGCAAGCAGGGCGTGCACGGTGTTGACCGCACATTTCCAGTCGTCGCCGGCTGGGGGAACATATTCGAGTGCGGACTGCGTTGAAACCACAGTGCTGGCGACCAGTGTCAACCGTTGTCGGATGACCTCTGCGGCTGCCTCTCCCGCGTCGAGGTGCAACGCCGGGGCCTGCCCGACAACCAGCAGAGAATCGTGCACCACGATGTCGGCGAGGGGCGATTCCGACCAGACGGCCGAGAGCTTGTCTCCCCTCACAAGGCAATTCGCGAACAGGAGTTTCTGGCGGAGCACGTCCGCCTCGGCGATGGGGGGACTGCCCGGGGCTGGCTTTCCGGCCGGGGGGCTCGCCACGGGGGGATTGGAAACGGCGGCCGGCGAGGCGGGATTGGATGTGACCAGGCCATCGCCCGCCGTGACGCGCACGGCAGTCATGCTTTTCTCGGGAATGCCCCGCGCCGAGAATGAGCATCCCCGGGCGAGGAAGTCGCCCCCCGAGACATGGAGAAACGCGTCATTGGGGAGGGTGTCGTAGCCAGTCACCGTCACGGCGAAGTGGACATTCTGCAGTTCGAGCGAGGTGTTGTGGAATTCGAGCAGGGCATGGACGGCCGGGCCCTCTGGTTCAAGCAGCACCAGCAGGGGGCGCGATTCGGGTTGAGCCGCCTCCAGCACCACCCGGCCCCGATTTTCGATGCGGTCGGTTTTCACCGCGAAGGGGCCCGAGCCGACGAGGACGATTCGTGCTCCTTCAACAGGCAGATCGCGGAAGGCCTGGTTGAGGGTGCGATAGCTGCCAGGCTGGCTCCCGACGGGATCCACCACGAAGGTCTTGGTGGGGACCGTCACCGGCTCGCGGGCCCACCGCGGCAAGGCCGCCAGTTCTTCCCGCAACCGCTTGTTCCCCGCACCCGGTGCGCCGCCACCCCCCTGGCTTCCCGGAAAGAACCCGGTGTCGGCACCTCCCCCGACCCGCTTGCCGGTCTCGTTGGTCTCGACCTGTTTCGGGCCGGCGGCGACAGTGCCCGGCTCTTCCCCCTCGCCCTCCCCGACCCGGCGATTCTTGTCTTCCGGAGTTCCCTGAGCGGGATCGGTTGGGGACATCTGTGTCTCCCCCGCCCCGGAGATGGTTTTTCCCTGCCGTGCGAGTGCCTCGCGCTGCTCGGCCAGTTGCTCGGCGGTGAGGGTCGGATCGGTGGTGTCGACCGTCTTGTTCATTTGCAAGGCCAGCCACCAGAGACCCGAGAGGAGGGTCAGCAGCACGGCAGCAACGGCTGAATAAAACGTCAGCTTGCTCTTCCATTCGGCCCCGCCCGCGTCGCGCTCGGTTCCCAGGGGGCCGCTGGTCGACATGGGCAATTGCGAGGCGGCGACCTTTTTGCGACGCCGGGCGGCCGCAGTGTTCGAGAGGTCTTCGACCGTTTCTCCCTCGGGAATGACGTCGGCCTGTTTCGCGCGGGACGATTTGCGGCTTTTCGCCTGAGGTGTGGGGGTGTCTGAGAGAATCGCGTTGCTGACGTGATCGCCCCCTTCCTGCAGGACGACCAGGTCGGCGATGAGTTCGTCGGGGGTCTGGTAGCGGCGGGCAGGGTCTTTCTCGGTCATCCGCCGCATGACAGCCGAGACTCCCTCGGGGACCTGCGGGTTTTTGTCGCGAGGATCGGGGAAAGGGGTTTTGAAATGTGCGTGCAGCTTGTTGGTGACGCCGCCGTCAGGAAACGGCGGACTGCCCGTCAGCAGGTAATACCAGGCACAGCCGAGCGAATAGATGTCGCTGCGGATGTCGGCCGCCTTGCTGTCGCGTGCCTGCTCGGGAGACATGTAGTCGACAGTGCCGACCGTCGTCCCGGTCCGGGTAATCGAGGTGTCGGCCCCTTCCGCGACAATGCGGGCGAGCCCCATGTCGGCCAGTTTCACCTGACCGTCGCGGCGGATCATCAGGTTGGCCGGCTTGATGTCGCGATGGACGATCTTGTGCTTGGCGGCATGCTGCAGGGCGAGGCTGGCCTGCTTGATGACCTCAATGGAACGCTTGACCGGCAACACGCCTCGCTTGGCGACCATGTTCGCCAGGTCGGTCCCATCGACGAATTCGAGGGCGATGTAAAGGTAGCCATTGCCTTCCCCCGACTCATGGACGGCAATGATGTTGGGATGGTCGAGTTGCGCGGCGGCCTGCGCCTCGGACTTGAACCTGCGGACGAGGGTCGGGTTTTCAGCCTTGTCGCGGGGAAGCACCTTGAGGGCCACCTGGCGGTTGAGCACCTCATCGTGGGCGAGATAAACCGCCCCCATCCCTCCCTGCCCCAGCTTTTTCCGGATCAGGTATTTGCCGATCCGGGGAGTCTGCGGTGCCGGGGTTCCGCCGCCGGCAGAGGTCATTTCCCGGGTGGGATCGTCATCGGAGGGGCTGGAGTCAGCGTCGGCTTCAGGAGACATGGCACAACACGACGGGCAAAACGAAACTGTCCAAACCAGCCGCACCGGGCTCGAAAACCGATTATACGGATCGTCATCCACCCCCGTCGATCAACTCTCCGAGTCGATGTCGTTGGACATTCCCGTCGCCCCGAGTCCCTCGCCGGGGTCGTCCTGGTCTTCCTCAATCAGCTCCGAATGTGCGCTGAATCCAGAATACATCGGTCCGGGACAGTTTGTTGGACCAGGGGAGTCCTGCGGGAGTTCACACCGAGGTGTCAACTCCCGGAACGAATGGTCCACGAAACCCATTCATCTGCGGACCGAACGGCTTGGATCTCTCGCTGCGCCCGGTGTGATCTCGCAAGAGTTGCACAACGCACCTTCCTTCGCCGGTGGGTGGTGCAATCGACCGCGAACCAAAATTGCTCGGCCCTCAGCCCCGGACTCCCGGCGTCATTGAGACGTGCTGGGAAGGGCTGAATCCAGCGGGTGTTCGCGTGGGGGCGCCCCCCGGGATGTGGCGGGCCGGGGGCGGGGAGTCCGCCTACCGTGACGTCGGCCAATTGAGCCTGGCGAGTCGGCCCGACTGAAAACCGAGGAGAACACTGTGTCCGAGAGGGTCGCAGGCGACCCGGCAGACGTCGTCCGGCAGAATCGCCTGCCATTCCACCGCACCGCTTTCATCGACAAGGTAGAAATGCCGTTCCATGGTCACGACCGCCACCTTCCGCCCCGAGTAACTGGCCGCGACCCGAGAGGCGGTCCCCCCCACCTGGTACGAACCGACCTGCTCTCCGGTGTCGTCGTGCAACTGGATGCCATGGGCGTAACAGGCCAGCAGGACGATGTCTCCTCCGCGGGCGACCGCGAGGTCGCCGACATTCGAATACAGCGGCTGCTGGTAGAGCTTGTCTCCCTGGAAGGCAAACCGGCAGAGCATGCCGTACTCGGCGACCCCCACCATCTCGGGGACTGACGGGATGAACTCCAGCGCGATCAGCGGCTGCTGGGTCGAGACAGTGCGGATGCGCTTGCGGAAGAAGTCGTAGAGGATCAGCGAGCTGTCGGCGAGACTGACCCCCGCGTACTCTCCATGGGGATCGAGTGCGATCGAGGCAACCTGCTCTGCGTGTTCCAGGCAGCCCTGGAAGACCAGTTGGTGATTGAACCAGTAGAGCTTGTCGTCCCCCACGAGGGCGACACCTCCCCCCCCCGTGTCGGAAAAGGCGAGTGCACGGATGGGGGAGGGGCCGCGGATCAAGTTGGCCAGTCGCCCCGATGAGTCGAGCAGGTACATGCCGCCGACGGCATCGGCCGCCAGCACCTCCCCGGTCTCACGGGCCCAGCGCAGGGCGACCAGGGGAGCCTCGGTGCGGAAGCTCCAGGCGAGCGTGGGGGCCGTCCCTTCCCCCCACTTCCACCAGTCGTCGCCCGACCCGCTCATCGGGCGGCCAGGTCGTTGCGCAGCAACCGCAGGGCCTGCTGCATGTCTTCGTCTCCCTCGACGTTGATCTCGGTCGCCGACCGCAGTGCCTGGCGGTCCTGCGGAGGCTCGGGGACCTCGATGTCGGGCCGCAGCCCGATCTTGGCGAGGTTCTGTCCGCGGGGAGAGTAGAACTTGGCTGTCGTCACCCGCAGGCCACACTGCTGCTTGGCCTGGAAGATCGTCTGCACCGACCACTTGCCGAACGACCGACGGCCCACGATGGTGCCGCGTCGGTGATCCTTGAAGGCCCCCGCGACAATCTCGCTGGCACTCGCACTGTCGCCGTCGATCAGCAGCACGATGGGAAGAGTCCACGTGCCGGGCTGCTTGGCGGTGAATGTCTCATTCTGGCGGGGGCCGCGGATCTGCACGAGGGTCCCCTCGGACAGGAACCGGTCGAGCACCTCAACGGCCGCCGAGAGCAGTCCGCCGGGGTTCCCCCGCACGTCGAGGATCAGCGACTGCATCCCCTGCTGGTCGAGCCGGGTGAGTGCCTGATCCAGTTCGCGGGCGGTCGAATCCTGGAAGGTGGTGAGCTGGATGTAGCCGACGCCGCTGGTCGAGTCGACGATGCGGGCGACCGGGATGCTCTGGATCTCGACGGCCCGACGAACCAGGGTGAGATTCCGGCGTTCAGACGACTTGCCACGCTGCACTTCCAGCCGGACCCGCGAACCCGATTCCCCCTGCAGCAGGCTGGCGGCTTCATCGGTGTTCAGCTCGGTCACGTCGTGCCCGTCGATGGTGGTGAGATATTCCCCCACCAGCAATCCTCCCTCGGCAGCCGGGCTGTTCGGAAGGACATTGACGAGGAACATTCCCTGACCCGGCTCAGCCTTGATCTCGACCCCGAGCCCGACGAAGTTGCCGTGGATGTTGCTCATCAGGTCGGTGTACCGCCCCGGGGTGAGAAGGCCGCTGTAATCGTCGAGGGCGTGACAGCCGCCGAAGACATATTCGAGCCAGACTGCGGTGGCGGGGAGGGCGAGTTCCCGCTGGCAGAGCCCCGAGACCTCCTCGACAAACCGTCGGGCGTCCTCGAGGTCGGCGATGCGGCGGTTCCAGTATTCGCCGGGCCGCCGGAGGATGGTGCGGACCGACTCGGCCCGCCCATGGCGATCTTCGGGAACGTTGCGGGCGAGGAAGCGGGGCTCGTCGAGTGCCTGGTAGAGACTCTCGGTGCCGTGGGCGACGAAGCTGGTCAGCGTGACCGGTTCCACGTACTGCGACTGGGTCCGGCGGTAGATGTCTTCGAAGAGGGACTGTGCCTCACCCCGGGATCGGACCAGCAGGTTGCGTTCGAAGCTGCGGTCGGAATAGCGGCGGTCGACACTGAGGTGGACCTTGCTGCGCCGCATGCCGTACTCGAGTTCACCACAGTCGGGCCACTGCCGGCACGACTTCTCGTAGTGCATGATCGCGTCGCCCCACTTCCGCGACTGCTCCAGTTCGACCCCTCGGTTGACCGCCTGGCGAATCTCCTGGGTGAGGGGACGCGAGCCGGGGTTGCCAGCCCGGCTGGGGGTGAGGGCGAGGGCGGTGCACAGGCCCGCCCAGAGGAAGAACAGACCGGGGCGCAGGTGTCTCGAGAGCGACATACAGAGAACTCGCGGTCACGGAGCGAAGGGACTGGGGGGCAGCAATCAGCGGTTGTCGATCTGCAGGTCCATTCCGAGCGGCCGGTCCGGTGTCTTCCGGAATCGGGCCGCTGTCCCTCCCTGGACCGCCGCGGCAGTTCTGGACTGTTTCAGTCCTGATTCAGTTCTGGGCTGGTCAGTTCAGCGCTGCGGCAACGTTGGCTGAAGTTGAGTATAGATCACAAAAAACGCGCCGCGGCAAAACGATTTCCGAAGAGTCGTCAGCACAATCGCTACAACCCGACCAGCAGGTGGCTGAGGGGGACCCGAACCAGATTCGGGCCAATCGGCCGAGGAGGCGTGGCCGCGGGTCGCGAACCGAGCGAACCGGTCCGGCGGCGTGGGGGGGCTCGCTTTACTTCAATTCCACCTGATGCGAACATCACGACCAGTGACGTGCTTTGTGAGAAGCACTGCTTGAGGCGTCGCCCCCCTGCGTTCCGCTGTTTCTCCTCCCGGTCGAGGTTGTGTCATGTCCCGCCGTGCTTCGCGTCGTCTCTTTCTACAGCACACCTCGGCTGCCGGCCTGTTGGCCGCCGGTCTGCATGTTTCGGGAGCGCCGGCCCGGGCGAGTCTCTCGGCCAACGACAAGCTCAACATCGCGGCGATTGGAGTGGCGAACAAGGGGGGGCACAACATTGATGAACTCGCCGGCCAGAACTTTGTCGCCCTGTGCGATGTCGACGAGACCTACCTGACGCAGTGGGGCGAGAAGCATCCGCAGGCTCGCCGGTACCGCGACTACCGGGTGATGCTCGAGAAGGAAGCGAAGAACATTGATGCGGTTGTGGTTTCGACCGCCGACCACACGCATGCCCCCGCCGCTTCGGTGGCGCTCGACCTCGGGAAGCATGTTTATTGCGAGAAGCCCCTCTCGCACACCGTGGCCGAGGCGCGGGCCCTCGCGAAGCTGGCGAAGAAGAACAAGCTGGCGACCCAGATGGGAACGCAGATCCACGCGACCGACAATTACCGCCGGGTGGTGGAGATCATCCAGGGAGGGGTCATCGGGCCGGTGCACGCGGTCTACAACTGGTGCAACAAGGGCTGGTCGAACGGTCGTTTCAATTGCGGCACGACACCGGCTCCCAAGAATCTCGACTGGGACCTCTGGCTCGGCCCCGCC
>DNUF01000180.1:15381-15640 GCA_003508595.1 Planctomycetaceae bacterium
CGCCAAGCAGCGCCCCTACTGCGAAAACGTGCATCCCGGCAACTGGCGGCGGTTCTGGGAATACGGTTCGGGAACATTCGGTGACATGGCCTGCCATGTCATGGATCTCCCCTTTTGGGCCCTGGGGCTGCGCTTCCCGACGAAGGTCTCGTGCGAGGGGCCCGAGTTGCATGCCGACGGGGCACCGTCGTGGGCCAAGGCGACGTATGAGTTCCCCGGATCGGGTGGGAAGCCGCTGATGTGCTACTGGGCCGACGGG
>DNUF01000180.1:15955-16339 GCA_003508595.1 Planctomycetaceae bacterium
GATGCTGGCGGCCGACTACGGACGACGGCAACTGCTCCCCAAGGAAAAGGCGCAGGAGTTCAAGCTCCCCGAGCAGTCGCTCGCCCCGTCGATGGGGCACTGGAACGAGTGGGTGCACGCCTGCAAGACCGGCGCGCCAACCCTCTGCAACTTCGACTATTCGGGAGCCCTCACCGAGACTGTGCTGCTGGGGATTGTCGCCTTCCGGGCCGGGGCCGGGTTCAACTGGGATGCCGAGAACCTCAAGGCGAGCCTCCCCAAGGCCCAGGAATTCGTCAGCAAGGAATATCGCAAGGGATTTGAAGTGGTCGGCCTGAACGGCTGATGGCCGCCACGAAGGTTTCGGTCGTGATATGAAAACAGCGGCAGCGAGACGAGCGTCTT
>DNUF01000180.1:16539-16757 GCA_003508595.1 Planctomycetaceae bacterium
GACGAGCGTCTCGCTGCCGCTGTTTGTTTTGACCCCGGGGTGTGGGCCGGGGGAACCGGGTCAATCGGCTGTTGGCCTTATTCCTTGACCGGCGAATAGTCGACGAGGGTCATGTAGGTCCGTTCGACCTTCGAGACGATCTTGCCGTCCTTCTCGGAGGCTTCCTGGACCTTTTTCCATTCGGGGTCGGCGATGAAGTCGGCCCAGCTCTTGTCGGC
>DNUF01000180.1:17101-17261 GCA_003508595.1 Planctomycetaceae bacterium
GAACCGGGCGTGCAGCGCCTCGAGGCGTCCCGGGAGGGTCGTGTAAACCCGCAGCTCATAGAGTCGCGGAGCCTTCGCGTCTTCGACCGCCGTCGCCCGGCCCGCCGAGAACGATAATCCACACAGGGTCAGGCAGACCCCAGCCAACAGCCACGTCTTC
>DNUF01000065.1 GCA_003508595.1 Planctomycetaceae bacterium
CCAGCGGTCGCAGCGGTCGAAGAATTCGGCGTAGGTCAGGCGTTGCTCCCCCTCAATCACTCCCTCCCGTCGCGAGTAGAGGCGGCGGGCACGCTGGGCGAAATCCAGAGGGGAAAGCGGTGTTTCCATGGCACAACCTGCGGGTGAAGGAGAGAAAGCCGTGGACTGTGGACCGTCTGCACCGTGCTCCTAAGTGAGATTCCACGAACCGCGGGGAGTTCAGAGCCGGTCTCTACGACAACCCCCGGCACGGCGGGACAGGTCCAACCGGGCCGGGGGAGTTGCGGCCGTATTCCGAACAATGTTCGAAAGAAGTCGATCAGTGCCGACTCAGATCCAGGCGGGTTCCCACCCGCTGCGGTACGGCTTCTTCAGCAGATCCTGGGCCTTGGCGTGACCGGTCAGCTTGAGGTTCGCGGCATCCCAGGCGAGGTCGGTCTCGGCCAGTCGACAGGCGATGGTTCCCAGCAGCACGGTCTCGGTCAGGGGACCCGAGTAGTCGAAGTTCGACGTCGCGTGGTCTTCCCCCAGGCAGGCGTGGGCCCACGAGGTGTAATGGTTCCGGGCGGGGACGACCGGAATCTTGAAGTCCTGGAACGCCTCTCCCACCAATTGGGGCATGGCCACGTGCGGGATGATCAGCGAGCCCTTCTGGCCCAGCACGATGGAGCCGCTGCCTGGCAGGGCC
Organism: Planctomycetaceae bacterium; assembly: GCA_003508595.1. Taxonomy (GTDB): domain Bacteria; phylum Planctomycetota; class Planctomycetia; order Planctomycetales; family Planctomycetaceae; genus UBA10511. The sequence goes on from DNUF01000065.1 coordinate 689, forward strand.
ACCTTGGAATCCAGGCCCAAGTCAGCATTCGTGGGCATGTGATTGGCCCCATCGTACCACGTCACGCGCACGGTCTTGTCGGCCGTGTGCTCGGTTCCGGGGAAGGTCCAGCGGACCTTCGATTTGCGGTACCAGATCTCCTTGTTCATGGGGGTGGCCTCGGCCCGGACCGACGTGGGGGCCGTCAGCTTCAACGCCATGAAGACCGGGTCGAGGATGTGGCAGCCGAAGTCCCCCAATTGGCCGTTCGAGAAATCCTGCCAGGCCCGCCAATTGAACGAGTGGTAGATCTTCGGCAACCAGGGCCGGGTGGGGGCCACTCCCAGCCATTCGTCCCAGTGGACGTGGGCTGGGACCGGTTCCATTCCGGCGGGCCGGTCGTCGACAAGGATCCACCCCATGGCACCACTCTGCCATGAGTGCACTTCCTTCACCTTGCCAATCACCCCGTCATGCACCAGTTTGACCGCGGTGCGGTACGCCTCGTGCGACTGGATCTGGTTCCCCATCTGGGTGACCACGTTGTACTTCTTCGCGGCCAGCCGCATCTGGCGGGCTTCGAAAACGGTGTGGGTCAACGGTTTCTGGCACTGCACGTGCTTCCCCAGCTGCATGGCCGGCAGCGAAATCGGGGCGTGCATGTGGTCGGGTGTCGAGACGATGACCGCGTCGAACGACTTGTGGTCGTTCAGCAGTTTCCGCCAGTCGGTGTAGGTCCTGGCGTCGGGCCATTTCTCGGCCGCCTGGCCGAGATGGGCCTTCGATTCGTCAATGTCGCAGAGGGCGACGATTTGCACCTTGGGGGAGGCGGCGGTGTCGTTGAGGTCCGACCAGCCCTTGCCGCCCGTCCCGATCGAAGCGACCCGCAACCGATCATTCGCTCCCAGCACGCGGGCCCAACTGCGGGCGGGCAGGGTGGCCGAGGCGGCGGCGGAGAGTGTGGCGGACTGGAGAAATCGGCGACGACTGACGGGTCGGGACATGACGCAACCTCCGAAGAGCGGCGAGAAACGCATCAACGCCCGCGAGTCTATAAGCGGACCCCCGCAAATGGCAATTCGCTGGGTCAGTGCTGGCCGCGATTCGGCACTACGAACGATTGTTCCAGGTGATCGACCACTGCAGCACGGTCGCGATCGAGACCCAGATGAGGTAGGGAACCTGGGCGACCGAGATCCACCGGAAATGGGGCCAGATTGCCACGATCAACCACACGAGGCTGCTCCAGACCACCAGGATGTCGAGAGCCGCGAGGTCGAGATTCCGGAGTCCGAACTGGATGGGGGTGAAAATCAGATTCGCCACCAGGTTGATCGCAAAGGGAACAGCCACCCACCAGGGAATCCGACCCCGAAACGCCTGGACGAACACATAGCCAAACGTCACCAGGATGACGGGATACAGGATCTGCCAGATGGTGCCGATGGTCTGGGGGGCCGGCGTCCAGGAGGGCTTCTGCAGCGAGTTGTACCACTCCATCCACGACATGACGGCGAATTCCTGAAGGCAATGGATGGCTCGGCGTGCCGGCCGGCTCGCGCCGGTTCAAGCGGCGGGCAAAACAACTGCCCACCGGCCAATCCCTGCAACGTGATACTGGGGGAGTTGCCGCTTGCCAAGTCGACAGCGTGGATTGCTGGTCAAAATGGGGGCCAGGGCGTGCTCCTGTTGGTTTCGCCAGCCGGCATTCCTAGAATCGATGGAGACTCTTCAGGATTTCCTCACGCATGTCGTCCGCCAGTTCTCTGACTCCGTCCCGCCTCGATGTCGATGCGGTCCGCCGCGATTTTCCGATCCTCTCGCAGTTGTCCGACTCGGGACGGCCACTGGTCTATCTCGACAGTGGGGCCACGTCGCAAAAACCACGCTGCGTGATCGACAAGTTGACGGAGGTGTTTGTCGAGTACAACTCGAATGTGCACCGCGGGGTGCATGCCCTCGGCGACCGGGTGACCGGGGAGATGGAAGGGGCCCGTGAGCGAATCCGCAGGCTGATCCATGCGCCCGAGGTGGACGAGGTGATTTTCACCGGGGGGACCACCCTGTCGATCAACACGGTCGCGAACGGCTGGGGCCGGAAGTTCCTGGTCCCGGGAGATGAGATTCTGCTGACCGAGATGGAGCATCATGCGAATCTCGTCCCCTGGCAGATGGTGGCCCGCGAGCGGGGAGCGGTGCTGAGATTCATTCCCCAAACCGCCGATGGACGGCTGGATCTCGACCGCCTGGACGAGGTGCTGTCGCGGAAGACGCGGCTGGTGGCGGTGACTGGCATGTCGAACGTGCTGGGGACGATCAATCCCGTGGGGACCATTGCCGCCCGGGCCAGGGGGGTGGGGGCAGTGGTCCTGGTTGACGGAGCCCAGAGCGTTCCGCACGAACCGGTCGACGTGCAGGGCTTGGGGATCGACTTCCTGGTCTTCTCGGGGCACAAGTTGTACGGCCCGACGGGGATTGGGGTGTTGTGGGGTCGGCGGGAGTTGCTGGAGGCGATGGATCCGTTCCTCGGGGGGGGAAACATGATCAGCCGGGTGTGGAGTGATCGGTTCGAAGTGGGGGCCCTGCCTGCCAAGTTTGAGGCGGGGACACCGCCGATCGCCGAGGCGATCGCACTGGGGACCGCCATCGAATACGTGGAGTCTCTCGGGTTCGAAGCGATTGGGGCCTGGGAGCATCAACTGACGGTCCATGCGTATTCCCGGCTCAGCCAGATCGAAGGATTGCAGATTCTCGGGCCGGGCGTCGACCACCGTGGCTCGATCATCAGCTTTGCGGTGGAGGGGCTGCAGGCGTCAGACCTGGCGGCGGTGCTCGACACGCGGGGGATCGCAGTGCGTGCCGGTCACCACTGTACAATGCCCCTGCACGACCGTTTGGGAATCAGCGCCTCGACCCGCGCGAGCCTGGCGTTCTACAACACGCCGGCGGAAATCGACCAACTCTGCGAGGGTATCAACCACGCCCGCAAGGTTTTGACCCGGCGGCGGCGGGGCTGAGTTGGCGGGAGGAAGTCTTCTGTCGTTCTCGTCCCAGTGTTGCTGGAACAGGCCAAGTTGGAAAGGCTGTCCCCAGACGAAATGGCTGTTGCTTTCAGTAACCGGGGTGGCAGTGACTGGGGCGTCACCAAGGCTGGAGACAAACTGGGCGCATTTCAAGTCGGACTTGGCAGGGGGGCCAGTCTGCCAGATGACTTTCCCTGCAAGTCCAGCAGCACTTGCGGCATCTTCATGAGTTGCGCGAATGAGGGAAGACTTGGGGGAGGTTGGGCCGCCTTGCGTCCACGACACCCATCCCATGGAAGGCAAGGCTGACAGGCGGAATCGCAGTGTCTCCAGTTTTCGGCGAGCAGACAGTCATAAAAACGGCTTCCGGACTGCGAACAGTTCGTTGCTGATTTGCAACCGCTGAATTGCGGCGCTGACCTCCGGTTGATCAGGCAGTTTCGGACGGGACGCCTGCGACATGCCACGCGGCCTGCTCGAAGCCCGCATTTCGTTTCCACGCTCCGAGAGATCGGGCATGCCGGGGCACTGTGCCACACCGATCCGCAGTCACCGCTCTGCTCACCAGGGAGGCCGATCCTTTTGTCCAGATTCCTTTTGGAATGATGACGAGTGCAGGGTTCACACGACCTGATTCGAGACTGTCTCCCGGGAGACCTGCAAGGTTCCGCAGAACGCTTCTGGCTCTGGCACAGTCCAGCGCCGGAGTCCCCCACACCGCCGCCCGCGATCTTCGCGCGAAAGGCGGTCGGCATTTGGTGATCGGGATGGAATTCCATGCGGAGTGGAAATGGTGCCGTTTGAGTGACTTTTCAGGCGGGGGAACAGTCGGGGATTGCCGTTGGCTTTTGTCGCAACACGTGGTCAAATTGCCAGACCTCCCCCATTCGCGGTAGAATCGGAACTGCGGGAGGCAGAGTCCGAGTCAATGTTGGATGTGCGTCGCTGTACCCGCTGAACCCTCCTCGGGGAAGTCGCCTGGCCGATTGCCTCACCAGGCCCGACTCTCCGTCACACTTCCCGCCACCTGACCCATGCCGGCTGCATCGTCGCCCGTTTTGTCCGAGGAGCGTTCCGTGTCTCCTGCTGGACCGCCGGCGTTTGACTACCAGCCGCGAACGCGGGTGGTTTTCGCACCGGGGGCATTGCAGCGGTTGGGCGAACTGGTTCGCGAGTTGGGAGGCCGGCGGGTGTTGCTGGTCTCGGACCAAGGGCTCGGATCTGCCGGGCATCCCCAACGGGCCATGGAGGTGCTGTCGGGGGCAGGTTTCCAGGTCACCCTCTTCGACGAGGTCCAACCCAATCCAACCACTGACGATGTCGATCGGGGTTTGACTGTGGCAAGGGCTGCACAGACCGACCTCATTGTCGGGTTGGGGGGGGGCAGCAGCATGGACTGTGCCAAGGGAATCAACTTCCTGTACTCCAACGGCGGGGTGATGTCGGACTACAAGGGGACGGGCCGGGCATCGCGACCGATGTTGCCCATGATTGCCGTCCCGACCACCTCGGGCACGGGCAGCGAGGCGCAGTCGTATGCTCTGATCGCCGATGCCAAGACGCACATGAAGATGGCGTGTGGGGATCCGAAGGCGGCCTGCCGGGTGGCCCTGCTCGATCCCGAGTTGACCCTCAGCATGCCCGCGACGGTGACTGCCGCGACCGGGGTGGACGCTCTCAGCCATGCGGTGGAATCGTATGTCTGCACCCGGCGAAACACAGTCTCCATCCTGTTCGCCGAGCAGGCGTTTCAACTGTTGGTGCATGGCTTGCCTCAGGTTCTCGGCACTCCACGTGATCTGTCGGCCAGGTCCGAGATGCTGCTCGGGGCACATCTCGCGGGGGCGGCCATCGAGAACTCGATGCTGGGGGGAACACACGCCCTCGCCAATCCCCTTTCGGCCCATTGCGGGCTGACGCATGGAGTGGCGATTGGTGTGATGCTGCCACATGTTGTCCGGCACAACGCACCGACGGTGAATGAACTTTACGGGCGACTGGCCAATCTCGCGGGCCTGTGCGAGGCGGGGGACCGGAGTTCGGGTGAACTGCTGGCCGATCACCTGCGGCAAATGGTGGCTCGGGCCGGGTTGCCCGGGCGATTGTCGGACTGTGGCGTCAACCGGGCACAGATTCCGTTGATGGCGCGCGAGGCGACCCAGCAATGGACCGGGACCTTCAACCCGAAACCCCTGAGTGAGGCCGATTTCCAAACTCTTTACGAATGTGCCTGGTGATGAACCCCACCCCTTTCCGAACACTGTCGCGCGGGGCTGGTCCTGCTGGTCTCACGAGTCCGATGTCGCGTCGCGAGATGCTAACCGTACTGGGGGCGTCTGCTCTGGGATGGTCTGTGGCGGGACTCCCGGGATTGGTCCACGGGGCACCTCCCGTCGTGGCTCCCACCAGTTGGCCCAGCTTTCGGAATGGTCCCTCGCAGCGGGGCCTGGCGACCTGCAACTTGCCGGCGCAACTCGAACAACTGTGGATGGTCGAAGCAGGACCCAAGGATGGGATGATCAGCTCGACCTGTGCCATCGTGGGGGATCACGTCTACGCAGCCTCTCTCAATGGCCAGGTCTTCTGCCTGGACCGGCTGACGGGCCGGCGTCTCTGGACCTATCGCTCACGTGAAGAGGCGGATGAAAGCAAGTTCATCCCCGGGTTCAAAGCCGCAGTGGCGGTCTCGGGGGACCTGCTGTACATCGGCGATGAAGAAGGCCTGTTCCATGCGATCGACCGGGCCACCGGCAAGAAGGCCTGGACCTATTCGACCAATCCGGACGATCCCACCGGCGGCGGGGCGCCGATCATCAGCGGAGCCAGCTTCTTCGAAGACCGCGTGATCTTCGGCTCGCACGACAACAACCTGTATTGCCTGAAGGCGGCCGACGGGGCCCTGGTCTGGAAGTTCGAAACGCAGGGGATGGTGAACTGCTCGCCGGCGATTGTCGATGGCCACACGTTTGTCACCGGTTGCGACTCGCACCTGCGGGTCATCAACGTCTCCACGGGGGAACAGGTGACCGACATGCCCCTGGGGATCTATCTCATCGCCTCGCCCGCGGTGGTCGACCAGATGCTCTACGTGGGGACCCATGGAGGGGAGGTGCTGGCGATCGACTGGAAGCAGGCGAAGAGTGTCTGGACGTACAAGGCTGCGCAGGGAGATGTGGCCTTTCATTCCTCGGCTGCCGTGAATGACAAGTTCGTCGTGTTGGGGGGCCAGGACAAAAAGCTGCACTGCATCGACCGGGAGACCGGGAAAAATGTCTGGATCTTCAACGCCAAGCGGCAGATCGACAGTTCGCCCGTGATTGTGCAGGACCGCGTGTATGTCGGTTCGCACGATGGCCGGGTGTATGGCTTGGAGCTGGCGACCGGGAAAGAGTTGTGGAGCTTTGTGGATGGGCGGCCATTCTCGGCATCCCCCGCAGTCGGTGAGGGATGCCTCGTGATTGGCTCGGAGGCACCCACCGGCAAGTTGTACTGTTTTGGTCAGAAGGGATGAGGTGCGTCCATGACGCCGGAAACAGGCTCGACCCCCGGGTTGGAGGTGGTGTCGGGAAACAAGCCCGAGACGACCGAGGTGGGCAGCTACTTCATCTCGAATTACCCGCCGTTTTCGCAGTGGAAGCGGGAATTCCTGCCGGAAATCGAACAGGTTCTTGACCGGCCACCGGCCCATCCCGGGGCCCCGCTGGGTCTGTACCTGCACATTCCATTCTGCCGCAAGCGGTGCCGGTTCTGTTACTTCCGCGTCTACACCGACCAGAACGCCAAGGACATCGAGCGGTACGCACAGGCCCTGGCCCGCGAGGTGGAACTGCTGGCGCACAAGCCAAGCGTGGCGGGGCGGTCGTTGCGGTTCGTGTATTTTGGCGGAGGGACGCCGTCCTACCTGAGCGCGAAGCAACTCCTGGCCCTGCGGACCCGGCTGCACGCCTCGGTCTCGTGGGACTCGGCCGAGGAGGTGACGTTTGAGTGCGAGCCAGGGACCTTGAGTCTCGAAAAGGTGAAGACACTCAAGGAAATCGGCGTCACGCGGATTTCGCTGGGGGTCGAGAACTTCAACGACACGATCCTGGAAACCAATGGCCGGGCGCATCTCTCTCCCGAGATCTTCCGGGCGTACGAGTGGATTCAGCAGGTTGGCTTTCCGCAGGTCAACATCGATCTGATCGCCGGGATGATTGGTGAGACCGATGAGAACTGGCATCGCTGCATCGACAAGGCCCGCGAGCTGGCTCCCGACAACATCACCATCTACCAGATGGAGCTTCCCTTCAACACGCTGATCGCCAGGGAGATGAAGGAGGCGGGCATCACCTCGCCAGTGGCGAACTGGCCCACCAAGCGGCGGTGGGTGGATGAGGCGTTCGTGGAACTGGGGAAGCAGGGCTACCACATTTCGAGCGCCCAGGAACTGGTGCGGAATCCGGAACGCGATCACTTCGTCTACCGCGACCAGGTCTGGCGGGGAGCCGACCTGCTGGCGACCGGTGTGGCGTCGTTCGGGCACCTGCAGGGTGTGCATTACCAGAATCTCGACCAGTTGACCGACTACCTGGCCGCGTTGGAAGCGGGCCGGTTGCCCCTCAACCGCGCCCTGCGGATCACTCCGCACCAGGCGTTGATCCGCGAGTTTGTGCTGCAGTTGAAGGAAGGGGCAATTCGGATCGGACCGTTCCTCGACAAGTTCGGCGTCGACCTGCGGGAGGAATTCCGCGAGGCGTTGGGACGGCAGGCCCAGGCTGGCTACCTCGCGGTCGACGGTGAGACAATCCGCCTCACCCGCAAGGGGTTGCTGCAGGTCGACACACTGCTGCCCGAGTATTTCGAACCGGCCCATCGGGCCGTGCGGTACACGTAGCCCTCGCCGGCCCCGCACCGTCCGCTCGTCTTGCGATGATGATCGCCGGGGCGGTCTGCCCCTCCCCGAGTGCCGGGCCCATGTCTTCACCGGATTGCCACGGTGCGTGGATTTGTCCGTTCCGGTGCGTCGCGGCCGTCGTGTCGCGACACTCTTTTCACCCCCGAAACGCCGCAGGCATCATGCCGGCGGCGTTTGCGGCAGCAATCCCAGTTCGGGTGCGATCGTCTGCATGGCGGCGATGCAGAAATTGATGTGCTCGTCGAGGTCGACCCCCAGGTCGGCTGCCCCCCGGGTGATGTCGTCGCGGTTGACCGCTGCGGCGAACGACAACTGCTTGAGTTTCTTTTTGACACTCTTGGCGTCGAGACCTTCGAGGCGCCCGGGGCGGACGAGGGCCGAAGCGGTGAGAAACCCGCACAGTTCATCGCAGGCGTAGAGGGTCTTGTCGAGTCGGGAGAGGCGGGGGCAGTCGGTCAGATAGTCGGCATGTGACTGGATGGCATAGATCAGCACCTGGGGATAACCCCGTTCGGCGAGAATACGGCTTCCCTGCAGCGGATGATCCGGAGGATTGGGCCAGCGTTCGTAGTCGAAATCGTGCAGCAATCCGACTGCCCCCCAGAGCTCCTCGTCCTCCCCCCACTTCCGGGCATACGCCCGCACCGCCGACTCGACTGCCAGCATGTGCTTGATGAGGCTTTCACTCTGTGTGTACTCACGGACCAGGGCAAGTTGTTCGGTGCGGGGGGGAAGCATGGGGGGGGCAGGAGTGGGGCAGACGGAAATGGTGTGTTGGTGGTCATCACGGTCGGTCCGCAAAGAACGGTTCCCGATTCTACCTTTCGCCGGAATGTCCGTCACCGAATGGATCGCAGCGTGCGACGACCGACGACCCGGCTCACCCCACCGTGTACCAGATCTCGCGTACGAGACCAGGCACGTGGCGGGACCCAACCTGGAGTACGGTGCTTCCACCGTCTTCCCATGCGGAGGGAGGTCGCGTGGGGTGGTGAAAACGGGCTCCCGCACGGGACGACGTCGTGTGGGAGCGTGAGTCGCAAAGCCGGCCTGAGCGTTGGCCGTCGTGGGCGAGCCCACGGACCGTGTGCCGCGGATGCACGCGCAGCGGGTGGACGCGGAGGTCCGCGCTCCCGCGAGGCTGGCGCCGGTCCCACTCGACGGGGGTTTCCGGAGAAAGCGCCCAGCGGGGCTCGGTTGGAACCGATCTTCTGCCGTCGTGTGCCGCGACGAAGTCGCGATCGTCGACCCCGAGAGGGGTCACAGAAATTACACAGGGTAACAATGA
>DNUF01000097.1 GCA_003508595.1 Planctomycetaceae bacterium
CGCAGGAAAACTGGCCGAAGGCAAACTGTCACCGCGCGGTGGAGACTTGTTCCCACCGCGCGGTTTTTTATGCGCACCGTTCCAGCAACGCTTGCGCAGCCGCTTCGAGCGTTTCCCCCAGGGGGGTGCGCCTTACCAGGTCGGCCTGGTGATCGAGGGGGGTGGGATCGCGATTGATGATCACCAGCCGTGCGCCGAAGTTCTGGGCCAACACGGGTATCCCCGCCGCCGGCTGCACCACCAGCGATGAACCGAGTGCCAGAATGAGATCGCACCGGGCGGCCCATTCCGACGCCTGTTCCAAGACCTCGGGGTCGAGCGCCTGGCCAAACGAAATGGTCGCGTGCTTGAGGGGCCGGCCACAGTCGGGACAGTCCGGGGCCTGTTTCAGTTCTGCATACCACGCCAGACCCACCTCGGCTGGCCATCGCCGCCGGCACCCCACGCAGGCGACCTCGCGGGCGGTGCCATGCACTTCCAGCACCCGCCGGCTCCCCGCGAGCTGATGCAGCCCATCGATGTTCTGGGTGATCACTCCGATCAGCCGCCCCTGGGCTTCCCATTGGGCCAGCACGCGATGTCCCGGGTTCGGCTGGGCCGCGGCGAAGTCGCGATGCGCCACGCTCTTCTGCCGCCAGTACTCGTTGCGGGCCGCCTGGCTGCGGAGGAACTGGTCGTAATAGACCGGTTGTGACTGCGACCAGATCCCCCCGGGCGACCGAAAGTCGGGAATTCCGCTCTCGGTGCTGATGCCAGCCCCCGTGAAGGCCAAAACCCGCTTCGACTGCTGCATCAAGTCCACGAAGTCTGTCAGCATGACCCACATTCGTTCGGTTCCGAACTGATTGTCCGTTCGCCCTTCCATGAGTTTAGCGTGCAACATGGCCGGCGGTATGCGTTCGTTCTGCAGTCCGCGTCGCCGTCAAAACATGACCACACACTGCGAGGTCACCCAACGAGGGACAAACATCGATTTGATCACAAGAAAACTGACTCCGTGGGGCACAATTGGACCGACCTCATGGTGCTTGAAGAACGTCTGGGTCGACTTGGCTTGCGTTGAACTCCACTCGCCTCGAGCATTGATTTTGCTTACTTTCAGACTCATTGGTCGGATCCCAGTTCTCACTCGTCCCGACAGGAATCACCCTCCATGCGAACCGTTTACTTGGTGAAAGCCAACGATGACCTCATCTCCCATTGTTCGTGTGGCGATGGGCGGATCTCGTTTCCTGCCCAGATGGACTGCCCTTGGTGTGGATGCGGATGGCTGTTCACTTGCATGACCTGCAGGAGGGCATTTGCCTTTGCCGAAGGGGTTGAGCTGGAGACGAACTGGGAGGAACTTGCGCTGGAGGATATTCGCAACAGTTGGCAGAGCGAGCCCTCCGAAGACGATGTGGCCTCATGGGTGGCCGCTATGAAGGTGATTCTGGCCAACGTCGAACCCGGTAAGCAATACGCAATTCTGGATGGTTTCGTGCTGTCGGTGGATGCGACCGCTATCGAATTTGAGGGTTGGCATGCGCATCATCATCTCGATTCGTTGCCCCAGATCGATGCCTTGGAAGACCGGTCGCTGCTGGACACATCCATCGGGAGCCGTGGCTACTGGACGTCGCGGGCGCTACCGAAATCGGAAGAATGAGCGCACTGGTCATCGCCGCTCCCGGAACGTCAACCGTCGGCCTCGTGATTGAGGAGTCTTTGATGGGAACCTGGTCAACCGAACCCTTTGGCAATGACTCGGCAAACGATTGGGCATACGATCTGAATGACCACCAGGACTTTTCCCTGGTCGCCCAAGCCATTCGGAAAATCCTGGAGAATGAAACCGCCTACATCAACGCTGATGATGCCGTGGAGGCTATCGCTGCGGCCGAGGTGTTGGCCAAGGCGCTGGGGCGTGGTACACAGGATGATGCATTCACAGAGAAGGTCGACACTTGGCTTCAGTCCATTTCGATCAAGCCCTCGTCACGACTCTTATCCAGAGCCCAGGGGGCACTCACGCTCATCCTGGGACCGAATTCCGAGCTTCGCCAATTGTGGGAGGAAAGCGATCACTTCGAGGAATGGGTGTCAACAATCAAGGCGTTGCGGACGGCCCTCTGCTCCTGAGGTCACATTTCCGCGAAATTCAGTCGCGAGCCACACCACATCCAGGACCTGGCCCGGGAGCACACCAGATGCATTCAAAAGTCCATTCCGAACAGGCCGACGGTGCACCGTCGGGTGACAGGGTTGCGATCCGTGCGTTGATTTGGAATGTCGCCCCCGTCACAGAGCAGTCCGAGTGAGAGAGCGACGGGTTGTCTGTGATGCTGAAAGAATTCAAGACGCGACGTCTGACAGCAATCGATGTGAACGTTCGCGGCGATGGCATTTCGTTCCCCCTCCCTACTGGCCGTTTTGTGCGTTCCCACGGGTGGCTGGCCATCGATGAAAAAAGCGGTTTGCCGGAGGATTTGACAGGCATGGTGGTTCCCGACGGTGGGCGTTTGTGAGTTGTCGAGATCGGGCTGTTTCCTCGCTCGAGAGGTCTCGTGTCGAGGAGATCGAAACTACATCTTCCATCGGCGATGACGACACAGCGTGTGTTCCGGATTCCACTTACTTCTCCTGCTGTTTCCGTGAGCTGATTTCTACTTCGGGCAGACACGGCTCACCGCCATCAGAATTCAACCAACCACAAAGTATTCCGACGTCTGGATTTGGTGATGACCCCGCTCTCCAATACCAGTGGTTGTTCTCCGCCAGTTATTCCTACAATTCCCAACCATGAGCACAATTGTCTGGCTGCGCAACGACTTGCGGACACACGATCACCCGGCCCTCATAGCGGCCTGCGCCCGGGGCGAGCCAGTGGTGCCCGTCTACATCCACTCCGAGGATGGTGAGGGGGACTGGCCCCTGGGGGGTGCGACCAGGTGGTGGCTGCACCGGTCGCTCGCCAGCCTGGAGGAGAGCCTCAAGCAACATGGCTCAAAGCTGATCCTGCGGCGGGGGAACACACTGGCCGAGTTGCAGTCGGTGATCCGCGAATCCCAGGCCACTGCGGTTTTTTGGGGACGGCGGTACGAACCGGCGGCCATTGCGCGTGACAAGCACATCAAGGCCACCCTGGCCGAGTCGGGACTGCAGGTGGAGAGCTTCAACACCAGCCTGCTCTGGGAGCCCTGGACGATTCGCACAGGCGGCAACGACTGCTACAAGGTCTTCACCCCGTTCTGGCGGAAGTGCGTCGCGACCGGGGGGATCGATGCCGTTCAGCATCCTCCCACCGCCTTCACCTCACCCACGAAATGGCCGCGCTCGGTCCGCCTCGACGACCTCGAACTGCAGCCCAAGATCGCCTGGGACAAAGGTCTTGCTGCCACCTGGATTCCCGGCCGTCAGGGAGCCGAGCGCGAGTTGGCCCGCTTCAGTGACGGAGCCTGGAAGACCTACAAGCAGGATCGCGATTTTCCCTCGCAGACCGGCACGTCGCGACTCAGCCCGCACCTGCACTTCGGCGAGATCAGTCCGCGGGAGGTGTGGCATCACCTGCACGCGGTGGCCCGAACAAACGGCCTGCCTGAATCGAGTGCCGAGCCCTACACCCGCCAACTCGTCTGGCGCGAGTTCGCCTTCCACCTGCTGTTTCACTTCCCCCAGACTCCCCTGGAACCACTGCGCAGCGAGTACGCCCGATTCCCGTGGAAGAGTGATGCCCGGGGCCTGCGGGCCTGGCAGCGGGGCCGCACCGGCTATCCTCTGATCGATGCCGGGATGCGGGAACTGTGGCAGACCGGCTGGATGCACAACCGTGTGCGGATGGCGACCGCGTCGTTCCTGGTGAAGGACCTGCTGCTTCCCTGGCAGGAGGGAGCGAAATGGTTCTGGGACACGCTGGTCGATGCCGACCTGGCCAACAACACCCTCGGCTGGCAGTGGACGGCCGGATGCGGGGCCGACGCCGCCCCCTACTTCCGCATCTTCAACCCGATCTCGCAGGGGGAAAAGTTTGACGGCGATGGGGCCTACATCCGGCGCTACCTTCCCGAATTGGCCCGGCTTCCCGAGCAATACATCCACCGTCCGTTCGAAGCCCCCGCCAGTGTGCTGGCTGCTGCGGGCGTGGAGTTGGGGAAGACCTATCCGAATCCCATTGTCGACCAT
>DNUF01000252.1:0-19496 GCA_003508595.1 Planctomycetaceae bacterium
TAAGACCCCCAGCTTATACAGCTTGCCCAAAGTCCGTTCAACAATTTCATTCCGGAATTCTGCAATTTTTCACCATTTTCCGGCCTTCCGTGGCCCCGAAGGACGTCATAACCCGACTTTTGTGTAAGATCTGCAGACCTCGGCGCAAAATCACGAAAAACGCTTCATTTGGCTGCAAGGTTTTGCGCTGGCCAATTGCGGCAGAAATGCAATTGTCGCCCACCCCTGAAGTATTTTTCTGTTCATATACAAACCGGTAACCAGCGTCACCCCTGACAATTTGAATATCTGTCGTGGGGATCCTGCCAGGTTCCCGCTTACGGTCGCGCCGGGACCCGATAGGCGGCCAGTTCGCGATCGGTCACAACAACGACTTCGCCTCGCTCAACCAGGATCTGGTACCCCCTGACCGAACCGCGCAAATGCCACTGTTCGGCCAGACTCCCATCCCGGGGATCGCGCAGTTCGAATTCCTGCCCCCCATTGCGCCGCTGTTGAGCCACAACGAGCCAATCGCCCAAACGGTGCACGAGATCCCCCGAAGTGCCCGAGCCTGAATTCAGAGGAACACTCCATGCCAACTTGCCCGACGAAGTCTCGAGAGCGCACAGGTCGGACCCATCCCGCAGGTAGATCCGGGACTCGTCGGCAACAATGCTCCCGGGATCGAACCCCTCGCGAAATCGCGGCTTGCACGACCACATCTCCCGCCCCGAAATGAGCGTTCCCAGCGACCATCGCGCGCTGGCACGCTCCCAGAACACGCTCCGCCCGTCGGTCCAGTACCGTCCCGGACCCGGTTCCCGGACCGGGGCCCCCTCAGTGGAACCAACAGCCCCAATCGGCAGGGAAAATCGCTGGACCGTTCCCCCAAAACCATCCAGCAGTTCCACGGCCGACGGCAGCTTGACGATTCCCCAGGCCGCAGTGCTGGACGCCACCGGGTCGGCCCTCCAGGGTTCCGCCATCGGAACAGTCCCCTGCCGAAGAAATCCGTCTGACAAATCCAGGAAACAGACCATCGGCGGAGATGACACCTGCACGGCGACGATCCCGTCACGCACACACCAGTAGGGGGAGAGTCCCCGTCGGGGGGAATCTTCCCCCGACGCTGAGACCCAGCCCAACCGGTCGTCCCCGCCACCGGGAACAAAACGCCAGACGGACTCCCCCGTCCTGAGGTCGATGGACTCGACACCCCGCACGGCATCCAGACGAACGAGGGTGTTTCCGTCGCACTGCAGACGCCGGAAGTCCCCGGTCCCCTCCAGTGCACGCTGCGGCTGAGACCAGAGGGCAACCCCCGAGCGGGAATCCATGGCCACCAGCTGAGATGCCATCGACAGAACAAGAATGTCAGAACTGCCCCCCACCCAATCGGGTCGTTCCACCAGCGGCGCACACCACAAGCGGCGGCCGGTGGCCAGCTCCCGGCACTCGAGCTGGTCCCCCACCACCAGGACCCACCCCCGGCGACCGCCTTTCGCCCCCCGCTGGAGAACATGAATCGCGGTCACCCCGGCAGAGGGGACCGTCCACAGCCGACTTGTCAACGACAAGGCCCGGTCGTTGCCGGTCTGGGCCCGCACGGCAGCGGCCGTCTCGGAATGGCAGGGAAGCCCGGCTGGCCCGGTGGTGTTTCCCGGTCGGCCTGACGTTTCATGGCCCGCCCCAGCCGGTTCGGTTTTCGTTCCCCCCGCGAGCGCATCGCTTTTCATCAATTGGGAAAGTCGGGCCAACTCGATCGAGGCCGACTGTCCAATCGAGCGGGTGCTTCCCGCCGCCCGGGGAAGTCGAACCAGAAGCGGATCGCGGGCCAACTCATTCCAGACCCGGGCGGACTCGGCCCAGCGTCCTTCACGCATCAACAGTTCCGCCACCTGAACCCCCGCCTCTCCCCGATCCCTGCCCCGGGATGCCTCCGACCTGACCTGCTGCCACAGAGACAGTGCCTGGGAAACGTCCCCCGCCACCAGGGCCTCCTGTCCTGCCTGAAGGAACAGGGGAATCAGCGAACGGCTGAGAACGGACCTCCATGCCGAATTCACGCGTCCCAACCGGGATGACTCCTCCAGCACCCGTCTCCAGCCCGCAATCGCGCGTTGCTCGGCAACCCCTTCCCTCACCGCCAGCCCCCGCACAAGGGCGGTCTCATGCAGGGCCAATGCCAGCGAGACGGGCAGGGACGAAGGCTTCGTCCCCGCCCGGGCAAGATCCTCTTCGAGTTTCTTTTGCCGTTGCAGATACTCCCAGAACACGACCAGCCGATCGGCCTGGGCACAGACGAGGAACCCATCAGCGGCCGCCAGGTTGCCTCCCCCGGCACGCTCCATTTCCGCCAGGGGGATTTCCTGCAGTCGTCTCCCGGCCCGTCCATCGACCACCAGGATTTCCTCTTCGCGGGGCCAGAGCACCTTGTCTTGCGACAACAGGCATCGCCCGCGGGTCCGCGACTCAGGCCCTTCATTCCCCACAAACCACTCGATTTTTCCGCTGTCGACATCGAAGCCCCACAACTGGTTGGCGGCGACAACGAGGCGTCCTCCACTGACACCGACAACCTGACGCGCCACCCCGGGGACCGGACGCTGCCACAAGAGCAGGCCGCTGGCACCGTCAAAGGCGAAGACCGATCCCGAATCGACCGGCGCCACAAACACCATCCCGTCGTGGCACACGCAGGGGTTGGGGCCCAGGGTCTGCCGATCATGCCAATCGGGAACCCGCTCGCTCTCTTCGCGGGCATAGTTGTTGACCCAGAGGATGTCGCCATCACGGGCATCGATCGCCACCACGGCCCCCTGGTTGGTCGTGGCGAACAGTCGTCCGTCCGCTGCCGAGACCATCAGGGACTGCTGCTCGTTGTAGTCTCCCCCGAACAGTGCGGTGGCTTGCTGGATCCGACGATTCCACAGCACCCGGCCCGAGGTGGCGTCGAGACAGACCGCATTCAGGACCGGCTGGGGCAGCAACTTCCGCACCAGGACCCACGCCCGTCCGTTCTCCACCAGCGGGGCACTGCAGAAGACCCAGTTCCCAACTTCGTCGCCAACCTTGTCGGCAGTCAACGCCCACGTCAATTCCCCCTCCCGCAACAGGTCGAGGCAGACGAGAGTGCTGGGGACCGCTCCCGGGGTCCGCCCCCCCGCTGCCTCCGCCACCGAATCTCCCAACCGGGCAAACAAGCGGTCGTCGGAAATCGTCAATGTCTGGGCGGGAAGCCCGATCGGCGGACGGGGGGACTTGGGGAACGGAACCGGTTTCAGGGAGAACAGCACCGCCGAATTCCCCCACAGGGCCGATCCCTCGCCGGACCCCGCCAGGTCGAAAGCCTGGATGGAATGATCGTCACACCAGAAGACCCCCTGCTGCCAGATCACGGGAAACGTGCCGAGTACAGTGACGCTGGAATTCGGCCGGCCACGCATCGGCGGACCAAACAGGAATCGTTCATCCAGACCCCGCTGCGGCCGCGATTCCTGGAAGTCGACCTCGATCCGGGGCAAATCTGTCTCCCAGCGGATCGCCGTGGGAACAGGGACCTCTCCCGCCACCTGGCTCCGATTCGAGTCTCCCCCCAGGGTGGACCAGGACTCGATCCCCCCGCGCAATTCCCCCAGGCCTTCAGACTGCATCGCCTCCAGTCGCTCCACCAGAGAGCCCTTCACCCCCAACAGCGTTCCCTCGTCATCGGGAAACCGTTTGCGAAATGCCACGATCTCACGACGAGCCCGGTCGTCTTCTCCCAGTGCGAGGCTGCAGAGGATCAGCCGGGCGCGAATCTCCGCCTCGCTGACCTCGGGGTCGGGATAAAACGCGACCGGCGGGATCTCGCGCCCGGCCGGGGGTGAGTGGTAGGGAAGCAACAGGCGTTCCCAGTGGGAACGGGCCTCCGACACATCGCCCCGCTCCCAGGCGAGGTCACCCAGTCGCAGCAGCGCATCGTCACCAAATGAACTGTGGAATGCCCTCTCGACAATCCGCCGCAAATCGACCTCGGTCCCCGACTCCCACCAGCGGCGGGCCAGCGGATCCACCCGGCGTCGATGCCGTTCCAGCGCCTCCTTCGGCAGGGCCGACAAGAGCAGTCGGGCCGCTGGTTCCACCCCGACCTGTCGACCATCCCCCAGGCTGACCAGGCCGGTCCCTCCGGTGTTGAGCAATTGCTCGATCTGTTCGACGGCATCTTTCCAACGTTCTCCCAGGACGAGGTCCTGGGCGGCTTTGAAACGCCGGGTGGCATTCGGATTGATCTCCACCTGGGGGGCCTCGACCACCTCGGGCCGTTTCACGACCTGGCCCCGCACGAGCCCCGCTTGCCCCATCACCAGCAGGGCCACTCCCAATAGCAGCAGTTGCCTGAGCCGCGGTTTCTCCCCGCGGCGCATCCCGTCTTGCCTGGCACTCATGGCCGCTGCCTCAACGAATGACCCAACGAGAACACCACGATCCCGAGCAGCGTGGCGGTTGGCATGACCAACAGGGGAAACCCGAAAAACAGTTGCCAGCCGATGACCAGCGGCAGGAACATCAGCACTGCCATCTGCAGCATGAAGCCCAGGGCATTCCGCACAGGTCCACCTCCCAGGAATGTGAACTGCCCGATCGCAGGGGCAGGCGGGGCATTCTCGTCGACTTTCCCGCCCCCCCGATTGTAGCAGTCGCCCTCGCGGGCTGCCCACGCCCCCCGCCACTGTCAGGGGTGCTGTCAGCGGCGAATGGACGATGACAACTCGGCCAGAACCGCCGCTCCGACCTCCCGGGTCGATGACGTTCCCCCCAGGTCGGGTGTGCGGACCCGCCCCGCCCGCAGCGTCGCCGCCACCGCCCGGCGAATCGCCTCGGCTCCCCGGGGAAGCTGCAGGTGGTCGAGCATCATCGCCGCCGAGAGAATCGCGGCGAGGGGATTGGCAATCCCCTTCCCGACAATGTCGGGGGCCGAACCGTGAACCGGTTCAAACATGCTCGGCCCACGCCGAGTCGGGTCGATGTTCCCCGACGCCGCCAGGCCCATGCTGCCCACCACGATGGCCCCGAGATCGGTGAGGATGTCACCAAACAGGTTGCTGGCCACCACGACGTCAAACGACTCGGGACGCCGCACGAACTCCATCACCGCGCGGTCAATCAGCAGTGATTCGGTACTGATCGCGGGATACTCTGCGGCAACCCGCGCAAAACACTCGTCCCAGAGAACCATGCCATACCCCTGGGCATTGCTCTTGGTGATCGACGAGACACGCCGGCGGGGACGCGACTGGGCCACCTCGAACGCGGCGCGGATGATCCGCTCGCATCCCCGGCGGGTGAAGACCGCCGTCTGCAACGCCGTCTCCTCCGGGAACCCGCGATAAACCCGTCCCCCGACATCGACATACTCCCCTTCCGTGTTCTCCCGGAAGACCAGCAGATCGATGGAGCCAGGCAACTTCCCCGCCAGGGGACTGGCAACCCCCTCGTAGAGATAGGACGGACGCAGGCAGATGTATTGGTCAAACCGGCGGCGGATCGGCAACAACAGGCCATTGAGCGTCACATGGTCCTGGACCTTCGGATGCCCCACCGCCCCCAGGAGGATGGCTTCAAACGGAGCCAGTGTCTCGAGGAAATCGGGAGGGGCCATCGTCCCCTGGGCGAAATAATGATCGGTGCCCCAGGGAAAGTCCGACCACTCCAGCACCGCGCTGTCGGCCTCGACCGCCATCTCGGCCACCTGCTGTGCTTCGCGGGTGACATCGGGACCAATTCCGTCCCCGGCAATCACAGCAATTCGATGCACACGCGCCATTTCGGTTCTCTCCCTGGGTTTCACTCACCCCGCAGCGCCCGCAGGCACTGCGGATGTCCAAACATCTGTTCGTGGTCGTGCGGGATGCCGGGGGCCTCGACCAGCTTCCAGCCAAACCGCCACCCGCGTTCCTGGGCCAGTTGCCGGGCCCGAAACCACGCGCGACGTCCCCGCTCATACCGCGACATCCCCTGCCGGTCCGCTTCGGGAGAAACATCGAGGTTCTCGTCGCGGATGGTGTCGCCAGTCCCCAGGTACAGGGTCAACGGCTGAGCCAGGTACCTCTGGAAGGCCGCCTCGTCGCTCCACTCCCGGGGGATCCCCCCGAACCCCAGGGGAAACCGGTGCTCATGGTTCAGAAACAGGTGTGTGCCCGGATTGGCCGCGACGATCCGCCGGACATCGACCGTGACAAACGCCGTCATCCGCGCCAGAAACTGTCCCCCCCCCGAATGTCCCAGCAGAAAGATCTCCCGCTCGTCATCCCCCAGCATCCTCCGCAGGCTCTCCAACAGGGGAGGCACGAGTGAGAACGTCCATTCCGAGGGGGGAACCGGTCGCCCCTCCCTGAGTATCCCCCCCTGCTGATAGCGCACGGTGGGAAATCGGGCCTCGTCAAACAGCGGAGCCGCGACCGCCCCCCCCAGCCTGGCCGCCAGGGACTCGGCATGATTCCGGTACTCCTCGGCATTCCGCAGAATTCCATGGAAGACCACGACGAGGGGACCGTTGCCCAATCCCTCGGGGCGATGCGTGAAGACCCGCAGCGTCGTCTCACCGATCCGGCAGGTCGTCTCTCCACGCCCCACGGAAAATTCCTCAACCGGCAACCTGCGGCTCATCCCGCGTCGCCCCCCATCCACGCGCTCACAACCACCAGGGTCCCGCAGGATGTTGCGCGTGCCGCTGGGCGGCGCTTCAGGACGAGTCTCGCGCCCCTTCCGGTTGGGGACAGCCACCCTTCCAAGTGCCCCGCGGCTGACAGCACGGCGAGGTGTCGGGCAGACTCAACAGGAACGGATGCCAGTTTCATTGCCCGGGCGCATTGCAACTTCAGGGGAACGACCATGACCGCACACTCGACGATCATCACTCGGCGACGGGATCCACGGGACGATTCAAGGCGGCGACTCCACTCTCGAGTGTCTCGCACACCTCAATGCGGGACGTCAGCTTCACCACCTGGAACACCTGCCGGATCAGCGGTTTGGGCGACGACAGCTTCAGGTCTCCTCCGGCCCGTTTCACCTGGCTGTATCCCGAGACCAGTTCCGAGATCCCAGAGCTGTCGATAAAGCCCACCCCCGTCAGGTCGAGCAGGATTCGTGTCTCGCCCCGGGCCACCAGGTCGTTGATCTGGCTTCCCAGCTGCCGCCCTTCGGCACCGTGGATCAACTGCCCCTCCAGGCTCAGTACAGTCACTCCTGACTGGCGCGATGTCCGGATCTGCAGCATGTTGGTCGTCAAATTGGTTGAGGGGACAGCAGTGGGGCCGCCGATCGCGGCACGATGGAGTATCGATCCGCGAGATGCCCCACGCAAGCAACTCACCGTTCGGGCGACGCGTGGGACCGTCAGGCTCCCCGCCGCAGAGCCCTTCCGGGTGCATTTCCCCGGCCGAACCCGACTGGTTCGCCGTTGCCCACGATCGGCACCCCGTTGACCACGACTTCCCGAATCCCCACAGAATGCCGGTGGGGATCGGTATAGCTCGCCTGGTCCGCGACAGTGCGGGGATCAAACACCACCACGTCGGCATACGCCCCGCGCCGCAATTCTCCCCGGTCTTTCAGGCCAAACCGTCGGGCTGGTCCCGACGTCAGTTTCTGGACGGCCGACTCCAGGGTGAACAGTTTCCGGTCCCGTACACACGGACCCAGCAATCGCGCTGCCGAACCGTAGATCCGCGGATGCACAGCCCCATCTTCGAAATAGATGCCGTCACTCCCCATGAGGTACAGATCATGCTGCAGGAACGGTTCGACAAGCCGGTCATCCCCCTGGTTGAACACCAGCAGCACCGCCAGACGCTCTTCGATCAGCAGATTGCACAGCGCATCGGCCGCCGACAGGCCTGTCTCGGCCACGTATTGGCTCACCAGTTTTCCCTGGTGGACCGAGTTGTCTTTCGACGGTGTCCAGGCGATGTGGATCTGGTCGAGGTCGAGTTCGTACGCCTCCAGCCCGGCCGCAAACCGATCCCGAATCGCCGGTTCCCGCAATCGCTCCAGCACCCCCAGTGGTCCCCGTTCCCAGCACTCGTTGGGAATCAGGAAATTCAGCATCGTCGATCCGGGCTGGTACGGATACACGTCAAATGTCAGATCGACCCGCTTTCGGGCCCAGTCAATCATCTCCAGCGTCTGGGGGATGTTCAGTCCGGCACTCGCCTTCAGGTGGGAAATGTGAAGCGGGACCCCGGCTGTCTCGGCAATCTCCACCGCCTCTTGAATCGCCCGTCGAAGTCCCTGCTTGTACCGCACGTGGGTCACATACAACCCCTGGTGCCCCGCCATGGCTCGACAGGCATCGATGAGTTCGGCCGTCGAAGAGAAACACTGTGAGATGTAGTCGAGTCCTGTCGACAGGCCGGCCGCCCCCTCGTCCATCCCCTGACGGATCGCCGCCCGAATCTCCCGCGCCTGGTAGTCATCAGGGCTCTGCCGTCCCCACCCCAGGGCGTTCACCCGCACGTTCGCGTAGGGGATCTGCAGCAGGGTGTTCTGGGCGGTGTTCCGGTCCAGTTCCGCCTGGTAGTCGGCCAGGCTCTGCCAGCCACGGTAATGGTCCAGCCGCAGCCCATTCAGCGACCGCAGGTAAAAAAACCACTCGGCGACATTCCAGTCGCGCACCGGGGCATACGAGATTCCGTCGGCCATCAGCACTTCGGTCGTGAACCCCTGCGTCGTCTTGGCGGCAAAATTGTCGGTCCGCAACAACCACCCGTCCGAGTGCGTGTGCAGGTCGACAAATCCGGGGGCCACCGCCATCCCGGTGGCATCGATGGTCGCCCGGGCCGCAACGCCTCCCAAATCTCCAATCGTCTCGATCCGTTCTCCCACAATGGCGAGATCGGCCCGATAGCCCGGTGTTCCCAGGCCATCCACAATCATCCCCCCCCGAATCACAAGATCGACGTTCATGACCACCCGTTGAAGTCCTCAATGGCTCGGGAAAATCGCTGCTGCCCTTCGCTCCCCACCGGCACTTTAACAAGGTCGACAGGGTCTCCCCAGTGCAGCCCGGCACCCATCCCCATTCCCACCCAGACTCCCCAGAACCCGCATACCACCACGCCTTCGCCAGTGGGCGTTCCCCGGGAACGGGTTTTGACTGGCCCCACTCGATCGACTTCTCCGGAAAAGTAATCTGGGAAAAACACGTTGACTCAAGCAATCAAGCAGGAGGTGCCGATAGTACCGAGAGAACGGATCGTGCCGGTGTTACGGGGGGTAACCGGTGTGGCCAGGTTGCGGCCCCACCAGTCCCGGCAAACGGTACCCACGTTCAGGAGAACAACTCGTGCCGAAACTGCCTTCCTCTCTTCGCCCGCTTGTCCCGGTGGCGGCCTGCTGTGTGGCTCTCACACTGACGACAGCCGCCTCGTTTATCCCGCTGTCGGCGGGAACCAGGGAACGAGGTGTCAGCAAATCGACCAAGGGTCGACCTTCCCAGGTCCAACCCGATGAGTCGGATGACGATGCCGACGAGTCGTCACACGATCTCCCCCCGGCGGGAGAATCGCAGCGCATCCGCCTGAATTACATGCGGGCGAACTGGAAAAAGGTGCTGAACGACGTCGCGAAGAGCATGGACAAAGAGCTGGTCGCCGACGAGCTGCCCGGCCGCCCGTTCAGCCGCCTCGACCGCAAGCAGCACTCTCACGAAGAGGCCCTGCGGATCCTCAACCGCGAACTCGCCGCCTACGGCCAGAAGCTGGTGGTGAAGGGTGAGCACCTGGTGCTGATCAGCACGGCCCAGCAGCGCATGGACTACAGCCCGGCGGTCATCAAGGGTGAGGATCAACGTCGTCGGGAAGCCGACGAGGTTGCCACCCTGGAGGCCCAGGCGCAGGAACTGGCCCGGCTCAAGAAACGGCCCCCCGCGCAGGTTCAGCCAGTCTGGCCCCCCCGGGAGTCCGAAGAGCTGGAAGCGGCCGCCCCCCGCCGTCTCGCCAATGGCTCCCGACGGGTTCGCCCGGCCGCAGCCGACGAAGAAGACTTCGAAGAAACCCGCCCCGCGAAGAAGGTTCGCCGGGTGGCCGCCGAGGAAGAAGAGACGACCGGTGACCTCGTCGAAACCGAGATCCGGCTCTCGAACCGGGATGCCGGCAGCATTGAAAAGACGTTGCTGAAGGCGTTCCGCGGCAATACCCAACGGCTCTCCCGCGGGCCTGGCGGGCTCGAGGGTCTGGCGATCCTGTCGGCAGCCGATGAGAACGGTCCCCGCCGCGTGAAGTTCAAGGTGGGCTTCGACGAAGAACGCAATTCGGTCCTGGTGGAGGCGACCGAGAAGGAAACCCCGGCGATCGTCCGCCTGGTGCGGGCCCTCGACAAGCTCCCCCCGGGTGACAAGGGAGCCATCCGTGCGGTTCCGTCCGAGAAAGCCGACACCCGCTTCGCCAAGTCGCTGCAGACCGAACTGGACCAACTGGTCCTGGCAACCCGCATGCAGGCGGCCCGGGATGCGGCCGAGGGAGACGAAGACGCTCCCGCCGCCGCTGATGATGAAGAAGCCCCGGCAGCCCGGGCACAGGGGCGCGCTGACGCCCCCCGCCCGACGGCGGGTGCCCAACAGGGCATGCCCATTCCCCAGGCATTGCAGGGAAGCCTGAAGGGAGAAGTCTCCATCGAGGCGGTTCCCGACCTCAACGTCTTTATCATCAAGGGGAATGAGAAGGACGTGGAAACGGTCATGAGCATTCTCAAGGAAATCGAGAAGCTCAGCGAAGCCAGTGCCCCCGTCGTGCGGATGGTTCCGGTCGAACACCAGAACAGCGAAGCCCTCGCGACGCTGCTGACGGCGGTTTATGACCGCATCAGTCCCCGGCAGGCGGCTCGCGGCGGGCAGGCTTCGACCGCTTCGGTCGCCCTGTTCCCGGTCTCCCGCCCCAACGCCCTCCTGATTGTGGCTCCCCAGGCCGATCTCGACGCCATCCTCGAGCTGCTCGAGCAACTCGATCAGCCCAGCGATCCCACCCTCGAATACAAGGTCTTCCGGCTGAAATACGCCGTCCCGGCCCAGGTCTCCGACACCATCAAGCAGATGTATCCGGTCGGCCAGACCTCAACCCCCGGGCAGGGAGCTGCGGCCACCAACAATGCCAACAACTCCACCGCCGTCCTGTCACCCCGCGTCGTGATCGTTCCCGACAGCCGGACCAACTCGGTCATCGTCCAGGCCCGGCCCCGCGACATGGCCGAGGTCTCGATGCTGATCAAGGATCTCGACACCCTTGGATCCGACTCGGTCAACCAACTGCGGATCTTCCCCCTGACCAACGCCCTGGCCGACGAACTCGCCCTGACCCTGCAACAGGCCATCATCGCGGTTCTGACACCGGCCCGCGTCCAGGCCCAGAACCAGGGGGTGGGGGGTGGCGGTGGCGGCTTCGGCGGTGGTGGCAACCAGCAGATCCAGAATGAAGACCTGCGGGACGTCAAGAGTTCCATCATCGAATTCATCGATGCCGACGGCGACTCGGGACGAGCTGTCCGCTCGGGCATCATCTCCGACATCCGCATCAACCCCGATGCCCGCACCAACAGCATCGTGGTGACCGCTCCCGAAGAGAGCATCACCCTCATCGAGACCCTTATCAGGAAGCTCGACAAGCCCGCCTCGGCCGTGGCCGAGATCAAGGTGTTCCCCCTCTCCAATGCCGACGCCTCGGGCATGGTCTCGCTGCTGGAAGGACTCTTCTCGGCCCAGACCCAGCGGCAGCGTGCCGGCGGTGGTCAGGGTGGACTCGGCGGAGGACTGCCCCTGGCCGGGACCGACGACGCCAGCAGCACTCTCATCCCCCTGCGGTTTTCGGTCGACACCCGCACGAACAGCATCATTGCGATCGGTGGTGGTGATGCGCTGGAAGTGGTCCATGCCGTGCTGTTGTCGCTCGATTCGAGCGATGTCCGGCAGCGGCAGAACCGGGTCTACGCCCTCAAGAACAGTCCCGCCGCCGACGTCGCCCAGGCGATCCAGCAGTTCCTGCAGTCGCGCCGGCAGATCGAGCAGCAGGACCCCGCCCTCATCAGTGCCTTTGACCAGTTCGACCGCGAAGTGGTCGTGGTCCCCGAACCGGTTGGCAACAAGCTGCTGATCAGTGCGACTCCCCGCTACTTCGATGACATCATCCAGATGGTCCAGGAGCTCGACCAGGTTCCCAAGCAGGTGATCATCCAGGCCCTGCTCGTCGAGGTCGAACTCACCAGCAACGACGAATGGGGTGTGGAACTCGGGCTGCAGGACTCGATCCTGTTCGACCGCAGTGCGATCACCGAGCTGGTGCAGGTCCCCACGACCAACACCTCTCCCAACGGCGTGCAGACCACCACCCAGACGATTGTCTCGCAAAGCTCGACCCCGGGCTTCAACTTCAACAACCAACCCCTCGGCAACAACACCTCCCCCAATCTCAACACCCAGCGGATTGGTGGGCAGGCTCTCAGCAGCCTGTCGGTTGGTCGCGTGAACGGTGACCTGGGCTACGGCGGACTCGTGCTGGCCGCCGGATCGGAAAGCGTCAGCGTCCTGCTGCGGGCCCTGGCCGCCCGACGCCGGATCGACGTGCTCAGCCGTCCGCAGGTCCAGGCTCTCGACAACCAGCTCGCCACCATCCAGGTGGGGCAGGAAATCCCCCGCGTCGACAGCTTCACCATCAACCAGACCACCGGAAACGCCACCCCGATCGTGCTCCCCCGAAACGTGGGCATCATCCTCGAGGTCATCCCCCGCATCAGCCCCGACGGCATGGTGGTGATGGAGGTCTCGGCCCGCAAGGATGCCCTCAACCCCCAGGGGATCCCGCTGTTCACCAACCCCAACGGCAGCGTGATCACCTCTCCCATCATCGATACCACCAACGCCCAGACGTCGGTGATTGTCCGCACCGGCCAGACGATTGTCCTCGGTGGCATGATCACCAGCAGCAACCAGGTGGAAGAACGCAAGGTGCCCCTCCTGGGAGACATCCCCATCCTGGGGCAACTCTTCCGGGCGGACTTCAAGCGGACCCGCCGCTCCGAACTGCTGATCTTCCTGACCCCCCGCATCATCCGGAATGAAGAGGAGGCGGAAATGGTCAAGGAGATTGAAACCCAGCGGATCAACTTCATCGAATGCCAGGCGGAGTCCATCCACGGTCCCCTCTTCGGTGTCCCCGGCGAAGACCTCGGCGGTTACTCGACCTCCACCACCCTCGGCCCCGTGTCGCCCAACTCGGGCCGCCCGCTGGAAATGAACTACACCCCGGCCTTGACTCCCGAGCCTCTCCCCGAGACCGGTCGCCCGGGACGCGTGGTGCCCCCTCCCCCGGAACCGGACGGAAGCCTCGATGAACCGACCCTGGCCCCGCCCGCTGGCCGCTCGGGGGTGAAGCGGTCGACCTTGCCCGCTCGCACCAGTGCCCGCCGGGCCACCGAGGACGAGGCCGATCTGGCAGTCGCCACCGCCGACAGCCAAGACTACTCCGATTTCGATCTCAAGCCGGTTCAACAGGTTGGCGGTCGACAGGCCAAAGCGTCTGCCCGCTCCAACCCCCGGATGACCGAAAACCCGGAGGCTGCCGGAACGCGGAAGATCCCCGCCCGCAAGAAACCGGCCGCCCGGAACGACGACTGAGCCTCGGGACAGGCCGGGAAGTGAGTGCAACCCTCCTTCCCGGCCCTGTCTCCAGACTCTCCCTTCCCGCCTGGTCCGACGCCCCTCCCCCCCCTCCGGATCACCCTCATGTCTCTCCCGACGACCACCGTGCTGCGACTCATCGCCTGCCTGTCGCCGGCCCTCCTGCTTGTGGCCAGTGGCTGCAGCAGCCTCGGAAACTTCCGACTCGGTGCCGAACGCATCCCCCAGGCCAATCCCAAGAACCCAGTCGTCCAGGTCCTGGCGATGTGGCAACCGGGAGAGGGCCCTGGAATCGACAACAAGACCACCCGCGGCTTCGTGGGGACACTCTACTTCTTTACCGCCAAGAGCCCCATTGCCGCCAAGACCAACGGCTCGATCTGCGTCTACCTGTTCGACGACCAGGGAGACGAAGAAGAACAGGTCAAGCCGCTCCACCAGTTCATCTGGAAGACCGACGACCTCGCCAAGCTGGGCCAGCCGGGCAAACTTGGCGAGTCGTACACCATCTTCGTCCCCTACACCCGCGGCGGGTTCCACAAGGCCCAGTGCAGTCTGCGGGTCGAATTCACTCCCGACTCGGGCATGCAGGTCAACTCGGAAATGGCCTACGTCGCCCTTCCAGGACGGAAGACCCGCGATTCGGCCAAGGGTGCGAAGGGTTTGCCGGGACACTCGGGCCCCTCGCTCGACTCGCTGGAGACAGACGAAGAGCCGGTCCCGGCCCTCCGTCCCTTCGGAGACACGTCCGCCCGTCGCCCTGCGAATCCGGGCAATTCCGCGATGAACGCCGAGCTGGCCCGCAAGCTGCAGTCCATCGATCTCAGCTCGTTGCAGAAACGCAAAGAGTCCCCGGCAGCCACCCCGTTGAACGACCGCGAACGGGCCCGCATCATCCGCGACCTCCAGGATCGTGGTGAAGAGTTTGCCCAGGCGGATGAAGAACCGCGGAGCCGCACGCCCCGCCGCCGACAGGTGGTCCTGGCCAACTACGAAGATGAGGACGAACTGGACGCCGAGTCGGACGAATGGGAAGCCTCCCGGTCCCCCCGGCCGTCGGAGCGTCGCTACCACCGCCAGTCGTCCCGACGCCAGCGACCAGACAACTTCGACGACGAACGGGCTGTCTCCGCCGCCTTCGAGGAAGAAGCCGACGAGTCCTGGGAAGACTAACCTCCCCAAGCCACTCCATCCCTGAGCTCCCCCGGGAGGATCGGTCAGTGAGACCCAGTCACTGTCCGATCCTTTCGGGCGTTTCGTCCGAATGTCGCCCCGCTGACAGCACGTACAGCACATCTGCCCACATCCCCGTGATTCCTGGCGGCTTCCGGGCTCTGTTCGTGACGATTCTCAGCAGAGAGGGACTCTGCAAACTTCCCGAAGGCCCTGATCGTCCCGGCGGTCACCACCGGCAGAGTCACCCGAGGACTGGGTGCGCCTCTTCACTTCCATCCCGTTTGTCGATAGCATTGAAGAGTGCTGTTCCCCCTTTTGGAGGCGACCCGATGGTGTCCTCGAAAACACGTCAGATCCTCTGGACCTCGTTTGCGGTGGGCCTGCTGTTCTGCCTGCCCTCGAACGCCCGGGCCCAGGGTCTGTTTGGGTCGAACAGTCCGACCAACGGGCAGAATGGTCGCAGCACAGCCTCCAACGGCGCCCGGGGCAGCACCAGTGGCGCGACTGGATCCCAGATGGAATTGGGAGGGCTGAGTGCGGGAGGCTTGGGCAACGGCAGTCTCGGGGCCGGTGGGGGAACCCAGGCTGGTATGGGAAGCCGTACCCAGGGGAACATGCGTGGCTCGACCGCCGGTGGCCGGTTTGTCGGCATGCGTCAGGCTGGCCAGGCCGCCCAGATGCCCAATGCCAACGGCATGATGAATGGCCGGAACACCCGCAATGGCATGAATCAGTTCGGCCAGCAGGGACAGTTCGGCCAGCAGAACCGCAACAACCAGAACCGGCGGAACCAGCAGGGTCAGCAGGGGATGGGCCAGAACTTCAATGGTCAGTCGAACCAGGCGCAGGGGCGGCAAATTCGCCCAACCCTCAAGGTCGGTTTCGAATTTGATCCCGCCGAAGTCGCTCCCGCTCAGACCCGCCTGGCCGGACGCATCGACAAGCTCAACGACCGCAAGCAGTTCCAGGGGGTCGATATGCGGACAGAGGGTGAGACGGTCGTCCTGCGTGGCGTCGTCAAAGACGCCGCCACCAAGCGCCTGATGGAGCGCATGGCCGCCCTCGACCCGGCGATCAAGTCCATCCGCAACGAACTCGAAGTGGCCGGCGAAGAGAAGTCCAGCAACTGAGTTTCTCCGCTGCGGCAGTCGGTTTCCGTCAGTCGGCTTCCGTCAGTCGGTGTCTGGTCGCCAGGCGATCCCGGGCCGCGACATCTGGTGTTCACGGCTCCATTTTTGAGTGACCAGCGAACACTCTGCGCAAACTTCCAATCTTCGATCCAGCCTTGGTTCGTCCGATGCCTGGCTCGCTGTGCCTCCCCGTGAACTGCTGACGTATCAGCGCGGCACTCAGCCCCGCTGCTTCGCGTCGCATCGACGTCTGACCGACGTCGCTCGAGCCCGCCCGGTCCTCCGAATGCCATGCGGACCCCAGATGCCAAACGGCCCAGCCTCCCCTGGCGACGGTGTAGCGGACGGGTCCTACATGGTGCCCGTGCGCTCTTCCTCAGGCTGAATCGCACACCGGTGTGATTTCACTCACCGGACACACGGCAGTCATCGCCAGCCGCCATGAAGGCCTGATTCGGCTTATTCGGGAGGAACGCCCGCCAACTCCCGGGCACTGCGGGCCGCCTTGCGCCAGGTTTCACTCAGTTCGTGCTGCCCCAGCTCCTGCGACAACGCCGCCAACCGTTCCCGAATTTCATAGTCGGCCGGCCGCTGCATCGCCTCGCGATACATGTCGAACAACTCGCTCCGTTTCGACTCCGACTCACGGTACCGGGCCAGTTCGCGCTCGTACGCTTCGGCATTCCCGGCCGACTGGTAAGCTAGCGCCAGTTGATAACGGGTCTGAAAGTCGTGCGGCTCTTTGGCCAGCAGTTCTTCGTAAATCGCGATGGCCTGGTCACGCTGGCCATCGTCGAGCAGCATCCGCGCCCGCAGGAGGCGGACCTGGACGGAATCCGGTTTGAGCGCTTCCGCCTCTGCCAAAAGCTTCTGCGATTCTTCCAGTTCCCCCATGCTCCACAGGCACTCGCTGCGCATGACCAGCACGGGAACAGCGACCGGCACCGCTTCGAGAATCTCCATGGCGGCGTTGTAGTCACGCTGCTCGATCAGGCAGTGCGCCAATTCACTTCGGATCGCCCGCACCACCTCGTCCGGAGGAGACCGATCCAGGGCCGACCGGTATTGATTGATCGCCTCGGTGTAGTTGGCGTAGTCGGCATTCAGAATCAGCCCTGCCAGCCGATGGGCCCGATAGTCATCGGGATCCAGCCGCTGTGTCTCCTGCAGTGCCGCCAGGGCGAAATCCATCGCCCCCAGGTTGTGATAGACGGTGGCCAGGTTGCGATGGTTTTCGGCATCCTGCGGATCTTCCTCGATCACCAGTTTCAGCAGTTGCTCGGCTTCTCCCCAGCGCTGCTGCCGCATCAGGCATTCGGCCGACCATTGCAGCATCGGTTTTCGGAGGGTGCCGACGGGCGCCACTCTGGAAATCTGCCGCAGGGCCGCGTCCATGTCACCGCTGAAGGTCAGCCCCACCCCCAGCAGAAGATTGATGTGCCCGGCCGTCCCCGGGTAGGAACGCAGTTTCTCAACCAACTCCCGGAACAGGTCCTGGTCCCCCGCACGGGCCGCCGCCTGGGCCTCATCGAACAGGCGCTGGACTTCCTCGAACGTCGTTCCGATCGACGGCCGGCCAGTCCCGGATGCGGCCCGGCCGCGGTAGATCCAGGCCCCCAGACCCGCCAGCAGCAGGACGAGCCCGCCTGCCACCCAAACTGCTCGACCCCGGTTTTTGCCCACCTGGACCCTCGCCATCCGTTTTGACAGGACCATCAAAGACAAGAGCCTCCCGAAGAGATTTTCGAGAGGCCCGGGAACCGACAGAAACTCAGTCCTTCAGGTCGATGTCCAGCTTCGTGTTGTTGGGATCCCCCTTGTTGATCGTTGCGGTCAGTCCGCTGAACTTCGGACTGGCATACTTGTCGGGAATCAGCGACTTGGGCTTGTCCCCCGCTGAGGCCGACCGCCCCGAAGGATCTTTCTGGGCCTTGCTGGAGTCGGGGGTCATCTTCTTCATGTCGGCGGTCATCTTGGCCATCGCCTGTTCGGGAGTCATCGACTTCGAGTCGACGGGCGCTTCGGCCGCCGCCTTGGCCGCCGCTTCATCCGCCCCCTCCAGCTTGCTCACCGTGACGGTGTAGCTTCCCTGGGCCGCCCCCAACTCACCGCGGGACTTCAGCCGGTATTGTCCCTTGTCATCGGTAATTCCCGTCGCCAGGGGAGCCTTGGTCCCTTCGGCGGCGGCAAAAGTCACGGTGGCATTCTTGACAGGTGCACCATTGTATGTGATCACCCCACCTGCTTCATACAGGGGGAGCGAATCGCCCCCACCGCAACCGAGGACGAGGGACGACAGCAACACCAACGCAGCAGATCGCAAGCGGTGAATCTTCATGGAGCCTCCTGGAAACGCAACAGGCGCAGTGACAACAAATGCAGTTTTGCCAAAAACGAACCCGGAATCCTGTCCCGGGTCAATCACGACTCAAAACACAGAACCAACGAGCCAATCTGCTCCCCCGGGGAACTTTCCGCCCCTGGGTCACTGGCTCCATCTCGCCGGCCATCCCCCGGACGACAAAAAAGACGAGGAGGCCCCTGAAAGCGACCTCCTCGCCTGACTCACGTTTCGCCAGGCAAACCTGGACGAACTCCACACTTAATACTCGCCAACCACCTTGGAATCCCGACGACCGCCGAGGGCCTGGAAATTCGGGTGATTGATGTTCTCCGACAGGAACCGCACGGTGCCGTCACAGAACAGGAAGTGGGCTCCGCCAGTGTGATTCGACTTGAATCCCCAGCTGAAGTTCCAGTTGTTCTGATTGGTGCAGGCCGTGTAGGTGATCTTCGCCACCGGAGCATTCTCGCAGGTGGTCAGGTCATTGATCGGAGTCACCGTCGAAGCGTGGGCAGAACCCATGCCGTTGTAGTGAGTCCAACCCGCCTTGTGATCATGGCACTTCGCCAGGATCTCACCGACCATGATCGTGTTCGAGGTTCCGTCGGTCACGTCGGCGGTGCTGATGTCAGCCCCGACCATACGTGAGAACATCCCCGAAATCTGCTCCTTGGTCCAGAAGTTTCCGTGACCGGCGAGCTTGTACTTCTCGGCATACTGCTCGTAAGGTTCGCAGCCCGCACCACCAGCCGACGGAGTCGACTGCGATCCGAGAGAACCCGAGTAGCTGGTCTGGACACACTCATTCCACTCACGCTCGTTGGAGTTGTCGCTGGGGCAACGTCCGTAGGGAACCGACTTCGACCAGGTCCGGCTGCCGTCCGACAGGATGGCACGGTCCTGATACATCTCGTTCATCTTCATCTGGGCATACAACGGAAGCTGGTCCATGAAGGGCAGAATCCGAACATGCCAGCTGACGTGGGGAGAGGTTTCCAACTCCCAGTCCCAACCACGGGTTCCCACAGCCCAACCACCGGCACCCGGGAACTTCCCATAGGTGTCATGGTAGTTGTGCAGGGCCAACCCATACTGCTTGAGGTTGTTCTTGCACTGGGTCCGTCGGGCGGCTTCACGCGCCTGCTGCACTGCGGGCAACAGCAGTGCCACCAAGATCCCGATGATCGCAATGACCACCAGCAACTCGATGAGCGTG
>DNUF01000252.1:19690-19944 GCA_003508595.1 Planctomycetaceae bacterium
CACCAGCAACTCGATGAGCGTGAATGCGCGACGAGACTGTCGTCTCACAGGATTCACCATACTCACTCTCCTCTGGAGAAACGAAAAGGACACAAAGACAGGAACAAAGAAACACGTCCTTCCGGGGTCTTCCGTCGAGAAAACAGAAGTTGACACCCCAGTAAGACTACGATTAGTGAAGGAACCTGCAAAAGTCAATTTCTTAAACTCGAAAATTCATTCAGAATCCACAGAGACTTCTGAAAACCTTCGAT
>DNUF01000103.1:0-16188 GCA_003508595.1 Planctomycetaceae bacterium
CACTCCCGGCCCATGCACTCTGGGGCTGGATGGTGTTCAAACGCTTTTTGGCCCTGCAACGCAACCGGCTCCTCGCCCATGCAATCGAATCGCTGCCACGTGGGGGGATTCGCGGTGGATGACGAGACCGAATCATCGACTGCGTCATCGTCCGGGGAACGACTCGTCCACCACAATCCAAAGATGTTCGGCAAAGTGGCCGTCGCTCCTGGCAGATCGAGTCTGCGCCACCGGCAACCGTGGCAGGCAGGCCATCGATCACCACGCCTTCGCCGCCTCTGCGCGGTCATCGCAGAACAGGCCGCAATCGAGCCCCTGATCTTCAAGCATGGGCCCTGTTACGAAACGCGAGGTTTGGTTCGGAATCAGTGACAGGGTCGTTTTGCGAGAAACGAGCTGCGTCCCCGTTTTTGGACCCCCGATTTGCGCTTCCACTGGCGGAGTTGATATTGCATGATGGAGTGATCCCGGGGCCAAGGGGCCCATTGCGGAATCTCTGGATCGCACCCATGCCACACCAAGGTCGTATCTGCACCTGGAAACCCGACAACGGATATGGCTTCATCACTCCGGATGAGGGGGGGCCGGATGTCTTTGTGCACATCCGTGATCTGGTCCCTTCCGTGCCCACCCCCCAGATGCAGGAACGGGTGACTTATGAACTGACGACGGACCGGTTGGGGCGTCCTCGGGCGAAGTCGGCCCTTCGGCTGGAACACCGCCAGCAGACAACGGCCCGCGATGCCGCCAAAACCCAGTCCCCGCGATCCGGGCAACTCCCGACAACACTGGTTTTCGTCCTGATCTTCGGCGTGGCCATGACGATTCTGACCCTGACCGGAAAAATTCCACCGCAAGTGACGATGCTGTACTCCGGCATGAGTGTCGGCACGTTTCTGTTTTATGCCCACGACAAATCGGCCGCCCAGCAGAAGGCGTGGCGCGTTCGCGAGAGCACCCTGCACCTGCTCGCGTTTGCGGGGGGTTGGCCGGGGGCACTCGCGGCACAGCACCTGCTGCGTCACAAATGCGCCAAGCGCTCGTTTCAATTCGAATTCTGGTTCCTGGTGGCCTGCAACTGCATTCTGCTGGGAGTGATGCTCTCACCGCAGTGGTCCGAGATGCTCCGGACGTTGCTGGACTCTGGATTGCAGGGCCTCTGAAAGGTGGCACGATGACCTTTCCTCCGGCCCGGCATTGCTCCTTCCTCGCCGACAGGAGTCACACGCCGTCAGGAGTCACAATTTGGTCCCGCATGACACTGAAGGGTCGGTCAGGTTTCCGATGGTTGGCGACGCAGTTGACTCTGTCGGCTCCACACCAGCCCGATTCACAGGCCCGCAGTGGACCGCCGCAGGCCTCTGAGTTTGCGATCGATCCACAGGTTGTTTCGACCTCGATGGTGGGCCTGAGGTCAACGTCAGGCGAGCGAGCGAAGCTGCTCGCGGTTCTCTGTTCCCTCCCTTTGAGGACCTTGCGGGCACGCAGGTGACCAGGTCCCTCCCCGACAAACATCGGGGGAACCAGCAACCCCTTCGTCCAAAGCAACCGTTTTCCCTCAAACCCTCCCTGACGGTGCCCCTGGTTGGTCAGTGTGCGGAGGGGGAGGAATTTCTGCAGAACAAGGTCGCCACCCGGGTGCTGGACCGCGGCCCTTTCACATCGAGCAACGTTCCCCTCGCCTGTCCGCGGTCCCGTTTCCTTCCTGGTCCGAACTTCGGGAAACACCGCTGTGGACAGGCTCCCCGGGACTCCCTGCGAACCGTGACCGGGAAAACCGTTCGACTCCGGGCCGAAGTGTGATAAACTTGTGCAGAGTGGCGATTTGTTCCTCCGGAAACCTGTCGCTTCAGTCTCGTGGGGCGACGAGGTTGCCCGCGGGACTGTCCCGGACCGATCTGCCACCGATGTGTGAATCCCTGCCTGGGAGATTGCTGATGTCGCGGCTTGCTGCGGTGCTGATTCCGATGCTGTTGATCGCGGGGCTGTTCCCCCAGGTCCCCGCGCAGGCGGGGCGCATCGAACCGAAGGTCAAGGCGTCGGTCTCCCGCAGCCTCGACTGGCTCGTCCGCGAGCAGCGCCGGCAGGGGTATTGGGAGGCCAACCAGACCCAGTACCGCGTCGCCATGACGGCCCTCGCCGGGAACGCCCTCCTCTGCGAAGGCTCCACGACCCTGCGTGGCAAGTACGCCAAGAACATCCGCCTGGCGGTCGATTACCTGCTCGAACTGGCCGAGCCCCAGGGAGTCGCCAATCCCTCCGGTCTCATCGGATACAAGAACGACTACCACTACATGTACGGGCACGGCTTTTCGATGCTGTTCCTGTCACAGGTTTTTGGCGAAGAGGAAGACCCCGAGCGGCGAGAACAGCTCCGCCGAGTGCTGACCCGCGCCGTCCTGTTCTGCGGCCAGGCCCAGACCACTGCCGGGGGCTGGGGCTACGTCTCAGCCAAGGATGGATCGGACTTCGACGAAGGCTCCACCTGTATCACCCAGGTGCAGGGACTGCGGGCCTGCCGAAATGCCGGGATCCCGGTCCCCAAGGAACTCATCGACCGGGCGGTCGAATACATCAAGAAATGCACCACTCCCGAAGGCGGAGTGCAGTACAGCATCAAGGGGGGCGGAGCCCGTCCCCCAATTACCGCCGCCGCGGTGGCCTGCCTGTTCAACTCGGGGGGCTACGACGACGACTTCGCCAAGAAACTGCTCGCCTACTGCCGGCAGAATCTCTCGGCGGGCGGTGACGACGGCCGGACCTTCGGCCACTGGCATTATTCGCACTATTACTACGCTCAGGTGATGTACCGGGTCGGTGGCGACGAGTGGAAGAACTACTCGAAGGCGATCAGTGCCAACATCCTGCGGAAGCAGTCGGCCGACGGCAGCTGGCGCGACAGCCAGATCGGCTCGGTCTACACGACCGCCATCAACGCCACCATCCTGCAACTCGAAAACGGCTTCCTGCCGATTTACCAGCGCTGACCCTGGCGTCTCACCGAAAGACGTCAGCGACGGTCGCGCGCCCGCTGCGCTCTGGCTCCGTCCCCGATTCGTCGCCGGAGGTCCGAGTTGTGATCTGAGGCCCCCGGGGCCAAATTTCACCGGTCCGCTGTTTCGGGTGTGTTTTGCGGGCAGTGGCGGACCGCCTTGCGGGATGCCGATCCGCCACACCTCTTCCGGAACGTCACACTTCCGCGACGGCCTCGTCGATCGCGGCGAAGGTCGCATCGCACAGGCGTTCGAGCAGGCCTTCGGGCATGCCGGGGGCCGGCATCAGCACCACCACATCCCCCAGCGGGCGGATGATGACCCCCCGCTGGCGGGCGGCCAGTGTCACCCGGTGACCGGTCCGGCGTTCGGGGGGAAACGGGGTCCCCGTGGCCCGATCCTGCACCAACTCGATTCCCACCATCAGACCGCACCGCCGGATGTCGCCGACGTGCGGATGCTCGTTCAGCGCCGCCAGCCGACGGGCCAGGACCATCCCCAGCCGGCTGACGTTGTCGAGGACCCGATTGGTCTCCAGCAGCTCAAGTGACGCCAGTCCCGCCGCACACGCGAGTGGGTTGCCGGTAAATGTATGTCCGTGGAAGAAGGTCTTTCCCTCGCCTGGTTCTCCCAGGAAGGCGTCGTAGATCGGCGTGGTCGTCAGCGTGGCCCCCAGAGGCAGATAGCCCCCGGTGATTCCCTTCGACAGGCAGAGCATGTCGGGAGCGACCGCCTCATGGTCACAGGCCCACATCGGTCCGGTTCGGCCGAACCCCGTCGCGACCTCGTCGGCAATCAGCAGGATGTCGAGTTCCCAGGTGAGTTCACGCAGTCGGCGAAGGTATCCGGGGGGATGGACCAGGATCCCCGCGGCCGCCTGGACCCGCGGCTCGATCAGGAAAGCCGCGATCTCGTGCCGATGTTGCCGCAGCGTTCGTTCCAACTCGGTGAGGCAGTATCCGAAGTGATCTGCGGCGGAGACACCGGGGGGAGCGAGCCGGGGACTGGGGCTTGGCACTGTGAGCTTGCGAAAGAGCAGTTCGCCATAGATCCCGTGGAACAGGTCGATCCCGCCGACACTCACCGCCCCGATCGTGTCGCCGTGGTAGGCTCCGTCGAGCGAGACATAGAGCGATCGTTCCTCACGGCGGTGTGAGCGCTGACGGTAGTACTGCAGGGCGATCTTGAGGGCCGCCTCGACAGCCGTCGATCCATCGTCCGAGTAGAAAACGTGATTCAGCCCGGCCGGGGTCACATCGACCAGCTGTCGGGCGAACTCGATGGAGGGGAGATTCCCCAATCCGAGGAGAGTGGTGTGGGCGACGCGATCGAGCTGCCTGCGGATTGCGTCATCAATCGCGGGAACCCGGTGTCCGTGGATGTTGCACCACAGCGATGACGTGCCATCGAGGTACCGGCGGCCAGAGAGGTCCATCAGCTCGAATCCCTCGGCGGCGGCGATGATGGGGGGCTGCTCGCGGGCGTGGGCCTGCATGGCCGTGAAGGGATGCCACACGATTTCCGAATCGACCTGTCGAAGCTGTTCAGGAGTCATGGATTGGACTGCCACGCATGCAGGTGGCGTTCGATTGTGGGCCAGAGAAGGTCCACCCACTGCCGGCTTCCCTCGGCAGTGAGATGGCAGGGATCAACAAACAGTGTTCCCCGGGGGGGAAAATCATGGGCAAGATCGACGAAGTCCACTCCGGGAGAGCGGTTGGCCAGCTCGCGGATGCCGTCGTTCTGCAGTTCCAGCGACTGGATCACATCTGCGGGTCGGCCCCAGATCTCCACGGTGCAGGCCCGGGGGTTTTCGCGGGCATAGTCAAGCTCGCCCGCCTTGAATCGCGCCTCGGTGTAGTTGTCGGGAATGTACGACGCATAGGTCAGCAACAGCAGCCGATCGTCGCGCTCGCCGGCGAGACGCACCAGCCCGGCGAGATTGGCCACCAGTGTGCGCGCCGACTGCGGATTTGCGCCGTACTGCAGCAACTGCGGATGGGTCGTGCCATACGGGAGTGTGCCGACCACGACCTGGCCCCGGTCGAGAGCCGCCCGGGAGAGATTCATCCGTCCGGCCGCCAGGTGGCGACCCAGGCTCTCGTAACGCGAAAAATGGGTGTAGTCTTCGCGGAATTCCCCGGGTGGGCAGCAGTTCATCCGGACGTCATTGATCCCGTCATAAACCACGACCAGCTCGAATTCGTGGCCGGCGAGATGCTCGTACTGGATCAGGCTGTCGCGTGAGGTGTAACCCGACTCGCCGAGGTTGAACAATCGGTGTCGTCCGGGGAGGATCTCTTCGAGTCGCCGTTCGAGTTCGGCCTGCACCTGGCTCCAACCGGGGACCAGCACCGATCCTCCCAGCAGCAACACGTCGAATTGGTCGTCATCATGACGTGTGACCTGTGTGGTCAGTCCGGAAGTCCGCAACAGCGGGTAATAGTGGTCCCAGACCGAGGGGGTCTGATCGGGGGGGACCGAGGCGGCAAACCACCAGTAGGCCTTTCCGCCCAGCCACATCAGCGACGCACAAAATGCCAGCCAGACGGAGACGAACAGCCACCTCCGTCCGATTCGGGACGGCAGGTGCAGCCGGGACCGGCGGGGAACCGCCGCAGGGGGGGTTGAGAATTCGTCGCGGGTGGGGCGCATGCTCCGGAATTGTACACTAGAATCTCGGCGACTGCCCGGTCGCGTCGTTCGGCAAAATCGGGTGGGCCAACCCCTGTGGCTTCGCTTCCGTGTGTCTGATGACAGTCATTCGGCACTGTCAATTCACACCGGGATTTGGCACAGGTCTTCGTCACGGTCATTCCGCAGGGGCGTTCCAACGGACGCTTCCGTTCCCGGCCTCCTGTCTTTTCACCTGCGAGAGAGTCATGGCGGCTCGAACCAAGAGTGTGCGTCGATCGGCGGTCACGAAGTCCCCGGCTCCGGCCGCGGGGAAGAAACTGGCGAAGCGTCAGGTGGCTGTCGGCAAGACACCGGGGGCTGGGGGAAAGACCAGGCAGGCCGGAAAACCAGCCGTCGGGAAGGCTCCCGTCCGCAAATCGCTGGGCGCCGGGGGAGCCTCCCGCAAGAAGGTCACGCCGCAGCCGGGTCCCGCCCCGGCCAGGCCCCCCCGCAAGCTCACCCCGGCCCCCCGCCGTGTCTCTCTCGGACGCCCCCGGGTGGTGGGGGAAGAACTGCTGGACCTTGTCTTCAAGGAAGACTTCCACGCCCGGCAGATCTTCGTCTTCCTGGGAGTGCGAACTGTGCGGGAACTGGAGGAGTTCGGCCCGCAGCAGATTCTCGACAAGGCGGCGCAGCCCCTGAAGGAAACGGTCGACCGCATTCGCGCCCGGCTCGCCATGCTCAATCGCGCACTGCGCGATGACCAGGAGTTCGCCCTCCGCTTTCTCGAGCAATTCGCCGCCGAGTCCTCGTCCTGAGGCGGTCGCCCGATTGCTGGCTTTCACCTCGTTCACTTTGACTTCGTTCCCTCTCCCGGCTGGCAGGTGATCTGTGATTGGTTCCGCAGCGCTGATCGACGCCCTGGAAAAGAACATCGGCACAATCCTGCTGGGGAAGCGGGATCCGGTCCGACTCGCGCTGGTCGCCCTGCTGGCCGGTGGTCATGTTCTCATCGAAGACGCCCCCGGGGTCGGCAAGACGGTTCTGGCCAAGGCGCTCGCCCGCAGTCTTGATTGCCCGTTCCGCCGGTTGCAGTTCACCCCCGACCTGCTCCCCAGCGACATTCTCGGGTCGAGCGTCTACATGCCGAACAAGGGGGACTTCGAGTTCCGCCCCGGCCCGATCTTCACCAGCGTGCTCCTGGCGGACGAAATCAACCGAACCACTCCCCGCACTCAAAGCGCACTGCTCGAAGCGATGAGTGAGGGGCAGGTTTCGGTCGATGGCCAGACCCACCGGCTGCCCGAACCGTTCTTCGTCATCGCCACCCAGAACCCGTTTGAATTCGAAGGCACCTATCCCCTTCCCGAGAACCAGCTGGACCGCTTCACGATCTGCATGGAGGTCGGTTACCCCAGCCGGGAAGCCGAAAAGCAGGCACTGACCCTGCATCGCCAGGGAGAACCGGTTGATCAGTTGCCAGCGGTCGTCTCGGCCCAGCAACTGCAGGAGTTGCAGCGGCAGGTGCGTGACATCAAGGTCGCCGACGCCATCAACGACTACCTGATGGATCTTGTCGAGGCGACCCGCAGGCACGATCAGCTGAGCCTGGGTCTGAGCACCCGTGGCGCCCTCACGCTCTACCGCGCGATCCAGGCCCAGGCCTTCATCGAGGGACGCAACTATGTGACGCCCGACGATGTCAAGAAGATGGTCCCCTGTGTCGTCGCCCATCGCGTCCTCTGCCGGGGGGCCGTCCGACTTGGCCAACGGACTCGCGCCCGGGCGATTCTCGACTCGATCCTGCAGAAGACCCGCGTTCCCGGGTAACCCCAGGCACTGCGGTGTTCGCGTTCCCCCCCTTCCGCTGTCTCGTACACTCCCCGGCACCGGTCGTCTCCCGAAGTTTCACGCCAAGACCGGGCGTTCGGACGCCGCCGGAGTCCCGGTGACCTGATGCCGACACCCCTGCCTCGTCCCTTCCCGGTTTCTGGTTTTGCCCGGGCCGCCGCGCGCGTTGCGGTTTTGTGGCCACAGACGGGAATGCTCTTCCAACGCACACTCCTTCGGCTGGGACTGGCCAGTGTGCTGACGGCGGGCAGTCTCCTCGCCGCAGGAGGCTTTCCGGCGACAAGCCGCCTGCTGGCGGAAGAGTGGCCCGCTTTTCGGGGACCCCGCGGCGATGGCACATCGACCGAGTCACGGGCACCACTGAACTGGAGCTCCACGAAGAACATCCGCTGGAAGGCTCCGCTTCCCGGTCCCGGAAATGGCAGCCCGATTGTCTGGGGGAACAGGGTCTTTGTCACCGGGCCCACCGCCGATCCTGTCGAGCGGGCGTTGTTCTGCTTCGATCGGCGTGACGGCCGGCTTCTCTGGCAGAAGGGAGTCGCCTACACCGCCGAGGATCCCACCCACCGCACCAATCCCCAGGCGAGTTCGACTCCCGTCACCGATGGCCAGCGCGTGATTGCGTGGTACGGGTCTGCCGGCGTTTCTTGTCATGACCTCGAAGGAAAGGAACTCTGGCATCGCGACCTCGGGGTCTTTCGGCACATCTGGGGCTATGGCTCGTCTCCCGTCATTCATGATGGACGGGTGTTGATCAACTGCGGACCGGGAGAGCGCAGTTTTCTGATCGCTCTCGACATCGAAACCGGAAAGACACTCTGGCAGGTCGATGAGCCGGGCGGGGCGAGCGGCGACCAGGGGGCGGACGAATGGATCGGATCGTGGAGCACACCCCGCATCGTGCGTGTCGCCGGCGGCGAGCTCGTGCTCGTCTCGCAACCGCATCACGTCAACGCCCATGACCCGGCGACCGGCAAGATTGCGTGGACGCAGGAGGGGCTTGGCAAGCTGGTTTACACCTCGCCCCTGATCGAGGGAGAGATCGCGGTGGCGATGGGAGGCTATCACGGACCGGCCATCGGCCTGCGACTGGGAAGTGCCGACGCCGCGACGAAGCCTCAATCGCTCTGGCGCCACGACCAGAAGAATCCCCAGCGCATCGGCTCGGGCGTCATTGTCGACGGAAAGGTCTACATGGCGAATGAGCAGTTTCTCGCCCAATGCCTCGACCTGCAGACCGGACGAGAACTGTGGCAGGCCCGATTGCCGCAGGGAACGATCTGGGCCTCGATCGTGAAGATTGCCGACCGGCTGTACGTCACCAACCAGGCGGGGACCACGCTGGTCTGGAAGGTGAACCCCGAGAAACTGGAACTGCTGGCCGAGAACGCAGTCGACGAAACCTGCAATGCGTCGCTGGCGGTGTCGAATGGCGAATTGTTCCTGCGAACGCACGGGCACCTCTACTGCATTGCGGAACCGGCCCCATGAGCGGGAGCGATGCCACACAGGCCGCTGCCCCACAGCCGGTCCTCATCGTGACCTCTCTGCCCGCCCCCTTCTGGCGGGTGCTCCCCCGCTGTCCGCAACTGGACTGTGTTGGGTTGGTGACCGCTGCTGAAGCGCCGGCCCGTTGGACGGCTCCACCGACTCCACAGACGGTCCTGATTGCGCCGGACGTTCCTCCCGATGAGGTGTTGTCGCTGCTGGGGCGAGCCCGGCAGCAGGGACTCTCGGCCTGGCTCGCGGACGGCGCCGTGCTTGACCTTCGCATCGGTCACGAATTGCAACAGGCGTTTTGCGGGGCGGGTCTGTCGCTGCACATTGGCCAACCATGGCGGCACCGACCGATGGTCGAGACGGTGTATGCCGCCCTGCAGTCGGGGCAACTGGGGGAACCGGGCATCCTGCGGCTGCACCACTGGCAATCGGCCCGCGAACCGGAAGGGGTCCCGCCGGGCTGGGAATGGCAGGCGCTGCGTCAGACAGCCGATCTCGTCACCTGGCTGCTGGGGGACATCCCCGAAACAGTCTGGGTGACCCGACCCCAGTCGGTGGCCCGCCCTGCTTGGCCGGAGGCGCCGGTGGAAACGGTGCAGATCCACTGCGGCGGACCTGGACCGGCGATGGCGTTGATCGACCTCGCCCACGGTCTGCCTGCGGGCGATGATTACTGGTCACTCTCCATCATTGGCTCGCGCGGGGGAGCCTATGCCGACGATCATCGCAACCGGCAACTGCTGTTTGGCGGCGGTACCGCCCGGGCCGAGTGCACCCGCGAGGGAGACTGGCCATTGCTGCAACTGCTGCGGTCGTTTTCGCCGCCGCCCAGCGACTCTCGAACGTCCCGCCCCGTCGATGTCTCGTTCCAGGCTGCGGCCCTGGTGGAGGCGATGACCCGCTCGCTGCAGACGGGGGAGAGTGTGCGAGTCCAGGAGACGGGTGCCTGATGAGTTCGCCACACACCACAGTCCCGTCCACCACGGTCCCATTCACAACCGTTTCGCCCATCAGTCCCCCGGGACCACTTCTCTCCCCGGGAGTGATTCTCTCACCACCCCTTCCGGTGCACCTCTGTGCCGTACTGAGCGTGGTGAAGCACGCCTACGTTCCCCGGGGAGTGGCGGCCCATCCCCGGTTCCAGCTGGTGGTGGTGGCCGACGATCCCGATCAGCCCGACTGGGTGCACCAGAGAAACCAGGAATTCGCTGATGAGTGGAACATTCCGTACATTCGGGATGTCGATCGGGCATTGCAGGAGTATGGGGCGACGGTGGCCGTGGTGAGTTCCGAGGCGGAACGGCACTGTGAATTGTCGGTGCGGGCGATTGAGGCGGGACTGCATGTCGTGCAGGACAAGCCGATGTCGAACCGGTTGTCGGAATGCGACCGGGTCGTCGAGGCGGTCCGCCGGCGGGGGGTGCGGTTTTTGCTGTGGAACCGCAGTTTGCTCCCCGCGGTCGTTCACGCCCACGAACTGCTGGCCCGGGGCGCAATCGGGGGGATCCAGTCGATCCATGTCGACTTTTACTTTGCCAAGGATGCCGGCCCTCCCCGGGGCTCCCGCGTGCCGGGGGATCCGCCGATCGACTGGCTCACCCACCAGATCGCCGCGCATGCCGATGGCTCGGATGGTGCCGTCGGGAGGGAACCATTGGGGGAACTGTCCAACGAGGGGATTTACCCGCTCGGCTACATTCATCTGTTGTGTGGTTCGCGCGTCACGCGGGTCTTCGCCCGAACGGCGGCCCACTTCCACCAGGTCAACGTCGACAACGGGGTCGAGGATCTTGCGACGATGTCGCTGGTGCTGGAGAACGGGGTGACCGGCAGCGTCTGCGTGGGACGGATTGGCAATGCCGCCCATCCGGACATTGGCGAGATCAAGATTCACGTGGTTGGCACGCGCGGCGCGCTGGTGATCAGCGAGGCCCGGCCGGAGGTGGCGGTCTATTACCGTGGTCAGCCCGACAGGGAATACCGGCATCGCCGGGTCGCCAGCGATCTCGACCACCGCCTGCTGGAGAACTTCCTGCGGGCGATCGAGACAGGGGAGCGGACAGTGCTCGATGCCCAGGCGGGGCGCGACATCTGCGCCACGATCCAGGCCGCACTTGCCTCGGCCGTTTCCGGGCGGGTTGAAACGGTCGCCTGACCCAACCGGTGGCCGCCGCTCGTTCCCCACGGGCTGTTTCCGCTGGTGACCGAGCGTTCTGCAGGCCGCGGTTCACGAGGATTCGGTGACAAAAAACCGCCGGCCCGGGACGAATCCTGGGCCGGCGGTCAATCACGTCGGAAGTGGGGCTGAAGTCAGCCCGGGCTGATTTCAGCCCTTGTGCGCGCCGTGGCAGGCACCGCAGTTTACGGCCTTGCCAAATGCTTCCTTGTTGCCGTCCTTGGTCGCCTTCAGCAGGGCGTCGACCTTTTCCTTCCAGGCGGTCTCGTCACCCTTGGGGGGCTTCTGCTGCCCCATCGCCGTGAAGCCGTCAACCAGCTTCTGGGTCT
The DNA here is from genome assembly GCA_003508595.1 of Planctomycetaceae bacterium. Classification (GTDB taxonomy): domain Bacteria; phylum Planctomycetota; class Planctomycetia; order Planctomycetales; family Planctomycetaceae; genus UBA10511. The sequence goes on from DNUF01000103.1 coordinate 11,466, forward strand.
CTTCCTTGCTGATCTCACCCTTGAGGAACTTCTCGTTCAGCTTCTCTTCCTTGAAGAACTTCATCACCTGCTTGGTGGTGTACTTGGGCTTTTCGTCGGCCGCGTGGACCGAGACAACCGCGATGCAGGCAACCGCCAGCGACAGCAACATCCGCTTCATCAACCTGACTCCTCAGCAACAGAAACTGGTTTATCCCCCGGCACGAAGACACGCCGTCCTCGATCGCATGCCGGAGACTGGCGGTGACAGCCATTCCCCAGACCGGTTTTTCCGGGGTCCTGCTCTCACCGTGACGCATTGGAACTCATTGATTCCAGAAAAACCAGTCACCCCCCCTGCCATTTCCGGGGCGGGCCGACTATCCAACCCGCATGCGACTGGAAACAATGCGTCGAGCGTAGGAGACCGGCAATGGGCCGGGTCTGGGATCCCGACTGGCAGAGAGGTGAGGCGATGGCCGAGGCGAAGGTGGCGACGCGGGTCCTGGTGACCGGCGGGTGTGGATTCATTGGCAGCTGGGTGGTGCGTGACCTTCTGGCGCGAGGGGCATCGGTCACGGTGTTTGACGTGGCCCCCAACCCGACCCGCTGGTCGCGTCTCATCGGGCCATCAGCGGATTCCGTGCCAGTCATCACGGGCGAGCTGACGGACCAGGAGGCTCTCGAGCGGGCGTTTGCCCTGGCACAGCCGACGCACGTGATTCACCTCGCCGCCCTGTTGACTCCCGACTGCCAGTCGGATCCGATTCGGGGTTGCCGGGTGAATGTCCTGGGAACGACGATGGTCTTCGAACTGGCCCGCCGGCATGGAGTGCAGGCGGTGTCGTGGGCGAGTTCGATGGCCGTGTTTGGACCGGAACCGGGGGAGGCGGCGAATGCTGGTGTGCGGGAACCGAATCGCCCCCCCTCGTTTTATGGTGCCTTCAAGAAAGGCTGCGAACTGGTGGCCGAGCAGTACTGGATGCACCACCAGCTCCGTTCGCTCGGTCTCCGTCCCCATGTGGTGTATGGCCCCGAGCGGGAGCAGGGAATTTCCGCGGGACCGTCCCTCGCGGCACGAGCGGCCGCTCATGGGGCGGAATACACCATCGGCTTCCGGGGCGTTCTGGGGTACGACTACGTCGAAGATGTCGCCCGAGGATTTGTGCGGGGCGCCCTGGACTGCCCGGCAGGAGCCCATGTGGTCGACTTGCCGAGCGAACCCGCGAGTGTCGAGCAGATTCTGGAAGCGCTGGAAGGGATCGTCCCGTCGAGCCGGGGACGACTGAAGGTGCAGGGTCCCACATTACCGAGCAACGACTCTCCGCACGACCAGATGATCTCGGCGATTTTCGCCGACTGGAAGGCGACATCCCTCTCGGAAGGGTTGCGTCGGACGGTGGAGTTCTACCGGACGTGAGCCAGGTGAACCGAGTTCCGGGTGTTCACACGCAGCACCAACGCTGGTGAGGATGTGACGCGGTCCCCACTAGGGTGCGGGCATCGGCCTGATCGTCCAGCGGCCCATCCAAGCGAGAGCCACCCTGTCAACCGGAAGCAACTCCCGCCGCCTGTTTTGAGAACGCACGCAAGACCACCGGGGAGATGAATTCCTTGGTGGACTCCTGCACGCACCGCACAAGGTCTGAGCTGTCAAGAGCCCAACGCCCGGATGGCAGAGGGGCACAACTCCAGCACCGGAGCGAACGTCAAAGTGCACCCTCGCCCCAGAACCAGTGGCGACCTGTGGAGGCCGCCACTGATCACGCGACGGGATTCGATTCGGGTCACATTCGCCGCCCAGCCACTCGCTCTGGCCCCAAGATTCAGTCTCTCCCCCACCCGGGTCGGGGAAGCGACCCGAGCGGGGAGATGACAGGTTCATCTTCCGGCCGACCTCGGCGAATCTGGTGACGGGCAACTTGGTGAAAAGGGACGAATCCACCTGTCATAGCCCGGTCATGTCACCAAAACCGGAACCCTACGGAATCAGATCCGTCGTGCCGCTCGAGTCAGCGACTCAGCTCCGATTGACGCGGCGCTTTTGCAGTCGCCGGGCAATCGTATAACCGAGGCGGTGAGCCGCTCGGTCAATCGCGGTCCCCACATCGCTGGCGGTCTCTTCAATGACCACTTCGGGCAAACCCCGCACATGGGCGATGAGCTTGCACACCAGGTCATCACCCCCCTTTGGGCCGTTGATATCCTTCAGATGAGCCTCGACAGAGCTCACCTGTCGGTCAAACCGGTCCAACTCGAATCCCAGTCTCTTCTCAACACGGGGTGTCAGCTCACTGTCAAACACCCGTCCTGAACTCCGGACTTCGACTCTCATGGCTTGAATCCTGTGACGTTTTTGATTGTCTGGGAACCAGCAGTGTTCCCATGGATTTATACGCAGGGGAAGGCCCAGAGGATCAGGAAAATCCCAAGCGGATTTTTGGGGAGCAGGCGATTCCCCACGAGTCGTTCGAGCCCGACTGCCTGGCCCGGATACCTGCCGGACACCTCTCCCAGGACCCACCGTAATCGACACAAACATAGGCCGGACATGGAGTAACATCGCCGGGATCAATGACAAATCCGGGTTGCGTTAAGACTCACCACTTGACGATTCCGCGCATGACGCGCCAGCCCCCCACGAGGGTCGAGCCCCCGTAATCCCGGGCGAGTCGCAGGAGAGATTGGTGGAATCCGAGATTGGGAAAGGCCTGTTCGACCCGGGCGATGTCCGAGCGGCGAATTCCCTTGCGAATCCAACCCTGGGAGGCATCGATCCAATCGGCCTTGCGGCACGCCTCGATGACCTGCTGGTGCGGGCCGCGGTAGGGGAACACCTTGTGATGCCAATGGATCGCCCCCCGCAGCGCCTCGGGGTCGAGCCCCCAGCTGTGCCGTCGATTGTCGTCCAGAGCAACCTTCTCGGAAGGTTCGAGGTACGCGAGAGCGCGGTCGGTCCAGAGTCCGATGTCGTGATAAACGAACGCAGTCTCGACCAGTTGTTGGAACTCGGGGGCCTGGTCGAGGAAGTGCATCGCGTAGGTCACGGCACGATGGACGTGATTGCGATACCCGGGAAAATCCCGGCCAATGGTCTCGCGATACGGTTCCAGCAGCATGTCAATGCGGGGCCGCTCGGCCAGGATCACAAGTGTGCTCATGCGACGTCGAACAGAGGGGGCTGACAGACAAACGGGGACGCAGCTCGTTTCCAGAAACGAGCTGCGTCCCTGTTTCTTGCGGAACAGTGTTGTATGACTCCAGAACCTGTTGTCACTGTCTCTCACATGGTATCGTTTTCTTCGAACACCGTCCCGAATGGATTCGGGACATCTGCCTGACGAAAGGAGTGACATATGCGCTGGATCGCCACAACGATCTTGAGTGTCGCGGCAATGCTGTGCGGAATTCCGTCGGCATCCGCGAGGGTTGTGACCATCGATGATTTTTCCCAGTTGGGAACCCCTCCCCCAACCAGCACCAATAGTTGGAATAAGAACGGGCTGACGAATGTCCACGGCGGTGCCCGTGAGCAATCCAAGACAGGTTCCGCCAGCTCGTCGTGGAGCATCAGCCCACGCGGCCTGTCCTTGACAACCACCTCGACGACCTCGTCCAGTTGGGAGATCTGGTACGACGGGGTGAGTGCGGCCCCCACAAGTCCAGGCTCTTTCAGTTCGTTTCCCTATCGCACTCCCGGACCAATCGATGTCCGCGGCACAAGTTGGCTCCGGGTGGAAATGGACAGCGTGGCCCCGGCTGGCACTGGCACAGCCTACAACACGCGTCCAGCGGCGGTCGCCACGCTGAAATGGTCTACGACCGCAACCAGTTCGGTACAAACATCGACCCTTGAACTTTCTCTTCGGCCCTATTACCGATCAAGCTTCTTGTTTAGCCTGTCTCGGTTCTCGACCGGCCTCAATCTCCAGTACATCCGGGGAATCAAGATCCGGTTCCAGGGATTGGGTGCAGGTGTCACCACGATCCGGCGAATCGTATTCCAGAATATCCCTGAACCATCGACCATGATTCTCGCGACCCTCGGGCTTCTCCGAATCTTCTCGCATCATCACCGGCAGACGCGTCGCTCGCCCTGACACGTGCGCACAAGTACCCGCGTCGAACTTGCGACCGGCTGGCGGGGGAAGCGGGTGGCATTGCTTTCCACCTGCCAGCTGTGGCACCCACCACGCCCGATCAGGCTCAAGTCCCCTCCATCACCAAGCCAGAGCTTCCCTTTCACCCCTCAAGATCCCCTGGGGAACCAAAAGAGCATGTCCGCCTGGTGAAGGGGAGACAACACGACGGGACAATGCACCGGGCTCCGCTCCTCCATAACACGCCCCGCAGCAGTGGTCGCGGGAATGAATGGCCAAGGGAACGCAGCGACTTTCGGGGACACTTCGGGAAGCGATGAATCCGGGCCCGTGAACTCCGTGACACAGGCAGGAGTGCACGACTTCCGGGCCGAAGCGGGACGCCCGTCGAAGTCCATCGACTGTGTGTTCGTCACTGACACACGTGCACGCATCGCCCCCGTTGCTGTGTGCGGCGATCGATTTTCTCGGCCGCCGGCCTTCGCCTCAAACGACGGCCACCTTGACGCAGTGAATTCCCGGCAGTGAATCCAGCACACATTCCCACTCCTCGCCTCCCTCTCGCCCCAGCCAGAGTTGGCCGTTTGTGGTGCCAAAATAAAGGGCCGGGTTCTTCAGGTCGTCGATCGTCATCGCATCGCGCA
>DNUF01000103.1:16459-17769 GCA_003508595.1 Planctomycetaceae bacterium
CCGTTCTGGCTGCGCCAGACCGCCGGGGCCCCGTGTGGGCAGACCCGCGTCATCGGATCAAGCGGGACCACGTAGACCACATCCGGGTTATGCGGATGCACCACGATCGGAAAGCCGAAGTCGCTCGGCAAACCCTTGGCTATCGAATGCCATGTCTGGCCATGGTCATCGCTGCGCAGCACGCCAATCTCGGGCCGCGGGCCCCCGGGGCCGTGCCACTCGGCCCAGCCCCCATGATTTTGCATGTACAACCGCCCCGGAATCTGCCGGGCAGGGGCAATCTTGTGCACGCACTGCCCGAACACCGGATACGGGTCTGGGACGAACCCGGCACCAACCCCTGTGTTCGCTGGCTGAAACGTCGTACCGCCATCCTCGCTGAGATAGTGACCGCCGGTTGAGATTCCCAGGTGCATCCGCTGCCCGTCCCGCACAATCGTGTGCAGGCAGAGGCCACCATTTCCCGGATGCCATTGCCGGGCGTGCTCGTGATTGCTGATCCCGCCGACCAGTTCCCACGATTGACCGGCATCCGTGCTGCGGAACAGTGCCGCCGGTTCGACCCCGCACCAGAGTTCCTTCTTCCCCGGCCCCGCCTCGAGCGACCAGATATTGGCAAGTGCCCGACCATCCCCTTCGGGAAATGCCGGGGCAGACGCAGTCTCTCGGAATTTGTTCCCCAGGTCGGTCGACACCAGGATCTTCATGCCGAAAAACGGATTGCAGCTCGACGCATAGATTCTGGGGGTCCCGCGGGTCTCCAGCAGCGTCGAGTAGACTCCGACGCCATTGCCGAAGGGCCCCCGCAGCGAAAACTTCCGGCGATTCTTCGTTCCCTCGGCGACAAACAGCCCCTTGCGGGTGCCGATACTGATCAAGACGCGGTCAGCCACATTCAACCTCCGGAAACAGCCTGGAAGACCGACACGACATCCCACTGCTGCACAGGGGTGTCGAGACCGTGCCGATACCCGATGAACTCGTCATTGACGAACAGATGGATGTGACGGCGGACCGCTCCGGTCTCATCACAGAGGCTGCGGTGCAGGCGGGGATACACCCGCCGCAGGTCCTGCAGCAATTCCCCCACGGTCTGTCCCTCGAGGCGCACGACGTCACTGTCGTCACAGCAGGAACGGAGAATGCGGGGGATCTGAAACGGGGTCGGCATCGCCACTCAACTCAGGAATTCTCGCCCCCCCCAAGGGTCCCCACGGGACCACCTCGCGACTCGCGTCAGGCGGAAACTACCACACCCCCGCACAGCGGCCAACAGCGGTTTTCCACGAAACGGGGACGCAGCTCGTTTC
>DNUF01000013.1:0-8416 GCA_003508595.1 Planctomycetaceae bacterium
ACTGGAAACGACAATAAAGTATGGGTTAGAGAATTGAGTTCAATGGGCTCCCGTCGAACGCGAGACGATGCGCAACGGTTCGCCTTCTGCCATCAAAGGATCTTCCGGGGGCCCAGGAGAGGGAAAGAAAAACAATCGTCGGTTCAGACCGCAGTTTTGTTCCCTCAATCACCCCTCAGCCGCTCCTTGAATGAGCAGGCCGTGTTCTCCGTCCGCACGTGCTGCGAGACGGCGGGAACGCGGTCGGTTCACCACCGGTGCTCCGCGTGGCAACCTGTCTCACAAACGCCGGTGTCGGCCCCCAGGGAAGGACCCTGGCGGAACCTCGCCGGGTGTGTGGGCGCAGCGGTTCGGCGCGGATCACTCCCAGAGTGGTGTCTGGATCGGTTTCCTTGTTTCCTCTCAGGTGCCCCATGACTCGTCTCTTGCGTGATGATCCCTCGACTTCGCCGCATCCTCATTTCACGCCCCATGCAGCGGACGACGTGGCTTCGCCAGCGAAGCCGACTTCGCCCCCTGGCGACACGGTGCCGCCGTTGCAACTGCACTCTCCCGGCCTCGCCGATGAGCTGCGCGATCTGCAAGAGCGCGAGCGGCTGCAGGTCGAGGCCGAGAAACAGACGGAACTCGCCCGCCTGCGCGACGTGGCGCGCTTCGATTGAACATGTGAATTCTGGTCGTATCACTTCGAGGGAGGTGGTCTGATGTTGCCACTCGCAGCGGTCCGTGGGGAATTGCGCATTCAGCGGCCCGCCTGGCACACCGCCGTGAGGCAGGTGCTGGGTCGGCAGCAGGTGTGCGCCTGGGGGCCGCTGCGGTGGCACACGGCCGGGCGCGATCTGCTGCTGCTGGTCGATCAACTGCAGCCCACTCCCCAACTCCCCCGGGGAGACCTGCAGCCGCCGCAGTCGGGATGGTGCGTGGTCGTCGGCGAACCGTCGGGAGCGACCGCGTCGCCGTCGACTGCGCTCCAAGATTTGTTGACCGAGTTGAAGGTGCGATCGGGTCAGCAGGTGGTGGTGGTCGTGCTGCCTGCAGCCGGAAAGGCGTCGGTCCAGGCGTTTTGGACCGATGGCATGGTCGTGCACCCGCTGGCCAGTTTGGTCGTGGTGGGAGCTGGGCAGCGTCAGTTGGAACCCGCCGATTCACAACAGGGTAGTCAGGGACCGGCCCCTGCAATCAGCCTGCGGCACAGCCGCACGGCTGGAGGGCTGGGCGAAGCCTTGTTCGCCCGGCTACGCCAGCAGACGGTGACGGTGGTGGGGCTGGGCCGACTGGGGTGGCAGGCGGCGTTTGGGCTCGCCGGTATGGGGATTGGCCAATTGCGGCTGATCGATGCCGATGTCGTGGGGCCCGAGAATCTCGACGCGATGCCGGGACTGGTCGAGGGGGATGTGGGGCGGCGGAAGATCGAGGTGGCGGCCGCCCGGCTGACCGAATTTCAGCCGGGGTTGGTGGTGCAGGGGGTGGCGGAAGGGATGGAACAGTCGGGAGGACGGCAGTTGGCGGCCCGGCGGTGCGATCTCTTGGTGACAACGGTTGACGATGATGCGGCGCGACTGGCGGTCAGCCTGTTGGCGGCCGAGACCCTCACGCCGCACCTCGACCTGGGCAGCAGCCTGCAGCGGGAGGCGAAGGGGCGCATCACGCGGCAGGGAGACTGCCGGTTGTTGATGCCCGGGCGGGGCTGTGTGGCCTGCGTGGGGGGGCTGGCCGATCGCGATGCGGTGCTCGACCGGCTGCGCGGTCCCGTGGGGAGTCTGCGGCGGGGACGGCGATCCGAGTGGCAGGTCGAGCGGGCGGGCTCGCTGGGTTATTGGAACGGTCTGGTCGTGGGGTGTGGGCTGGAGCTCTACATGGGGCTGTTGCGGGGCGAGCACGACTCGTTATGGCAGCGGTTGTGGTGGCAGCCAGGGGAGGGGCTCGAGTCGCGCGGCAGCGGGCTCGAGCGGGCTCCCGACTGCGTGTTCTGCGGGCGTTGGACGGCAGCACCCGCCCGGTCGTAGGCCGGGCGTCGTACTGGTTCAGAACCGGTGGGCTGCGGAAAAAAAAATCGCGCGGCAGGGGGAAAAATCCCCCTGGCAACCCCCCTTCAGAGTGCCAAGGGCAGAGGTCAGAGTGCAGAGGGTCAGAGACCCCACAAGAAGACGACTCGGACGCAATCACTCTCCACGCCAACACACACGAAAACCGATGTCGTCGCCGCGGTAGTCGGGATCGCCGTGGGTGCGGTACGCGGAACGACAGTTGATGACGTTGAAGGGTCCACGACCCGCCACGCACCACACGCGACGAGCCCACGGTAGGCCCTCCGTCGACCGCCACAGGCTGGTCCACCGAGGACGTCAAGCGTCGCAACCGGTTCGTATCGTACCAATCGCCACACCATTCCCAGACATTGCCGTGCATGTCGACGAGCTGCCAATCGTTGGGCGGGTATTGGCCCACCGGTGTGGTTTGGCCCACATTGCTGTTGAAATTCGCGTCACTCTTGGTCAGTCCGCGACCGTTCCCCACGCCAAACAGATCCTCCGATCGGTCTCGTCCCGCCCGGCAGGCGTACTCCCATTCCACTTCGGTTGGAAGCCGAAACCCGGGGCCCAGCCAACGGCAATACACCCAGGCATCCCACCAGTTGACGTCAATCGCGGGGCAGTCGGGCTTTGGGGCATATTGTGTCAGACTCTCGGCCTGCAGCGTGCGATAGTGGGCATCGAACAGGCCGAACTGCGCCACCGTCACCGGGCCGCGTTGCAGGCGAAATGGCTCGATCGACCGCCACTGTGGGGGGTTGTCAGACTCCCCTTCCTGTCCCATCCGGAACACGTGCGGATCACGGCTGGGATCTTGGTGGGTCCAACCGGGGGGGGGACAGGGGAGATATTCGGCGGGCGAATCTTCGGGAGAGTCTTTGGGAGTGTGAGGACGAATCCATGGCACGAATCGCGAAAGGAACCGCAGCAAACCAGAACGCGGTGGTTGTACCACCGAGACACCGCGGGTAAGCCGAAGTCGACTCGCCATGACTCCTTGCGGTCTTGGCAAGGTCTGTTCGTGGCCGACAATCTCATTTCGGAAATCTTGCAGCACTGGATGCAGGTCAGAGCGTGGTCGGGGTTCCTGGCGAGCGGCCGGGGTTGGGTCAAGGTCCGCCTCCAGCAAGGGAAACGCCTCGTACATCAGCTTGGTGGGACGGCGTCCGCGGGGGGGCTGTCGAAACAGGCTTCCCAACGACCATCGCAGCGCCTCGGGGACCACGGGATTGCGATGCAGGTCATCGTTGCCCGCAGCCCACTGGATGGCCATCCGCCAGCCCCATTCCCACTGCGGATCGATCGCCAACTGGCTCAGCACATCGAAGAACAAGGTTTCCCGGGTGCTGGGGCTGGCCGGGTCTGAAACCGCCGCCGCACCGGCCGGGCTGACGCCAACAAAGCCTAGTTCGCGTTCTTTTGCCGAGAGACTGTTCAGGTTGGGCCGAATGCGTTCCGGCCGGAGCGCCGCCACGACCTCGGGACTGGCATGGTTCGCCAAAAAGACACCCAAAAAGAATTCCATCCAGCCCTTGTGCCGCCAACTGCAGACTCCTTTCTCCGCTTCCCCGACGGCGCGTGGGTCATCGAGGACTTCATGGTTGGAAAGCTCGCTGAATTGTCGCAGCGCGTCCCAGTCTGTCTGCAGCACCTCATACCCCAGGACTTGGCAACCACGGGCCACATCCTGCTGAACCCGCTTGGCCAAATCCCCCCCCACACGACAACTGACGGCCCGTTCGAGAGCCATGCGAAACGCTGTGATCGCCTGCATCGCGAAAAACTTGTCGCGATCTGCCTCCACCGAGGGCCCTCCGTCTTTCTCGGCGGCCGCCAAGACCACTTCCTGATAGAACCGCAGATAAAAGTCGCAGCGGTTGCGCAGTGTTTGCAGTCGAAACGGTTCCGCCTCGGCACCGGAAGACTGCGTCAACTGGGGCTGTCGCTCGGCATTCTCGCGCTCGGCATTCTCGCGCTCGGCATTCGCGATTCTGGCAGCCAAGACCAGCATGCCCGGAACACTCAGGGTCTCCTGCACTTCGGCATAGCGGGGAAATAGTTCCCGCACTCCACCCGCGCCCGCCAACTCTCCGAAAAAACGGTTTTGCTGGTTCTCGCTGAATCCCAGCAGGGTCGCAAACCGGTACAAGCGCGAAGGAAAGTGCTTGAATCGCTCCTCCGAACGAAACGCGAACGATCGCCCGGTCATCACCACCCGGCAGCGCTCGCTTTTGGCGAGGGTCAGGGTATGCAAGAGCAGGTCGCAGTTTCCCGCTTGATCCAGCGCGTCAAACAGCCAGACCATCCGACCCTGCTCGAACGCGTACTGCACCACTTCGTCCGGCGTGATCCCGGGCACATCGCAAAAGGGAGCGATCTCCTCTCGTGCGTGCTTCCGAAGAACCTCCCACAACGCGCTGGGATCAGCGGCGACCGGCCACTTGGTACTTCCCGCAAAATTCTCCCAGCGGCAGATCAGCGCCGGTCCTCCCAACAGCTTGTGTCCGCCTGGACCGGCGAACCACTGCCGAACCCGCCAGGTGAAGACGGTCTTCCCCGCATTGGCGTCTTCCGCGAGGCACAACCGGTTCGAGGCCCCCAGCAGTTTCGCCAGTTCGCGCTCGGCAACCCCGGGCTCGGTTTCGTGGGTGACAGAGTTTCTGGCCTGTTCTGACAGCAGAGGGACGGCTCGAGACGGAAGATCCAGCGGTCTGGCGGTGGGACCAACGCGGTCTGGTCGGGTGTTCGGCTTGGCCCCCTCGACCCGGTCCGCCTTTTCGAATTCCAGCCAGGCGAAATGCCGTTCGACATACCGGGCGGGGCGTCGCTTGGTTATCCATTCGTCGCGAACCGCCTCCTTGTTGTACTTTTCGAGGATCCCGTCGATCAGTGAACCCCGGGTCAGCCAGTCGACCAGTTCGGGGAACTGCTGGACGGCCTTCAGTTGGGGAGAGTGTGAATCTGGTGCTTCAACCTTTCGACGGACAAGGTGATTCTGAGCTTCTTGTTGTTGATTGCTGTGGATCGCCAAACCCTGCAGGCCAGCGTCACACACCTCATCGAGTTTCGCGGAGACGCCCCCGACCGGATGCAGCTGCACGTCGGCGGCGGTCAGAGAGGTGGTTCCAGCGACCAGTGGGTGCCGCAACCGCAACGCGACGCTGGCGGTCCGCTTCGGGGCGAGTTGCAGATCTTTGGCCAGGGCCTGCACGGCGGCGGCGGCCAAACCTCCCGCGGAGTCCCCTCCAATCCGCAGCCGCGGATAATGAGGATCGGTCGGCAGTTCAAAGAAAACCCGCACCGCCTGGTCGGGCGATTTCCCCAGCCACTCCGTCGCCGCCAGCAACCACGCCACCTGCATGCTCTGCAAAAATTCGTGGTCGAACACGGTCGCTCCCAAGGTGACCGGGTCGAGATAGAGCCCCGCCAGACGCTCGGGAAGTGCGACAACCGTCAGCGGCGCCACCTCGGCCCATTGGCCGGCTTCGGCCGCCAGCAGCATTGGCCCCCGGGTCTGCCGTGCCGTGTCGGCGGGGCGCAACTCTTCCGCTCCCGCCAGCCATGCGAACAACCGCCGGGTCGCCAACCAGGCGCAACGATGCCTATGGGCCGTGCTGTCGGCGATTCGTGTGGCCCGCTGCGAGAACAACTGCCAGAGGGCGGCCTCGGTTCGTGGCAGAGAAGCCGCGTGCGCGGCCGTCGCATCCACGACCGGCCAACCGGCCGGATCACCATCCCAAAATGGAAAACTCTGGGCGAAGCCCTGCACCGTGGCGGCGGCGTACTGGAGGAATTCCTCGGGCAGCGGTGGATTGGGTTGATCGGGAACGGGCCAGCCAGCCAGGGCATCGACTGCCAGAATGGCCGAAAGCAGCGCAGTCAGCCGGTGCTGCAGCTGTGAGGTCAGTTCGATGTCGGGTTGTTTCTCGGCAGTTTTCCAGGCCAGCGCTTTCGAGAATCCCTCGGGCACGAGTTCTCGTACCTTTTGCAAGTGCTGCTGCAACACTGTGGTCAGCTCTTGGGCCAGTGGTTGTCGCTCGTGCAGCAACGCCCGAGCCGCAACCAGTAGCCCCCCAGGCTCTTTCTCGTTCGAGCGACAGAGGTGCTTCTCAAAGTCCCCTTTGGCTTCTAAAGGGGTCTCGAGGAATGCTTTCAGCCCGCCCAGGCTATCTACGAAAGACATGAAGGACGCCGAGAAGTTTTCGGAGTGAGGGGGGTGCCAAACCAATGCGACCAAGAAGTGCCAAGCAGGCCTCTTCCAGATCTGTGGTCAGGCTATTCCAACGGGAGGGATGCGCCAAGCGGCGGAGGGGGCTTGCCAGGCGCCGGGCGGCTGGAATCGCGACCATCGACTGGGTTGCGTTTGGGCATTGCGTCAGCGATATCGGGAACGTCGGTCGGGGGTTGAGCGGGGTTTGCCGCTGGTGGTGTTGCCGCCCTCCCTGTGGCGGGAAGACTTTGCGCCGTCGCATCGGCCCCAGGTTGTTCACCGCTGCCGGTCGATGGCCTGGCACTCGGCGATCGAACACGCCGTCGTGAGAGGGTGCATTGCGACAGCAAGTCGCGGCGTAGGCCGGGCGCACAGGCCCGGCGCGCATGGGCCAGCCAGGCCGCGATCGACAGGGACACCTCGTGGGCGGTCAGTTCCCCACGGGCGAACCGTCGCTGCTGACGCCGTCGGCGACGCACAAACCGCTGCACCCCCTGGCGGGTCATGCGCAGTCCGTGAGGCAAGACCCGAAATCCCAGAAACTTCACCCCCACGGCACAAGGTGCAACCTGGGTCTTGTCGGCGTGCAGGCGCAGACGCACCCCCGCGAGTCTCTCCCGCAGACAGTCCACCACGCGCCACATCTCCGCCTTGCTTTCTCCAAACAACAGCAGATCATCGCAATATCGCACATATCCGGGCACGCGCAACTGCTCCTTGATGAAGTGGTCGACCGGATCCAGAAACACATTCGCCAGAAACTGGCTGGTCAGATTGCCAATCGGCAGACCACGCGGCCGCAGAATCGCGAACAGGTCGTCTCCCGGAAAGTAGTGCCTGGGGGGAGCCTCCGGCAGCGCCTCGACGCCCGTGGACAGCAGCAATCGCAACAAACCCACGATGTGGGGGTCGGTCACCACTTTGGCGACCCTCTGCAAGAGGCATTCATGATCGATGCTGGGAAAGAACTTGACGATGTCGGTCTTCAGATACCAGGCGTGGCACCGCAGATACTGTTGCGCGCGGGCAATCGCCGCATGGGTCCCTTTGCCCCGGCGGCACGCATAGCTGTCGTGAATGAAGCGACGCTCGAACAGTGGCTCCAGGATGTTGACCAGCGCGTGGTGCACGATGCGATCGCGAAACGGAGCGGCGCTGATCAACCGCTCTTTCGGCTCGTGGATCGTGAAGTGCCGATAGGTCCCCGGCTGGTAGGTTCCCTCGGCCAATTCCCGGCGCAGCTGGCTCAAGCCCGCTTCCCATTCAAAATCAAACGCGACCGCGGCGGGCTGAAATCGTTTGCGGCGACGGCAGCGCTGATACGCCAAACGCCAGTTGCTCCACTCCAGAAACTGCGGCCACAAAGTGTTGTATGTGCGTGCCATGCGCCTGCGACCCCCTCGATTTCTCATCGTGGCGACAAAATGGCCGGGGACGTTCGCCGAGGCTACCAGCCCCCGACCACCAGGACGGATTTGGCCCCGGCGCCCGCGACGCGCACTGCCTTCTGACGAACGCCACGGGACGGGTACACAGGCGGACGACCTGTCGTCTTCTTGGCACTGGCCAGGCATGCCCTCCATGCAAGATGGCGCAGACCTGACATCGGGCGGAGCTGACGATTCGGACGCAATCACTCTCCACGCCAACACACACGAAAACCGATGTTGTTGTTGCGGTTGTCGGGATCGTTGTGGTTGCGGTACGCGGAACGACAGTTGATGTCGTTGTTGTTCCACGACCCGCCACGCACCACACGCGACGAGCCCACGGCTTAACGGTCGGACGCCTTGAGCCAAGCCCCCAGAAGACGGCCCAGCTCTTCCAGGGATTCTGCCGCAAACTGCAACTGGCGTCCACCCAGCAACTCCAGATCGATGGCATACCGCAACATCGCCCGCAGGCAGGCGAGCTTGCCGTCGGCCGTCATCAGCAGGCGTTTGCGGTCCGATCCTCGCTGAGCGTTGGCCAACAACAGCAGTTCCTCGAATTCAAATCCCAGCAATTCGAGCCGCAGACTGTAGGAATGCCGCAGGTTGCGTGGGAACCGCTGCGTGTGTCGCAGCAGCCAGAGGTTGAAATCGTGGGTTTTGACAAACAGGGGGGTGTCGGGAGTTTTCATTTTTTGGCGCGCCAGGGGGGAAAAATCCCCCCTGGCAACCCCCCTTCAGAG
>DNUF01000013.1:8541-18418 GCA_003508595.1 Planctomycetaceae bacterium
TCACTCTCCACGCCAACACACACGAAAACCGATGTAGTAGTCGCGGCTGACGGGATCGTAGTGGCTGCGGTACGCGGAACGACAGTAGATGACGCCGCCGTACCACGACCCGCCACGCACCACACGCGACGAGCCCACGGCCGGCCCTCCATCGGCCGGGTGCGGCGCTGGACCGTTCGACGCCCTTTGAGCGTACCATTTGGGGTCGTACCAGTCTTGGCACCACTCGAGAACATTGCCATGCAGGTCGCACAGTCCCCAGGCATTCGGAGCATACTCGTCGATCCTCGTCGTTCGGCCCCGAGTACCCTCGAAATTCGCGTCCTCCTGGGTCAGTTCACGACCGTTCCCCACGCCATACCGATCTTCCAATCGGTCTCGGCCCGCCCGGCAGGCGTACTCCCAAGCCACTTCAGTCGGCAGCGTGAACCGCCCCAAGCGACCCCCACCAGTTAACCAAAGACAGAACAGCTCGGCCTGATAGTGCGTGACCTCCACAACCGGGTGCTCATCCAGCCGATCCGAGACGCTTTGCCAGTTGACAATTCGTGCATGCCCTCGGTCAAACAGTTCGAACTGCCGATTCGTCACCGGCCCTCGGCCCATCAGAAATCCAGCCGTCAGCCGCACTCGGTGACGGGGTTGTTCGTCGCTGTACTCGGTTGAGCCCATCTCGAACTCCAATGGCGCGCGGGTGGGGTCGGTGGGATGCCGCCAACCGTCGGGGGGACAGGCACCGTAATTCGCCCGGTGCTGTCGCATGGTGGCGGCCAACTGGTGGCTCCATTGTCGTCGCGCTTTCAAGGCCTCGGCCGAGAGCACCCCCAGCTTCACCAATCGCTCTTCGGGCAACAGCGACAACACGGTCTCATCCCGAGCGGTGCATGATTTCCCCCGCTCCGCCCGGCGAACTGTCTGTTGGACCAGCCTCTCGAACTCCGAGAGGAATTGATCCGAGACCGGCTGGCAGATCTTCAGCACCTCGCGAGTTCGATGGCGGCAGCCCCGTTCAAGCAATTCCCACCCGGCGTGCAGCGCCCGGCTGTCTCGGTGGGCGGGATCGAACAGCCCGGCCAAGTCGGTCGCGACCTGGGGAGTCACCCGGGGAAGACGCGGCTGGCCTTTGGCATCGCGCGGCAGACGCTCGGCGTGATTGCGGTAATCCCAATCGCGATGCACCAACCAACGGCACAAGTGGGCTGTTGCGGGCCGCAGCCGCAATCGGTCCCGGCGCAGGGCGTCGGCCAACAGGAACGGATTCCCCCCCGCGATCAAACCCCGTGCGAGATTCGCGACTCGCGCTTCCGCCTGCTTTCGTTGAGACGCCGTACTTCGCGCGTCCCGCGCTTGCCGTTCGGCCGACGAGAGGGCGAACCGCAGGATCCACCGCCAGCGCACATTCCGGGCCTGCGCAATGACCACCTCGCGCTGTTCCTTTGCCGGCAGGCTGGCCAAGTGCTGCCCGGCGAAGTATTCGCAGAAACTCAAGTGACGCCACGCCAAACCGGTTTCACGCCGTCCGTCCCGGTCGAAGAGCACCGCCCCCACCGTCAGCCCCAATTGCCACAAGACGTCCAACTCCACTGTCAGTGTCTGCTTCAATGCTTCCAACTCGGGCCCCTGGGCCGCTCCCGTCAGCCGCGATTGGTTGCTGTCTGACTCCGTCTCGGCTTGCACCATGGTCCACGCGAGTCGGCCAAACATCTCTTCGAGCGTGGCGTGGGTCCAGTTGTTTTTGATGGCGGGGGAGTAACCCCGACTCTTGAGAGACTCAAGCCCTTTGTCGAGCAGTTTCGGCAATGTGCGGGCATAAATCGCCTCGCGATTCTTCAGCCCGCGCAGCCCATCGGGCTGCTGGGCCAACTGCTTCATCTGCTCGGCCAGAATGGGAGGGACCAACAGAGGACGCCACAGCTTGCGGGCCAACAGTCGCCGGGCGATCTCGCGTCCCCGGTTCTGCTGGTCTTCCGGAAGATCCCGCGTGCAGTACTCGGCAATATTCCGAGGACCAAATCCTCCCGCCGCCAATTCGTCCCACGCCCGCCCCTGCAGCCTCCACAGCAACGGCAGTGTCTGGGTGATTTCGGGCCGTCCCGTCACCACCGCGACACACCGGGCAGCGGTCGAATTCAGAAATTCTCCCAGATGGGGCAAATCGGGGGTGGTCGATTGATCGGCGGCATCCAACAGCCAGACGACCTCGCTCCGTTTCACCACCTCGGCCAACCACTCGTCGATCTCGGTGTCGCCGAAATCCTCACCACTCAACAGAGGCCGCACAATGGTGCGGGCAATCTCCCGCAGCACTTCGGTCTCGTTTTTCTCAAACATCCGGTCGTCGAGCGGGAGCAGTTCATTTCCCGATTGGCTCTGTGGTGACTCGGCGCCGGTACGGGGGGGCTCGGTCAACCCGGCTCCCAGCCGCAGTGGAACCCGGCCGTCGTCGGCCCGCGCAATCTCCCCTTCGAGGTCGATCAAGAGCGTCGACTTGCCAAAGCCACTTTCGGCTAGCAGTCGGATCCGTGGGGCGGTCTCACCCGGAGGGTAGTCGCCCGTGTAGAACCGGGCTGTCGCATCGGCGGTCAACCAGTTCTTCTTGCGTTCCTTCCTCTGGGCCTCGGGATTGTTGACTTCAATCCAACGAAACAGCCGCGTGCGGACATACGGCTTGCCAATCGCCCGCAAGAGGACCTCGGCTCGGTTGGCCAGACGCTGCTTGAGCGCCTGCGTAATTTGACTGTGCCGACGCAGGCGGCGATAGCAGCCGTCCACGTCTGCGACCCCGGTCAACACAAATCGCCCTTGATCGAACGCGCGGTGCCGGTCCTGGGTCAGCGGGTCGACGTCGATCTGCGCGTCGGCCGCATGCAGCAGCGGGTCGTCACGATGGGTGAGGAGTTCCGTGATGCGTTCGCGGCCTGCTTCCGCGCGAGTCTCCGACCAAACGGCATCGGCCCGCGCCTTGTCGGCCACACGGCCGACCGGGGCGAGGGTGAGATCGTCAGTCAGGGGGTTAGCGAGTTGGGCGGTGACGGCCAAGTGGTCGTCCAGCCGATGCCCGTTCAGCAGTGCCTGCACTCCGCAGATTTTGGCCGCTTCGGCCGACCGTCCACTGAGGGGAATCTGCACGAAGATCCGACGGTCTTCCAACATTGGGCCGTGGTTGTCTTTCAGCACCATTTGGGCAGACGCCGAGTCCCGTGCGGGGCGAATCGACCAGTGGAGATCGCATTCGGGACGGGCCGGAAGCCGACCGATCGCGGCCCACCAGGCATGCCTCCAACTCGATTGAAACGACTCTGCGGTGCGCAGGTGCGCGGCCGACCAGGGACAGGGGCTGAGCACCCCGCTGCACACCTGTCCCCCCAGCGCCCGGCGTTCCACGCCGAGGCGATAGACCACCCCCGGTTGCGATTCGACCCCTTCGGGGACCAGCAGCAGCCAGGTGCGGGCGGAATTGGGGGGAGATGCCGCCGCCGCAGGCCGGGTCGGTGGACGAAAGATCTCGATCCAGGTGTCGGCCACCAGGTGCAGAGCCGGGTCGAGCCAGCCGAAGTCACGCACCAGCGGCAAGAACAGTTCGAGGGTGTGGGTGCCACAGCGTCGCAGCCCCTGCCCACTGGCCGAAATGGCAAACCGCTGTTCATCGAGACTGAGCCCGCTGGCTGATGATTGGACTGGCAATCTTGCCAGAGGGTCTGCCTCATCGGCCGGGTGTGTCGGAAAGACCGACTGCCAGCGCTGCCTCGACGGGAGCCCCCAGGCGGCGTGATAGGCGTGGATGGCCTGCCGCAGGGTCACGCGGATCTGGTCGGGGTCGAGACGTTCGAACGCGGCCAGCAGCACGAGGCGGCGGGCCTGCATGGTCTGGGCAGTCCCGAAGTACTTCTCAAGCCGTTCACACCAGTCCGCCGGGCGGATCCGTTCCAGCAATTCGCTCTGGCGTCCGTGGCGTTGGGCGGCCTGGGCAGCGGCAAGCAGCCCGCACCGGGGCCCGAACCCCTGGGCGAGCACCACATCGGTATGTCCCTGACCGAGCTGTTGGAGGGAGACTTGCCAGGCGGCGATGGGATCTTCGGGAAGCGCGAGATCCATGGGGGGGGAACTCGGTGAGAGGTGGAGGATGAGATGTGGAGGGGAAACCGGGGGCACCCGACGGCCTTGGCCGGCGGGTGCCCTACCCGAGATAGAGATTATGGCTCCTCAAGGTACTTCTTGAGTTGCAACTCAATTTTGTGCAGTGCTCTTCGGTGGAGATACTTGGCCCGATCCACCTTGACATTCATGGCTGCGGCAATTTCGTCATACGACAACCCCTCCCAGTAGCGCAAATGCAAGACTTCTTTTTCGTCTTGGGTGAGATTCTTGCTGCAGATGCAGACAACCGCAATCAGTTCTCTGTTCAGCAGTACCTGGGGAGGGAGGGGTTGGTCGTCCTTTTTCTCGTCTTTGGGTCCAGGCCTACCGTCACCGCTTGGCTGGTCAAGCGATGTGGATTCCCGTTGCTTCTTGCGAAACTCTTTACGCAGTTCGCTCCACAAAATGCTTCGCAGCCAGTTCCGAAGCGACCAGTAGCACGTTCCCTGGAAAGCTGCGGCATGACTCTTGGCATATATCCAGGTTTCCTGAACGAAATCTTCTGGTTCCGCAGTCCGCTTCTTCCACGTCCCCAGTTGACGAGCCGCAAAAGTAAGGAGTGTAGGAGCTAAGTTCTGTACCACTTGATCCCAGGCCGTGTCGTCTCCTTGCCGCAGGCGTCCGCAGAATTCAGGAGTCACCAACGATTGATGAGTCTCGTGCATCACTTCACCTCCTCCGAGATCACAGCCCGGAGACCGACGACCAGGTTGTCGGACTCGGACAACCACGTTTGTGTATTGGGGTCAGCAGTCACGGCGAATTCACGGGCCGAGACTCGGGTCACCGGGAGCCCTACGAATTGGCGATGGGCCATCAAGGTCGAGAGCTCGGCAGGGGCGAGTCGCGCCAGGTCGTCGCGCTCCGGAGACCGGACCCGCACCTGAGTCAGCCAATCGATCGTGTCGGGACGCACAACTGTTCCCTCCAGCGGTCCTTCGGCGCTGTCAGAAGAATCGTCTGAGGTCAAAAACAGGTTCGCCCGCGAGACCTCTTGATCATGGCCGTGAAACTCCACCACGACCCAGTCGACGGCCACCTCGCGCCGCGGCGCCGAGATGAGGTACTCGCCCGGGCGTGGTTCATGGATTTGGTAGAGGCCCCGCCGGGAACGGGGCGTGTCGTCGGCAGCCAAAGCTCGGGGCTCGCCCGCGCCACGAGCGGCCAACTGCACATCTCGCCCGCGAAGACCCGCCCATCTGCGATTGTCGGCCGCCGTCACCACCTGGGTACTGGTTGTCGGCCGGCCAAACGACTGGCCCAGAAAGGCGGGATCGAGCAGCACCAGCCCCAGCGGGTCGATCTGGGGGGCATCCGCCGCGAGCTGAAACCGCACCCGGCCATCGGCCTCCCGCACCGCCGCAAACTCCACCGCCCGATTGGGGTCTGGCGTGCTGAACAAACCCTTCCAGGTGGTTGTGGTTTCCCCAGTCAGCAACCGGCAGAGTGGTTGACCGCCACCGACCACCGGCAACAATCGGCTGCGGCTGAACTTCCGGACAAAGTCGCCAAACCTGGCGTAGTCAGCATCAGAGGGTGTTGTAGCCTCGGTGGCGGGCTGTTCCTCTGCAGGTTCCGTAGCGTCGTCGCTGGCCGAGAGGAACGCATCGTATGCCACGTGCAATGCCGGGCTCTGCTCAATGGCTTCGAAGATGCGATCGCATTCGTCGAGATCCGAGACGCGTCCTTCCGCCAACCGTCGCACATCCTGCAAGCTGATCTGTTTGTTCATCGTAGGTCTCCCATAACCAAGTCGGTTCCTTGTGGGGATGATGGACGGCAGTTGGGTCGGCGAGCCGATGGTGGAACCGTCATCCCAATGTGCGGATCGTACCATCGGGCATCGTTCCGGGGAATTTCCTGGAAGTCTGCGGCCGAACCCATGGTGCCGGGTAGCCGTTGCCACCCAGCCGCGCACCATGGAACGACCGAACAGGGGTCCGGTGCGGCCCATGGCCCGCTAGAACATCAAGGGTGCTTCTCACCCCCAAAAGGGGAAGAAAAATCCACAATTTCTTTTGAGGCGACCGGTTGGAAGTCGCCGCCGTGTTTCGCAAGTGGTTTTATTTCATGGTGTTATGCTGTTTTCCCAGGTCGGCTGCCGGTGGGCGATTCGTTCTGTGTCCAGCGGTTCTCCAGCGCCAAAGTTTCGAGTCAATCAGCAAGACCAGCAGAGCTGCGGAAGGCTCCCGAAGACCGGGTGTGAACTTCGACACCAGTGATGTTGGGGGGCGATTGGGATCGGCAACCCGTGCCGTCCGCCATTGCGGCAGGCCCCCCCCGCCCCAGGGGACTTCGGCAAGGCTCTCTCTGCCGACCCACCACGCAACACCCAGGCTTAAAACCGCCGTCGATTCGGAAGTGTTTTGGAACGAATCGACCAAGTTGCGATTTTTTTTCCCCAACTTGTACTCCCCACGCTCCTTGGTCTGTTACCGGCGGTGAGCAACACGCCCCTCCGCGAGGACTCACCTCGTCGCTGCCTCATTCCATCGGGCGACGACGACAGGTTGTCGTTCCCCGTGGCGAGGTGTGCCGGTGGTGTCCCGTCACGTGTGCTGTTTTCCCAAGGAGATGTGCCCCATGGTGCGATTCGTCTGTTTCCTCGTGTTCCTGTACGGACTGTTCAACCTGTTTGAGTTGGTGCGCTCGCTCTGAGCGTCGAACCGCCGGACGCGGTGCCGTCTGGTTCGAATTGTCTGGTGTGTGTCGACGATTTGCGATGTTGGCCTGGTCGCAGTGGGGCGACGGGCCTTTGTTCTCCCTCTTTGTTTCAAGGTGTCACATCATGAAGAACTGCTCGGTCGACTCTGGAGAAACGTCCAACAAGCCCCGTGCTTACGATTGGCTCAACAAGCTGGTGCTGGCCTGCATCCTGGTTCCCACCGGATTCTGGGCGGTCGAGAAGGCTCAGCCCTACTTTCTGCCCCGCAAACTGCTGACGGGGGCCTATCACGTGGGAACCAAGGCGGCCATGACGCTGCGGGAAGCGCTGCACGCTGGCCTGCAGACCGAATTGCGCGACGAATTGAACCGCATCAACAGCGCCGTCGAGGAACTCGAAGACTCCATCGCCCAGATCGAGGCCTTCGATCCGAAATTGGCGGCCAGCAATCGCAAGGTGCTGGAAACGTTGAAAGAAGAGCAGGAGAAGCTGCTGGCGATGAAGGTTGACGAAGTGCGTGACATGGGGCGCCAGGTGGTGGCCGACCTCGATCGCCGCATCCGCGACGAGCAGCTTCGTACCAACCAGCAGGTGCTCTCTTACACCCAGCGCAAAACACGCATCCACCTCGACGAGGCCCTCGTCGATGCCGCGAAGGCGCAGCGTCCCCAGGCGACCCGCACTCTCAGCAAGTGGCTCGACGCCATCGATGAGAATGACCGGTCGGCTGCCCTCGATCTGATGACCCGGGAGGCGGCCCAGGAGTTGACCCCCCGCCGCATGGCGAAACTCAAGGACCGACTCGGGAAAGTCGAGTCGATGCAGGCCTCGCGGCGAAGTGATGGACGACTGGGCTTCACCATCGGCGAAGGGAGCTCTGCCGACCGGGTGTTTGTCGGTCTGAAGATCGACGGCGACCTGGTCGCGATCGATGCGGTCGAGTTCTAGTTGCCTCCCTCAACCGCCAGTGACCATCCCGGGAGGTGTGCCTCCCGGGATGGTTTGCTCTGCCGCGATTCGTGCCGAACTGTCTCGCCGTCGCGGAAGTCTCAATTGCCGCACCCTCAGTGACAAGGCTCTCGGACGGCCGAGCCTTCCGCCAGTTCGATTGGAACTGGCTTGCTGAAAGACCGTCTCATTTCACCAGGAAAGGCTGATCATGAACGCGAAGTTGCTCTCTGGTTGCACGAGTCGTTTGTTTGTTGTCGGGCTGTGCGGGCTGTGTTTTGGATGGATCGGTGTGAACGCGGCCCACGACCAGGCACGCCCCCCTCTGCGGACGACAACGCCGCCGGCAGCCCCCGCGCGGCCGGCACCAGCCGCGACAACCCCGGCTGTCCGCAGTTCTCCCCCCACCACGGTGACTGCGCCGGTTCGTCAGGCCGCGGCCAGTGAGGTGACGGCGAATCGCAATGCCACTGCGCGACCGGTGGCACCCCCGACCCCTCGGATGCATGGCAATTCGGCCAGCAACAACCGGCCCCAGACCGTCTACGGCATCTACGAAACGAAACGGGGCACGGGGGAGACCCGACTGCACAAGGCCGGGATCTCGGGGACCGAGCCCAAGCTGAGCGTGCAGCGGCAGGTCTCGCCCCGGGCTGAGAACCAGGTTCGATCGAAGAATCGCACCTCAACCGACACTGTCTACCGGTCGCGGGTGTTGGAGAAGATCCCCTCGCAACCCCCCGGCCAACCGACCGCCCGGCAGAAGGCGTTGCAACTCGAACGTGAGATCGTGACCAATCACACAGTGAAAAGGGGACAAAGGCCGGTGGACAACATTCTGCCGAAGCCCAACCCCTTCAGCCCGTGGCCGCGACGGTAGGTGAAACGAAAAAGGTCGAGGCCGGGGTGATCATGGGATCCATGGTCACCCCGGCCTCTTTTTTCAGGACAATTCCTCATGGTGCGATTGCCGAAGACGGAGCACCACAGTGGCCGAGGCGAGCGGCTGGTGCCGATCTTCGATGAACTGCTCGCACCCATCGAGAAGTGCGATCACGCCGCACCGGAAGGAGCACGGGCAATCATCACCCTTTACCGCGATGCAGGGGTGAACCTGCGGACTCAATTTCAGAAGATCCTACGGCGAGCCGGTGTTGAGGAGTGGCCTCGGCTGTTTCACGCGATGCGGGCGACTCGACAGACGGAACTGGCCCGGGTGCTCCCGATCGATCACGTCTGTCGGATCATGGGGAATTCCCCGCTGATCGCGTCGCGGCACTATCTCTCCATGAGTGCCGAAGACTACGAACAGGCCCGGATCGCCTTACCGCAGATTTTACCGCAGCAGGTGCAGGAACCGGCCGGAAATGACGGGAAACGCACCAAGCAAAACAGGCCCAAAAACGCGAAAAACCCCGGGAAAACCGAGGTTTTTGCACTTTCTGGAATGGACGATACTGGACTCGAACCAGTGACCTCCACGATGTCAACGTGGCGCTCTAACCAACTGAGCTAATCGTCCGCACACGCAACGAACTTGCGAACAGTGGCTTCCAATGTAACCGCACCGTCGCCGACGTCAAGGGCCGGGGGGAAGTTCGGTGCCGGGGGCAATCCCCGGCACACCCCCCGATCGGCACGCCCGGCAAGACCGGCACGACTCTCCTCCCGTCCCATTCGACCCCCTCGGGGCCGGTCGGTCGGTCCCGGATGTCGGTTCCCGATCGACACATCCCGGCTTGTTTTGCCCGGGCGAGGGCCGATAATGGCGGTTTGTTCCCCTCGGTCACTCGGGCCGGTTGGCGCGATTCTTCCCGGTCTTCCGATCTCTTCCCCCCGGCAGAGGTTCGTTTCCCGGCTCGGAAAATGGCTGCGGATGGAGACTCTGTGACTTTTGAAGACTGTTCCGGGGAATGATCGATCACCGGGCCTGCCGTCGAACGCAGCGCCCCACCGTCACGTCCCTTTCGCCAACTCCAGTTCCGGAAGTCCCCTTCAACTTCTTTCGCCACCGACCATGCCCCAGTCTGCCGATCTCCCTTCGGATCCTGCCCAGGAACAACGCGTCTCTGCCGCCTCCCTGCGGGAATTGCTGATCAAGATCTACGTGCGCATGGGGATGTTCAA
>DNUF01000013.1:18713-19710 GCA_003508595.1 Planctomycetaceae bacterium
CGGTACGTCCGGGCGATGGATGTCGGCGACATCGACCCGCGCGGGCAGATCCTGACCATGGTCAAGACTCCCGCCCTGGCGGTCCTCGACGGGGCCCGGCAAATGGGGCATGTGGCGGGGACCCGGGCGATGCAGATGGCGATCGAGTTGGCCCGAGAGGTGGGGACCGGAACGGTCGCGGTGCGGAACAGCCATCACTTTGGAGCGGCGTCGGTGTATGCCCTGCTGGCCGCCCAGGCGGGAATGATTGGCTATTGCGCAACCAGTACGGGCCGGGCCAGTGTCGCGGCTTATGGCAGCACGACTGCCGCCGTCGCCAACAACGCCTTCGCCTGGGCGGCGCCGTCGCGCAGTGGAGCCCCCTTCTGCCTCGACATGTCGTGTGCCGTCAGTTCGTGGAGCAAGGTCGAGACCCTGGGGCTCTACGGCCAACCGCTCCCCGAGAACTGGGCCCTTGATGCCGAGGGACAGCCGACGCTCGACCCGGCCGCCGCCCGGGTGCTGCTGCCCGCCGCCGGTCCGCGGGGGTTCGGCCTGGCATGGCAGTCAAGCCTGGTGGCGGGCGCCCTGGTGGGCGGGAAGTTGCCGCTGCACAAGAAGGCGCATCCCGAGGCGGACGAGAGCGAGCATTTTTTCTATGTGATTGACATTGCCAGGTTTGGCGCGCTCGACCGGTTCTACAATGAAGTCGACCGCACCGCCGACGAGGTGCGGGCCCTTCCTCCCGCTCCCGGGCACCGCGAGGTGCAACTCCCCGGAGACCAGGAGTGGCGACGGGCCCGCGCATGGGAAGAACAGGGAATCCCCCTGCATCGGTCCCATCTCGAAGAACTGGCTGAGGTCGCCCGCAAATGCAAGATCCCCGTCCCCTGGGAACAGGCGTAACCGCGATGTCCGAACCGGTGGAACCGGCTGAAAAAGTCCGCACGTTTCCCACCTCGCCCGGCGTGTACCTCATGAAGGATGCCGCCGGTCGGGTGATCTACGTGGGCAAGGC
>DNUF01000013.1:19998-21271 GCA_003508595.1 Planctomycetaceae bacterium
CTGGTGAAGCTGATCCGCGACATCGACTACATCGAGGCCGACAGCGAGGTCGACGCCCTGTTGATGGAAGCCCGGCTGATCAAGGATGTCCAGCCGCAGTTCAACCAGGAACTGAAAGACGACAAGACCTTTCCGTACCTCCAAATCACCATGCGGGAAGATTTTCCCCGGGTGGAGTTCACCCGGCAGCCGCGGGCGAAGGGGGCGAAGCTTTACGGTCCATTCACCAGCGCGAAAAAGCTGCGGGCAACGATTGGTGTCCTGCAGAAGATCTTCCGGTTCCGCACCTGCAGTCTCGACATTGATGAGCAGGAGGAACGTTGGAAATGGTTTCGGCCATGCCTGCTGGCCAGCATCAACCAGTGCACCGCCCCGTGCAACCTGCGGATCAGCAAGGAGGAGTACCAGAAAGACATTGACCGACTGCGGCTCTTTCTCGATGGGCAGAAGGGGAAGCTGCTGAAGCAGATGCAGGTCGAGATGGAACAGGCGGCCACCGAGTTGAAGTTCGAAAAGGCGGCCCGCGTCCGGGACGAGCTGAAAGCGCTGGACGCACTGAACCTGCGCGGAAACCTTGACGAACATGTGCAGCCCGAGGTGTTTCCGATAGATCCCAAGAAGGGAATCGCCGGACTGCAGAAGATCCTCAAGCTCGACCGCCCTCCCCGCCGGATCGAAGGGGTCGACATTGCCCACCTCGGCGGGGGCGAGACCGTCGCCAGCCTGGTGCAGTTCATCGATGGGCTGCCGTTCAAACACGGCTACAAGCGATACCGCATCAAGACCGTCGAGGGGATTGATGATTATGCGTCAATTCGGGAAGTGGTCGGCCGTCGGCTGGGACGGCTGTCAGCCGAGGGTGAATCATTCCCCGACCTGCTGCTGATTGACGGGGGAAAGGGGCAATTGAATGCGGCGATGTCGGCCATGGAGGCGATGGGGATCACCCCGCCCGTGACAATCTCGCTGGCGAAGCAGCAGGAAGAGGTCTATGTGCCGGGGGAATCGGAACCCCGCCGCCTGAGCCGGCATTCCTACGCCCTGCGTCTCCTGCAATACGTCCGCGACGAAGCCCACCGTTTCGCGCAACACTACCACCACCTGCTGCGCAACAAGGCAACCTTCGAGGGGGACTGACTCCGTGGGACAAATTTGAAAATTTGTCCGGCACCCGACGTTCCACCGGCAACGATTCTTCGGGAATAACATCCCTCAAGATTTCGATCTCTACCACGGGCACAATCCACTCCCGACAGGTTGGAAACCTGTCCCA
>DNUF01000148.1:0-53527 GCA_003508595.1 Planctomycetaceae bacterium
GTTCCGTCTGCCAGGCGAAATTCCCACCCGAGCGCATTCTTCTGGTCAGATCGGACGGTTTCTGGTATGCCTACTTCCTCGGCACAGCCGGAACACGGAGCGTTCACAAAAGGTGGCCCCCCCGGGGGAACCACCTCGAGTTCAGTCAAGGGAGTGAAGCATGCGTCACCCATCGATTCTGCGCCCCCCGAAGGGTCTGACGTCCGGTCGCCTGCGCTCGTCCCGTTCGCTCGCGCTGCTTCTGGTCACCGCGCTCCTGGGACTCTTCCCGGCCGATTTCGCCGCAGCCCAGCAGAGGCGTCCGACGCAACCAGCCCGGCCCAAACGGTCCCCGGCCCCTCCCGCCGACGAGGCCGACACTCCCCCCTCGCCTCCCGTGCGTCAGGCACGCAATTCGGTTTCCGGGGGAGGTCGGAGTGCGGCCGAGGGAGACGATCTCTCCCGGTATCTCAACGGCCCACTGGCAAAACTGGTTGCCTACTGCCAGGAAAGCAAGACCGAGCTGGACCAGATCGACGACTACACGGCCATTTTCGTCCGGAAAGAGATGGTCAAACGGCGGCTGGTGCAGCAGAAGATGGAAATGAAGGTCCGCCGCAAGCCGTTCAGCGTCTACTTCCACTTCCTCTCTCCCGACGAAGCGGGACGGGAAGTGATCTACATCGATGGTGCCAATCGCAATCAGCTGCTGGTGCACGAAGTGGGACTGAAAGCCCTGGCGGGGACCCTGTCCCTCCCCCTGAATGATCCCCGGGTTCTGGCGGAAAGCCGGCATCCCATCACCAGCGTTGGAATCCACAACATCATCAAGGTCGCGTTTGAGAACTTCCCCAAGGATGCCTCCGATGAGAATGTGCAGGTCAAGAAGTACCCGTCGGCCAAGCTGAATGACGTTGAGTGTGTCGCGTTTGTCATTCGCCATCCCGATCCCCTCCCCGGCCTGCCATACCACGAAACGCACCTCTACTTCGACAGCGCGACGAAGATCCCGATCCATGTGAAGCGGTTCGACTGGCCCCGGCGGGCGGGAGAGAAGCCGGTGCTGCTCGAGGAATACACCTACGAACGGATGCGGGTGAACGTCGGGTTGAAGAACATCGACTTCGATCCCCGGAACCCCCGGTACCAGTTCCCCCGGTAGTCTCGACCGGACCGCGTCTCCACAGCTTCGCATGATCCGCAGGGATCCCGTGATGCAGGGGGGAGAGATTGCGGTTGAACATAGACGGAATCGGCGCGTGAGGTCTCACCCCCGCGTGGAATCCACGTGGGGGGGTCTTGCGTTCGCTTGCCGGTTCGGGATAATTGCAGCAGAGGTTTGTGTTGAGGCCGCCCCGTTTAAAAACCGCCCCGGCGGTTGTGCCCCGTCCCCCCCGATGTCGGCGATGAGTTCAACCCAGAATGCTCCGCCACCCCGGCTGAGTTTCCATCCCAATGCCTACCGGTTCCTGCAGGCCGCCCTCGAGCGGACCCAGGAGAATCTGGGGCGTGGAGCCTCGCCTGGCTTCGAGGAAGATCAGGCCCATATTTCCGGGGTCGAATTGCTGCAGGGGATTCGCGACTTCGGCCTCGACCAGTTCGGCCTGATGACCAAAACGGTCTTCAACCAATGGGGTCTCCACACCACCGATGACTTCGGCAAACTGGTGTTCGAGATGATCGACCGTGGGGATCTGCGGAAGACCGAAAACGATCAACTGAGCGATTTCAACGCTGTCTACGATTTCGACGAGGCGCTGAACCGCAACTATCGCATCGACACCCGGCAGGCGTTCTGAGCGTTTGACATCGACGCCCACCAGGGCAGACAGGGATGGACAGTGGAGAGCCTGGGATCGGGAAAAGCTTGGATCGCTTGTCCGGGAAACCCTTGTCGACGGCCGTCCAGAGAGGGACGTCCGTGAAACCTTCCCCGGCGACAGCCCAATCTCAGGCCCCCGCGATCCCCTCTCTGGAGACACCGTCGGGTGTTTCCCATCCAGGTGATTTCCAGTCGGGTGATCTCCAGCATGGTGATCCTGCACAACGCCCCGGCAGCGCAGCCCGCGGCCGGTTCATTCCCGCCGTGCTGCTGATGACCGCAGTCACCCTGGGTCTCGCGTGGATGGCGTTTACCACGGCAAATCCGGTCGTCATCAGTCCTCCCCAGGTGCAGGAGGCGGCCTGCGTGATTGTTGGCGAAGTCGTCAAGACAGCCGAGAATCGGGTGAAAGTCATCTCGTCCCTCAAGGGCCCCCTGGCGGAAGGAACAACCATCCGCGTCACCCGCATGCCAGGTTCGCTGCTGCAGGGTGAACGCCGGTGGATTCTCGCCCTCGAACACCTCACCGACGACCGGTTTGCCGTTGTGGTCCCCGATTCCCGCTACGAGACGGCACCGGAAGCCCTCGTGTACCCCGACACGCCGCAGGTGCTGGCCGAAGTCCAGCACTGGCTCAAAGCCCCCTGGCCCACCCGCGACGTCCCTCCGCCCCGGTCCGCTCCCCCCCAGTCCGCTCACTAGTCGCGGCCGGCAAACGGCCGGGCCACACCGCTGTTGCTGTTTCCAGTGTCCGAATCCGCCCACACCGAATCCCGCCGCGCAGATTCGCCGCTGCCCGCACTGCCCGCCGATCCACCGGCAGCCGCCTCCGAGGCGGCCCGTTGTTCTCCGGCAGTCGCCTGGTTCGCCCTGCTCTGCCTGCTGCTGGGTTGGTATCTGTCGATCAGTGTTCCCCTGGCGGTCTATTCCCGACGGCTTGGATTCGGGCAGGGAGTCGTGCAGGTGGTCTTCTGGCCCGTGGGCTGGCTGCACGACCACACCCCATTGCGGTATCCTCTGCGGTGGTGGGCCCGGATGTGGGATCCCGCCATCGATTGATCGATGGCGATCCCCCTGCAGTGCGGGTCAACCACGAGGGGCATCATCGCTGCCGGCGGCCGGTCTGACCGACCGCCTTCACCCCGCGCGGGTCCGGCCAGCGTGATGCCCGGTCAGGGACGCAGTGTCGTTCGTCGAGTGAATTCGTCGAGAGAAGGAGTTGCAGCGTGTCGAAAGCCTGGGGCGGCCGTTTTGAACAGGCCACAGATCCACGAGTCGAGCAGTTCACCGAGTCGATCAGTTTCGACGCCCGGTTGGCGCAGGTGGATATCCGTGGGTCCCAGGCGCACGCCCGCATGCTGGGGCGGGTCGGGTTGATCACCCCCGACGAGGCCGAGCTGCTCTGCACGACGCTCGACACCATCGGCCAGGAACTCGCCCGGGGCGAACTCCCCTTCCAGACCTCCCTCGAAGACATCCACATGCATGTCGAGACCGCCCTGATCCAGCGGTTGGGTGATGTGGGCCGTCGACTGCACACCGGCCGCAGCCGGAACGACCAGGTCGCCACCGACCTCAAGCTCTACGTGCGTGATGCGATCGACCATGTCGACAAGCTGCTGATCGACGTGCAGCGGGCGTTTGTCGAGCGGGCCCCCGCCGATCTCGATGTCATCCTCCCCGGCTATACCCACCTGCAGCGGGCACAACCGGTCCAGGCCCCCCATTACTGGCTGGCGTATTGCGAGAAGTTTGAGCGGGATCGCCAACGACTCGCCGATTGCCGGTCTCGGGTGAACATCTCGCCCCTGGGGGCGGCGGCACTCGCGGGAACATCGTTGCCAATCGACCGGCACCTCACCGCCTCGCTGCTGGGGTTTGCCGAGCCGGCGGCGAACAGCCTCGACGTCTCCAGCGACCGTGACTTTCTCATCGAGTTCTGCCAGTGCCTGGCCCTGATCGCCGCGCATCTCAGCACCTGGGCCGAAGAGTGGATTCTCTGGTGCACGACGGAATTCGGCTTCCTCAAGCTGCCCGACGCCTACACGACCGGCAGCTCCATCATGCCGCAGAAACGAAACCCCGACGTTCTCGAACTCGTGCGCGGGAAATCGGGGCGGGTGATGGCGGCGGCTCCCCGGCTGTTGACGCTCGTGAAAGGCCTGCCGCTCGCCTACAACCGCGACCTGCAGGAAGACAAGCTGGCGGTGTTTGACGCCTATGACACGATCGTGGCCTGCCTCGAGCTGATGCCCGCGGTGGTGCTGGGAGGCGCGTTGCAGGTCGAGCGCATCAACGCCCGGCTGGAAGAGGGATTTCTCGATGCCACGACCCTGATGGAATACCTGATCAAGCGCGGTGTGCCGATGCGCTCGGGACACGAGACGGTGGGCAAGCTGGTGCGCGAGTGCGAACGGCGCGGCTGCCGACTGGCCGACCTGACGTTGGCCGAACTGCAGGCGGCCTGCCCGCAGATTGAGTCGGGGGTCTACGAGGTGCTGGGGGTGGCCAATGCCGTCCGGGCCCTGGTGAGCTACGGCTCGGGAGGCCGGGCGTCGGTCGAGCAGCAACTGGCCCGCTGGCAAGAACGGCTCGGCCTGTCCCGCAACGCGTGAGGCAACGCATGCCTACGGCAGTTCTTCGAGAAACGCCCGTTTGAGACGGGCGTTCGCCCTGCTGACCTCAGACACCAGGCGCCGGACCTCTTCGCGGTCTCCGTCCTGCACCTCGTGCTCCAGCAATTCGAGCTTCGAGCGCACCAGCTTCGCCCTCGCCTGATGGTAGGGAGAGAGCGTGCCCCGCCTCAGGAACTGCCCGACCTCCAGCTTGCGGGTCCACCCGTCGTAGATGTCGATCCAGCGGTGTGCCTGCTCGAAATTGAGCCCCAGGGCCGCGGTGAGCGCCTCTCCCTGGGCAACGTAGATCTCCTCGAACGCCTCGTCGGCCGGCGGATAGTAGGCATAACAGCCAACCAGGCTGAAGGCGACCAGACCCAGCAGGATGGTCCCGCCCACCACAGCGGGTGAGACCACGACATCAAACCGCCCCGGTCGGTGGTCACACGGGGCAGGCTGCTGCAGCCAGGCCTCGACATCGAGCCAGGGCCCAATCGCCCGCAGCAACAGCCCCACCCCGCATAGAAATCCCAGCAGTTGCAGCGACTTCACCTCGAAGAACTGCGCATCCTGCCGCAGGCGTTCAAGGGTCATCTGCGCGAGCTCGGGACCACCCGAATGCCACGCCCGGCAATAAACGTCGAAGGCATGGGTGTGGTCGGCGATTTCCTGGCCGTGGGGAAACAGCGGTCGATCGATGCCATATGACAAACCCAGGACCACCAGCAGCAACAGGCCCAGCCATGCCCCCCCGCGACGCCAGCCATAGCATGCGAACATCCAGGCCACGAGTCCCAGGTTCATCCCCGCCCCCAGCGACAGCAGCACAAACGCCGCCCCCACCGAGTTGCCATGCTGGAACATCATCCCCAGTTGCGACATCGCCATCATCGGACTGGCGTAGGCGGGAAGTGCGATCGCCGACATCATGAGCGGCGCCAGCAGATTGTCATGATTCATGCTCCCCTGGAGCGAATTCGGGGGCAGCACCGAGGCCAGCAGGCCCACCCCGGCCAGGCCCAGCAACATCAGACCGGCACTCGCATCGCTGCAGTCACGCCCCATCGCCGTGACCAGTGACACGATCCGCCGCACGCCATATCGCACCGGTGGCAGAGGCTCGGCCGGCTGTGACGTCTGCGGAAACAGCCAGTCCCAGATGGCCCCGACGACTGTCACCACCACCAGCGAGCAGGTGGCAAACGCAAGAATCGTGAAGGGCTCAGACAACGTCAGCCCGTACATGAGCGAGAGTGGATTGAACAGCGGGGCCGCAAGGGCGAACGCGAGGATTGTCCCCCCCGGCAGTCCCGCCCGCCGCATCTCGCGGACCACCGGTATCACTCCCAGCGAACAGACCGGCAACAACATGCCGATCAGCCAGCCAATCAACAACCCGCGTCCACCTCCCCCACCAAACAGTCGGCGGGTGTTTTCCGGGCCGAGAAACCGCCGAAAGATCGCGGCGATGAAGACCCCAGCCAGGATGAAGGGGGCAGCCTGCAGGGCAGCCTGGGCCACGCGCAGAACGACACTCCAGACAATGGCTGAACCCATGAATCACCGGTGCGGTTTGTGACAGGGAGGAAGGGGGCCTCAAGGAGCCGTCAACGAGGCGTTTTCCGGAGGATTTGGCGGCGTCTGTGACGGAATGTCGACTGGGCGAAAGATCTGGTCGGTCGCCACGGCTTGCAACTCTTCCCACAGGGCCAGTTCGGGCTCAAACCCCTCGCGGAACTGTTGCCTCTGCTCGGATGATGCCGCCAGCAGCCCCTCCCGGTATTGGTCCAGCAACGCCTCCGCCCGGCGGACACTCTCCGACAGTCGTGTCCATGGCTGTTGCGTCATGTCGGTCTCGAGGGCAAGACCGGGAAGCCACTGCAACAGATCGGCGAACTGTTCGAGCCGGGCCGGAGTGACGGCCGGTCCCTGGCGCGGTGGAGCCAGTTCGTCAAGTCGGTGTCGCAGATTGCGAACGGCCACCACATACGTTGCCGGATAATGCCCCGGGATGTGATGGTGCGCGTGCTCTTCAGGTTCGTCCGGCGTGGAAACCTGGCAACCGGCGAGCAGCAGCGAGACAGCGACCAGTACGACGCGAACGGCACGGTTGCCGTACCACCCCGCCGGGACGTGCTCCAGATTGGGTTGTCGCAGAGCAGGAGGTCTCATCATGCCTGTTGGGGAGGAGCCAGGGGTGGAATTGGCGTGTTCGCCAGGATGTCTTCGATCAACCGCGAAGGATGCTCGACATCACAGGCCAGGCGGACGGCCAGCACAGGCCGGGCCACCTCCTGCACGTCATCGGGAGTCACAAACCGGCGTTCGTGCAGCAGCGCCCGGGCTTGAGCGGCCCGCTGCAGGATCAACAACCCCCGGGGAGACAGCCCCAGCGTGACACGGGGGTGTCTGCGGGTCGCCTCGGCAAGTCGGACGAGATAGTCGCGGACCCCGAAGGACACCGCCTGCCGGGCCACAATGTGCTGCAGACGCTGCAGTTCCAGCGGTGTCAGCACCGGCTCCGGGGGAACGCTCTGACAGTCGTCAATGGTCAGGGCGTCGGCCAACATGTCGAGTTCATCGTCGCGCGAGGGATACCCGATGCTCAGTTTCATCGCGAAGCGGTCGAGTTGGGCTTCGGGAAGCGGATACGTCCCATGTTGCTCGGTCGGGTTCTGCGTGGCGATGACGAAAAACTCGTGCGAGAGCCCCTGCCGCACACCATCCACCGTCACCTGACGCTCGGCCATCGCTTCCAGCAACGCACTCTGGGTTCGGGGGGTGGCCCGATTGATCTCATCCGCCAGGAGGACATCCGAGAAGACCGGTCCAGGATGGAACTCGAATTCCTGAGTCTTCTGGTTGAACAGGTTGAATCCCGTAATGTCACTGGGCAGCAGGTCGGGAGTGCACTGGATACGGGCGAATCGTCCCCCCACTGCGCCGGCCAGTGCCTTGGCCAAAGTCGTCTTCCCTAACCCCGGTCGATCTTCCAGCAGCAGGTGGCCATGGGCGAAGAGGCAGATCAGCACCGATTCCACCACCTCGGCCTTGCCGCGCAGGGCAGCATTCAACCGTTCTCGCAACCGTTGGATCGTTTCCCAGGGAATCGCGGGCAGCGTGTCAGGGGGGTGGGGGTGTGCGTGGGGCAGCAGCAGGCTCATGCGGGGGAGACCGGAGGGGTGGAGATGTTCGGGGACGAAGAAGCACGACAATCAACAGCAGATGGCGACGGTCCGGCCAACTGCACCCACTGTGGCCGCGACAGATGCCGCGTCACCGTGGCGCAGAGTGGTTCCAGGTCGTCAAGCGGAATCGGACAGGGGCCCGTCGGATCAAACGCCGCCCAGTCCACGCACTGCAGAAACCGCTGCAGCGAACCACCGGCGACCGGGTTGCCGGGAAACCTTCCTGGCTGCAGGCGTTGCCGCGGGGTCGTTCCGGCTGGTGCCCGGGGGCCAAACAAACCGCGTCGCAGGTCCAACAGGGCGAGGGTCTCGAGCACCCGTCGTCGCGGCTCACGCGCGGGAAACAACCGCCAGGCAGCCGTCGCCAGGCGTTCGTGCACCAGGCGACGCTGCCACACTCCCCAGCCAAGAACCAGAACCGCCAATGTCAATCCCCAGGCATGTTGCCCCGCCCACCGCCCGGTCGCCTCCAGCCCCTGCCAGAGTCGGTCAAGCCACGTGGCGGGTGTCGTCAGCAGCTCATAACCCGGTGTCGCCTCGATCTCGACCCAGGTGCCCGAGCCGACGTAGACCTCGGCCCAGACATGCACATCCCGGGGAGCGATTGGTGTCGAACGGGACTTCACTTCGTAGCGCGCGGGGTCGGCATAGAAACCCGAAACCAGCCGGGTCGAGTACCCCAGACCACGCAGCAGCAGTGCCGCCGAACTGGCAAACAGGTAATCGGGCCCTTCGCACCCCCGCTCCAGGAACTGACGGATGGTCGCCGGGGGAGTGGCCGTTTCGGCTCCCGCCCGAATGAGCCGACCGGTCCGTTTCAGACGGTCGCCGATGGCCGCGATCTGGGGCGCTCCGGGAGGGAGGCCCTGCGTCCACTCCCGGGCCGTCTGCCTCAGCCACTGCGAGTCTTCATCGTGCCCCAGCAGCCGGTAGCGGTCATGAGCCGTCGATGCGATCAGGTCGATCGCCTCCAGTCGCGACGGCTGAAGCGGACGGGACTGCCATTGGATGACAGTGCTGTCGGGGAGCGACTGGCGGGGCATTCCCAGCACCGTATCCTGGTGCCAGGTGAAGAACTCGGGCTGATCCACACGGTCGATATGCACGCCGATCGGATGCCAGGGAGTCGGAATCCGATTCGTGTCGAGACGCTGAATCCGCAGCAGGTGCAGGTCGTGGCCAGCAACCAGGCCGGCCAACGCCGCCGTCGGAAGCCGGATCCAGGGCCGTCCTTCGACAGACTCCACTGTCAGGGGTGGGCGATTGTTTTTGTGAGGCTCGGCCAGCCAGGTGGTTCCATCGAACAGGTCAAACACCTCCAGCCTCAGGTGCAGCGGGGTGCGGCCCGCGAGATGAAACAGGGCGGGCTGCGGTTGATCTTCGAGTTCCCCCGGGCTGCGACGGGCCTCGCGCACAGTGCTGAACTCGCGACCGGCCGCTCCCGACCGCGCCATCCGCTGCTCGACTTCCAGCGCCAGCGACGGAGGAAGCGCCACAGAGCGATCGGAATTGCGTCGTGGTGGCGGCTCGCCGTACTGATCGTTGAAAATGTCGTAGAGACTGGGGCGGTCGGAATCGAGGAAGAGTTCACTCTCAACCGGTCCAAACGTCCGGGCATCATGATGCCCGGCCACCAGCAGGTCGCCGTCGTGAACCCCCTGCCGGGCGGTCGGGTCGTACGCCCCCGTCCCCCCTGAGGTCGGAAACAGGCTTCCCAGTGGGCCCCTCGGCTTGAAGGGCTGCAACGCCGCGAGCACCAGGAAACCGGTCAGCGCCGCGGGAAACACCAGCGACCACCGCAGCGTCGCACTCCGGACGGTCTCCGCAGGCAATGTCCCCTTCAGGCTCTGCCAGTACCAGGCGACCAGCCAGCAGCTTCCCGCCAACCCATACACCAGCAGCCAGACCCAGGGAGTACTCCCCTGCTCCACCGAGATCGCCACCAGCACGAGAAACAGGCTGAAGGCCACCCCCAGGGGCTGCAGCTGGCGGTGCTGATCCAGCGCGGCCAGCACCAGCACCAGGTTGCGCAAAACCACCAGCAACAACAGCTCAAAAGCGAGTCCCTGCCCCACCCGGCTCCAAAGCCAGTTTTCCACTCCCGCCACCACGAGCGCCAACAGCAGCAATCCACTCGCCACGGTGCGAAACCGCCCGCGAGAACGGACCTTCTGGCGGATCCCCCACCGACACGCGGCAATCAAGACTCCGAGGACAACACACAGGGTCACCCCAGCCCCCCCGTTTCCGGATCCCCCATTTCCGGTCCCCGTCGGCAGCGCCCGCTGGGCCAGCAGGCAGCCGATCAGGGCCAGGACCAGGCCCCAGGCCCGTGCTGGGGACATCCCCGACAGCCAGCGACTCCCCACCCGGGGAATCTGCTCAAGACGCGACAGCCATGCCATGGCAGCTCTGCTCCCACTGCTGTCGGAACTGGAGTTCGATCCGCTCCCATGCCTCGCGCACGCCGGCCCCGGCGGAAGAATCTTCAACCCCGTCAGAAACAAGGTCATCACCTGCCATCGACACGGGCAGGACCAGCCGGACCGCCACTCGACCGGCCCCCGTCAACACCGTCTCACCCTCGGCTGCATCCCCCCCGGGTTGAACGACAATCCACCATCCCCCTCCCTGAACACCGGCTCGGTCGTGCGTCATTCCCGCGAAGGTCGTGCAGAACAGCCGCAATCCCCGCCCCTTTCCAAAGCTGGCGCGGCGAGATGACGCGGGAAGCCCCTCATGCGGCACCCTTGCCAGCCGATCGAGCCAGCGCTGCCGCAACACACCATCGCCGACAACTGGAATCCGCTCGCCCGCCAGGCACAAATCGACAGCTGCGTGCTGTGCCTGCAACACCGAACACACACTCGCCGCCACCCGAATCGTCCACTCGAGCGTCCCCTGTGGCCCGGGAGTCGAATGCGATTCGGAATCGAGGTGCAACTCCACCGTGGCGGCCGACTGGGCGACCGCCTGTCGCTCGGCGGTGATCAACCGTCCGTGCCTCGCCGTCTGCGCCCAATGCACCCGCCGCAACGAGTCCCCCGGCCGAAACAGGCGAGTCCCTGTCAGATCGCCCTGATCCCCGGTGCGCCGGGCCGACAGATTGTCGGACCACTCCCTCACATCGGGGGCATCGGGAATCGACGCCAGTTCACACCGTCGTGGCCAGACCAGCAACGGATTCTCAACGACGACCGGACGGGACGCCAACCAGAGGCCGAAGGGAAACGACGTCGTCACACACGGAAGACCGCAGGGATACTCGCCGCGACTGTCGGGGACAAAATCGAATGGAACACGACTCGTACTCCACCCCGCCACCCGGGCCAGCGCCCAGGCAGGCCCCACCCCCGGCCACCTGCGGAATCCCTGCTTCAGCGTCAGTCCCCAGACAGGCCAGGGCGAGCGATTGATGATCTCCAGCACCGCTGGTGTCGGCTCTCCTTCGACCCCCCGCGACTGCTGAAATTCCAGTCGTGCCTGGATCCCCCGCAGCGAAACCCAGGGCCACACTCCCCCCACCAACAGCACCAGGCCCAGCCCACACACCAATATCCAGGCCGACGCGGCCAGGCAGACCGCCGTCGCCAGCGACATCCCCAGGCCAAGAAACAACGGCACCGAGGGATGCTTCAGCCAATCGACCCAGCGATTGGCCCCAGGGCAGAAATCATGCGTCAACAGATCGGCCAGGCGGGACAGGCCACCAGGCAACGGAGGAATCCAGCGGGGAAGCGACATGGGACTGCTGCAGTGCGGACAGAGATGCACATCGTATGCAACTATATCCATTAACCGACAGTAGTGTGGGAAGAAAAATGATTTTTTGAAAAAATCGGCCAGCGGCTCCAGGCCAGCTCCGGGACCAGCCAGAAACCGCAGGCAACATCACGCGGGGTGGGGGCGCTCCCCCACCCCGGGCACGAACCAGCGAGCCTCACCCATCTGTCCCGGCGGCCGTCAAAGCAAGCCGTATCGGGCAGAACTGGGCTGAACTGGGCAATCCGAGACTCAGGACCCGCACCGCCGGTCTCCTGCCAACCCGGTTGGCCCCCCGTATCACTCAGGCACTCGTGCTGTCCGCTGTTCACTCACCCACCGGCCAAAGCCGGCGAGCCCCGCCACCACCGCCAGCCGGTCCGGACGAGCTTCGCCATCTCGATCAGGCTGACCGGGGTGAACGACAGCAGGGCGATCATCCACCAGTCGTCCCCCTGCAGCGGGGCGGTCTCGAAGACCCGGTCTCCCCCGGGA
This sequence comes from Planctomycetaceae bacterium, assembly GCA_003508595.1. GTDB lineage: Bacteria > Planctomycetota > Planctomycetia > Planctomycetales > Planctomycetaceae > UBA10511. The sequence continues at coordinate 11,862 of DNUF01000148.1, forward strand.
ATGGTCACCACCGCGAACTGCAGCAGGGCCGAAATCACAATCGCCCCCAGCAGGTGCGGATTGCTGAACAACCCGATCTCGGGGACCGAGTGGTGGTGACTGCGGCAGGCGAAGGCGTACAGCAACTGCGAGAAGGCCGCGATGCAGAAGGTGATGGTCTGCGCCCGGTGCGGGTCTTCGGGATGGGCATTCCGCGCCCAGAGATAACCCACCAGGCAGACCAGCGCGATCAGTGTGCCGTGCGCAAGAATCAACAGCCCGCGCGACAGGGTGATGACCGATTCCCGCGGCGGCCGCGGAGGCCGCTGCATGATGTCCCGCTCGGGCCGTTCCATCGCCAGGGCCAGCGCGGGAAGCCCGTCGGTCACGAGGTTGATCCACAGCAACTGGATCGGCTGCAGCGGAGACGGCAGGCTGAACAACGCCGAGATGAACATCAGCAGCACTTCCCCGGTGTTGCACGACAGCAGGAAGTGAATGAACTTCTGGATGTTGTCGAAGATGCCGCGTCCTTCCTCCACCGCGTTGACGATCGACGTGAAATTGTCGTCGGTCAACACCATGTCGGACGCTTCCTTGGTGACGTCGGTCCCGGTGATCCCCATCGCCACACCAATGTCGGCCGCCTTCACCGCCGGGGCATCGTTGACTCCATCGCCAGTCATCGCGACCACCTGTCCGCGCGACTTCCACGCCTGCACCACCCGCAGCTTGTGCTCGGGAGAGACACGGGCGTAGACCGCGATCTGGTCGACTTTCTCGGCCAGCTCGGCATCACTCATCGCATCGAGGGTGGCCCCATCGACCGTGCGGTCGGTCGGTGTCGCGAGGTTCAACTCGCGGGCGACCGCCGTCGCAGTGTCGGGATGATCGCCGGTGATCATCACCGGGCGAATGCCCGCCGACCGGCAGTGGGTGATCGCCACGGCGACCTCTTCACGCGGAGGATCAATCATCCCCGCCAGCCCCGCCAGCACCAGGCGATTTTCCTGCGGTTCGTGGTGCTCTTCTTCGGCCACCTCGCGATACGCCAGGGCCAGCACCCGCAGCGCCTGGCTGGCCATCTGCGAGGCGGCCTGCAACACCTGTTCGCGGCTTGCGGGGGTGAGGGGCCGTTCGCCCTCCGCCAGCAATTCGCGGTCACACAGGCCGAGAATGACCTCGGGAGCCCCCTTGGTGAACATCCACCGTCGGCCGTCCGCAGTCTGGGTTACCACCGACATCGCCTTGCGGTCCGAGTCGAAGGGAATCTCAAACACCACCTTTCCCGCCGCGGTCCCCGCCGATTGCCCCCCCTTCATGGCGGCCACCAGCAGCGCTCCCTCCGTGGGATCACCAATCACCCGCCATTTCTGGTTGTCGGAGGGGACCGGCTCGACCCGGGCATTGTTGCACCGCAGGGCGACTTCCAGCGTGCGCTGCAGGGGCCCCGGCAGTTTCGGATCCAGCAGGAAGCCCGACTCCTGCTCGGGATGTGTCGGATCGAGACGCCGGAACTCGCCATGCGGGGCATATCCGCCCCCCGTGACACGCACCCAGTCGTGCCCACTGTAGAGCGCCCGCACGGTCATCTCGTTGCGGGTGAGGGTGCCGGTCTTGTCGGAACAGATCACGGTGACCGAACCCAGCGTCTCCACGCTGGGGAGGCGCCGAATGAGCACATTCCGCTGCACCATGCGACGCAGCCCCAGTGCGAGGGCCATGGTCACCACGGCAGGAAGCCCCTCGGGGACCGCCGCGACCGCCAGGCTGATCGAGCGGACCAGGACGTCGAGCAGGTTGCCCGTACGGCGAATCTCCAGCAGGAAAACCACCACCACGATCGCCAGGCAGCCAATGACCAGCAGCTTCCCCAGTTCTCCCAGACGCCGCTGCAGGGGGGTCGGCTCGGCTTCCTGCCGCTGCAGCAGACCGGCAATGCGCCCCAGCTCGGTCTGCATGCCGGTCTCGGTCACCACCGCCTCGGCCTTCCCGGCCGCGACGACGGTGCTCATGAAGAGCATGTTCCGGCGATCGCCGAGCGATGTCTCAGACGCCAGCCCATCCAGCGGTTCCTTCGAGACAGGGACCGATTCGCCCGTCAGCGACGCCTCCTGCACCCGCAAGCCAAATCCCGAGACCATTCGGGCATCGGCCGGAATGCAGTCCCCCGCCTCGATCTCGATCCGATCGCCCGGAACCAGTTGCGTCGCCGGAATCACCGCTGACTGGCCGTTGCGCCGCACGCGGGCAGTGGGGGCCGACAGCCGGGCCAGGGCTGCGAGCGCCTTCTCGGCCCGGTGTTCCTGCAAAAAACCGATGACTCCATTCAATAAAATGATGGCCAGGATCGCGGCCATGTCGGCCAGGTCGCCGAGGACCCCCGAGATGACCGCCGCAACAATGAGGATCCAGACCACCAGTTCATGGAACTGTGCCAGGAACTTTTTCCAGAGGGGCTCGGGGGGAGCCTCAGAGAGGGCGTTCGGTCCATACTGGGCCTGCAGCGTGGCGAGCTGCGAGTCGGCCAACCCTGTGGGATCACTCGCCGCCAGTTGCTGCAGCAAGTCGGCGAGGGGCCGCGCATGCGACGGAACTCTTGCGGAAGTCGGGGCTTGCGTTGGGGTCGGACGTGTGGTCTGGCTCACGATCGGACAGGCTTGTCGGGGTGCAGGAAAGCCCCGGGCGCAGCGAGTATCGGGGTGATTGGTCGCCCGGGATGGTTCTTAGTACAAACAGGGAATGTCCGCCCCCCCAGATTCATCCAAGAACGAACCCGGTTCCGAGAGGACCGACTCTCCAGCCGTACAACGCAGGCACGAACCGTTTGGTGCACTGAAAAACGGCGAATTCCGACTGCTTCTGGTCGGAAATATTCTCTCGATGCTGGGAATGCAGGCCCTGCTCACCACTGTGGCCTGGGAGGTCTTCCACCGGACCCACGAAGCCTGGCCGCTCGCCCTGCTGGGGCTGGTCCAGTTTGTCCCGGTCATGCTGCTCTGTCTTCCGGCCGGTCAGATTGTCGACCGGTTCGAACGCCGGCGGGTCTTGCTGTGCGCCATGCTGGTGTTGCTGGCCGGTGCGCTGATCCTCACGGTCAACTCGGCCCGAGAGGGTCCCCTCGCGATCACCTATGTCACGCTTGCGATTGTCGGCGGGGCCCGGGCGTTTGCCCAACCGGCCCGGGCGGCCCTGCTGCCCGAGGTCGTCGCGCGCGATGACTTTGCCAACGCGGTTGCCTGGAGCAGTGGGGGATTCCAGTTCACGATGGTGGCCGGGCCCGCCCTCGGCGGATGGCTGACCTATCTCACCGGGGGGGCGACCGCGGTCTACGCCCTCACCGCCGTCTGCTGCCTTGTCTATCTCGTCTGCCTGGCGATGATTCGACCCCGCCCCCGCCCGACGAGTCGCGAGCCGATCACTCTGCAATCGCTGGCCGCGGGGCTGTCGTTTGTCTGGAACTCGCGGCTGATTCTCGCGGCGATCGCGCTCGACATGTTTGCCGTACTGCTGGGGGGGGCGACGGCGATGATTCCGGTGTATGCCGACGAGATCCTGCAGGTCGATCCCCTGGGGATGGGGTGGCTGCGTTCGGCCCCCGGTGTGGGGGCGGTCTTGATGTCGGTCGTTCTCACGCTGCGCCCGCCGTTGCGTCGGGCGGGGCGGGCCCTGCTCTGGGCGGTGGTGGTGTTTGGTCTGATGACCATCGGGTTCGGCCTCTCGCGCTCATTTCCCCTTTCGTTCGCCTGCCTGCTGGTGCTGGGGGCGGCGGACATGATCAGCGTGGTCGTCCGGCACACCCTGGTGCAGATGCAGACTCCCGACGCGATGCGGGGCCGGGTCTCGGCGGTGAATGGGCTGTTCATCACCGCCTCGAATGAACTGGGCGAATTCGAATCGGGTTCCGTCGCCCATTTGTTCCGACGGGAGACCGACCCCACCTTTGGGCCGATGGTGGCGGTCGTCTCCGGAGGCATCGGCACCATTCTCGTCGTCGCCCTCGTCGCCGTTCTCTGCCCGGCCCTGCGCCGGTACGGGGAGGGGGAGGCCGTCATTGCGAAGTCTCAATCTCCCAAATAAGCCGCATGGTGCACGTCGCGACCGCAAAGCGAGCATTCGCACTTCGGGGAAATCCTCTTCCACCGCGTTCCGACATCACAACTCCAGCACCGCCCACACAATATTGTGCCGGTCGCCGGTGAGGCGGGCCGATTCGAGCATGGACTTCAGGTCGGGTTGCACGAAGTCGTGGAACTTTTGACGGCCGTTGAGATTGACCTGCAGCTTCTTGTCGAAGTTGATGAAGCCCCCCTCCGGCGTCAGCCGCAATATGGTGCGGTTCGTCCGGTTCGTGACCTCGATCCGGTTGCCGGGCTGCATGACCTCGGCCGTCACCCGCAGCGGCTTGGGGACCTGCCGTCGGTCGGGATCGGCTGTCCCGAGACGATTGGCCGGCGGGATGTCCCCCACGTCCAGCCAGTAAAACCGCTGCTCGGTGTTCCGCAGCGTCTTCATGTCGAGCTTCGTCGGCAGCCGGTTGCGCTTCTGCCGGTTCATCCAGTCAAACAACACATGAATCTCGCCGTAGAAACTGTCGGCCCCCGAGCCGACGTACTCGGCCATCAGGCAATCGAACCGGGCTTTCATCATCCGCTCCAATTCCCGGCTGTTGCGGGCGACCGTGTCACGATCGAGTTCGCCCAGCACAACGAAAAACGACGTGTTCCGGCCGTTCTCCCAATAAAACTGGCAGATCTGGTCGCTGACGCCCCCCAGAGGAAGCACCCCGGCGAAGAGATCGGGATGCGACAGACCGATGTCAAACGCGGCATCGGCCCCCATGAGATGCCCCGCCAGGAACACGCGGTCGTGATCGACATGAAACCGCCGGCCGGCATCCCGCAGCGCTTCCAAAACCTGCGTCTGGGCCAGGGCGCTGTAGTCGTACTGCGACTGGTTGTCGCGGGTCGTGTAGCTGGGGGCGATCACGATGTAGCCGTGCCGTGAAGCCTGCCCCGGCCGTTCGGCCGTCCCCGCCCAGAACACCGCTTCGTCCTGGGGGGTCCGTCCCTGCGCGTGCAGGGCGACAATCACCGGGTACGAATTCTCGGGCCGGTACTCGGGGGGGAGATACGCGACATAGTCGACCTTCAACTCGTCGCGCGGGCTGGTCGGGGTGATGCCGATCATCTGCCCCGCCGTCGCCCCCAGGGAATCGAGCGGGTCGGGCAACAGGGGCAGCAGTTGTGCAATCCGCTGTGGACCAATCCCTTCCAGCAGCCCGAGTTCCTTCAGCAACTCGGCCCGGTCGATGTCGCTGTCGGTTGTGCTGCGCAGGTAATCGAGCACGAGAGAACGGGCCTGCCACAACTGGATCGCCTGCGGCAGGTCGGTCGTGGCGTTGTCACTTCCCACCACCCAGCCCGACAGGGCGAGGGCAAGCCGGTCGGCTGCCGGGAGACTCGTATCGCCCGACAGGTTCAGGAAGGCATCCAGCCGTCCCATCGCCGAGTGATTGAGATTGTTCAGCAACTCGGTGCGCAGTGGGGCGACCTGGTCGGCCAGCTCGGTATCGGTCAACTCGGCCTGCAGGTCGGACAGCAGGTCGCGGATACGGCCCGACCGGGCGAGTGACTCTTCGTAGCCGGTCTGCAGGTCACGCACCTCGCGCAGCAGCGTCGGGGCGACATTCTCGGCAGGAAACTGCTTCAGGGCCCCATTCACGAACGCATGCTGACCGGCCCGTTGCCGCAGCTTCAATTCCGACAGGATGCGCTGGGCCCGATCCTGGGCCAGGCTCTGCCGGACGCCATCGATGATCTTCGCCTGGTCGGGAAAGTCTTTGCCGATGGTGACCAGTTCCTGCTCGGCCAGCACATACAACTGGGCCTGGATGAGGAACCGGGCGAGCTTGAGCCGCTGGTCGAGGTTCGTGCGGTCGGTCAGCCGGCGGAGAATCGCCTCCAGCTGGTCGGTCGGAATCGACGTGGTGGGAATGGCCGTCTCCCACTTGTAGTTGAGCGCATTGAGCCGGGCCGTTTCGGGGGTGAGTTCGACAATCCCCTGGATCACCCCGAGTTCGCCATGCGGCCCCTGCAGGCGGACACTGCGACGACCGAACTCGTCGAACGGGGGAGGGTCATCGAGAAAGCTGCCGATGGCGGCGAGTTCGCGGCTGGCCCCCGTCCGGCGTTCGTGCTTGAGGGTGTAGCGTTCGTCGCGGCCGAGATCGGCATCCAGGGCGACCTCTTCGGCCTGGTTGCGCGAGAGGAAGTAGCGGCGCACCGGCTGGCTGACCATGAGGATCGGCTGGGCGACGATCTCGGTGTTGGGCTTCGGTTTCTTGGGGCCGGTATAGAGGGTCTCCACCTTGACGGGAGTTCCGCGGAGGATGAGACCGTTTTTCAGTTTGACTTCGCCCCCCAGGGCAGGGAGAGCCGCCAGCAGGGACGCCCCCAGCAGCCAGCCCCACACGCCAGTCCCCCGGCGGGCCTTGCGAACCACCTGGGACCAGATCGGCGACCGACCCGATGCAGACTCACCAACCACAATGCGCATGTCACCTGCCAGTGCGGAAAGACGGGGCCAGAGCACGGCCCAACCGGGCACGTAAGTATACCAATTGGCGTGAATTGACCAGTGGAGTTTCTGCGGGAGTGGCGGTTGCCGGGGGGGCGGTTGAAGCCCCTGCCCGGTGGTGATGTGGATTTCTGCCTGTGGCGGTTGTTGCCGACGAAGCCCGCGACGTTGTCGTGATGGCACGGCAATCGGCAGTGGGAGTCGAGGCTCACGCAGGGGCCCGCCTCCTGGGGGGAGGTTGTCGCGTCGCGGGATCGGGCGAGATCGGGTTGGACGTTGCGGGAGATTGTGGGGCTGGAAATGGCACCGGGCCGGTCGTTGGCGACCGGCCCGGTGGATTCAGGCATTCCGAGTTGCTGCGGCAGCGATCAACCGGCGATGTACTCGCGGTTGCCGTTCAGCCCGGGCAACGGAACGGGGTAGGTTCCATCCGGGCGGGCGACGACCGGGGCGGCCGAGGCGTAGGTCAGCTTGTCGAGATCGGGGGCGAGCTCGTACTTGAAGTCAAGCGCGTCTTCGTAGGTGACAACCTTGCCGGTGTGACACGCCATGCGGCCCATGGCGGTGACCAGGCTGGCCTTGGCACCCCGTTCGACCTCGTTGTGGGGCCGGTCGAGGCGGATCGACTCGAGCAGGTGGTCCCATTCGAGCTGGTACGGATTCGGCTCGGGCTGCTTCGCGGCCCAGACCAGCGACTTCTTGCTGCCGATCCGCTGATCCGAGAAGGTCGCGCACTTCGACGGGGCGTGACCGGCGGTCGAGATGATCGCCGAACCCTTCGTGCCATGGGCGTAGCTGGCGAACTCGTTGTGGCACCCTTCCATCGTGCGCCCTTCGAGGTACATCTTGGCGCCGTCGGCAAAGGTGAACTCGGTCGAGTACGAGTCGAAGTTCTGGTCGACGTACTCGCCGCGGTAATGCCGGCCACCCGATCCCTTGGCCTCCACGGGCCAGGCATCCTTGAACCAGCAGCATTCGTCGATGTTGTGGATCAGGAAGTCGCTGTAACCACCCCCCGACGCCCACAGGAAGGCGTGGAAGTTCTGGATCTGGTAGAGCAGTTCCGACATCCCCTCGGGCTTCTTCTTGGCGAACGCGACGCCGGTCGGCCCGGCCATGCGGTAGGCCCGCAGCAGCACCAGGTCACCAATCTCGCCCCCCTTGATGCGCTGGAACATCTCGTTGCGCGCGTCGCAGTGACGGCACATGAGCCCGACACCCACCTTGAGGTTCCGCTTCACCGACTCTTCGCCGAGGGCCAGCATCCGGCGGGTGCTGGGGCCATCGACCGAGATCGGCTTCTCCATGAAGACGTTGAGTCCCTTGGCGATCGCGTAGGTGAAGTGCACCCAGCGGAACGCGGGGGGGGTGGTGAGGATCACCACGTCGCCCGGCTTGAGGACATCCATCGCCTTCTTGTAGCCGTCGAAGCCGATGAACTTGCGGTCGTCGGGAACATCCACCTTCGAGTCGAACTTGGGCTTGAGCTGGTCGTAGCTCGCCTTGATGCGCTGTTCGAAGACGTCGGCCATCGCCACCAGCTTGGTGGGCCCGTTCTTGCTGTTCATCGCGTCGCCGGCCGCCCCTGTGCCGCGCCCCCCAGCGCCAATCAGGGCCAACTGGATCGTGTTGTCTTCGCCGGCGTAGGCACCGGGAATCACGAGGCTGCTGAGAGCCCCCGCCACGGCGGCGCGACCCGAGGTCTTGAGCAGGTCGCGGCGAGACAGGCTGGGGGGAGGGGTGTCATTCATCGGCGCTCTCCAGGGAGGGAACACAGGGGGAAATCCGGGCAAGACTGCGCGATTCTAAGGGTTGGTTTGGACGTTTGGCAATTCCTGCCGGTTCGTGGGGAGGGGCGGAAGAGACGGGGGCCAACGCAGGGGGACTGTTCGCCAGAGAATCGGGCCGGGTATGATCGGCACATGCGTGCGTTCTGTTGAGCACCGGGCGTCGAAGGTCGACTCTCCCGATCAGCCCGACATTCCCGTATCTCCAGGAGGCCTGTCATGAGCTGGTTGACCGAAAATCCCTGGCCTCCCGTGTTTGTGTGCCTGGTTCTCGCGGGGCTCGCTGCCGCCTGGGGCTACACGCGCAATCAGTCCAAGGGCTACCTCGGTGCCCTCCTGGCCCTGCTGGCCGCCGTGGGCTGCTTCCAGTTTGAGAAGTGGATCGTCACCGACCGCGAGAAGATTGAACAGGAGGTTCAACAACTGGTGGCCGACTTCACCGCCCAGGATGAAACAGCAACACTAAACCACTTCTCGCCCCAGGCGGTCGACTGGCGGAAGCAGGTGCAACTGGCCCTCAAGCTGGTCAAGGTGCAGAACATCGACGTGAAGGATCTCTCGGTCAAGATGACGTCGGGAGGCAGCGAAGCGGTCGCACAGTTCCGTGCGAATGGACGGATCACCTTCAGCGGAATGGATGCCGGGCATCAACCCTCACGCTGGAAGCTGACCTGGCGCCGCGAACAGGGGGAGTGGAAGATCATCGATGTCGTCCGGCTCAATCCCCTGAAGGACGAACCGATGGCGATTCTCGAGCACCGTGCCCAGTGACGGCTGCGCCTTCTGAGAAGACAACCGGGTGACACTCAATTCTCGCTCAGCTTCTTCTGCGACGTGTCGGGGGCGAAGAGAATCACCACCATGCCGAGGGCGTAGATGAGGCTGGTGACCCGGCCGGCGGCGGCGTAATTCTCGCCGAACCAGGCGGTGAGCGCACCCGTCCCCAGCACCCCCATCGCGGTCAGGATCCGCCCGAAGTTGAACGAGATTCCAGAGCCCGAGGCCCGCGCGTGGGTGGGGAACATCTCGGGGAGGTACAACGGCAGCCAGCCGAAGAACACGGTGGAGATGAATCCGACGGCAAACACCATCGGGGAAAACATCGGCGAATTCGGGGTGAGGGTGAAATAGATGAACTCGCTGAGCAGCACGGTCAGCAGGCTGATGAGGAAGTAGGTCGTCCGCCGCCCGAGGGCGTTGGCCACCCAGCCCCCCAGCAGGCTGCCCAGAGAGCCTCCCCCGGCCCGCATGATCGAGGTGAACGCCTTGGCCTTGGGATCCACGCCCCCCAGGACCTGGTCGGACCAGGGAATCAACCAGGCCGTCACGCCCCATCCCCCCAGCAGGGGAATGGCCCCGAGCGCGATCCCCAGCAGTGTGAGACCCAACAAGGGGGGGCGGAACAGGTCCCCGAGAATCGCCGGGGGCCCGGCACCTCCCTGGGCCCGCTTGTGCCGGGCGGCCAGCCAGGTGGGGGACTCGGGGACCACCAGCAGCACAGCCAGTCCCAAAAAGACCGGTACGGCCGCGACCAGGAAGATCCACCGCCACGAGTCGGCCGTGATGGGGACGATGTAACCGACGATCCCCATGGCGACAATTCCAACATTGGCGGCGGTGCCGATGAGTCCCGACAGGAAGGGGCGCGAGACATCATCCCAGGCCTCGGCGGCGAGCGCGACACCGGTGGGCCACATCCCCCCGACCCCCATCGCGGCCAGGAACCGCAACACGAGCAATTGCCACGGATCGCGGACCCCATAGGTCAAACCGGCGACCAGCGAGTAACAGAGAATCGACAGACCCATCGCCCGGACACGACCGGCACGGTCTCCCAGCCAGCCAAACAGCAGGCCTCCGAGAGCCGCCCCCAGCAGAAAACTGCTGTTGTGATACGAGAACCAGCCGGGGGCCTCGCGCTTGAGCGCCTGCTTGAGGAGTTCAGGCGAGATCGGGGTGCCGGGGGTGGCCTCGGCGATCGCAATCTGTCCCGAGCGCAGGAAGTCTTCGGTCGCCGGGCGGGAGGCGAGGTTCATCAGCGACATCTGCACGCCCGAGAAGAGCCACCCCAGGAAGGCGGCGGCCAGGATCAGGTAGCGTCCTGTGGGGGTGAGTGTGCCGGGTTCGGGAACGGCAGAATTCGTGGCACTGGTCATGCGACGCAGCCTTGCGAAATTCGGGACGGCAATCGGGCCGGTCCGGGTTTCGCAGAGCACCTGCGTGATGAATTCCCGCCACCAGCCTGCCGGCAGCATACCGAATGCGGCGTCGCAGTGCCGCAGTTTCCACGGCGAATTGGACGGTCGACTTCAGCCGACGGCCTCTGGCAGGGGGGCGATGATCGGCCGAAGCACTGGCCGATGGAATTATCCAGCGCTGGGGCGCGGGGGGTGTTGACCCGACCGAGAAAGAGACAGCCAGCCTCCGGAATTCCGGAGGCTGGCTGTGCTGATGGGCGCAAGTCTGGGGAGAGAAGAACTTCTCCCCAGACTTCGATTAGGCCTTGCGCATCGCGTCCGAAAGGATGCGCGACGTGCTGGGACGCATGATGCGGGGATCGACTTCGTCTCCCTTGAGCAGGGTCTCGCGGACCTGCTTGCCCGAGATCGAGATCGGCTTTTCTTCCTTGTGGAGCTCGGTGAGGTCCACGCGGCCGATCGATTCGTAGAAGGCGGCGAAACCGACCTTCAACGGATGGATCTTCAGGTCGCCGCCGAGCTTGCTGAAGATTTCCTGGGCGTCGAAGTCACCCCAGATCGCGGTCCCGTCCTTGTACGGGGCGTCGGCGTGCTTCCGGCCGATGACGATGTCGGTGAAGCCGTTGTTCTGGCGATAGATGCCGTGCATCACCGCCTCCTTCGGGCCACCGTAGAACATCTTGATGTCGAGCCCGAGCAGGATCACGCGATCGGGGACACTCTCCTTGCGGGGACCCCACAGCGAGCTGTCGCTGTCGCCATCACCCAGCGAGCGATTGGCAATGAGGGCCTCGTAGGTCTGCATGCGGATTTCGGCGTTCACGTCGTCCCCCTTCACCTCGCCGATCAGCGGGTTGAGGCAGGCACCGGCGTTGTGTCCCTGGCGCAGCAGGGTCTCGAGCCCGTAGACCAGGGCGTACTCGTGCGCCCGGTGCAGCGGATTGCGGGTCTGGAACGCCACGACGCGGTTCCAGCCCTTGCTGGCCAGCAGCGCCCGGACTTCCTTCGGGGTCAAGACGTACTTGCCGAAATTGGCGTTCTTGGGCTGCGGGAGGGCCCAGATCTCACCACCCAGCAGGTGGGTCTTGTCGGCATCGTTGACCAGAACCATGTCGGCACCGGGGTGGTCGGTCCGCTCGGTGAGGTAGACGCTCTTGAGGTAGCGGGGCTTGTCCCAGGCGAAGATGTCGCTGATCGTGAGCGTCGCGACGATGTCGCCGGCGGGATTCGTCAGGGCCACCGTCTGGCCGGGCTTGAGTGTCTTGCCCAGCGCTTCGGTCACCGGCAGCGACAGGGGAATGGTCCAGGCGTACTTCTTGCCGCCCCGTTCAATGCAGGCATGGTCGAGGACCTGGTTGAACTCGGCACTGCCCATCGGGCCTGTCAGCGGGCTGAGGGTTCCGTCGGCCCAGCGGTAGACCGACGAGAGGTCGGCTGCCGAGACGGGAACCTTGACCAGCCCCGCGGCCTCCTTCAGGAACGTGTCGACCTTGTCGGCCGGAACAGTGCGATTGACAGGTTCGGCGAGTCCGCCGTGAACAGGAACAAGCGACATCGAATGAAATCCAGAAAGAGAGAAGCAGACGACCGATCGCGGGTGATCCGAAAGCGGTGATCCAACCCGGCCCCTTCCGCGTTGGCGGGGTGGGAGACATGACGGGAGCGATACGGCAAGCTAGGGGAATTCCCGGGGGGCTGTCAATGACGTTTCCAGCCACCCGGAATTGGCTCGAACCACACACGTCCCCCGGGTTGGGTCCCGTCTGCCGGTCAGAGGGATCGCGGCACCACACCGGACCGTTTCCCCCAGGGGCGTCCATCCGGGCCAGTCCACCTGTCGGGCCACACGTCACCCGAGCAGATTCAGACCGCCCGACGTGACCTCGAACGGAACAATCGAATCGTCACAGGCACTTCCCCGATGCTTGGCGACATGCAGCGACCGCCCCATTTTCGAGCCGTCGCGGGTCTTGCCCATGAGGATGATCGTGTTGGCGTTGGTCAACACGTCTCCCGAATCGAGCTTGCGCCCCAGCAGATCATCGAGCATCAGCTCGTGGGTGGTGTACAAGAGCAGGCAGCCGACCTGCCGATGGTCGTACGGATGCCGGTTCACCTGGTCGGCATTCTTCAGGAAGTTTTCGCGGAACAGGTCCCGGGCCACCCAGTCGTGATCCTTGTGCAGGATCTGGTGATAGATGTAGTCGAACAGGTCGAACTGGAAAGACTCGCTGGGACGGTCGGTCGGCTCAACGCCGTCGATCACGCACCGCCGGACCCCCTGCGTGAAATTTCCGTAGAAGAACCAGATCGCCAGTTGCAGCTTCTTGACCAGTTCGAGCTTCCACGCCTGCCAGTCATCGAAGTCGAGGTCGTTGCGGGTCACCCGTCGGCCAGTCCGCTCGAAAATGTGCAGGTAGTCGCGCCGCACGAGGTCGCGGTTCCAGACATCGGCCGGGTTGACCGTCACGTCGCCGCGCTGGCTGGTCATCGTCCAGCCAAACAACCGGCGGGCGTAATCTTCCTGGTTCTGCGAGTCGCCGCGGGAGGTCATGTCGAAGATGATCCCCGGCTCCCCCTCCTGCCCCTTCCCCGCGTGGGTGAAGTGCACCCCCAGTTGGGTCTTGCCGATGCCCGTGGCCCCGGCGACGACGGTGAGCGTGCCGGGCAGCAGTCCCCCGCCCAGCAGTTCGTCCAGCCTCGGCAACCCGGTCGAGAGGCGCCCCGTTCCGTGTCCTGAAGTGCTCACAGTGTCAACCACCGGTCCCGGGCGACAACCGCCCATTGATCTGTCACCTGGCCTCCACTGACCACATACACCGCCCGATGCAGGGCGATGGTCGGGCAGACATGCCGGGGAACCGCCAGGATCTCGTCCCCCGGTTGAAAACGCTCGGCTTCGGCCGTCTTCACCACCAGGTGCTCTTCGTTCTGCAGGACCTGTTCCGCATCGGGGAGATCGGGAATGGTGAGCCGGCGACCGGCGGGAGGATCGGACGCGACCGCCTTGTAGCCGAGGTCAAAGGTCACCCGGTCGGGGGTGGGACGACTGATCACGCGGGTCAGCAGCAGGGCAGCCGGGGGAAACACGAGGTCCGGAAACGTCTCGGTGTAACCGGCGTCATGAAACACGCAGGTTCCCGGGCTGAGTTCGATTTCCGCCTCGGTCTTGGCGGCGTAGACCGGGAAGGAACCGGTTCCGCCGCAGACCAGCCGCGGCACCGGCAACCCCAGCCTCTTGAGTTCGTCACGCAACTCGAGGACGCGGCCCCACTCGGCGTCGATGGCCGCCTCGCGTTCGGCCCGCGACTTCTGGTGCTGATGCCCGTCGTAGACGTGCAGCCCGGCGGGAATGAGCCCCGGGGTCCGGGCGAGCAACTGGTACAACTCGACCGCTTTTGGACCGGCCGGAACGCCGGTGCGGTGTTGCCCCACGTCGAGATCGAGCAGCACCCCCACCCGCTTCCCGGCCTGGTGCAGCGCACTCCCCAATTGGGCGATCGGCCCGGGATGATCGGCCGTCACCAGCAACTCCACATCGGGAAACTTCTGCGTGAAGGCCACGACCCGGGCGATGTTGGCCCCGACGATGTTGTAGGCGAGGAAGATATCCCTGACCCCCGCATCGGCCAGCATCTCGGCTTCGGCGAGCGTGGCACACTTGTGCCGGGTGATTCCCCGGGCGAGTTCCAGCCGGGTCACCTGCGGCATCTTGTGCGTCTTGCAGTGCGGGCGCAGCCGGGAGGGAGACCCGGCAACGGCAATCATGCGCTCGAGATTCTCTTCGAGAACCTCGCGGAACAGCACGAGGGCGGGGGTGATGAGACGGCTGGTGTCGGCAATCTTGTAGCGTGGGTCCATGGTGAACCCAGCCTCGAAAATCGCGCGCCAGATGTCAAGTTGCCGGGCCCTGTCGGCCGGTGACATTACCGGGGGCAATAGTCAACCGGCTTCTTCATGGGGTAGTCGAGACATTCCTCGTCGCACTCATTGCGACGACGGAACAGCCCCCGGCGCTGCCGCGCCTCCCACTTCGCCAGTTGCTTCTCGGGCGAGTCATTCGCGTAACCATCGCTGTAGGCCCCGTCGTCATCGGGGGCGATGCCATGCTTGGCGCGGGTGCGCTCGCAGCAGTCGAGGTCGGCGAACCACGGTCCGGGGGGGCGATACTGCGGCGACTGCTCGTACACCTTGTGGCAGTGCAGGCAGAAGCTGCCGCAACTCTTGTCGCCACAGTCTCCACAGGTGTGGCAACCCGAGAGACCGGCAACCAGGGCGAGGCCCAACAACAGCAAGGCACGTGACATCATTCCCTCCTCCCTGAGGGGCTGCGACAGCGAATTTCACACTGGCCGGCCTCCTGGCTGCGGCAGTTTCCTTCCTGCCGTCATCCGCATTCCGCCCCCCCCTGGGCCCGCTGTGAACGGGGCCGGAAGCGGTCGGGCCAAGTGCAAACCCTTGTCTTCTGTTCTTATCGACGATGGAATCTGCAAGGATTGACAGACCGGCCAATCGGCACGATTCCCCAAGCGGGGCAATCTGGGAAACGGCAGCAGTCTGGAGAAGACAGCGGACAGATGATTCTCGAAAGCATTGTCACCACGCAGGGGCCGGGGGGGGAGATCAACGTCGCCCCCATGGGCCCGGTGGTCAACGAAGCCCTGACGCAATTCCGGCTGCGTCCCTTCCAGACCTCGACAACGTTCCGCAACCTGCAGATGCATCCCGAGGGGGTGATCCATGTGGTGGATGACGTGCTGCTGATTGCCCGCGGAGCGATCGGGGCCCTGACCGAATGCCCGCCGACCTTTCCCCCCCGGATTGTGACCGGGGCCGTTCTGCAGTCGGCCTGCCGGTATTTCGAATTCCGCGTGATTCACTGCGACGCCAGTCAACTCCGCTCGGAGATTGATGTCGAGATTGTTCATTCCGCCACGCTGCGCGACTTCTGGGGGTTCAACCGGGCCCGGCATGCCGTGCTGGAGGCCGCCATCCTCGCGACCCGCCTGCATCTCGTCCCCCCCGCAGAGATCGAGGCCGAATTCCGACGTTTGGAAAGCCCCCTCCAGAAGACCGCCGGTCCTCGCGAACTGGAGGCGTTCGCCCTGCTGCAGGACTACGTCCGGCAGCATCTTGACCGGCGTGCGAACCACAACCCGGCAGGGAACCCCCCGACGTTGCCATAACGGGCCGAGATGGCGTCCCCCCGGCGAGCCTCCCCTTCCCCAAACTCGCCGTCTCCCCCAGGCTGCCAGAGTCGCGCTGACCTCGCGGGAGACTTCTGATACCGTTCCGCGCACCTGAGGCCACGGTGGGCCAGGTCCGGGGCGTGATGCTTCGGTCACGGGTGTGAATGGAGTCTCGCCAGACATGCTGCGACGGATCAGTAGCTCCTCCCGCAGGGTCCTGCCCCTGCTGGGACTGCTCGGCCTGATACTGGTGCCCGCCGCGCTGTGGGCCCAGCGACCGGCCCGCGAGCCCGCCGATCTCGTTTTCACCCCGACACCGGTGCAGGACGACGCCCAACTGCACGATGTCCACCTGCTGGCGGGGGGACAGGCATGGGCCGTGGGGGATCACGGAACCATCTGGCACAGTTCCGATGGCGGGGCCCACTGGAAACTGCAGCCCAGCACAGTCACGGCGGCACTGCATTCGGTCTGGTTCATCAACCGGCGCGAGGGATGGATTGTCGGGGGAGAAACCGAACCGGTGACCCATCGCAGCCAGGGAGTCGTGCTGCACACCGACGATGGCGGGTTGACCTGGGACATCGTCTGGCCCCGCTCGACGGGCGACAGCCACCGCCCGGGGAAATCCGCGTCGCTGCCCCCCAGCCCGGCTGCGGGTGCGTCGTTTCAGTTCCAGCCCCCCACGGGTGGGTCCCGAGCCGACCGCGCCGCAGCGTCGACGCCAGAGACTGGCGACCACGAGACACGGGATCCGACCGACCCCAGCCTGGTCACCAGGCTTCCCCGATTGCGGCGGGTGCGGTTTTTCACCCCGCAGATCGGCCTCGCGGCGGGTGCCGACACCGACACGGAAGGGGGAGCGGTCTATCAGACGTCCGATGGGGGACAGTCATGGACAAAACTCGGACAGACCCCGGATGGCGAATGGCTCGCGGCTGATTTCGCGAATCCCGACAGTGGTCTCGTGGCGGGGGCCCGCGGGGCGACAGCCCGGTTGTTCGAACGCCGGGTGGATGTCAGCCGGCGCCCCAACATCGGTGACCGCGGACTGTACGACCTCGCCCTGCTGACCGCCCAGCGTGGCTGGGTTGTGGGGGATGGGGCCTTGATCCTCACCACCACCAATGCGGGACTCGTCTGGGAGGCCCCGGCCAACTCGCCCCCGGCCGAGATCCGGCACCTGTTCGACTTCCGGGCGGTCGCCTGCCGTGGGAGCCATGTCTGGGTCGCCGGTGAACCGGGGACAGTCATCTGGCATTCTCCTGATCAGGGGGAGACGTGGGAGTCGCAATCGACCGGCCAGAACGCCCCCGTGACCGCCCTGCACTTCGCCGACGAAGACACCGGGATCGCGGTGGGAGCCTTTGGACAGATCCTGCACACGACCGATGGAGGGCTCACCTGGTCTGCCGCCCGCGGAGCGGGTCGACGCATCGCCTTCTGGCAGCTGCATGGTCACAACGCCGACGTCCGGATGGCGTTGCCGGTGGAGTTCTCGGGAGACATGGGTTACCGCAGCCTGGTGGAGGTGCTCGCCCGACAAGACATCGGGCCGGGCGGGGTGTCGCCGGTGTTTCCCCTGCTACTTGTGGAGGCGACGACGCGGGCCGGGGGTTCGGCCGCCCTCACCGCCTGGCAGTTTCCCCTGTCGATTCCGGGGCTTGAGCGCGACGAGGCTCGACTGCTGCGCGAGTGGAATCGGCGGAACGAAAACAAGCTGGAAGAACTGCTCAACCGGCACCTCGTGCGGCAGATTCGCACCTGGCGCCCCAGCGTGATCGTGCTCGACGCACCGGGGGATCCCCTGTCGCAACTGCTGGCGGGGGCCGTGCTGGTCGCCGTCGAACAGGCGGGAGACTCGACGCAGTGTTTGCCCCTGCACGAACAGGGGGGGCTGGAAGCCTGGCGGGTCAACCGTGTGGTCCAGCGGGTGCCGGCGGGGGAATCGGGAGCGATCGCCCTGGAGCGTCATCGATTGCTGCCGCACCTGGGAATCTCCAACACTCTGGCCACCCGGCAGGCCGAGAGCCTGCTGTGGTCGGAACCCCCCACGACCGACGACCGGCCAGCCTGGAGGGTGATCTGGCCCAGCCGGTCTCCTGTCGCCAGCTCGGATCGGGGAGGACTGATGGGGGGGCTCGGGATTACGGCAGGCTCGGCGGCCCGCCGTCCTCCGCGGGTGCTGCCCGAAGACGATGTGCTCGCGGCCAACGAAAGGGCCCGCCTGCAGCGCAACTTTGCAGCCATCACTGAACGGGCCCTGCCCGATCCGGGACGATCCGGCCAATTGCTGGCCGAGTTGCCGAATGTGCTGCGCGACATGCCTGATGCCGAGGGAGCGGCTTCGCTGGGACGGCTCGCCCAGGACTACGCGAGCCAGGGGCAATGGGAACTGGCCGAACTGACCCTGCTGGAACTGGTCCGCCGTTATCCCACGCAGCCCGAAGGGCTGGCGGCCATGCAGCAACTCGTCCAGTGGTGGTCGAGCAGCGAACTCGCCTGGCGTCGACTGCGGCGTTCGGCCACGAAGCAGGTGCGGCTCACCTCCCAGGTCGACTCGACCCGGCAGGCACTGGACCAGGCGTTTGAGATGCTCAACCGGCAATCGGCCGAGAAGAATTTCACTGCGTTTGGCGCCGTCTTTGAACAGGATGAACCCGAAGTGCCCCAGCCCACGACCGGACGGGTCGAGACCGCCGGGGGAAGTGGCCTGGCCGTGGTCGATGCCGGCATCGTGCGCGACTTCCAGGGACAACTGCGGTATTGGAATTCCCAGGGGGCCCGAATGGCCCGCGAACTGACCTTGCGGGCCCCCGACCTCGCGGGGCAGCCGCAGGTTCAACTTCCACTGGCCGCCCTGTTCCGACGGCAGGGATTCTTCACCCAGGCCGACGAGATCTACAGCCGGCATGAGGGAGAGGGACATCCACTACTGTGGCGCCGGGCGACCGCCGCCGAGCAATGGATTGCCACGACCGTTGCCCCTCCCGACTTCCCCGCGATGGTCTGCTACTCCACCGGCGAGCCCCCGGTGCTCGACGGTCTGCTGACCGACCGCTGCTGGCAAAAAGCGGGTCAGTTGTCACTGTCGTCACTCGGCACGCAGGCCACCTCCGACCAGGAGAACGCTCCGCGGGCGATGACCTTTCTGTCGCGCGATGACGAATACCTGTATTGGGCCGGTTCACTTCCGCGACTGCCGGGGGCACGTGGCGATCGACCGGGGCAGAAGGGACGCAAGCACGATCTGGCTTCGTCGGACCTCGATCATGTGACCCTGCTGCTCGACGTCGATCGCGACTATCACACCAGCTATCGGTTCACTGTGGACCAGACCGGAGAGACCGGCGACATTTGCCTGGGGGATGTGCGGTGGAATCCCCGCTGGTTTGTCGCGATTGCGGCCGACGAAACCCACTGGCGCTTCGAGGCGGCCATCCCTTGGCGGGAATTGACCCCCCTCGCTCCCGGGGCGTTCGAGCACTGGCTTGTGGGGATGGTGCGGATTGTTCCCGCCGTCGGCGCAGCCAGTTGGACCCAACCCGCGCTGCCCGTCCCCCGTCCCGAAAGCCTGGGGCTGCTGCGGTTCGAATAGTGCGGCCCGTGCTCGAGACGCCGTCGGACCGGGGCGAATCGGATGTGGGGATCGGAGCGGCGACGCAGCCGGAAGAGCGTGTCGAGAGCAACGCCTGCCGCGGGGTCTCGCGCGGCTTCAGTGCGCCGGTTCGATCCAGGCGAGGGTCTCGCCGAGGGTGACGGCGGAGTCGACCGGTTTGAGAGGCCCCCGGACCCAGCCCTGGCAGGGGGCGGTCAGATCGCAGGTCGCTCCCCCGATGAGCAGTTCGACCACCGGCTCGTCGAGTTCGACCCGCTCTCCCGCGAGGGCATACCAACTCGAGATCCGCACGGTCTCGGCTTCGGCCCCCAGATCGGGAACCAGCAGGGGAATCGACATCACACTTGCCTGAGAAGGAACCGCTGCGAGGAACAACGACGGGCCTGCGGCGTGGCCATCCTCAGTCTTAAGCCGCAGCACGATCGAGCGCCAAGTCCCGGGCGGGGACAAGGTCGAGGTCGGTACGCGGGTGCGCTGCGGTTGAACTTGCGGGGGCGACCCGTGTGAGACTGAGGACAATCCCAATCGCCAGCAGGGAGACCACGAGGTTGGTTCCTCCATAGCTGAGCAGCGGATGCGGGATCCCCTTGGGGGGGACGAGGGCCGTCACGACGGCCACATTGATCGCCGCCTGCATCAGCACCTGGGTCAAGAGAGTGAAGGCGACGATCGACTCGAAGCTGCCGGCGGTCAGTCGGTTGATCAACCGGAGTCCGCAGGCATACAGGCCGATCCAGATCACCAGCACGGCCAGCGCCCCGACGAGTCCGAGTTCTTCACCGATGACGGCGAAAATGAAGTCGGTGTTGGCTTCGGGGAGGAAGCTCAGTTTCTGCTGGCCACGTCCGATCCCGGTCCCCCAGGTTCCCCCGGCCGCCAGCGTCACCAGCGACTGCTTGAGGTGCCACGGGGCCTGGGTCCAGTCGTTCCACGTCGCCAGGAAGTCATGCACCCTCCGCAGTTGGTACGACTTGTTCAGCACGACGACGATGACGCCAGGAACCGCCACTGCTCCTCCCATCAGGAAGTACCGCAGGGGCCAGCCGCTGAGAAACAGTGTCAGCCCTCCCCCCAGGAGGACAAAGAGACTCGTCCCCAGGTCGGGCTGCTTCATGATGAGCGGGACGGCGATCAGCAGTGGGTAGACCACGGGGATCACTCCGCGTCGCCAGTCGTGCCAGACTTCCCGGCCCCGCTGGGCAAGCAGCGCCACCATGAGGGGGATGGCGAGTTTCGCGAGCTCGGAAGGCTGAAACGACAGGCCGGCAACCCGAAACCAGCGCCGGGCCCCTTTGACGGTCGAGCCAACACCCGGAATCAGCACCAGCACCAGCAGCACGATGGTGAGGGCGAAGAAGGGAGGAGCGATCCGCCGCCAGGTGCGTGAGGGAAGCAGGGAGGCCACCGTCGCCGCCAGGACCCCGGTCGCCGCATAGACCAGATGTTTCGAGAGATAGATCTCATCGAGTTGACTGGGGCGCGACGTCCCGCTGGCGCTGTGCACCATGAGGGTGCCCAGTCCCAACAGCACGGCCACCAGGGCCACGAGCAGCTTCCGCTCTGGTTCCATGTCGCCCGAAATCGGCGATTTGGGTTCACAAATGGAAACACCGAACGCCTGTAGCGATTGTGCCGACCGAGTCGGGGTGGCTGAGGGATGGCTGTTGCCAGTCCTGACGCGGATGCTGTCATTGTGCCGCGGAGACCAATTCAAAATATGTCTGGCCGCTGCGGCGGGTTTGTTGGAGATCGTCTTGGGGAGGTCGACTGGATTGGTTTTGGGGAGAGCACTGAGGCTGGTCTCTGTCATCTGTCACGCCAATTTGACGAACAGGCTGAAAGCCTATTCCACGTTTCAACTTGCTCTGGGAGAAGTGGTGTTCGCATAATCCGGGGGGGTGCTGCTGCCCCGTGCCTGACCATCCCCATGCGTTTCCCGGTGAGTTGACTGCCATGTGTGCTGCCTCGCGAAATCACTGCTGGATTGGTGCTGTGTGGCGGGAGTGGCTGCTGATGCCCCTGTTCCTGATGGGGCTGTTCCTGCTGGGGCTGTTCGTCGGCCCGGCCAGGGCTCAACTCGCTCCGGAAATCGGATATCTGCTTCCCGCAGGGGGGGCACCGGGTCAATCGGTCGAGGTCATTCTTGGTGGGTTTGACTGGACCCCCGACATGCAATTGTTCGTGCACGATCCACGGATCCAGCTGGAATTGCTGGGGCCACCGGGGCCGGTCCTGGTCCCCGAGCCTCCGTACTGGTTTGGCGCGAAGGCACGGGGTTATGCCTGGCCTCTTGCCCGTGAGTTCAAGGCGAGACTGACCATTCCTGCGGACGTTCCCCCCGGCCTGGTGAAGTGGCAGGTGGCCAATGCCAATGGGGTCTCGCCCGTGGGGACGCTGCACGTGGCGACCGGGACACCGGTTGCCGAAGAACCAGATCGTCCCGAACCGCAAAAGCTTCCCGCGCTCCCCGTGGTGGTCTCGGGCCAGATCCGACGACTGGAAGAGATCGACCGGTATCAGTTCGAGGTTCCCCAGGCGACTCCGGTGACCGTGGAGGTGATCTCCCGACGGATCGGCTCGCCGATGCACGCGATGGTCCAGGTGCGTGATGCTGCGGGACGCAAGATCGCCGACGTCGCCGATACCGAAGGACGCGACCAGACTTTCTCTTTCCCGGCCCAGCCGAACACGCTTTACACAGTGTCGCTGCACGATCTGGACTTTGCCGGCGATCGCTCTTACGTCTACCGCCTGCGTCTCACCACCGGACCCCAGGTCTTGGCCGCCTATCCGGCCGGGGGACGTCGGGGCGAAACCCGCCCGGTGGAATTTGTCGGTCCGGGCCTGGCGACCGGTGGCCCCCAACTCGAGAGTGTCACCCAACCGGTCACTTTTCCGGCGACCGCAGGGGTGACCAGCATGGAGCACGTCGTGCAGACGCCGGCGGGAACTGCATTGCCATTTTCACTGGCTGTCGGGGATGGCAATGAACTGGTCGAAGGGATGGGAAGTTCCCAGGGAGCCCTGACCGAACTTCCCGCCGCCTACACCGGATCATTCGAAACACCATTTGGACAGGAGCAGATCACATTTCCCGGCAAGCAGGGAGAGTCGCTGCGGCTGGTTGCGCAGTCTCGTTCTCCCAATCGCCGACTCGACCTCGAACTGGTCGTGCTGGGCCCCGATGGGAAAGAACTGGCCCGCAATGACGATGTGCCCGGCAGCACTGATGCCGAATTGCTGCTGGCCATTCCCGCCGACGGCACCTACACCGCCGTGCTGACCGACCGCGGGGGAACCAGTGGCTCGCGGGCCGCCTGTTATCGGCTCGCCATTGGCAAGCCGGTCGATGACTTCACGGTCACGATCCCGGCCCTCGGTGCGATTCCCCTGGGTGGCCAGTTCAAGTTGCCGGTCAAGGTGACCCGGACGGGAGCGTTCAAGGAGCCGGTGGTCCTCGCTCTGACGAATCTTCCCGAAGGTGTGACGACGCAGGCCGACCTGACAGTGCCAGCCGACAAGACGGACGTGACAATCGACCTCAACTGCCCGGCCGACGCAGCGGCCACCGCCCGGCTGGCGACTGTGACCGCCACCACAACGCTGGGTGGCCAGTCTGTCTCGCGTCCGGTGGGGCCATTGGCACTGGCCGTGGTGATGAAGCCCCGGATCAAGCTGACCCCCGAAGGGCTGGACGATGTGCGCAAGGTGCATCGGGGCAGCACGTTTCTGGCCCCGGTATTGATCCAGCGCCTCGAGGGATTTGATGGTGAGATCGTGCTGGAGATGACGGCAAAACAGCAGCGGCATCGCCAGGGCCTGGCGAGTGACGAGTTCACGGTCCCCCGGGGAGCCGCTCGGGTCGAGTACCCCATCTTTGTTCCCGAGTGGCTGGAGACCACCAAGACCAGTCGGATGATTCTCAACGGCGCGGTGCAGGTTTCCGATCCGAAGGGGAAAGTTCGCACACTGCTGCAACGACAGGAATTGCGGATCGGGATTCTGCCGGAGGGAGCCCTGATGAAGCTGGCGCATGCCGGCGGCGAGCCCCAAATCACCCCCGGGGCCGACTTTGAAGTCCCTCTGGCTCTGTCGCGTGCCGCCGAGTTTCCCGAAGAGGTGACGGTCGAACTCGTGGGGGAAGTCGGCCCCCGGGCCCCGCGCAACGACGCGCCAGCGCGATTTACCGCCGACCCCCTGAAAATGAGCCCGACGCTGAATACGGCGATGCTGCGGATCCGTGCGGCGAATGGCCTGCCCGCTGGCAGCGAGTACACCCTCCGCCTGCGGGCCACGGGGCTGCAACAGGGGAAGTGGAAGGTGATGTCGGAGACCGATCTGTTGGTGATGGTGCCGGGGAAGTAGCCCAAACGGCCTCCTTTCGGGCCGAGCGGGAAGAAGTTTCCGGGGCCACAATTCAAGTCCAGCGTGGATCGAAGTGCCGGGCCCCGTCTGGGAGGGCAATGCAGTCGTTGCGGAACGAGTTCGAACGGCCCAGATCGATGCCGAAGGACGAACTGCGGGAACATCGACTCGAGGTCGCGCGAGACGCGTTCCGAAATGCCGGTTTTTGTTTGACATGAACGATTATATCGGTTATTCAGGAATTTTGACGAAACTGTGGAAGTCGGGAAATCTGGATGGAATCCAGGTGATCGGGTTTCGCAGGTCAGGGTGTGGGTGGAGAGAGGCGACAGGGATTGTCTGATGCTGGACGAGGTCGCCGGACTGTTCGTTCTGAAAACGGATTGAGAGGGAGCTTCACGGATGGAAACCAAGAATTACAGCCGGCGGCTGGCGGCTGCGGCAGGATCACTTGCTGGTCTGACAGCTGGTCCGATGGTGGCAGAGGCAGCCGTCGTTCACGTCAGCGGCAGCCCGGTGAGCTTGAATATCAACGCCCCGAGCGGCTCTTCGGTCACCTGGGACATTGACGGCGATTCCGTCGGGGAATTCCGAATCTGGAACAGCGCCAGCACCCAGACCTGGACCACCTCCGGGATTCCGCAGGTCTTCATGTTCAAAACGGCATTCGTGGCCAGCAACACGGTTGCGGGGGGTCAGGGGAACGGCCGGGGGATGGTCGCTCCATTTTCCACAGACAATGTGCAGGCCCTGTTCAACAGTGATTGGGTCGGCGCGTCGCGAACTTTCGGTCGGACTGGGGGAAGTGCCCAAAACGGGTACTACTTGAGCCGGAATGCACTCCAAAGCTTTAATGGCCAGAACGCCATCGGATACGACTTCAACTTTGGTTTCCGCTCCAACGGGGTGAACATGGTGGGGTTCCGGTTCGACGCCGGCCAGGGGTACCGCTATGGCTATGCCGCCTTCCAGTGGGATCTGGGCGCGGGAACCATCTCGATCAACGAGTGGTGGTATGACGATTCGGGTTCGGCGGTCCATGTGGTCCCCGAGCCCAACGCTCTGGCGCTGCTCGCCATGGGAGCCGCCGGCATCGCCGCCTACCGCGCCACCCGCAAGTCCCGCCCGAACACCGAAGTGACCGACGAAGCCACCGCCGCCTAGTCCCGCTCTTTGTGGTTCCGTTCCACCCAACGGCCCGTCACTCTGGTGTGACGGGCCGTTGTCATTGGGGGCGCTTGCGACGCGAATCAAACATGGCACGTCAACGCCTCAGACTTGGCAAGCCGGTTCCCTCTTCGTCATGCTGGCGGACTCCAGGTCGGGATCCCGGAACACGTCGTGGTGCGAACGCGATTCCCACCCGGCTTGTGGCATCGGCCTGCAACTTCCAGTGAGTCTCGATTCATGGCTGCGCGACTGGCGAAACGTGTGCTGTTGATTGGCTGGGATGCCGCCGACTGGCAGGTTGCGGCCCCCCTGATGGACGAGGGGAAAATGCCCCATCTCGAACGCCTCGTTTCGCAGGGGGTCATGGGGAATATCAGCACGCTGTTTCCCGTCCTCTCGCCGATGCTCTGGACATCCATCGCGACCGGGAAACGCCCCCACAAGCATGGCATCCACGGGTTTGCCGAGACCGACCCCCGCACGGGAAGTCCGCGTCCCATCACATCGCTGGGCCGGAAGTGCAAAGCCCTCTGGAACATCTGCACGCAAAGCGGGCTCAAGGCCAACGTGATCGGCTGGTGGCCGTCGTACCCGGCGGAGCCGATCGCGGGGGTCATGGTCTCGAATCACTTCCAGGAGGCCAATGCGGCATTCGGTGAGACCTGGCCGATTCGACCTGGAAGTGTCTGGCCCCCCAGGCTGGCCGAGGCCCTCGGAAAACTGCGCGTTCATCCGGCCGAGATCTCCCCCCAGCAGGTGGCCCCCTTCATCCCGAAGTGCGAAGAAATCAATCTCGCAGAGGACCATCGGGTCGCAAGTTTCATCAAGATCCTGGCCGAGATCTCGACCATCCAGTCGGTCGCCACCGCCGTGATGCAGCGTGAACCGTGGGATTTCATGGGGGTGTACTTCGATGGGATCGACCATTTCTGCCATGGATTCATGAAGTATCACCCCCCCCGGCTCCCCTGGGTTCAGGAAGAGGACTTCGAACTCTACAAGGAGGTGATCAACGGGGTCTACCAGTTCCACGACATGCTGCTGGGAGTGCTGCTGCAACTGGCGGGCGACGACACGACGGTGATCCTGATGTCGGATCATGGGTTCCATTCGGGCGATCTGCGGCCACACATCCTGCCGAATGAACCGGCGGGACCGGCGGACGAACACCGGGGCTTTGGCATGCTCGCGATGCGGGGGCCCGGCCTGCGCAAGGACGAATTGATCCACGGCGCGAACCTGCTCGACATCACGCCCACCGTTCTCACGCTGCTTGGCCTGCCGGTGGGAAGCGACATGGATGGACGGGTGCTGACCGCAGCGTTTGAAACTCCTCCCGAGGTCGACCAGATTGAGAGCTGGGAGGAGGTTCCGGGTGAAGCGGGACAGCATCCTCCCGATGCCCAGATCGATTCGGTCGACGCGCACGAATCCCTGAAGCAGCTCGTCGCCCTCGGCTACATCGAAAAGCCCGATGAAGACCGGCACAAGGCCGCCGAGCAAACCGTGCGGGAACTCCGCTACAACCTGGCCCGCAGCTACCATGGGGCCCGGATGATCCCCGAGGCCGTTGACCTGTTGACCCAGCTCTGGAACGACTTTCCCGACGAAGGTCGTTTCGGCGTCAAGCTCTTCGAATGCCAGCTGCTGCTGTCGCAGACGTCCCAGGCCCGCCAGACGCTCGAGCGGTTGATTGCAGAAAAAGAGCGGTATGCCGCGGCGGCCCGCGAGGAACTCGAGCAGCTCAAGCAGCAATGGAAGGACCGCCAGCCCGAAGACCTCAACCGGGATGAGCAGCAGAACCTGCGCAAGCTGCGGGCCAGGGCCATGGTCAACCAGCATGCGATGGCCTTCTTTCGGGGATCGCTGCTGCATGCCGAGGGGCGGTATGCCGAGGCCATCGCCGAATTGACCCGCGCCCAGCAGGTTCAGGTCCACAATCGAACGGCACTGTACGCCAAGCTGGGAGAATGCGCGCTGGGATTGAAACAGTGGGATGAGGCCGCCACATGGTTTGGCAAGCTGCTCGAAATCGAACCGGTCAATTGCGAGGGGCGCCTGGGACTGGCGCAGGTCGGCGTGGGACGGAAGGATTTCCAGGGAGCCCTCGAACAGGCCACGGCGGCCGTCGGGCAGAATTATCATCAACCGGTGGCCCACTACCTGTGCGGCGTCGCCCTGCGTCGCCTGAACCGCAAGGCCGAGGCCCTCGCCTCGCTCCAGACTGCGGTGGGGATGAACTCGGTCTTTCCCCGGGCACACCGCCTGCTCTCGGTGCTGTACCGCCAGGGCGGACAGACCGAACTGGCACGGCGACACCGGGAACTGGCCCGGGCGGCACATGGCCGGATCCGCGCCTTCCAGTCGGGGGCCCCCCTTCCGGAAGACCAGGATGTGGCACTCGATGTTGACCTGCAGAGCCCCGCGCGGATCGGGGAACATTACGGCCCCCTGGCGGGTACCCCGGGGACCGACCAGTCCGTCATGATTGTCTCGGGGCTCCCCCGCTCGGGAACCTCGATGATGATGCAGATGCTGGCCGCAGGGGGTGTGCCAGTTCTGGCGGACGGCGCTCGAGCTGCCGATGAAGACAATCCCCGCGGCTACCTCGAATACGAGGCGGCGAAGTCAGCCGCCGACAATGGCTGGGTGCGTGATGCCCACGGGAAAGTGGTCAAGCTGGTCGCCCAGCTGCTGCCCAATCTTCCCCCCGGTCCCGACTACCGCGTCATTTTCATGGAGCGCAACCTCGGCGAAGTGGTCGCCTCGCAGGGAGCGATGTTGCGACGGCAGAATGTCGCGGGAGCGACCCTCTCCGACCGCCGACTCGCGGCGACCTACCGTGCGCAGATCAATGCCGCCCGCCGCTTGCTGAAACGCCATGGCGATCGGATGTCGGTGCTGGGCATCGACTACCACGAGGCGCTGGCCGACCCGGCGGGGACCGCCCGGCGGGTCAACGCCTTCCTGGGGGGAAACCTCGACGAAGCCGCGATGCAACGGGCCGTCGATCCCAGCCTGCGCCGCCAGAAACGCTGAGTCCCCAGTCCAGACCTGCTCTGGACCAGACACGAACCAGTCCAGACCTGCCTTTGCTGTCGACGGTCAGACCAGCAGTTCCGGCAGCGGACCGGCCTGGACCGGATTTTTCTGGGCTGCACCGACCAGGTTGAAGTGGTCGCGTGGGGCTCCGA
This sequence comes from Planctomycetaceae bacterium, assembly GCA_003508595.1. Taxonomy (GTDB): domain Bacteria; phylum Planctomycetota; class Planctomycetia; order Planctomycetales; family Planctomycetaceae; genus UBA10511. The sequence goes on from DNUF01000148.1 coordinate 39,942, forward strand.
CGCCATGCAGGATCGTGTTGTACAGGGCGTTGATCGCCGGGTTCCCCTCGGCTGCCGTCATCCAGCGATGCGGGGTCCCCTCATAGGTGGCACTGTCTTTTTCAATCGGGTAGATCACCAGTTGATTCGTCCGCAGTCGTCCCCGCAGGTTCCCCACCAGGACGAAGGGCCAGTTCTCGCCATGGGTGTGTTGCCGGTTGGCACTGTCGCTGGTGAAGACCACCAGGGTATTGTCGGCCATCGTTCCCCCCTCTTCAGGAATCGCGGCCAGCCGCTGCAGCAGTGCTGCGGTTCTTTCGGCAATATGGCGGCGGACCCGTGGCAGAACGTCCAGACCGGCCAGGTTGAGTGCCGGGTCACGCTCGTTGTGTCCCAGGCTGTGCGTTCCCAGGTCGGAGATCCCGGTGTAATTGCCGCGGATGGAGCACAGCTCGGTGGCGATTGTCACCACGTTGGTCAAACCGGTCACGAGTGCCGAGGCGGCAATCTCAAACTGGGCCGACACCGTCTCGGTGAATTTCACCGGAAACGGACGGGGCAGCGCGGGAGCCGATTTTGCCAGGGCTCCCTGCTCGAACAGTTCGGCCAACTTCGCATCCCGGCGGCTGAGTGACTCGAACGCGTCGAGCTGCACGTCGAGCTGCTCACGCTCGTCACCCCGCAGTGCCCCCCGCAACCGTCGGACGTCATCCCCCAGGAAGTCCAGCAGATTGCGACGGAGCGCGAAATCGTTCCGCGTTGCACCGAGACTGCCGAAGAGAGACTCATAGGCGAGTTCGGGACGGCATTGGGCAGCCAGCGGCCGGCCTGCCCCCCACGCCGACGAACACCGGACCGCCCGGGTGTTGGGCTGCCCGGGGTCCACCCCCAGGTTGAGGAGTGGAAAGATCCCCCCCAGATGGCGGGCCACGGCAGCGTCGATCGTCTCGACAGGGACATGGCGACGTCGCCCATCCCCCACCCCGACGTTGAAAGCCGACAGAGCACCGAACCCGGCACCGTGATCTGCATGGACTGCCCCCGCACGCAGGCCATGGATGACCGACAACCGCTCTTTCCAGGGCTGGAACGGTTCGATGTCGAAGGGCAGCGTCAGGTTGTCGAGCGGAAACACGCGGGTGCGGGTCCCCTGCAATCGCGGAGCCGCCAACTCGCGGGGCAATGAACCCTCTTCGTGAAAGCCATTGCCAAACAGAACGAACACCACCCGCCGGGGTGGTTGTGGATGTCCCGCCTCCTGCGCAGCCAGGCGGTTCCACACGGGCAGAAAGGCCAATCCCCCGGCCCGGGAAACCGATTTCAACAGGGTGCGACGACCGATGTTCGACATGGTTCTATTTCGCGTCCGGATCGATGATTTCGGAAAGGTCGACGGACCGATCGTCCAAATCGGCCTGCCCGGGAGGGTTCTGTTCCGGGGATGTCTCGCGACGCAGGAAGGGATCGGATGTGAGCAGTACGGTGATGAGGTCGTTCATGCTGCCTCCACCGCGACGATAGGCGTTGTGCGCCGCCACGAGCGTCGGTCCATCCGCCAGGGTCTCGCTCCGGCCCAGGAAATACCGGAAGGCATGCCTCACAAACACCTGTTCCACCAGTTCCGACCCGGCCAGGCGACGGATCAATTCGAACGGATCACTCACCCGACCATCGAGTGCCGGATCGATGCTGCCAGTGATCTCGCCCGTCGTATTGAGCGGAACGATCCGAAACTCCCGACCCGTCGGCTTGTCCCCGGGGGGATTTCGACCCATGGGACCACCCGTTACCGGCACCGCCACCAGTTCGCCGGTCCGGTACTGCCCGTGATGATCAAACTGTTCGAACGGGAACCCCAGGGGATCCATCTGTCGGTGGCACTTCCAACACGCTTCGGCCCGTGTCACCCGCATGCGGTCACGCAGAGTGCGGTGCGGTTCCTCGGGCAGCATCGCATTGACCGTGATGGGGACCTCGGGAATGAGCCCCCCCAGCAGCCGTTCCCGAATCCAACGGCCCCGCTGGATGACATGATTGTCAAAGTTGCTGGAATGGGCGATGAGCCACGCGGGATGCGTGAGCAGCCCCAACCGCTGTCCTGATGGAAATTCGTAGGCGCGATTGGGATCCCACTGCGAGCGTGACTCGAGGGAGATTCCATAGACCTTCATCACGGTCTGTTCGTCACTCTCGAACTTCGGTTTCTTCAACCGATAGGCATCCGCGAGGGTGTGCCGCTGCTGCTCCGCAGGCACCGTCATCACAAAGGTGCGGGTGGTGGTCAGCAACTCCCGCAACACATCACGATCGTCCGCGAGAATCTCCTCGACAAGCCGGTCGGCATCACTGACAAAAAACCCCGGATTCCAGGGATGCCGCAGGAGCAGCCCATGTTTTTTGAGTGTCGCCTCGTCCTTGAACACCCCGGGGGCGAGGTGATAGCCGAAGTACTCGCGGAAGAAACGCAGGACGCGTGTCTTGGGCAGAGTCCGATCGCGGAGGATCCGTGCGACCTGCGCCTGCACCTCTTCGCGGGTCGTCAGGCGTCCGTCAACCGCCGCCCGGGCCAGGGGTGCATCGGGGAGGCTGTCGGTCAGGGCGAACGCCAGCGAACGGGCGAGGTGATGTGGCGAGAGCCATCCCGAGGGAGTGGAACCGTCCGGAATTTCCACCCGGTGGATCACCTCGGTCTGGCACAACAGGGCGATGAGCAACTGCTCGGCCGCAAGCCGGCCCCCCTGGGCCATGGCGATTTGCTGCACGAATTGTCGATGGCGATCGGCTTCGTCCGGAGTCGGCTCGCGGGCAAGCAGTGCACGAAAGGTGGGCGAAATCGCATTCGCCACCTGCTCGCGGCTGACCGTATCGCCTGCCTGGATGAGAGTCGCCAACTCGCGGATGAATTCTCCCTGCTCGGGAACCTTTCCGGAATGACGGCGTACGAGAAGACCGGCGAGCAGGGTGGCATTCCGCAGCAACTGCTCGATCTCGGCCTCTCCCACCCGGTGAACCGAGGCGTCGTCCGCGAAGTCACGCTGCGGGATGAAGTTCCAGGGAGCGGCGATCCGCGAGTCCCCCCGATTGTTGATTTCCAGCGAAAACCGCCGGATGAGCCGTTCTACATAACCCTCGTACGCAGGCCCGGTGACGCGCCACAATCGCGCGGGTGTGGTCGCTGGCGGTGCATCGGCCGGGGGTGAAAAGAGCGCTCGATGATCGATCGCGTTCCCCTCGGCCAGCGGGTGCGTTTCGACAGCCGGGCTGAAACCCGCCTGGCGCAGCAGCCCCCCCAGCGAACGCAGCGCCTGCCGGCGCTCAACCGCCGCTGGCTGAGGTTCGTCGACGGGAGGCATTTCGCGTGCGAGCATCCGCTGGTAGACCGATTTCCACGTCGCCGGATCACCGTTTTCGACCGGGGAGTCTGACAGTTCGACGAGAGACAGGCCGGCCTCGGGTGCGGTCGCGCCATGGCATCCGAGACAATACCGCTTCAGGACGCGGGACAGAACGACTTGATCGCCAGGTTCGCCAGCTTCCGGTTCCGCCGACATGTCGGTTGGCCGATCTTCCGAAGGGGCCACGGTCGTCACCGGAGAGTCAACATCCGACTCCGCTGGACCCTGTTCGCCGGCATCACCGGCTTCCGGGAGTGGTGCCGCCACAGCGATCTCGCGTCCCGCGATGTCACCGGGGTCCAGCAACCTTGAGAGCGTGGCCACACCCACCACAATCACGGCCCCCACCACGGCCAGCGACAACCAGGAGGTTGCCACTGGTGGGGCGTCGTAACCAGATCGGTCCGGGGACGCGGGGGGATGCATGAACAGCCTGGCCGGCAGTCTGAGTGTGAATGAGGGACGAATCGGGGTTGGAGCGAGCCATCGGACGGGAGAGCGACACACCACCGGTCCGTCACAGACATCATACACCGGACTGCCAGGAAAGAAGATCGGGGTGCGACGTGTTTTGCGGATCGGGTAAACCCACAGGGAGTCGGGAGCGGGCCGGCACACATCGAAAACCAGCCCGCCATTCCCGCAGGGAAGGCGACATCCGGCCACGGTTTCTCGAGGCCGACCCAGGAAACTGGTACACTGGTCGAACGATTCAGAGCGCCTCCCGAGACGAGCGATTTCTCGCCCTCATTCCAGCCCCAGACTGCAGCGCAACATGTCCGACGATGATGACTCCCGCCTGTCCGACGAGTGGTACGAACGCAAGTCGGCACTCATGCAGGAACTGTTGGGAGCCGAGCACGACCTGGTGCTGCACGCCACGGTGCCGTATTTCTTGGGTGGCACCCTCGATCTCTACTTCTACCCCCGTGGCATTCCGGGTGTCGGCATCGCCACGAAGGAATTGAGTGCGTTTCCCGGGGAAGGCTCGTCCAACGAGGTTTTTGACTCGTATGAGCTGGTCATGTTCACCCGGCACCGACTGGACCTTGACAAAAGGGACGAGGCGGCCACCCCCTTCGGCCAGGCCCTGCAGACCATCAGTCCGATCCTGAACTGCATCGCCCGCTACAGCGAACAGGCGAGCCTGAACCCCCATGAGACCTGCGAGTTTCCGGAGGAGTTTGAGTTCCTGGGGGGCAAATGCCTGATTTTCGACCGCTATGACCAGGATGCCGAAGAACCGGCCGAATTCGGCCTGCTGCTGGTTCTCGAGATCCATCGTTCCGAGATGGAGTACGCCCGCGAGCATGGCGGGCAGTTGCTGCTCGACCGCCTGAAGGCAGCGGGGCATTACCCCTACTCGGATCTCGACCGGGCGGCAGTGGTGTGACCTTGGTCGATGGATTGTCATTTCACCGATAGAGACCGTCCGCATTCCATGTCCACCTCGAATCGTGCTCCCTGGTTTCGTCTGTGGGCATTGCTCGTGGGGGCATGGTTCGCCATGACCTCTACGCACGAACTGGGACATCTCATTGGGGGGTGGTGCGGTGGCGGCACACTGGTCAGCGCCGATCTGTGGCCGTGGCATCTGCCGCACAGCCTGTTCGCACCCGATCCGCATCCGCTCTTGACCCTCTGGGGCGGTCCCCTGCTGGGTGTCGGGATCCCAGTCCTGACCGCACTCGTTCTCCGTCGGCCCTGGGTCTGGTTCATCGCAGCGTCCTGTGTTCTGGCCAACGGTCTGTACCTCGCCACCGCGTGGGTGGCGGGAGACCGGTATCTCGATACCCCGCGACTGCTCGAACAGGGGGCCTCGCCCTTCACGATCAGTCTGTATTGTTTTGCAACCCTCGGTTGGGGTTATTGGACACTTCGAAAAACCTTGCCCCAGATCGATCTGCCCTTCGTTAAATTCGACTCCGCAGCGAGTTCCGGCCGGGCACCCCGAGTTGCCCCGCATTCGGAATCCAACGACACGTTTTTCTGACCTCACGAGTCTATTCGACCAACCTCAAACTGGCACTCGTCGGTTTGAGTCAGCCATCATCCCTGTCGTCTGAATCATCGCACCTCCTTCCAAGTCGTTTCCGCGGATTCCCCTCATGCTCAGCATTCAAGGTCTCGTCAAAATTCACCCGGGGCCGGTCGCCGCCCTCCGGGGCATCGACCTCGAACTCGGAGATGGACTGTTCGGCCTGCTGGGGCCCAATGGTGCCGGCAAGAGCACCTTCATGCAGGTCGTGGCGGGGTTGATCGAGCCAACCGCTGGACGGGTCCTGCTCGACGGGCACGACATCGTGCAGGATCCGCGCTACATGCACCAGCGACTGGGGTACCTGCCGCAGGACTTCGGGTTTCACCCCGACCTGACGGGGCAGGCGATGCTCGAACTGCTGCTGAAGCTCAAGGGGATCACCGGGCCGCAGGGCCGGCGCACGCTGGCCACCGAACTGCTCGACCGGGTGAACCTCGCGCATGCCGCGAAACGCCGGGTCGCCGGGTACTCGGGGGGAATGCGGCAACGGTTGGGGCTCGCCCAGGCGATTGCCGGCGATCCCCGGGTGCTGATCGTCGACGAGCCGACCGCCGGGCTCGACCCCGAAGAGCGACACCGCTTCTACCGCCTGCTGGCCGAGATGGGCTCGCAGCGAATTGTGATTCTCTCCACCCATATTGTCGAGGATGTCGCCACACTCTGCCCGCGTCTGGCGGTGATCCGCGGCGGCGAGGTGGTCGCCGACACAACCCCGCGTGCCGCCCGCGAGGCGATCGCGGGAAGCATCTATGAGGGAATGGTCCCTCCGTCCGAAATGCCGGCATTTGCCGGACAGTGGCGGGTTCTCTCGTCGGTCCTGGCCGAGGGGACGACCAACCGGGTCCGGATCAGCCTGACAGCGGGAGATCCCCCACCGGGCTTCACGGCGGTTCAACCGGGACTGGAAGACGCCTACCTTGTGCTGATGCGGACGCCCACGCGGGAAGTCCCGCCGGCCCTGCGGGGAACCGGCGTGCTGACCGCGGGAGGTGTGGCATGAACCTCACTCGCATCGCAACGCTCGCGTGGAGCGATATCCGGCACGCCTGGCGCAAGCCCCTGCCCCTCGTGCTGCTGACGATCCTCGGATTCGTCCTGGTCGGTCTGGCCGCCGGCAATGTGACGATTGTCGCTGTCGGGGGAGACATTGGTGGCAAGAAAAACTGGCTCAACTCCGAAACGAGCCTGGCCTTTGTCGACCTGATCTTTCTCGGAATGATCCTGCCGTTTTTCGCCTCGGTGCAGTGCGGCATGTCACTGGCCAATGACGAAGACCGCAAGCTCGACCGGGTACTGCTCTCCACCCCGCTGTCGCCCCTCGAGTACGCGATCGGGCGATTTCTGGGAGCCCTGGTGCCGCTGCTGGTGGTCCTGCTGCTGTTTGTGCTGCTGCAGATCGCGCTGATCCAGTGGTATCCCCGCGATCGGGCCGACGTGCTGGGACCGTTCTCCCTGGCGAACTACCTGCGCCCCCTGCTGGTCTACACGGTTCCGTTGCTGCTCTTCTCGGCGGGCGCGGCGATGTTCCTCGGAACCCTCACGGGCCAGGCGGTGCTCGTGTTTGCCGTGCCAACGCTCCTGGTGATTGGCGGAGCGCTGTTTCTCTGGGACTACAGCCCGGCCTGGCTCCCCGAATGGATCAACAGGATTCTGCAGTGGGGAGACCCGGCGGGAGTGCGATGGTTCCTCGCGACGTTTCTCAAGGAACCCCGCGGAGCCGATTTCCTGAACACCGCCTCCACGGTCCCCGACACCCCCATGCTCGCCAGCCGAGCGGTCTTCGCCCTGCTGGGGCTGCTGTCGGTCCCTCTCTCGGCACGAGTGGTGCGGCGAAGGTTGCGGGGAACCTCCCCGGCCATCGATCTCGCCCAGATCCCCTCCAGCGATCTCTCGCGCCAGGGGGAAACCGACTGGACGCTGCGGCCTCTGCCGGCGAGCCAGCAGCGTCTCCCGGGATTCTGGAGCACCGCCTGGGCGATGCTGGCCCTGGAGTTGAGGTCGCTGATCCGATCGCCCGGCGTATGGATCTTCGGTCCCCTGATCATCCTGCAGGTGGTGACCATGGGGATGCTGCGGCTCGGCCCCTTCGAGACCTTCGTGCTGGCCACCCCGGGCTCGATTGCCGGAGGAAGTTTCAACACACTCACGCTGCTGCTGGTGCTGCTGATCTTGTATTACTCGGTGGAGAGCCTGGTGCGCGAATATCGCCACGGGATTGCCCCACTGGTGAATTCCTCCCCCGCCCCGACAGCCGCCCTGCTGACAGGCAAGGTGCTGGCGAACGGGGCTCTCGCCGGTTTGATCGCCGGCGGGGCGTTCATCGGAGCCCTCATCGTGCTCGGCTACCAGTCTTTCACGACCGGGGTTTCGTTTGGCATCGAACCTGGCGTGTTTGCCCTGATCTGGGGAGTCCTGCTGGCCCCGACACTTGTGCTGTGGTCGGCCTTCGTGATGCTGGTCTTCTCACTGACTCTCAATCGGTACGCGACCTATGGCATTTGCCTCGCGGCCCTCATCGCCACGGGACTCGCGACCCAGTGGGGCTACCTCAACTGGGCCTCGCGCTGGCACCTGTGGAGTGGTGTGCAATGGTCGGAACTCGACCGGCTCGGATTCGCCTGGAAGGAGATTTCCTGGAACCGCCTGCTGGCCCTGTGTGTCACCGTGGTCATGGTCGCCCTGGCCCTGCGGTTTTACCCCCGGCGAACCAGTGATGCGCGGGGTGCGGTCGATCGGCTGAATCCCGGATCGCTGCTCTGGCGGGCGCTGCCGATTCTGGCCCTGGCATTGCCCGCGGTGATCCTCGCGGGTTCGATGCTCTACGCCATGCGCCGGGGTCCCGAGGGAGGACCTGCGCAGCGACAGCAGAAAGACTACTGGAAGCAGAACATCTCCACCTGGCGGGACACCCCCGTCCCGGCACTCGACCGTGTGACCGCGCAGGTCGATCTTTTTCCCGAGACCCGGTCCTTCCATGTGAAGGGAGAGTACCTGCTGCACAATCGCAGCGAGAAACCGATGGACGCTGTCGCGCTCAGCCTTATGCCCCACATCGACGTCCAGACGTGGACTGTCGATGGCACGGAACTGAAGGCGGTGAAGCCGATCGAACGGGGCGATCGTCCCTCGATCGAAGACCGCTCGCGATTGATGGTGATCCGTCCGCAGGTCCCCCTGGCCCCCGACGCCACATGCCGGGTGGGTTTTGAACTGGACGGCAAATATCCCCAGGGTTGGAGCAAGACCCCCACGGGGGCGGGGGAATATGTCCTCCCCTCGGGGGTGGTGCTGACCAGTTTTGCCGGCTCGTTTCTCCCCTTGATCGGATTCTCCGAGGGGGTGGGTCTCGAGCCCAGCAATCAACCCGAGGCCCGCGAGTATCCCGACTCGCATTATCTCGACCGCGTGGATCCCGCGTTTGGTCCCGCGTGGGGGACCACCGTCGAACTGACCATCAGCGCCCCCGCCGAATGGACGGTCAACAGCGTGGGGGAACCCGAGCCATCGACCCTGGCCGACGGCCGACGGACCACCCACTGGAAGACGACCGAACCGGTCCGGTTCTTCAACATCGTCGGGGGACCGGCGAGCCTCGTGTCGACCGAGGGAGAGCGATCGACCGTCTTCCATGACCGGAGGCATGCCTTTCATGCCGCCCGGATGGCCGAGATGCTTGACGCCGCCCGGCAATATTACGGCGACTGGTTCCACCCGTATCCGTGGTCGTCACTGCGGCTGACCGAGTTTCCGGGACTGTCGTCGTACGCCCAGGGCTTTCCCGGCAACATCACATTCAGCGAATCCATCGGCTTCCTCGCGTACAAGTCTGAGGCGGGAGAGGCCGACACGGTCGACTTCATCGTGGCCCACGAGGCGGCCCACCAGTGGTGGGGCAACATCCTCACCCCTGGCAAGGGGCCGGGAGGCAATGTGCTGTCGGAAGGGATGGCCAACTACTCGGCGGCCATGCTGGTCGAGCAAATGCGCGGGGTACCGACCCGCCGTTCGCTCTTGAAGAAATTCGAACGTGAGTACCTTCAGGGGCGCAATCCCGACCGCGAACGACCGCTGCACAAGGTGGATGGCTCCCGTCCCGGGGACACCCCTGTCGTCTACAACCGTGGGGGCTGGGTCTTCTTCATGCTGATGGAGCAGATGGGGCGAGAGCAGATGCTCCAGGGCCTGCAGGAATTCATCCGGAAGTTCAAGGATGGCCCCGACTTCCCCCTCATCGAAGACCTGGTCGAGACCCTGCGTCCCCATGCGACCGATCCGACCGCGTTCGACACCTTCGTGAACCAATGGCTGCTGGGCAAGGTCCTGCCGGAATTCCGACTCGCCGACGTCACCCAGACTTCGACAGCCGAGGGACAACACACGGTGACCGGCACGATCACCAACACCGGAACCGGAACCGTGGAGGTCGAGGTGGCGTTGGTGCCACCGGCAACCGACAGCCCCCAGCAGGGCGCGAGCCCGGAGGTCGGCGACGAGTCGCGCGAACCGGGCTCGCTGCAGCGCGTGACCGTCGGTCCCGGGGAATCGGTCCCATGGCAACTGACCAGTCACTTCACTCCGGCGGAAGTGGTCGTCGACCCTGATGTCAAGGTGCTGCAGATGGGCCGAAAGCTGGCCCGAGAGGCAATGAAGTGATCCGGTCTGCGCCAGTGCCAGGATCATGGCTGGAGAATCGTCGCCTTTGAGGAAAGTCTGGTCGATGGCCGCATCGACCGCGTCTTGAATGCGACTTGTGGTGGGGATACAGTCGCGATTTCCAGCCGTGCGACACCGTTGGAAACAACCGTTCGGCTGGCCCGCACCTGTTGCGAACTCATTTCGAAACCGGTGGGACATCCAGTCTGGCAAAAGCAGCGTGGTCCTTTCCCGGGAAGCCACAGTCAGGGTCCCCACAATGTCTTCACCTGCCCCCCGGCAAATCTGCGGTCATTGCGGTGAAGAGAATGCAGCCGACCGCCAGAATTGCTGGATGTGCACGGAACCGCTCGTCGATCACGAGGCCAGCGAAGTGATCTTCCCCCCGGGACAAACCGGGGCATTTTTTGGCTGGCCGACAACCGTGCTGACACTCGGCTGGCTGATTCTCTTCGCGGTGCTCCTGTCCCGTTCGCCGGGACTGGCGATCGTCCTGATGATCGTGACCACACCTCCCCTGGTCCGCATGATGATGTTGGCCCGAAAGAGGGCTGCCCTGGGTCGTGACACCAGCCTGGGCCAGACATTGCAGATGTCGGCAATGTCACTGGGGGCAACGTTGATGATGTGCTGCCTCGGCGTGATCAGTGCCTTCGGAGCCTTCTTCAGTGTCTGCCTGGGACTGCTGGCCGCCGGATCGGCAGTCGGACTCGATCAATCTCCCTCACCCTGGTGGATCATTGTGGTCATGGCGATCTCTGCCGTCTCTGCCATACTGTCGGTCGTGGCGGTGGTCCGTGCTTTTCGAAACCATCTCAGCAACCGTTGGAACCGGGACCTCGACCAGGAATGACCTTCATCGCTCTCAACACCGCAGCCCTTCACCCCAAGCCCCACCGCAATGGCCCCGCTGGAACTACGTGACCACCGTTTCCTGGGGATGACACAGAGTCTCTGCCCCGACTGCCTCGCCGTCGTACCGGCCAAGATCGTGTCCCGTGCCGGTCGGGTCTACTTCCTCAAGCACTGCCTGCAACACGGGACCCGGGACGACTTCGTCTGCAGTGACGAACGCTGGTTCGACCGGATGGAGTACAGCCTGCCCGGAAAGGTCCCGGCCCGCTTTGCCATTTCCCCCCGACGGGGGTGTCCGTACGACTGCGGATTGTGCACCGAGCACGAGCAGCACACCTGCATTGCCGTGCTCGAAATCACCTCGAGCTGCAACCTCACCTGCCCGTTGTGCTATGCGTCGAGCAGCCCGCGCGGCGTGCCGCTTCCGGTTGCCGACTGTCAGCGGGCGATCGATCACCTGGTCCGGTACGAGGGGCGGCCCGAGATCCTGCAGCTTTCGGGGGGTGAGCCGACCGTCCACCCGCAGTTCGTCGAGATCTTCGACTACGCGTGCCAGCAGCCGATCGACATCGTGATGATCAACACGAACGGGGTGCGTCTCGCCTCCGACGCACGCCTGCTCGATCAACTGGCCGAGCGCCGCCATCGGTGCGAGGTCTACCTGCAGTTCGACGGGCTCGATGCCGGCAGCCACCGGGTGCTGCGTGGCGAAGACCTGCTGGAGACCAAGCTGCGGGCGATCGAACGACTGGGAGAACGCCAGATCCGGACGATCCTGGTTTGCACTGTCGAGACCGGTGTCAACACCGATCAACTCGGGGCGCTCGTGCAGTTCGCAGCCGCTCGCCCCTGGATCACCGGTATCAGCTTCCAACCGGCGACCTACACGGGGCGCTGTCCCCTACCCGCAACACTCGAGCAGCGGGTGACCTTTCCCGACATCCTGCGGGGCATTGCCGAACAGTCGCAGGGGACCTGGCGTGAGTCCGACTTTCTCCCGCTGCCATGCGCTCATCCCAACGCCCACTCCCTCGCCTATGCCTACCGAGAGAACGGTCGGCTCACCCCATTGACCCGGTTCATCGACATTGAGAACCATCTCGACCTGCTGGCGAATGGCATCACCTTCAACCGCGGCAGTGCCCGTGACCTGATTGCCGATTTTCTGTCGCGGCAAAGTTGCGGCTGCGCGGGGGATTGCGGACCGACGACACTCACCTCTCCGGGTGCCCGAACGGGGAGACCGCGCCCGACGGAACCCGGCCCTGTCGACCCGGTGGAACAGGCCCATCTCGAACAGGTCGCCGCCTCGTTTTTCACTCGTTGCCTGAGGCAGGATCTTTCCCCCGCCGATGTCTTCCGCATCACCACGACCAGCTTCATGGACCCGTACAACTTTGACCTGCGGCAATTGATGAAGTCGTGCGTGCACCACCTGCTGCCGAGCGGCCACCTGATCCCCTTCTGTGCGTACAACGTGCTGTATCGGGATGGGCATGTTCCACTTCCCGATTTGTGCGAGACGTCGCTCTCCCCAACCCCGCCCAACCGGGTGGTCCTGGATGTCATCTCGTGATGCGTTTGTCGTGATGTGGCTGTACAGCGCGGTCATGCTGCTGGCGTTGGGTGTCGGGGGCGTACTGCTGCGACGGGCCCAGGGAGGACTGTCGCTGGCACCGCACGAGCGGCTGGGGGTGGCCCTGGGCGCATTCTGCGGGGCGATGATTGGAGCGAAGTTGCCGTTTGTTCTGGCCGACTGGCCGGGGTTATTGAGCGGGGCGGCCTGGTTTTCCGACGGGAAGACGATCTTGCTGGGGCTCGCGGGGGGCTACCTCGGGGTCGAGACTGCCAAGTGGTGCCTCGATATCCAGACCGGGACGGGAGATTCCTTTGCGGTTCCGGTCGCCGCCACGATTGCGATCGGCCGTCTCGGCTGCTTTGTGGGGGGTTGCTGTTATGGAACGCCCACCGATCTGCCGTGGGGCGTGGTCTTCCCCCACGCCGATGCCTGTCCCCGTCATCCGACGCAGCTTTATGAGGCCGCCTTTCACGGGGTCGCCGCGATGTTGCTGGCCGGGGCCCTCTCGCGTGGCCTGTGGCGGGGGCACCTCATCAAGGCCTACATCATCGCCTACGCGGTCTACCGGTTCGGCAGCGAGTTCCTGCGTCCCGAGGCCCGCTTCGTGGGGAACCTGACCGCCTACCAGTGGGCCAGCGTCGTGCTGGCCCTCGGATTCATCTGGCTTTGGCGGCATGACGCCCGGCAGTTGCAAAGACAGACCTCGGGCCGATCATCGGCGGCACTCTGAGACCAGAGGCCAATTCGGTCACCACCGGATCCCCCCTCGGTGACGCGACACCAATCGCTGACAAAGTGGTGTCTGCCGGAATTGGTTCCGTGAGAGTCGGACCCAGCGACGCAGTCACCCCCGACCCCGGTCGGGGTCACAGAGATGAGCCGGGGGTCGAGCGAAGGGATACCACCGATTGCCTGTCCCCCATCATCGGCCTGCACCCCGCGAGGGGTGCGTGAAAGCGAGATTTGTGAACCAGACGCGGGATTTGTCGCGACCATTCACGTCGCAAACCACCTGGGGTACGGCGCTCCCACCGTCTTCCGCGGCCTGCGGCCGAGAATTGGAGAGCCGACCCCGGTAGGGGTC
>DNUF01000148.1:53755-54116 GCA_003508595.1 Planctomycetaceae bacterium
GTCGAGCGAAGCGATACCCCCGGTTGCCTGTCCCCCATCATCGATCTGCACCCTGAAGGGGTGCGTGAACGCGTGGCCGATGGAATTTCGCGCGGTCGAATGGCCTGCCGATCCAGGTTGCAATGCACCCCGGCGATCGTGGGTTCTCGGATGGGCACCCAGCGGCCGGACACGGAGGTCCGGGCTCCCATGGCGTCGTTTAAGACCGACCTGGCCGTTCCAACACGCCGACTCCGGTCGGGGTCACAGAAATGAGCCGGGGGTCGAGCGAAGCGATACCCCCGGTTGCCAGTCCACCCATCCTCGATCGGCACCCTGAAGGGGTGCGTGAACGCCCGATTTGGGAACCAGACGCGGGATT
>DNUF01000064.1:0-21321 GCA_003508595.1 Planctomycetaceae bacterium
GATCGCGCTGGTAGTCGGCGCGGTGCGGATTGGCAGCTGCTCGTGCTGTGTGTCGTTTCAATAGCTCAAGATAGCGCTGCTTGGCTCTCTGGGTATCTCCCAACCGCCAATGGGCTCGTGCTTCAAAATCGGCCAACTGTGCGAATCGTTCATTGTCAGCGGGCACACTTTCCAACACTTCGCCGGCATGCGTCGCGAGAGCGACCATTTGTCCCCACCGGTCCAATGCCGCCAGTACACCAACAGCTTCAGCAGCGCCTCGATCGATTTCCCCACCGGCGAAATAATTGCGAAAACCCTCGATACCATGCTCGATCGAACGCGAAACATTCTGCGCCTGCCAGACGCGATAGTCCCCCGCGCGGACACAACGGGTGCGGTATTCCTCCTCGGATTGAAAGTGCTGCAAGCCCTGCGCAGTCCAGCGGGCGACCAGGGCCGTCGTATCGGTCATCACCGTCAGCAGCGACAACGAATGCAGCCGTTCCCAGTGGGGTGTGACCGCCTGGGACGGCTTCCCCAACATACCGGCCAGTTCGTCCCGCGTGACCGGCAGATTCGAAACCGCGGCCTGGAACAGCACCTCGGCATCCCCCGCCTGCCGCGCCACTTCCACCAACTCCCCCAGGAAGATGTCGCGCTGCCCCAGCCGAAGCGCGGTCTGGGCCTGTTCCTCCAGCGTCACCTCGCCACGCGCGAGATTGATTCCTTCCTTCTTCGCCAAGGTGACCATGCGGCTCCAGACGTGGCTCAAGCGGTTGGATCCCCCACCCCCGGCTTTGGCCCCGCCAGCCGAGTGCCGCAGCAAGGCGTTGAGGAACTCGAGCATGCGCGGATGCCCGCCAATTCCCCGAACCACTTGCCACAACAGTTGTGGATCTTGCCCGCGCAACCAGGTCAACCGCTGCACCAGCTTGCGCACCTCGGCCGGGCTGAGAGGCCGCAGGGAGACCTCAGCCAGCAATGCCTCCAGCACCTCACAGTCCTGCGCCCCCTTTAAGCCGTACCGGCAGGTCACCAACAATCGCCCCTTGACCGTGCCCGCCAACAGCTCGTTCAGCACCGTCGCCACCTCGGGGCGATTCAACTTCTTCCCGCCAAATGACAGGTTCTGCTCGAAGTCGTCGAGAATGAGGAGAATGTGTTCGGCCTGGAACAGCTCGCGCAATAACCTGATCCGCGAGTTGTCATCCAATTCGGGATCGCTCAGTCGCTTGGCCTTGGCTTTCGATGACGAACCCTCCAGGGCCTCGGCCACTTCGCGGGCCACACGTCCCAGATCGAATTCTCCCCGATGGATGGCAATCGCCCAGTGGTGTTCACGTTGGGCCATGGCGATGCGCCCGGCCAGGGCACTTTTTCCCAATCCACCAATTCCCTGCAGTAAGACGCCGGGTGACCCCTCCTTGTCCCGCAGAACCCCCAGGGCTTCCCGCAATTCTTGGCGCCGGCCAATCAGGTCGCCTCGTTGCCATGCGGGCAATTCCCCCTGCAGCATGGTGATGCTGCGGGTCTTCAACCCCACGCGGTCGACGTCGCCATTCACCAGGGGGCGGTCGTCCCCCGCGAGAAACAACGTCGCGGTGCCATATTCGGGCAAGCCCGCTTCCTCGGCCCGGCCTGTCGACAACAGCTTCTGGCGCTGGTTCTCGACCTCTTGCCGGGCCGCCGCCAGGGCCTGGGCGGGACGTGTGGTCTCGGTCTTTGCGAGTTGCTGATAGAAAGCCCCGGCCAACTGGGTGGCGTACGCGTCGCTGATGGGGGCCAGAGTCGCCACGACCGCCGGAACCCCGGCCCGCAGCAACTCGAGCGCAAACCCGGCGCTCTGGGGCGACGCCACCCCGGTGTGGCAGGCATTCAGAAAGACCAGCGGAATGACCTTCTCACCCCGACGCAGGGCGGCCACCAATTCTGCGGGCGTTACTGGCAGCTCTTCCCCAATTTCGGTTTCCAGCAGCAGTTGCCCCTGGCTCCCATGACAACTGAGATGCAGCACGTGGTAGGGGTCGGCCTTCAGGGCTTTGGCGATCTCATCGGGATGGCCGACTTCGAGAATGCGAACTTCGCAGTTCTCGTGCTGTTGGACCGGCTCGACCGCGTCGAGAATCACCTGCATTTCCCGCTCGTGGTCGAGCACATTGGCCTTGGTTTTGTCTTCATCGGGGGCCCCCACCGCCACCAGCACCTTCAGGGGATGCGCCAGCGCGGTGATCTGCGTTGGGTTGGCCGAGGGGGCTGCTGCGAGGCGGCGCCAGGTGGCGACGCCGGGGTGCAGTGCCAGCCGCGTGTCGTCGGGGAGCCGCAGTGTCTCGAAGGGGAGGCCGAGCCACTCGGGCCGGTCGGCCTCGAACACCACGTCGTACCGCGTTCCCAGCGGGCTATTTTTGAGCAGAGTCTGCAGTTCCGTCCCCGCCCCACCGGGAAGGCACAGCTGGCCGAGGTCCCGTCCCAACTGCGCCAGCCACCCCTCCATCGCCGTCCGCCCCTCGTGGGCCGTCTGCCGGACAAGCTGCCGGGGGAGACCTTCCCGAAACCGCTGCAGCCCGGCCTGAATGGCGGGGGGAATCTCGGCAAGCGCGGGGCCGTTGAACGAGGACTGATTGATCTGGACCGCAACGGTCAACTGGCCGGGGGGCTGTTCGCGAAGCGCGACCGTGATGCGATGGACCGGAGCGGCCGAGGGTTGCCCCAACGCGGGTTTGGGCGGGCGTTCCCCTTTCAGAGCGGCCGCGATCGCTTCGATCTCATCAATACCTCGGCGAGCCAAGGGCTTCAGCAGTGGCGGGATGTCAGGGGCGTCGTCGAGAATGACGGGGATGATCCGCTTGTTGCCCTCGATGCGGGAATGAATGAGGGTCGAGATTTCCGCCGAGACCCACTTGCCCGAAAATGTGTGTTGGGAAAAGGCGATCAACCCCGCCTGGCACTCCGCGAGGGCCTCATTGATCTTGGCGACCACATCATCGCCGGGGCCGATCTCCCAGAGATCCAACCACACATCGATGGCATGTTCTTCCCGCAACCGGCGGGCGAAATCGATGAGCCGCGGCTTGTCGAGCGAACAATGACTCAAAAAGACCTTCATGGCCCCCTCATCGGTTGGAACGATTCGTTGGCGCGAGTATCGGCCAAGGGGCGTGAGGGGTCAACCCTTCCCGGGTTATGGGTGGGTGGATGGAGCCGTGGGGGGGGATTTGGTGTGCGGTTGAATCAACCCACTCACCGACCGTCGGGCTGGAAACAAGTCTGCGACCGACCGGCACGCATGGCCCACACTCCCACGACAGAACGATCGTTCAACCGTTCGCGGAAATGCTTGGCAGCGAGTTGGCAATCCCTCACTCGCCCCGTGCGAAGTCCCGCCCGTTGCCATGGTTGCAGCCGTGGGATTCGCCAACCCGGCACGCCGTGAACGGGCCACTCAGCCACACTGTCGGGCCAGTTCGCGGATTGCGTCGAGGGCGTCGTCGAGTTCAGAGACCTGGGCGCCGGGAACGCGCCCCCGGCGGTCGCAGTCGGCCAGCAGTTGGAGTTCTTCGAAGTCGGGGGAGGCTTCGAGCCGTTGGCGGGCGCGGGAACCCAGGGTGCCGTCGGCCAGGGCCCGGGCTTCCATGTGATGTTCGATCAGCCAGCGGGTGCGGGGGGTGATGTATCCTTCGAGCGCTTCGAGCCCCGTCCGCACATGGTCGTACGGATCAATCCCCTTTCCCACGTCGTGCAGCAGGGCGGCCAACTGGAACTCTTCGTCGTAGGGGAGCTCGTCCCGGGCCAGTTCGAAGACCTGCAGCGAGTGGTAGAGGGCGTCTCCCTCGGGGTGCCACTCGCGGCTCTGCGCCACCCCCGCCAGGGGCAGCAGCAGCGAGCGATAGACCTGGAACCGGTCGACTTTCTCGGCAGCGGCCGTCAACTCGTCCTCGAGTGCGAGGTCGGGGTATTCGCGGCGCAGCAGTTCTTCGAGTTGCGGGATGTCGGCCCGCTCGATCGGCTGGCCGGTGATGGAGCTGCGGAACTGTTCGCTCGCCTGGTGGCTGCCGTAGACGGTGAACTCGATGGGAAAGCGGTCGGCCACGTGGATGTGGGTGAAGATCCGCTCGGCACCCGCCTTGAGAATCTGTTTCTGCTCGATGGTGAAGGGGAGTCCCTCCTCTTCGAGGATCGACTCGATGGGAAGGGTGCTGTCGCTGAAGAGGTGGAGGTCGATGTCGGACCCGCGGCGGATGTGACCGGTGAGCACACTGCCGATGAGGCGCGGTTTGAACCGGGCCAGCAGCCGCATCAGCCGCAGGGCTTCGAGCCGCATGTCACGCAGATTGGCGGTGCGCTGCTCTCCCTCAAACAGCCGGGCGAACTGCTGGACGTGCTCGCGGATCTCGGCATTGCTGGGGAGGTCGGAATTCTTGACCCAGTCGCGGCAGACACGGCGGGCGGCCCGCAGCTTGGCCCGCATGTACTCCGACTCCTGCCGTTCATACATCAACCGGGCCGCTTCGAAGGCGATCTGCTGGCGGAGGCGGGGGTTGGGCATGGGGAGGGCGAGAGGTCACTCGCGCGGTGCCGGGGTGTTTCGGGACGGAAAGCGGTGGCTCGGGAGGACGAAGCCGCGGGCCATCACGGCTGCTGGGACTGCGGCTCCTTCGGCTGGGACTGCGCCACCTGCTCGATGAACTGTTCGACATGGGAGAGGAGCCTGGTGGTGTTCAGTTCCGGATTGAGCGCGCTGCGCAGCAGGTCGGTGGAAACTCCCATGATGGTGGGCTGGCCACTGTGCAACTGGTTGCGGTAGTCCCTCAGCAGGTCGACGAAGCGGCCGAATCTCGCATCGTGTTCGCTGCGTTCGTCCGCCGTCAGCCAGGCATCCCGACTACTGTCGGCGCACTTCTCCAACGACAGGTCAATTGGCCATGATGAGTCGGAGATTCGCAGGAAGTCGGCGATGAGTCGGGCGCAGCCCCCCAGCGCGCCCAGGATGAGAATCGGCTTCTCGCGCTTCAGGGAATAGCCTACCTCTTCGAGGATTCCCGACATCCAGCCCTTCGCCTTCTCGATTCTGCCCCCCCAGACGATCCGGAGAGCACTCTTTTCGGTCGAGACATCGCGCATGTGGGAGAGGGCGTCGGCGTTGAGTTTGGCCAAGTCGCGGCGGCGCTCAAGGCAATCGGTCTTCAGGCTGCGATCCTCTTTGGCCAACCCCTGCGGGGGATCGACCCGCTCGATCCGGCAGAAACCAATCCATTTCGCCTCTTGTTCAGGTGTCAGGTCATTGTAGTGAGGGTACGCACTGTAGTTGATGACGGGCCAACGGCAGGGCCTGTTCAGGTAGTTGGCGGATTTGTCCGACGTCCCCTGTTGACCCTTGAGGTTGGACCACCGCAGCGTCGTGTCGATGATCTTCCGCGTCAGCTCATGTTCGGGGTTGTTGAAGGTCCCCCCAAACGCCACGCGGTGTCCGGCCGACAGCACGCGCATCACAATGCGGACCATCGCCTCGTCGATGTGTTCGACCCGCAAACCGTGTCTCGACAGTTCCGCGGGATCCCCTCCCGCAGAGAGGGCGATCAGCAACGACTGGGGATTCGCGGATTGATCTGCAGGAGTCGCGTTGGGGGACACCGCAGGACGTAGGCGCATCTCCTCCCATTCCTGATAACTGAGCAACCGGGTGTCGGGGCCGAAAAGGCGCAGCTGAATGTCCAAGTCGTCTCGCTCGGCTGGCGAGAGCTCGACCCCGGGGTAGACGATTGTGGTGGGTGGGACTGGGGGTGCAGACGAAGAGTCGGTGGCTGTCCTCGTCCCGGCGGGGGCCTGTGCGAGCGGCGGTTTCGCCAATTGCGCCAAGGTCCAGCCATCGGGAACCCAGGTTAGAAACCATGTCCGGGGATCCCGGGCTTGGTCGGCCATCTTGAGCGCCGTGGTCCGCCTCACTTGGTGCAACATCATTTCCAGAACGAGCCGGTCAACAATCCCTTCGATCGATGTCTGGGGCTGTGTGTCGGACCAACCGACACGCGGCACCCCTTCAAGGGTCGCCAAACCACGCGTCCAGTCGTCTGTGAGCTTCATGACGGCGACCACCGGCTGGACCGCGAACACCTTTGAGCCAATGGGGACCGACGTGGTTTCCGTACCGGATTGCCCGGTGATGTCCCAGGGAGTCCGGGCCTTCTGCAGTTCCTTGCGGCACCAGGGCCGGGTGGGGTAGGCATCGGTCACCACCGCGACCATGCCTGCCGTGGTGGAGTTCATGGCGTTGTCGAGCGTGTTGGCCCAGCCTTGCGAAATGGCGAGGTCGTTGGCGTCGTACCATGGAATCAGCTGGCCGAAATGCCGGATCGCGTCGCGGAGCCTCTCGGCAATCTCCCTGCCATCCTTCTTGGCATGGCTCAGAAACACCCGCATCTCGGGAAGTTCGTTCGATTTGTGCTGCTGCAGTCTGGCCCGCAGGGTCCGGGCGGTCATCTCCAACACACCCCGGCGGAGCACGGCAGTCCGCCATTTCTCGTCGTTTGGCTCGGTCAGCCGCAGCGGATTATGGTTTTCATAAATGGGTGTCAGGTTGTAGAAGCTGTCATCGAGTACCGCAGGCAACAGTTCGATGCGGTGGCCGACCGCGGCAGCCTGATGATTGTTTGCCACCTCGGCCTGCAGGTTGAGCAACGCCTTGCGCCACTGGGGATCCAGCACCATCTCATGATTCGACAACAGGATCACGATGTTCACCGCGGCTTCAGCGAACTTGATGGGTGGGTTCAATTCGTATTCGACCTCTTCGTCCTCTTTGTTCTCCGCCTTGGCCTTGGTGGATTGCAGTTGACACCGGATCCAAAAGGGGACTGACGCGCTGCCCGTGTCTCCCGTCTGATAACCCAGCCGAAACCACTCGTAAAGTTGGCCCGCCAGTTTCTTTGCCTCTTGACACTGCGGGTGGTGGACCACGTAAAGGGCGACGGCCGTATGGGGGAGCTTGGGTTCAGATGCGTTCGACATACGGGTCGTATTGGGACGGCAGTGAGGGGGCATTCAGAAAGGCTTACCGGTGGCCAATCCTTGGTGCACATGGTACACGACAAACGGAGACGCGCGGAGGGGATTGGTCGACAGATCGTTCGCGAGAGGCCCCGGTGGTGGCGCACCATCGCACCCGTGCGGGGGCTGGAAAGCCCGCGTCGGCCGTGCCGTTTGTCCCTCGCCGTCGCGTCATTTTCTCGGCCGTGTGGCGCCCTCTTTGCAGGAGGCCTCTCGCAATTCGTCAACAGCCGTCATCACCAGCGAGATCGTTTCGCGCAGCGACGTTGCGACCAGGGCTTTCATGAACAAATCGCGACTTATGCCCCGGATATACTCAGGCGGTCGGCCGGGCCGTTGTTTCGCCCTGCGCCGGGTTCCGTCGCGTGATTTCTTGACCGGCTTGATATTCCACAGCTCGTTTCGGAACTCGTCAAACAATTGCCGACAGTTGTCCATCAACTTTTGTTGGGACTCGCGCGCCAGCTCGGTCAACAGAGCATCCCGTCCGAGAACATCCAGACGCTTGAGCCCGGTTGGCCAGGGTTCCTCGGGGTCCTGCAGAAATTTCGCGATCAGATGCGCACAGCCTCCGAATCCGCCCAAAATCAGCAATGGATGCCGGGGATCAGGCTTGTCATGCGGCAGGTCCGGAGGGGGGTTCCGCGATGCGGCCTGTCCATACTCAAGTGTCCAGTACACTTCTTCCAGCACCCGCGGCCACCAGCCTCGATCACCCGAGATGGCACCTCCCCATACAATTCGGAGGTCGCAATGGCTGGCCATCTCCTTGCGCAGGTCCCGCAGGGCATCGGCATGCCGCAACAGCGATTCGGGATTGTCCAGCCGGGGCGAGAACCGGACCATTTCCAGGTCCGAGAGATCTGACGGTTTCACCCGGTGCAGCTGGCACAACCCGACGAATTTTGCCCGTTCCTCCGCGATCAGCCCCTCGTAGAACGGCCAGGGAAAGTAATGTGCCGCGGGCCAAGTGGCCTCATTGTTGACGTCGTGTCGCGGGAGGGAGTCCTTGGGAAGGCCGCCATCCGCCTCGGCTTCCTTGAGGTCGGAGTACCAGCTTTTGGTCACCTGCACCAGCCGCTCCAGCAAAGGGGACGACTGCAACGCGGGCGTTGTGTCGGAGACACTCCCGGGGATGAAGCCCAACTCGCCTTCGGCCAGGCTGAGCGCCACCCGCTGGTGGGAGTTCATCAGGCGGGTCGACAATCGGATCAGCAGTTCGTGGCAGTGCTCGGCACCGCAACCCTGGTCGGCCAATTCGGGGGCATCCTCCGTCGACAGAGCTACCAGCAGTCGGCGCTGACGGTGATCCCAGGCAAGCGAGAAATCGGGGTCATAGTCCAACGCCCGGCGGTGGTCATCGAAGCTGACCAGCCAGGTCTGGGGACCAAACGCCTCGATCGCCGGCTGGAGATCACGCAGCTCAGACTTTGTCAGTCCATAGCCGGGGTACACAATCTTTTTGATTTTCGACGAAGGGGCTGGAGTTGAAGGGGACACCTCGCCGCTGGTGCGGCCTTTTGTCCAGTCTTCGTTGATCTCGTCACGCAACGCCAGCAGTGACCAAGTGTCGGGGACCCAGGTGATGTAGGCTATCTGTTCTTCTTTTTCTTTGTCGAGACGTCGCAACTGAAGCGCCAATTGGCGGTTGTTGTGCGCCAGCATCATCTCGAGGACCAATCGGTCGACAATCATTTCGGTCGATGCCGCAAGATCGTTCGGATTCCATCCGATCCGGGGGACTCCCTCCAGCATCGGTACGGAACGCGACCACAGGTTGCCCGCGGCCGACACCGCCAACGTGGGCTGCACCCGCCAGACGGTTGTGTTGGAGATGCGCCGGGGCCGGCGCGCCCGGCGTGCCTCGAGCCGACACCAGGGGCGGACACTGTACAGGTCCGAGATCACGGCGATCATCCCGGCGGTGTCGGCAGCGCTGGTCTTGATCTCCTTTTCATACTGCTTGCCGAAGGCCAGGTCGTTCTGGTCGTACCAGGGGCGCATCTGTCCGAAGTTCTGAATACCATCGCGCAGAGTCTCGGCAATCTCGCGTCCGCCTTGCTTCGCATGGCTGAGGAATACGTTCAGCGGACGCTGCCTCGATTGGGGCGGCCGCATCGTGCGGGCGGTCATTTCCGTTGCGGCCCGCCGGAGGGCTGCCAATTGCGTTTCGCGATCGCCGCTGGGCAGACGCACACAGTTGAACTGCTCATGCAGCCGCCCCGTCCGGTAGAAACTGTCGTGCAGAACCACGGGTAACAGTTCCCGCCGCGACCGCGATCTGGCTCCATTCCCCCTAGCTTTTTCGACGTCAGCAGTCAGGGTGACCAGAGCCGCCCGCCACCGCGCATCCACCACCATTTCGTGATCCACCAGCAGGATCACGATCACCACTTCGGCTTCTTGCCAGTCGATTTCAGGATCAATCTGCCACTCGGTCGGCTCGGTTGTCCGGCCGAAAACCTCCGGCTGGTTTCCGATAACCTTCCGGCGGAATGAGACGGGAAGTCCGGCGCCCCCTGCATCTCCGATGGAATAACCCAACCGAAACCACTCGTAGAGCTTGGTGGCGAACCAGGCCGCCTCCCGACATTTCTCGTGGTGTGCGATGTGGATGCGCACCGGCAATTTGATTCTTCGATTGCGGCGATTCTGCTTGGCCATCGACCACACCCAATCAGCAACTGGAAATCTTTAATTGGCAGAGCGGAGGGGCGACGCGCCTCGCCTTGCGAAAACTCAGGATATCTTCTTCTGGGACTCGAAGTTGGCTGAGGTCGCCTCGCTCCCCCCTACCGAATCCCCAACAGCTTGTGATTCTGCAGGCTGATCCGCCATTGCGGGTTGTGCAGGCAGTAGCGAAGGGTGGATTCCTGATACCGGGCCAGGTCGGGGCCGGCCATTGGCTGCAGGAAAAAATGGTCGAAATCGAGGTCGGCATACCGTTCGGGTTCCGCACCCGGTTGTGGATAGACCAGTTTCAGTTCGTGGCCTGACGTCTGGACCAGTTCGGCCCCCGCTTTCGGGCTGACGCAAATCCAGTCGATCCCGGTCGGGACCCGCCGGGTACCGTTGGTCTCCACCGCCAGTTCAAACCCCGCCAGGCCCGCCACCCGGGCCAGTTCGGCATCGAGCTGCAGCAGGGGTTCGCCCCCGGTGAACACAATGTAGGGGCGGACTCGCCGGGGACGGTGGCTGGCATCCGGTGCCGATCCCGCCCCTTCGCGCCAGATCCGCGACAGCACATCCACGAGGTCGGCTGCCGAGGGGAAGTAACCCCCATCGGTGCCGTCGGTTCCCACAAAATCGGTGTCGCAAAACCGACAGATGGCCCGCCCCCGATCGGGTTCCAGTCCCGTCCAGAGATTGCAGCCTGTGAACCGGCAAAAGACCGCCGCCCGTCCGGACTGCGCGCCTTCTCCCTGCAGCGTGTAGAAGATTTCCTTGACCGAGTAGGGCATGGGGCCTGAACAGGGGCGACGTCGGGCAGACCCTTCCTGCGATGGGCTTCCCCCTGCCATCCGGGGGAAATCGCCTCAAGGGAATCGGGCCGCGAAAGAAGCCCAGGGTTCCAGAATAGATCCGTTCCCGGTCGCAGGAAAGGTCTGACTCCCGCGCAGGTGGCGGTTCGTTTCAGCCGCGTGGCGAGCGCACCCGGTAGGGGACGGGATCGGAAATGCCATTTTCGGCAAACCCCTTCAGCCGAAGTTGGCACGAATCGCATTCGCCGCACGCTGCCCCCGTGGTGAGGTCGGGGTCATAGCACGAGTGGGTCAGTCCGTAATCGACCCCCAGCGACAAGCCCCGGCGGATGATCTCGGCTTTCGACCAGGCAATCAGCGGCGTGTGGATCTTGAGGGGGCGGGTCCCTTCGACCCCGGCTTTGGTGGCGAGGTTGGCCATTCGCTCGAAGGCGGCGATGTACTCGGGGCGGCAGTCGGGATAGCCGCTGTAGTCGATGGCGTTCATGCCGGCGAAGATGTCGGTGGAATCGAGCACCTCGGCCCACGCCAGGGCCAGCGACAGGAAAATCGTGTTCCGGGCGGGCACATAGGTGCTGGGGATCCCCACCGACATTTCGTCGGTCCCGCGCCCTTTCGGGACTGGCAGATCGGAGGTGAGTGCCGAGCCCCCAAACGCCCGCAGGTCGATGTCCAGCACCACCTGGTCGCGGACCCCGGCAGCGTCGGCGATCCGGCGGGCGGCGTCGAGTTCGCGCTGGTGCCGTTGCCCGTACCGGAAACTGATCGTGCACGGAATGAATCCCTGGTGACGGGCGATGGCCAGCACCGTGGCCGAATCGAGCCCTCCCGACAGCAGCACAACCGCCTTGCGTGAAGACACTTTGAAAAGACCGGAAAGGGAACCTGGAAACCGGGTGACAGGCACAGCAGGGATCCGCGTTCCGCCTGGGTTCGACCGGCTCCCGTCTGAGAGATTGTCGTGGTTCTGCGGCGAAGGGCAATCATGACGGGGGGGGAGGACCCCCTTTCCGCATTGTGGCACTCCCCTCGGGATCGCGTCCCGAGACGCATCCTCTCCCCCGACCTGGTGTCGCCCCGTTGCGTGTGACGGGAGCGGACGGACAGTGGCGGAGTCTGGTTCGATCGAAGACAATCAAACCGCCGAAGACTCTCGCCCCGCCCGGAATCCCGTGCTTTCCCCCCTGTGGATTCCGGCTTCGGTCCTCCCCTCTGCATTCCCGGTCGATCGCACGCCATCGATGAATACCGATCCGAGTCTCGGCCCCCCGGCAGACACGACCCCGGACGAGATCCGTGGGGTTCCGTTGGAATTCC
Organism: Planctomycetaceae bacterium; assembly: GCA_003508595.1. Taxonomy (GTDB): domain Bacteria; phylum Planctomycetota; class Planctomycetia; order Planctomycetales; family Planctomycetaceae; genus UBA10511. The sequence goes on from DNUF01000064.1 coordinate 11,823, forward strand.
TGGGGACCGATCTGGGGCTCGTGTTGCAGGCGTATCGTCCCTACCTGCTGCGGGTGGCCGGCGAGGTGCTGCCGAAGGCGCTGGTGGGAAAGGTGGGGCCGTCGGATCTGGTGCAGGAGACGCTGCTGCGCGGGTATCGCGAATTTCCCGAGTTCTCGGGGGCCGATCTCGGCGAATTGATCGCCTGGCTGCGGCAGATCCTGGTCAACCAGGTGAACGACCATGTCCGCCGGTATGAGACCAACAAACGGCAGATCCATCGCGAAGTTCGGCTGATCAACGACGTGGTCGACGTCCAGAGTCCGTCTCCCAGTCAGCCGCTGCTGACTGCCGAAGAATGGAACCATCTGCAGAAGGGGCTCGACCAATTGCCGACCCTGCACCGCGAGGTGATTCTGCTGCGTCATCGGGAAGGGTACACCTTCGGGCAGATTGGAGAGCTGCTGGGCAAAAGTCCCGAAGCGATCCGGAAGTTGTGGGGACGGGCGCTCGAGAATCTGCAGTCGATGCTGGGGCCCCGGCAATGAGGGAGGATGGTCCCGATCGGCCGCTGTCGCCAGAGGATCGACCGGAGGGGTTGCCGGAAGCCGACAGTTCCCCGGCCGAACCGCAGCCGCCAGTCAACGACCGGTCGCGGTGGGAGGCGATGGAGGCGTTTGACGATTGGTTGCGAAAAGAGATTCCGGCGGCGGTGGAGGCGGGTGAGGGAGGGCTGGGGGTCGAAGAGTGCCTCCGGTTGCTGGCGAGGGCGTGGCCTGGCCAGCGGCAGGGGACCGGGCCACTGGGGACGGGAGAGCGGATTGACCGGTTTCGCATCGAGCGGCTGCTGGGGCATGGTGGATTCGGGATTGTGTACCTGGCCCGCGACGACCTGCTGGGGCGGTGGGTCGCGCTGAAGATTCCCCGGCCGCATGTGCTGGCCGATCCGCAGGTGGCGGCCCGGTTGCGGCGTGAGGCCCCGGCTGCTGCCGGGCTTGATCATCCGCATATTGTGCCGATCTTTGAGACCGGTCTGACCGGGCCTCTCTGGTACATCGCGATGCAGTACTGCGACGGCCCCACGCTGGCCGAGTGGCTGCATGACCAGAAGCAGCCGGTGGCCCCCCGAATGGCCGCCCAGCTGGTCGCCCGCCTGGCCGGCGCGTTGGAATACAGCCATGCGCAGGGGGTGGTCCATCGCGATCTGAAACCGGCCAATGTGCTGTTGTTCCCGGCGACGGACGACGACCGGAGCCAGGGACTTCCCTTCACCCCGCGGTTGACCGACTTTGGCCTGGCGCGGATCCAGGAAGAGTCTGAGGGGAGCGTTCCCGTGTCGTCGCGCACCGGCAGCCTGACGATGGGGACGCCGGTCTACATGGCTCCCGAACAGATCACCGGCCACTCCACGGGACAGGGGGTGGCCGGCGATCTGTATTCGCTGGGGGTGGTGTTGTATGAACTGCTGATTGGCAGGCCCCCCTTTCAGGGGACCAGTTTTGTGGATGTGGCGGACCAGACCCGGTTTGTCGAACCGGCCCCCTTGCGGCAATTGCGCCGCGATGTTCCCGCCGACCTGCAGTCGATCTGCCTGAAGTGCCTGGAGAAAGACCCCGCCGAACGATACCCGGGGGCCCGGGAACTGCGGGCCGACCTGCAGCGGTTTCTCGAGAACCGTCCCACGCTGGTCCGTCCGCAATCGGCCGTGAAGCGTGTCGGCCGCTGGGTCCAGCGGCATCCCGATCGCGCGGGCCTGGCAGCCCTGGCGTGCTGTGTGCTGGTGCTGGGGTTGGGCTGGCTGGTGACGCAGAGCCGGCTGACCCGGGAACGCGAGCGATCGGACCTGCAGCACCGCACCTTCGAGCTTGAGCGGGACGCCCGCCTCGTCGGGCAGATTCGCCAGAGACGACGCAGCCAGGAGGCGGGCTGGCAACAGCGCAACTTCCAGGAGCTGATTGCCGTGGGGACCAGCACCACCGATCCGGCGCTGCGTCGGCAATTGCGGGGTGAGGCGGTCCAGATGCTGTCGGCGGTCGAGCTGCGGTCGCGGCAGTTGCTGCGACAGGGGTTTGACGGCTACGGCGTCGAGTACAGTCCCGATGGTCGCTGGCTGGCCGTGGGGCACAACACCCTGGTTGACGGCGAGGGCCTGGTGCTGTTGTACGACGCCCAGTCCCTGGTGCTGCGTCGGGAGTTGCGTTTTCCCCGATCGGCACAGCTGGATGTCATGCCGGGTCGGCGGAGTCGCGAAGATGGAGTCCGCAGCCTGCTGTTTTCGGAGTCTGGGAATGAACTCTGGCTGGGAACGCGGGGTGGCAAAATCCTCGTCTGGGATCTGGCCGATCCCGATTCGCAGGGAGAGGGCTGGCAGGCGCACGAGACGGCCGTATTGGCCCTGGCCCAACCGGCCGGGCGAGACTGGCTGGTCTCGTTGGGCAACCAGCCTCGCCCCCTGGTGAAGGTCTGGCAGCGGGAGACCCGTCAGCTTTTGCGAGAATTTCCCCTGGAGAATGCCGGCTCGCAACTGCTCACGATCAACGCGGACCTGTTGATCGAGGCAAACAGCAGTGTGCAGCGATGGGAATTGGATCCCGAGACGCTGGAACGGCGGGTCGTCTGGCAGCGGACTGACACCGCGGGAATGATGGCGGTCCACAGCGACCACCAGGCGGTCCTGGCGGAGCACGCCCAGAACATCGTCTCGTTTCGGGCGGCGACCGGCGACACGTTTCGGGAGTGGAGCGATCCGCGGGGTCGCAAGATCCAGGAGGGGCGGTTTCATGAAATGCGGGTGTCCCCGAATGGCCGCTGGCTGTTGACCAGTTCGACCGAGGGACTGCGGCTGTGGGATCAGCTCTCGTGGAGCCTGGCCGGGTTCATCAACAATCCGGCCAACTGCCGGGTTTCGGCGGCGTTTCATCCCCATCGACCGGAATTGGTGCTGACGCGTGACGGCCGGGTTGAGGCCTGGGAACTGGCTGCCAGCCCGGTGATGGAGATCGCCGGGATCCATTCGTCACCCGTGATGGACTTCCGGATGTCGGGAGACGGTCGCCGCCTGGCCGAGTGGACGGCAGACACAACCGGAGAGACGCGGGTGGCGCTGCGAACGCTGGAAGAGCCGCGTTCGGTCCAGGTTCAGTCGGTCGATCGGCATCCCTTTCCACTGCTGGCTGTCGATGCGTCGGGAGAAAGGGTCCTCGCCAGTTTTCGGAGTGAAGAGCCGAGCGTGGGATTGATCGCGACCGATGGGGCGGCTCCCCCGATCCCCCTGCTGACCGGTGCGCTGCAGGCCTGTTTCGACCCCTCCGGGAAAAGAATCTGGTATGCGGGTTCGACCGGCGAAAACCGGGCGAACGGAAATGGTGTCGAGGAGGGGGATACCGGGTTTCTCGCCGCGTACGACCTGGAGAGTCGTCGTGAGTCATTTCGCTGGCTGAACACCGAGGCGCAGCGTCGGGAGAGTGTCAGTGGGGTGCTGGCACTGGACGTGGGACGACAGGCCGTGGTGGTGAGCACGGTCGATCAGCGGTTGCGGTGTTTCGAAAGTGGCGATGGGGGCCTGCGCTGGGATGTCTCACTGGAAGCCGGGCTGGCCGATTGCCTCGTCGTGGTCGAGGAACGGGGGCAGGTTGTCTGTGGAACGCGACAGGGAGATCTCTGCGGGTTCGACCTGAAGAGTGGTGCCGAGCTGTTCCGACAGCGGGGACAACCCGAGGCGGTGCGGACGGTGACCGTGGCGGGCGAACTGGTGATTGCGGGGGGTCAGGGAGGTTGGCTCAACGCCTGGCAGGCCCGGGAGGACCGGCTGGAACCGCTGTGGCAAATGGAACCGTTCGAGCGGTCCGTCCTGCGGTGCCAGTTGTCGCACGATGGCTCTCGGCTGGCATTGCTGGTGGAGGGAGAAAATGGAGTCCGGCTGCTGGATCTGCGTCACCTCCGCCTGCAGTTCAGCCAGATGTTCATCAACTGGTGACCGGTGCGACCGCACCCTGGTGTTGATCGGCGATTGATCGGCGGCCGTCGGCCGCCAACGAGGCTGGCTCTTGACCCGAATCCCGGTGGATCGATAGTTTCGCCTCCGTGGAGAGCGAGCCACTTTCAGCATTCGACACACCCGCCCTGCGGGGTGGGGACAGGAAAGTGGTCGTGAGTCAGTCTGTGTTGCGTGTTTTTCCGATCGGTTCCCTGGGGCAGGGATTCATCGGGGACAGTCAGTGCCCAAACGGGGGTCCCCCTGCACCAGGTTCGTGCCGGGGGCTTCTTCGCGCGCACCGTGGCGTCCCCATTCGTGGGTTTACGCTGATCGAACTGCTGGTGGTGATTGCCATCATTGGCATCCTGGTCGCATTGCTGCTTCCCGCCGTGCAGCAGGCCCGCGAGGCGGCCCGCCGCACCCAGTGCAAGAACAACCTGCGGCAGATGGGCCTCGCCCTGCACAACTACGAGGGGCTGCATGGCGGTCTGCCGATGACCAGCGCGCAGAACTACGTTCCCAACGTGCAGGGATTCTCGATCCACGCCCGGCTGCTGCCCCACATCGAGCAGGCGAACCTGCAGAACCTGCTCGACTTCCGGCAGCCGGCCTTCCTGGGACCGTTCAACAACCTGGTTCCCAACCCCCTGTTTGTCGATGCGTTTGCCAGGGCGATTCCCCTCTTCCTGTGCCCCAGCGACGCGGCTCCCGCGGGCCAGGAGGGGCATGCCGGCTACAAGTACGGCGGCAACAACTACATGCTCAGTTTTGGCAGCGGCCAAAACACCAGTTACGACCTGCGGTGGCGCACCGACGGAGTGGTCTACGAAAACTCGTTCGTCCGCTTCGCCGACCTCCAGGATGGCATGTCCAACACGGTGCTGATGAGCGAATCGATCCGCAGCATCGGTGGTGACATGACTCTTCCTGCCGGGACGACACCCGGGTTTCCGTACCAGTTCACCCTCAATGGTTCGACGGGGGTCAACTCGGCCCGTCAGGCCGTGCCCGGGTTGGCCGCCACCGGTGGGGCGTGGAGCAGTTTCAGGAATGGCGATGGCGTCATTTTCAATCCCGGCCTCGACGTGGTCTGGCCGACAATGACCGGGTGGCGCGGAGCCACCAGCAACGCCATGCGCGGCCGGGGTCTGTCGTGGGCCCAGGCGAGTGCCTGCAACACGCTGACCAACGGCTATCTCCCTCCCAACAGCCGGATTCCCGATGTCGTGGTGCACTTCACCGGGTTCTTCGCCCCGCGGAGTTTCCACGTCGGGGGAGCGCACCTGCTGCTGGGCGATGGTGCGGTGAGGTTTGTGGGTGACAGCGTGGATGTGAACACCTGCCGGGCCCTGCACAGTGCCAACGGGCGCGATCTGGTCGGAGAGTTCTGAACCCGCCTCTCCCGGCAACTGCCCCGCCTTTCACCGCTGCCCGCCGGTTTTTCGACTCAATCCGCGTTCATTGTTGCAGAACATGTCAGACGTCCATTCCGCTGCCGTTCGCTCCCGGTTCTGGCCCGATTACCGCACGTTGTGGCGCTGGCACTTTTACGCGGGACTGTTCTGCATTCCGTTCGTGATCGTGCTGTCGCTGAGCGGTTCGGTCTATCTCTTCAAGCCGCAGGTCGAGCGCTGGCTCGACCGCCCTTATGACGGGCACGCCGTCTCGGGAGAGCGCGGGCTTCCGTCGGCACAGGTGCAGGCCGCGCTGGCGGCTGTGCCCCACGGAACATTCGCCGGGTTCGAGCTGCCGGTCGACGCGGGAGACGCCGCCCGGGTGCTGGTCGCCGGAGAGCAGGGGACCCAGCGAGTCTACGTTCACCCGACCAGCCACCAGGTGCTGCACCAGGTGGCGGAAGATCAGCGCCTGATGCGGCAGATGTTCCGGCTGCATGGGGAACTCTGGATGGGGGACCGCGGGTCGAATCTCGTCGAGATCGCCTCATGCTGGACCATTGTGTTGATCCTCACCGGGTTGCTGTTGTGGTGGCCGCGTGGTGGCTTGGGGGCCGCGGGGGTGCTGTATCCGCGACTGGGTCGGGGACAGCGCCTGTTCTGGCGGGATCTGCATGCAGTCACGGGGTTGTGGATCTCGGTTCTCGTGCTGTTCCTGTTGATGACGGGGCTCCCCTGGGCGAAATTCTGGGGGGGGTATTTCAAGCAGGTCCGGCAATGGACCGGGACTGCCGTCGCCCGCCAGGACTGGCCATCGGGAAGTCCCCGGTCCCGCCGGGGTGGTCACTCTGACCACGGTGGAGGAGGAGGACGGCACACCGCAGGTCCCCCTCCCGACCTCGCCGCACTGGACCGGGTGGTGGCCTTGGCAATCCCCCTCGCACTCCCGGCCCCGACCGTCGTCAATCCTCCCGCCCAGCCCGGGGGAGACTGGACCGTCGTCTGCAATGCCCAGAATCGTCCGTTGCGGCAGACCGTGCATGTGCAGCCCGATTCGGCCGAGATCACGCGCCGCGAAACCTTCGACAAGAAACACTGGATTGACCGTGTGGTGGGAACCTGCATCGCGGCCCATGAAGGGCAGCTCTTCGGCCTGGCAAACCAGCTGTTGGGCCTTGCCGCGGCGATGGGCCTGATCGTGGTCTGCCTGAGTGCCGTGGTCCTCTGGTGGCGTCGCCGCGATCCGGGAACACTGGGAGCGCCGCAGCCCCTGGTCTCTGTGCACGGTACTGCGGGCTTGCTGGGAGTGCTGGCTCTGCTGACGGTGCTGTTGCCGCTGTTTGGGGCGTCGCTGGTGGTGGTGCTGCTGCTGGAGCGATTCGTCCTGCGTCGTTTCGCGGGAGTTGGCCGGTGGCTGGGACTGGAACCCCCCCGCCCCACAGGGGAGGCATGAGGTCCATGGGAGATCCACATTCGCGGGCGACCGGGCGCGGCAAGGTCTGGTTGGGAATCGCGCTGGTTTCGCTCACTCTGCTGGCGGGATGTGACCGGGTGCGACCCGTGACGGGAGGGACCCCCGGGGTCCTGCAGATTCCGGATCAGGTCGCGTCGGATCTGCAGCTCACCGTGTACCGCGAAGAAGCGGGCACCTGGCAGCCGATTGGTTTCGCCACGACGGGGGCCGGGGGCCGGTTTGAGCTGTTGTTGCCGGGGGCGACCGGTCCCCTGCGTCTGGAACCGGGAGCCTACCGCCTCACCGTGGAAACGGCCGGGTCGGATTTGGTGTTGCCTGCCGACGTCGGGCAGGTGACTGCGACGCCCCTCAGGATTCAATGGACGGGGACCGAGCCACGCCTGGAGTTGTCGGTGACGCTCTCCCGCTGAATGGCGCATTGGAAATCGGCGCACCGGAAACCGGCCGACCCGTTCCCGCCGACGCGGTGGAGGAACGGTCGGGTGGGGACATCCAATTTATTTCTGGGGGGGCCAGACGGGGCGCCCCGCAACCGCCATCGGGATCTGCCACAGGCTGCCGCCGGCGGTCACATACAGGGTCTTGAGGTCCGGCCCGCCGAACGCACAGTTCGTCGTTTCGTCGCGGGGGATGGGAATGAACTGCAGCAGTTCCCCGGCGGGTGAGAAGACGTAGATCCCGGCGGTCGGCTGGTCCTGGGTTTCGTACGGGGGATTTTGGCGATTGAGCCCCCCCGCGACGTAAAGCCGTCCCAGCGAATCGAGCTTCATCCCATCGGGACCACGGGTCTGTTTCCAGTCGTGGATCAGTTTCTGGCTGGCGAAGTCGACTGTGCCATCGGGCTGAAGCGCGAAGCGGTAGAGTTTTCGTGCGCCGCCGACCGTGTCGTTGTTGTTGTCGGCGACAAACAGGAACTTGTCGTCGGGGGTCACAACCAGGCCATTGGGGCGGTCGACTTCGTGCGTGATGATGCGGGTGACCCTGCCATCGGGATCAATGCGGTAGACTCCCTCAACCTGCTTCCCCTTCTCATCGAGCAGCTCGAGGTGGGAACGGTCACCGTAGCACGGATCGGAGAAGTAGATTCGGTTCTTCGAATCGATGGTCAGGTCATTTGGCTGGTTGTAGCGTTTTCCGCGGTAGTTGTCGGTGAGGACGGTCACCTGCCCATTCGCCTCGAGGCGCGACACGCGTCGCCGCACCGGCTCGCACATCACCAGCCGCCCCTGGCGGTCAAACAACAGGCCGTTGGTCCCCGCCTGCTGCCGGTAAATCGACTGCTTCCCCTGCAGGTCGCGGCGCATCACATGTCCGTCCCCGCTGGTCAGCAAACCAAGTTCCGGGTGCCATGCCGGTCCTTCGCCAGCCCCGGTCTCGGACAGCAGTTCGGGCTTGGCGCCCGGCGCCACGATGGGCTCGGCGGCGGGTGCGACGGCGATGGCCCAACCTGCCATCAGGGTCCAGGCCAGCACGGTGGGAAGAGAGACGTTCATGGAGCGACTCGGGCAGGGGGACTGTTCGAGGGGAGAACCGCGGCTGCGGGTCTGTCAGCCGGCGTCGCCGAACTTAACACATCCCGACCACACCGTCGTCTCTCGGGGGGACCAGGATCTTGCGGGCCGTGTGGGTCGGGAGTTTCTTCCAACGGCCGGGCTTCGGTTCAGCGGGGGTCCGGGCTCGTGCCCGACGCTTCCCCCGGGGGAGCCAATTGCCGGAAGAGGGCCACCCCGGCTGCCGCCCCGATGACCGGAGCGCAGAGGTAGATCCACAACTCGGCAATCCGTCCCGAGACGATGGCTGGGGCGAGGGACCGGGCCGGGTTCATGGAGGCGCCGCAGACGGGTCCGGCAAACATCGCCTCGAGGGCGATCACCGCACCGACCGCCACCCCGGCCATGATCCCCTTCTCTTTGGCACCGGTCGAAACGCACAGAATCACCACCATCAGCATCAGGGTCAGAATCAATTCCAGCACGAATGATTGCCAGCCCGTCCCGGCGGGCAGCGTCGCCCCCAGGGTGGTGGCGGTGGGGAACAACAACCGCAGCGTGACACTGGCCAGCAGGGCCCCCGCACATTGGCTGACGAGGTAGGGCCCCACCTGCGTGGCGGGGAACCGGCCAGCCAGCCAGAACCCGGTCGTGACCGCAGGATTGAGATGGCAGCCCGAGATGTCCCCGAGGGCGTAGATCAGCGCCAGCACGATCAGCCCGAAGGTGAGGGCGATGCCGACGTGGGTGATGGCCCCTCCCTGCACTTCATTGATCACGATGGCTCCGGTGCCACAGAACACCAGGGAAAATGTTCCGAAGAACTCGGCGAGCAGCGAGCGACGATTCATGACGCGGGGCGGGGGGAGTGGGAAGCCCGCCGACGGGGGCGGTTGGGGCGGGGAAGGGCCGTCTCGGTGAGGCAGAGCCCCTGGTCGAGCAGGCCGCGGATGCAGTGGTCGATGAGGCGGTAGTGGACCGTGGTTCCCTCACGGCGGGAGGCGACCACTCCCAATCGGGAGAGGTGGCGGAGCTGGTTCGAAATGGCCTGGGGCTTCATTTGCAGTTGCCCACAGAGTGAGCCGACCGACAGCTCACGCTCACGGACGAGGGCATGCAGCAGCCGCAGGCGGGTGTCGTTGGCCAGCACGCGGAAGACGGCGGCCAGGCGCAGCGACTCGCGGCG
>DNUF01000064.1:21595-53742 GCA_003508595.1 Planctomycetaceae bacterium
TTCGTCGCCGCACGCCGGTGTCACAGGCGCACCCCACTGATCTTGAAGTCCGGTCAACCCGCATTACACTATCGCGTGTAATACGGAGTGCAAGCCTGGAGTGGTACCACTGCGACCATTTCTGGCAACCCGTTGTTGTCTGGTCCATTCCGATTCTTCGCACCCATGTCCTCCCGCAAGCCCCGCGTGTTGTTTTTGTGCACTGGCAATTCGTGCCGCAGCCAGATGGCCGAGGGTTGGGCCCGGCACCTGCTGGGAGACCGGTTGGACCCGTGCTCGGCGGGCATCGAGGCGCACGGGATGAATCCCAATGCCGTGCAGGTGATGCGCGAGGCGGGGGTCGACATCACCGGGCAGTCATCGAAGCTGGTGGGGACGCTGCTGGGAGCCCCGCTCGACCTGGTGATCACGGTGTGTGGTCATGCCGACGAGAATTGCCCCGCGTGGCCGGCCGGGACCCGGGTGGTGCATGTGGGGTTTGATGATCCACCGCGGTTGGCGAAGAGTGCCGCCACCCCTGGGGAGGGGCTGGTGCATTACCGCCGGGTGCGCGACGAGATCCGCGAGTTCGTGGCGACCCGGCTGGAAACGCTGCTGGGTTGACCCGGTGCAATTCCCTGAAAGCTTTGCAGGGTGAAAGCCCCCTGGGTGATCTCGCGGGGACCAGTGGACAGGTTCCTCCCCTGGGGAGCACGATGCCGCGTTCGCCTGGGGTTGTCCTTCCAGTTCGCCACCGGGCATTGGCCGCCGGGGACTGGTCAAGGGGGACTGGTCAAAAGGTTGGGCCAGCAATGCCGGCCACGCGCCAAACAAAAAAGCAGGGCCTCTCTCGTTGGCAAAAGAGGCCCTGCTTCCAACGTGGAATCACGAACAATGAGTCGGTCCGGTGAGGAGCTGGAAGGAATGCTCCTTTTCCGCACCTGTCATTTCACCCACACAACTACCTTACACGAACTTTGGCCAATTGCAAGAACGGAAAAACCGAATTTGCAAATCCGGAAGACTGACATCGACTGGGAGGGCAGTCTGGTCCTGCCACCGGTGGAGGGGAGGTTCCAGATCGCTGTGAGGAACCTCGCGCTTGGACAGTGACGGGGGGATTGACCCCGCCCGCTCACCGGCATGACGTGGTCAATTGGTCACTGAACATGACAGACAACCACCCACGAAGCAGTCAGGAAATGGCGGAAGTGAATGCCGAGTGTACCGGTCTGCAGCAGCGTTGGTTGCTGGCCCAGCTTGTGCTTGGGAGAATCTCACGCCGCATTGTGGCTGGCTGGTGTCAATCTGAATGAGGTACCTGGTTCGTGGCGGAGCCATTGATTCTCGATGGTCCGAGTCCAGCGGGCCGGCTCCGATTTCTTCCATCCCGTCCTCCCGTCCTGAATTCGTGTCGGCATGAAAGTGACGTTTCTGAAAGTCGTCCCCCTGACCGTCTGCCTCTTCTGCCTCGGCTGGCTGGCCATGCCAGTGCGCGGACCCGTGAGCGAGGCCCAGGAGCCTCCCCGGCGGACACCCGGTTTGCAGTTGCCGCAGCCCGATCCCAACTTTCGGGGAAAAATCGGGGAGACCGTCGCCGAGTCGGTGGCCAGTTATCCCTTGCCGGTGAAGGCGGCCGAGGGAAGCCCGAATGTGCTGCTGATCCTGCTGGATGACGTCGGGTATGGGATGTGCTCCACCTTTGGAGGACCGGTCCCGACACCGCACATGGAACGCCTTGCCAAACGCGGGTTGCGGTACACCCGCTTTCACACCACGGCCCTGTGCAGTCCCACCCGGGCCGCCCTGTTGACCGGTCGCAACCATCACAGCGTCGGTTCGGGGGTGATCACCGAATGCGGAACCGGGTTCCCCGGCTACACCGGAATCATTCCCAAGAGCACCGCCCTCGTGTCGCAGGTGCTCCGCGACAACGGGTATGCCACGTCGATGTTTGGCAAGTGGCACAATACTCCCGAGATGGACATCAGCCCGGCGGGTCCGTTTGACCGCTGGCCCACCGGTTTCGGCTTTGACTACTTCTACGGTTTCAACCAGGGGGAGACGCACCAGTACTACCCCACGCTCTACCGCAACACGACGCCGGTCCCCCAGCCCCGCACCCCCGCACAGGGCTACCACTTCACCGACGACATGACCAACGAGGCGATCGCCTGGATGCACAATGTGCGGGCTGCCAGCGACAAGCCGTGGTTCTGTTACTTCAGCACCGGGGCGGTTCACGCCCCGCACCATGCCCCCAGGGAGTGGCGCGAGAAGTTCCGCGGTGAGTTCGCGCACGGTTGGGATCGGCAGCGCGAAATCACCCACCAGAAACAGCTGGAACTGGGGGTCATTCCCCCGGGGACCCGTCTGACCCCCCGCCCCGAACAGATCCCCGCGTGGGATGCGGTCTCGGCCGAGGCCCGACAGGTCTATGAACGGCTCATGGAGAACTACGCGGCCTACATGGCCCATACCGATCATCACATTGGCCGAATCGTCGACAGCCTCGAAGCCTCGGGCGAACTCGACAACACACTGCTGCTGTACATCGTGGGAGACAACGGTGCGAGTGCCGAGGGGGGCCTGGAGGGAACCTTCAGCGAAATCGCCAGCCTGCTCGGGTTGCAGTTGGGATTGGAAAGCACGATTCGCCGCATCGACGAAATTGGAGACCCGACGAGTGAGCCGCACGTTCCGGTCGGCTGGGCCTGGGCGATGAACTCCCCGTTCCAGTGGACGAAGCAGATTGCCAGCCACTTTGGCGGGACCCGCAATCCGCTGGTGGTCCACTGGCCGAAAGGGATCCGTGCGCAGGGAGAGCTGCGCACGCAGTTTCATCATGTGATCGACATTGTCCCGACGATCCTCGAGGCGTGCCGGGTTCCTGAACCCAAGATGGTCAATGGCATTGTCCAGAAGCCGATCGAGGGGGTGAGCATGGTTTACTCGTTCGATGATGGTCGGGCCAAGGACCGCCGGACAACCCAGTATTTCGAGATGTTCACCAACCGGGCGATTTACAGGGATGGCTGGATCGCCTGCACACGGTTTGGGGTCCCCTGGGAGACGGCCGGCCGGGTGGGGGATTTCCGCAAGTCCCCCTGGGAGCTGTATCACATCGATCGCGACTTCAGCCAGGCCGAGAACCTGGCGGCGAGCGAACCGGCCCGCCTGAAAGAGCTGCAGGATCTGTTTGTTGCGGAAGCGAAGAAATATGACGTCTTCCCGCTCGACTCGCGGATGGCGGAACGGTTTGATCCGCGGTTGCGGTCGACCGGAGAGCCCAGGACCCGCTGGAGCTACTTTGGCAACCAGGTCTGGCTGCCCGAGCCGGTCGGTCCACTGCTGTTTCCGCGGCACCACACCATCACCGCGAAGGTGCAGGTTCCGGAGGCCGGTGCCGAGGGTGTGATCGCGTGCTGTGGTTCGTTCTCGGCCGGCTGGACCCTGTACGTGAAAGACAATCGTCCGGTCTTCCACTACACCTTCTTTGAAACGGCCGATGTCACCATTCCGGGGACAGACCCGCTCCCGCGAGGCGAGGTCGAGTTGAAGACCGAGTTCGTGCCCGAGGGAGCGCCCACGGGGGCGGGGACCTTGCGGCTGTTTGTGAACGGCCGCCTCGCCGGTGAGGGAAAACTCTCACACTCGGCCTTCCGCCACGGGCTGGAACCGTTCGAAGTGGGGCGTGACTCGATCACGGCGGTCGATCCCGCCTATCGCGACGAGGGTCAGTTCCCCTTCACCGGACAGATCGAGCGGATCGACTTCGCCATCGTTCCGGCGCGGTAAGACGTGTATTCTGGAAGAGCTCTGTCCAGGTTTTTGACCAGTCCCCGGGTTGTTCCCCGGGGACTGGTGCGTTTCTTGCCAACCGCTTTCCTTGCGGCACTCGTCCCGGCCCGACATGCACATGACCCTTCGATTTTCCCGGTTCTCATGGCTGATGATTTCCAGCGCGATGTGGCTCACTCCCACCCTGCTGCTGGCGCAGCAACTTCCATCCCGGACATTGCCCGAACGAAATGTCCCGGTTCCCCCGACGATCAGCGAGGAACTGGCCCAGAAGGCGGTGGCGTTGCCGGTGCGGGTGTTTCCCCTTCCCAGGACGGCCGAGGAATGGAAGTCGTCGCAGAAGAGCATCGATGCCGACCGCGCCCAGACCGCCCGGGCGACTGCGCAGGCGGTGGGGGCCACCCTCAAACAACGCCAGATCGCAGGGGTTCGCTGTTTCGAGATCATTCCGCAGACGATCTCACCGGAAGGGGCCCAACGCCTGCTCGTCCACGTTCATGGAGGGGCGTATGTGCTGGGGGCGGGGGAGGCCGGGACGCTGGAGGGGATTCTCGTGGCGACCACCTGCGGGACCCGCGTGATCTCGGTCGATTATCGCATGCCTCCCGATCATCCGTTCCCGGCGGCGGTGGACGATGCCGTGGCGGTCTGGAAAGCCCTGGTCGCCCAACACGAACCGTCGCGGATGGCGTTGTTCGGCACTTCCACAGGCGGGGGCCTGGCCATGGCCACCGTGCTGAGGCTCAAGGAACTGCAGATTCCCCGGCCAGCCGCCCTGTTCCTGGGGACCCCCTGGACCGACCTGTCGAAGACTGGCGACAGTTACTCGACCCATGCCGAACTGGACAACGTGCTGGGACGGTATGAAGGGTTCCTCGAACTCTCGGCCAGGCTGTATGCCGGCGCGACCGATCTCAAGCACCCGCTCATCTCTCCCGTGTACGGCGATCTCGCCGGCTTTCCCCCGACGATTCTCGTGACGGGGACACGCGACCTGTTTCTCAGCAACACCGTGCGGGCCCATCGCAAGTTGCGGGGGGCCGGGGTGACGGCCGAGCTGCATGTCTGTGAGGCCCAGTCGCATGCCGACTATCTCCGCAGCTATCCCGCCCCCGAATCGCGGGAAATCTTCGAAGAGATTGACCGGTTCTTCGATCGCCATTTGCAGAAGTAGGCCTCGGGCCGTCATCATGCCCGCCACGGCCTGTGGGGGACCGGGTTGGCCCACACAGCGGCCGGTTTCCAGCGGCCAGGTTCTTTTGGCAGGCGGGTGTGGCATGGCGGGTCGTAGGGGATTGCTGATGCTGGCGTGGCTGGCGGTCGCCGGCTGTCAGCGGGGACCAACGCCCCAGGAACAGGCCGCCAACGCCCGACAGCAGGTCGAGCAGGCGCTTGCCAATTTCGAGGGTGTCACGGCGGCGGTCTCCCGTCCCTCCCCGAACCCTCCTCCCGGGTCTCCCGCCAACACCGGGTTGGCCGACTGGTCGCAGTGGCGTGGTCCGCACGCTGCGGGGGTATCGGTCTCGGGATCCCCGCCCCTGCACTGGAGTCGGACCGAGGGGGTCTCCTGGTCAGCCGAACTCCCGGGGTGGGGGACCAGTTCGCCCGTTGTGCGGGGCTCGCAGGTCTTCATCACCTCACAGACCGGGGATGCCGAGAAACCGGTCCTGTGGCTGTTGTGCCTCGACCGCAGCGACGGTCACGAAGTGTGGAAGCGCTCGCTCGAACCGGGCCTCAACCAGCGGACGCACGAGAAATCAAACCTCGCGGTCAACACGCCGCTGGTGACTGCAGATGCAGTCTACGTCGCGTTCGGCAATGCCCAGATCGCCCGGTATTCGCTCGACGGAGAACAACTGTGGCAGCGCGAGTACCTGCGGGATTTTGGTGATCCCAGGATGGCGTGGGGGTACTCGATCAGCCCGTTGCTGGTGGATGGCACGATTGTATTCGGCTGGGACCATCACACCGGTCCCTGTTTCCTGCTGGGATTGGATCCGCAGTCGGGCCAGACCGCGTGGCAGAAGGACCGTCCCATCGGCACCGCCCATGCCACCCCGTTGCTGGTGACCGGTGACGGGGGAGAGTGGCTGCTGGTTCCGGGGAAAAACCGGCTGACGGCGTTTGATGCGCGGACCCGTGACGAGATGTGGGTCTACGGCGAGGGATCGGGTCCCTACAACGGCGAGATCATTTCGAGTCCTGTGGCGGACCAGGGGGTGGTGTACCTCCAACTCTGGCGGCAGAGTCCGATTCACGCCATTCGGCTCAACCCGGACGGGGCACCCCCCACCCCCCTGTGGGTCAGCGAGAGTCCCGGTCCGGTCGAACCTTCGCTGCTGGTCTACCAGGGGCACGTCTACGCCTGGCTCGACAACGGCGTCCTGGCCTGCCTTGATGCGCAGACCGGTGCCGAGTGCTACCGCCACAGACTGGGGGGGGAGGCCAATTCGTCCCCCGTGGCGGCGGACGGGCGCATCTACGTGAGCAACACCGAGGGGAAGACCTTCGTGGTGAGGGGGGGCTCGGAATTTGAGCTGCTCGCGACCAATGACCTGGAAGAGCGGATCACCGCCAGTCCGGCAGTCTTGGGGAACCAGTTGCTGATTCGGACCGATTCGCGGCTCTGGTGGCTGGGGAATGACACAGTGGCCGCAGAGGGTGGTCGGTGATCCGAAGACCGATCGGCTCGGGCGACCAATTGTGAAAGGACGCGTCTGTGGGATGGCGATGGCCATGTGTCATTCGAGCCCACCGGGAGATTGGCAGTCTGAAATCGGGCCGGGGTGGGCCGGATTTTGAGGTTCGGCAGATGCGGTCCGGCGCGGAGTTGGAGTTCTGAAGCACTGGAAATCGGAAATCAATCCAAAAACAGGGTGGCGCGCGTCCGAGAAACGGTGTTCTTGAAGGTGTCGACGATGGAGTGTTGGCAGTTTCAGGATTGGGCCACATGTTCCATGGCGATGTTTGTTCACACCCTCGACGTGATTTTCAGACAGGACGCCTCCTGGGCTGAGTGAAAGCGGTTTCTGGAAAGAAACGGCGTGATTCCTGGCCTGAGGAGGACGTTGCGCTGGCTGGGAAACTGTCCCCCTCTGAATGGGCGGGAACGGTGGTGCGAATCCCCGGTCGGTCTCCTTCCCGAAGTCACGATGTCTCCTCAGGGGAGCGGGTGTGTGGGGCGCAGCGTCGGGGGCTCGCTGTCGGCGATCGGTTTTTGATCCTGCGCAATCCTCGAAACCCCATTTGTGGAGCTGCATTCGATGCCGTTGTTTCGTTTTTGTTTTGCCCTGGCGCTGGGCCTGAGCCTGGTCTCTTCGGCGAGTGCCCAATTGCCGTCGGCCTACGACCTGCGCAGCGTCGCGACCCCCCTGGGGAATGTCGCCTGGGTGTCGGACATCCAGGATCAGGGGACGGCCGAAGACTGCTGGACGTTCGCCTCGGCACTGGCCATGGACAGCAGCCTGTTGATGCAGGGAGTGCTGCCCACCGGCAGCACTGCACCCGCCCCCATGGTTTCGAGTTGGCACCTGTCAGTCGCCAACGGCAATCCGAACCAGATCATTCCGGGCCAGGCCTTCGGCTCGAACAGCAACTGGGGTGGATTTGAATACATGGCGCTGGGCTATGTGACACGGGGCTCGGGGTTGTGGACCATTCCCGGCAACTACAACCCGGCAACCCATGTGACCACCCTGGGGGGTGGTCCCGTATCGAACGCGGCCAATCCGGCGAATGTCTTCCCCTCGGTGATCAGCAACTACGACGGGAATGACAATGATTTTGTCCCCAACCCGTTGACTCCACTGCTCCCTCCCACGAATCAGCCGACCGCCTGGAGGGCCACGAAGGTCTCGATTCTCGACCAGGGTTTCTCAACCAACGTGGCGCTCCCCACCCCGACCGGTACCGAAAGCATTGGAGGATCCAGCTATCACACCTATTCGTACACTCTGGGAGCGGCGGACCCCCAGGTGCAGGCGGTCAAGGAGGCGATCCTGGCCAATGGCGCGGTGACCACCTCGATGAACGCCCAATACAGCGCCTTTGTGTCTGTTCAGAATCCCACGGGAAGCCTGGTCCCCTACTCGGTCAATTATGTCAATCCCAAGACAGCCACCGGATACTCCGACCACGAGGTCGCCATCATCGGGTGGAATGACAACTACACAATTACCTCGGGCGGAAATACGACCACCGGGGCCTGGCTGGTGCAGAACAGTTGGGGCACGAACTATTGGAACGGAACCAACGCCGATCCCAACGACGGAACATTTTGGGCGGCGTACGATGATGCGGTGATCGGTCGCTCGGGAGTTGCCTCGTTCCAGATGGCCTCGATGGACAAGTACACCCAGACGGTCTTGCAGAATGAATTGGGCCCCATGGAGTATGCGGGCAATTTTGAGGTCATTGGCGGGGTCGGCTACAACTTTGTTGGATCTCCCACCGGCATGGCGCCCATCGAGGCATCGTCTGTGAGATCCATTCTTACGCCGACGACCAATACGCGACTCGGTGCCCTGGGCCTGGCCACCCAGATCGCCAATGTCGAGGTCAATGCCTCAATCTACGAATGGAATCCCGGCACCCAGACATTGGGCTCGCTGTTGACCTCGGCCACGTTCACCAATGATTCGATCGGGTTCTTCCTCGGGGAACTCCCCGAGTCGCTGATCCTGAACGGTGGACAGTCCTACGCTGTGCAATTGGCGTACAGCCAGGGGGGGAGTCCGATCCTGGGGGCCGCACCGATGACGATTGGTGGCTCGGGAATCAACGGTTACCTCACCGTCAATGCCGGGCTCTCGTATTGCCTCAACCCGACGACGGGGCAGTGGGAAGATCTGGACAGCCTTTCGTTCACGGCATTCTCGGGTTCTGGCCCCAACGCCAAGGGGGGAATCCTCTTCCTCAAGGGATATGGAACCGTCCCCGAGCCGACTTCTCTCGCGCTCGTGGGAATGGCCGCTGCCGCCCTGTGTGGTCGCCAACTGCTGCGACGGCGTCGGACCGCATAGGTCGATATCAGCCTGCGGCCATCGATTGGCCCCTGCCGTCGGTGTGCCATCCCAGGACAGTCCTCGGGATGGTCGCCGGCGGCATTTTTCTGGTCGGCAAGACACCCAGCCAACACGACTCAAGCGGACAGAGCCATCCGAATTGCGGATGCTGGATCGGTACGATCCCGGGAGACACGGTTGTTGCCGCTGGTGAGGATCCCGGTGCGGGCGAACCCCGGTCAGGCGGTGCGACAGCGGGTGCCAAGGGTCCGCGAGAACAACACGCGGTTGTGGGGAATCTCGAGTCGAGTGTTCAACGTCGAGTCGATGGTTCCCCTTTCGCGCCCGAACGCCGACAGGCCTCCGAGCAGTACTTCACCTCTTCCCAGCAGCGCTCCCATTTTTTCCGCCAGGTGAAGGGGCGCTGGCAGACCGGGCAGATCTTCTCGGGAAGTGGTTTCTTCCGGGAGGGCACCGGGTCGGTCTCGCTCTGGGAGGGTCAGGGGATGGAATCGAGCGGACGGCTCAACGCTGCGGGGCGGGACGGCTGGCAGTCCGACGGTCGGGGGACCATCGCGACAACACCCCTCCACCGGTCGCGAAAACGGGCCCGGCGAAGGGGTGGAGGGGGAGGTTGCCGTGGGGGGCGCGATCAGGCACCGAAGAACCTGGCGTAGTTCTTCTTCACCGCTTCGATCCCGGCATTGATGATCCGCACGTCGGCTCCCACCGACAGCATCTTGCACCCCTTTTCGACACACATGGTCGCGTAGTCGGGGCTGACCGGCACGACCCCCCAGGGCTTGTTGTGCTTCTTGCAGGCGGCCGAAATCTGGTCCATCGCCGCCAGGCACTTGGGGTTCATGAAGTCCCCGGTCACTCCCAGGCTCTGGCTCATGTCGGCAGGGCCGAGGAATACGAGGTCGACACCGTCAATCGCGGCAATCGCATCGACGTCGGCCAGGGCTTCGGTCGTTTCAATCTGGATCGCAACGAAGCTCTCTTTGTTCGCCTGGGCGGTGAACTGCGGTGCGGGAATCGTGGCGAACCGGGCGTCATAGCCGGCGGTGTTGAGTCCCCGGCACCCGCGGGGAAAGAACTTGGCCCAGCGGACGAACTGCTCGGCTTCCTGGGCACTGCGAATCTGGGCCGCCATGACTCCCCCGGCTCCCGCCTCGAGCGCCCGGGTGACCGTGGCGTAGTCGGTCGGGGCAATCCGGGCGAAGGTGTCCATCCCCTGGCTGCGGCAGGCCAGCGTGCCGATTTCCAGCCGTTCGGTCGAGTAGCTCATGTGCTCGAGATCGAACCAGACCGCCTGGAAGCCGCCGTGCATGCCAATCATCTGCAGCAGGTTGTGGTGCACAATGCGGCCCGCCGCGGCCACCATCAAAACTTCGCCTTTGGCCAGTCGTTCCTTGATCGTCTGCATGGATCGCAATCACCTTTCGTGGCCCGGGTGGGCCGGCGGGGAGGGACAAATGAGGAAGGAATTCGCAGTGTCTTGTGGGGGCGAACCGCTGTAAAGCGTCGGCCCCCGGTCGCCGGGGGGGCGTCTCGGCCCGGGGGGCCGACCGGGCCTCGGCGGCCTCCCGAGAGATCAGAAAATCCACAGCCAGGGGGATGAACCTCCGCCCGCCGTCACCAGGAGTGTCTAAAATGAAAGCAGAGTTCCCCAGTGGAGGAGTCTGCCATGGCTGTCCCGACGGTGTTTGAACCCCCCGACCTGTTCCAGCTCGACGATCTGCTCTCGGCCGAAGACCGGGCGCTGCGCCAGCGGGTCCGCGACTGGGTTGGCACACACTATCTGCCGCACATTGCCGAGTGGAACGAACGGGCCGAGTTCCCCCTGGAATTGGCCCTGCAGATCGCGCGGTTTGGAGCGTTCGGGGGGAACATCACGGGGTATGGCTGCGCGGGGCTCTCGCCGTTGCAGTATGGGCTGGTGATGCAGGAGCTCGAGCGGGGAGACACCGGTCTGCGGACCCTCGCCTCGGTGCAGGGCGCTCTCGCGATGAATGCCATCCACCTTTTTGGCAGCGAAGCGCAGAGGGAGCGCTGGCTGCCGGCAATGGCCCAGGGGACCAAGCTCGGCTGCTTCGGCTTGACCGAGCCCGACTTTGGCTCCAACCCGGCCGGGATGACCACCACCGCCACGAAGACCGACCGGGGCTATGTGCTCAACGGGCAGAAGCTGTGGATCGGCCTCGCGACGCATGCCGACGTGGCGGTGATCTGGGCCAAGGTGGCGGGACTTCCCGGGGTGGACCCCACCTCACCCAGGGCGATCCGGGGGTTCCTGGTGGAAAAGGGGACCCCGGGCTTTCAGCCGAGTCTCATCGGGCAGAAGCTGTCGATGCGGGCCGCCCTGACCTGCCGGATCGCATTCGCCGACTGTCACCTTCCCGAAGAGGCGCTGCTTCCCGCATCGAACGGGTTGAAGTCTCCACTCTTGTGCCTGAACCACGCGCGGTACGGGATTGCCTGGGGAGTGCTGGGGGCGGCGGCGGCCTGTTACGACGAGGCCCGCCAGCACGCCCTGCAGCGGATCCAGTTCGGCAAGCCCCTGGCGTCATTTCAGCTCGTGCAGCGGAAACTCGCCCTGATGGCCACCGAATTGACGAAGGCGCAGCTGCTGGCATTCCGGCTGGCCCAGCTCAAGGCGGTCGGCCACGCCACCCACGTGCAGATCTCGATCGCCAAGCGGAACAATGTCGAGACCGCCCTGGAGATTGCCCGGACTGCACGGGAAATCCTCGGCGGAATTGGCATCCTGGGAGAACACCAGTCCTTCCGCCACATGAACAACCTCGAAAGCGTCAAGACCTACGAAGGGACCGACGACATGCACCTGCTGATCCTCGGCGAGCACATCACCGGCATTCCCGCCTTCTCCGGATAGACCGCCGGGGGCCCGACAATGACTGGCCCTCACCGAATGGGAATGGCATTTTGCCCTGAGCCCCACTCGAATTGCGACGGGTGTTGGTGAGCCGTTGAAGAGAGTCGTCTCAGTCAGTCTGCGGCGGGACGACCGACCCGGTCAGGCGATCGAAGATGGGGGAAGCCATCAGCGTGGTGACGATCGCCATGATCACCAGCATTGCGAAGAGCTGATCGGAAATCAGTCCCCGATCCCGGCCGATGTTGATGATGATCAATTCCATCAGCCCGCGGGCGTTCATCAGCACCCCAATTCCCATCGCCTCGCGGTTGGGGATGCCAGTGGCGAGGGCCGCCAGCCAGCAGAAGACCCCCTTGCCAATCATCGCCACGGTCAGGACCATCAGGCACATCACCCAGCTGGACGCGGAGTTGAGCAGGCCGATCTGGGTGTTCAGGCCACTGAAGGTGAAGAACATCGGCAAAAGCAGGGCGACGGTGAGGGGTTCGACCCGTTCGGTCACACCACGCACGATGGTCCCGCGGGGGATCGCGGTTCCCACGAGGAAGCTGCCGAAGACCGCATGCAGCCCGAGCTTGTCGGTCGCCAGGGCTCCCAGCGCCATCAGCACGAGGCAGATCACCAGTCCCGATTCGCTCACCTCATCATCCCGAGTGAGCCAGCGCTGGGCTTTCAGCAGCAGTGGCTTCAGGACCAACGCGACGGTCAGGAGGAAGAGAAATCCTCCCCCGATGCTCTTGAGAGCGGCGGTGGGGGTACCCTCGATGCTGGAAAGCACCACGGCCAGCAGGCACCAGGCGCAGGCATCATCAATGGCCCCGGCACCGATCGCGACCGTTCCCATCCGCGTGCCGTTGAGCCCCTTGTACCGGATAATGCGGGCCAGCATCGGGAAGGCGGTGATGCACATCGAGGCGCCGAGGAAGATGGCCGAGGCCCACGCAGAATTCCCCGGTGGGAACAGGTCTGTC
The DNA here is from genome assembly GCA_003508595.1 of Planctomycetaceae bacterium. Classification (GTDB taxonomy): domain Bacteria; phylum Planctomycetota; class Planctomycetia; order Planctomycetales; family Planctomycetaceae; genus UBA10511. The sequence continues at coordinate 34,252 of DNUF01000064.1, forward strand.
GACTTGTGGAAGTACAGCCCCAGGCCCGCCCCCAGGACAAACGGGCTGAGCATCCCGGCCAGCGAAACCGCCATCGAGCTGGTCCACCGCGAGCGGACGATATCAAGGCGAAAATCCATTCCCACCGTGAACATGTAGAGCGCCAACCCCAGTTGTGAGACGGGGAAGATGTAGCTCTGCGAATCTCGGATCGCGCGATTCCAGGGGAAAATCGCCGCCTGCAACTCGGGAAAAAACAGCCCCAGCAGCGACGGACCGAGGCAGACCCCCGCGATCATCTCGGCCACGACCTGCGGTTGCCCGAACCGGCGGGCGATCGCCCCGACCACCCGACAGACCAGCAGGATCACCGCGATCTGGAGAAAGAACTGTTCGGCAAGCTGTGAGTTGGTCATGGACAGAGCGAAACGGCAGGAACCGCGATGTCATCTCTTCTGGGGAATCGAACCTCTCACCAGGCGGATGCTTGAGGATTGCGAGGGGCCTTGGACGGCCATCCCGACCCGGCTCCAAACCCTCCCTCATCCTCGGTCGCACGCAGGAGCGTGTCCGATCTCCACCCAGTCAGTCCGGAGTCTAATCGGGAATAGATGTTCAAACAACAGATGTTGAAACAGATTTCCTGGCCGGAAAAGAAAGTGCACGGCTGGATGGAGTTTGCTCCGGGAATCGATTGTGTCGGTTGTGTGCCTTCCCGGGGAGCCTGCCGCCCGGCCGATGGCCGGGATCGTTGAAGCCCGGCCATCGAAGAGGGCTCTCGGCTGAGTCCCAGGCTCCGGGAGACTTGTCCGCGACGTGTCACTCGATTCGAAGCGGGCAGCGACCGAAAAAAACCGGCTGTTCCTCGCAGGGAGGAACAGCCGGTCTGGAATCGTGCCCGGGGTCAGACTCCACCGTGCCGGTGACGGCAGCCAGTGGGTTTGGACCGGTTTACTTCTCGGACGACTCGGTGGCACCGGTGGTCGAGCCAGCCTGATCGTCGGCGGGCTTGGCTTCCGGCTTCGCGGCACCGGCCGGGGCCGTCGAGTGGGCCGCATTGGTCGGCAATGCCGTGGGGTTGCCGCCGCCAGCGGGTGCAGAAGGAGCGGGGGCACAGCCCACAACGGTCAACAGCACGGCACCCAGGGTGGCCACAGAGACCGAACGAATCGTCTTCAGCGACATGACTCTTTCCTTGCAGCAGGTGAAAAACCACGCGTCCCGACTTGGTCGGGTTGCATGTGTGATGCGCAGGACCGGTTGTTTATTCCCGGTTCAACCTGCGATTCAATCCCAGACAGAAACTCCATTGTGACGACGATTCGGCAGTCTTTTCAACTCCCCGCCGGGCGGACGGGAGACTCCGCCAGATCCCCCACGACGGTCGTCCATCGACGGACCCACCACCGCGCCACCAGCCCCTGCCGGACGTAGGGATCGTTCTTCGCAAATTCCTCGGCCACCCGCGCATCTTGTCCCTCGAAGATCAACAGGGCTCCATCGACCGGGTCGGCATACGCCCCTCCCAGGACGAGTTCTCCCCGGGCCTGTGCAGCCCAGGCGCGATGCAGATGCTCGGCCCGAAACTCTCCCCGACGGGCGAGATAGTCGGGAGCTCCCTCGTAAAACAGCACGAAATGCGGCATGACGTCTCCAGCCAGGAAACAGGGCAATCCGGACCCTCACCGGTACGCCAACTGGCCCGTAAGAAGACGGACCAGTTCGAACACCAGCCCGAACGGACACCAGCCTTTGCGGAGACCGGCCTGTCCCGCACAACTGCCGGAGACCCGTCACCGGGCGGTCAGGTCAACCCGGCCAAGCGGCGCAGGGCCACATCCAGCGAGTAGACCAACACCAGCAGCACCAGCATCAGCCAGTTGTCCCAGAGAGTTTTCTCGCGGTAGAGCTGGGTGGTTCCCGGAGTCCCCCGCAGCAGGCTGCGCAGCCGTTCGAGTGCCGTCAGTTCGAGCAGTTCACCACCCGACCCACTGGCCAACCCGGCGAGGGCGACACGGTTGAGGTTGGGGCGGCGGAGCTCGGTGGTGGAGGGGAGCACCTTGATGCGGGCTTCGGCCCGATCGGCTCCCTGCCCTGGGTCGAACGTCGCGGTGTAATCCCCGGCCAAGGTCGGGACAAAGCGGCCGGTGTAACGCCCGGGTTGCTGCTTGTCGATGGCCAGATCGACCTGGGCCGGCGTCCCATCGGGGGTCTCCACCTGGACCACAACGCGTGGATCGGTGAGTGGTTCCCCCGCCGTATTGACCCCCCACAGCTCGAGCCGGGTCGCCTCGCCCGGTTGCACACGCGCGGGAGAAATTTCCAGCCGGCTTTTCTTCCCCTCGTCGGCGTCACGCCGGGCGACGAACCGCACCGCCTGACCCCAGAATGTGTAGAAGTAACGGTCACCCGAGTTCTGCCGCCACAACCAGGTCGAGTCGGTCCCCACGAACAGCACTCTCCCGGTCCCGAAGAAGTGCCAGGCGATCAATGGCTGCCGTCCGAAACCATTCTCGACGCTCGTATTGACCGCGAGCACGCTGGCGGCCGGGCTGGCCCGCTCGCACGGAGCGGCCCAGAAGAAGGGGGGCATGCGTTCCCACGCCTCGCGGTTCTGGCCGGCATCGGGTGAGAGCCGCAGCAATTCGTGCAGTTCTCCCTCGGGGGTCACGGCGAGTCGGAACGGATTGTAAACCGGGGCGAGTGAGCCATTGCCACTTGCCGAAAGTCGGACAGGCAACAGGTCGCGTTCGCTGTCGGACCACGACTGGGGAGTCCCCCTGGGGCCGGCCGCCACAATCAGCCCGAGTCCCCGCTCCTCAACCCCCTGGCGAAGCATCGCAAGGAAACCGGCGGGAAGCCGGTCCACCGGGATGTCTCCCAGGATCACGGTGTGATACTCGCAGAGGTCATCGAGCGTCGCCGGGTAGGGACCAGGCGATCCGGCCGGAAGTGTCTTGCGGGCCAACTCGCTGTCGAGCAGCACATCCACCTCGGGAGCCGAGCGCCCCTCCAGTCCATGATCCCGCCGCAGGGCATTCTTGAGGAACCGGAAGTCCCAGCGGGGGGCACCGTCGATCAGCAGGACCTTCACCCGTCCCGCCGCAACGCGCAGCTGGGTCGTGTCGCTGTTGTTGGCGTGCAGGGGAACGAGCTCATCCGTCAGGACGGGAACGACCACGTTGAGGGTGCGCAGTCCCGGCTCTTTCGCCTCGAAGCTCAGCTCCATGTGCTGCTGTTCGCCACTGGCGAGGACGAGCCGTCGGCTCGCCAGGGGAGTTGTGCCGTCGAACAGTTGCACCTCGACCGGCTGACCATCAAACCCCGTACTCTCAAGGGTGACCGACACCTGGGCGGTATCTCCGACCGAGACCTGCCCCGAGGTGAAGAGATCGACCACCGCCACATCGCGCAGCCGCACGGGGGGGCCCAGCGGAATGGTGTGCACCGGTGCGTGAGCCAGCCCGGCTGTGCGGGCCGCCTCGGCGGGGGAGATGCCCCCGGTGTTTTGGCCGTCGCTGAACAGGATGATCCCGGCGACAGGCCGGCCGGCGGCGTCTTCCAGCACCTCCGCCAGCGCATCTCCGAGGTGGGTCGCGGGAAACGTGGGGCTCTCTTCCAGTCCGGGATACTCGGGCTGGTCCGGTTCGAGGCTGAGCGGCACGAGGGTCGTCGCCGACTGGTAGAACCGCACGTCGTTGGTCTCTGCCAATTCCTTCCACAGGGGTCCCGACTGCGTCACGACCGCTCGCGCCAGGTCGAACCGGCTGATCGTCTGCAGCGCCTCGGTCACGGGGGCAGGCAGGGGCTCGGGTGTTGCCGTGGCGTCGTTGGCGGCGGGAGCGGATGCGGGAGCAGGGGGGGGCAACAAGCCCGCCGCAAGGGCGACAGCACGGGTGACGGCATCGCTTTCAAACGGCCCTGCCGGCAGTCGCATGCTGTCGGACTGGTCGAGGAGGACGGCGACCACCGGCCGCTTTTCCACCCGCTGGTCGAGTTTCAGGAAGGGGCCTGCCAGCGTCAGCAGCATCAGCCCCAGGATGATCGCCCGGGTGGCCGTCAGTGTGTTGATCAACCATTGGGGTGCGGACGTGAATTGCCGCATCTGCCGACGGCGCATCCACCAGACCAGCGGGCCCCACACCAGCAGCCCCAGCCACAACAGCCCGGGGCGCTGGAAGGCGAGGGTGACCTGGTCGAGGTGCGTGAGGACCTCGCGATCGGCATATCCGATCGTGTCGAGAAACCACTTGAGCAGGCCGGTGGGAATCATTCCGCCCCTGTGCCCCACGGAAGACACTTCCAGGCGATCACTTCTTGTCTCCCTTCACCCGGGCGAGCCGCTGGTAGTAATTGCGGATGAACTGCTGGTAGCCCTCGGGTCCTTCTTCCCTCAGCCCCTGCAGCAGCTCTTCGCGGATCCGCGGGGGGAGCTTGAGCAGGACCGTTCGCGTTTCGAGGTCGAGATCGACCAGCTTGGCATCGACAGGCAAGACTGGCAGCGTCGAGGGATTGGCCGAGGCACTTCCCGCCTGGCTGGGAGGGGTGGTCGCGTTGGCGGCCATCGGCTTGGCGGTCGCATTGGGGTCGGCCCCCTGTCGCGCCGCCTGCAAACGGGCCGCCATGGCCTTCGCCTCCTGGACCCGCTGTGAGTTCAACAGCTCGGACAGGGCCTGGGCATCGACCGGTCGGTTGTTCTTCCCGGTTTCTCCCTCGGCCACGGTCCCCTTGGTGGCCCCCTTCGATGGCTGTGGCGAGCCCGCGGGAGACGGCCCCTCGGCCGATTGTCCCGGCGCCTCTCCAGGCTGAGCCGGGGTCGGGTTCGAGCCGGTCGGCATGTCGCCCGGCTTCGCGGGTGACTGACCGGGGGCCGGGACCGACTCGCCGGTGGGGGCCTGTGAGGAATCTCCGTTGGCATCGGCGCTCATCTCGCCAGGTTGCGGGGGGGCATCGCCCTCGGGGCCTTCACCGGTGGCCGCCTGCAGTTCGTCAATCAGGTCTCCCAGCGATTGAAAATCTTCGGCCAGGCTCCGTTCGGCCGCTTCCAGTTCGGCTTTCTTGGCGGCCTCACGGTCGGTGAGCGCCTGGCGATCGGGGGCCGGTTTCCCCGAGGGAGACGCTGCCCCCTTCGGCGGAGTGCCCGGGGGAGAAGACGGAGATTCACCCGCCGGTTTGTCGCCGGGAGATTGCGCAGCGGGTTCGCCGGTGGGTGCCGGGTCGGAGGACGGTTTCCCGGCATTCGGTTCACCCTGGGCTGGCTGACCCTGGTCGGGCTGTGCCGGCGCCGGCTGGCCCGGATCGGGTTGGCCTTTGTCGCCTGGGGGCGTTTCGGATGATGTCTGGGGCTGCCCGGTCGGCGATTTCCCGTCGCGTGTCTTGGACGGGGGGGCCTCGGGAATGCGGGTCGGATCGGCCAGCAGTTGTCGGGCCTGGTCGAGCCGAGGGTCCGCCTGCATTTCCAGCCGGTCCTGGCGTCGTTCGAGTCCCGCCAGTTCGGCCTCGGCCGCACCCTGGGTTTCGGCCTGCAGTTCTCCTTCGGTCTGGTTGTACTGCTGCAGGTCATCCCGCAACTCCGACAAGAACTGCTGCAGTGCTTCCAAGTCCTTTGTGGTGGTCTGCGCCTCCTGAGAGAGCAGTTTGTCCCGCAGCCGATCGAGGCTCGACTGGGGATCCTGCTGCGCCTGCGAGGTCGCCTCGGCCAGGGCCTTCATCCGTTCCTGCAGGTCCGCCAGGTGACGTTGAACCTGCTGGCTTTCGTCGGCGAGTGCGGGCACATTCGGTGCGGGTTGCTTGTCGGGCGCACTGGCCTGCTGCAGGTTCTCGGCCAGGTTCTGCAGGGGTTGGATCCCCTCCTGCTGCACACTCTCGGGGAATTGCTGCCACTGGTTCTGCAACTGGGGCGGCAGCAGCGAGAGTTGCGCGGCCTGGTCGGCGGCGGCCTTGAGTTCCTGGGCGAGTTGCTTGCCTGCCGCCAGGTTCTGGGCCTCCTGCTGGGCCACCTCGGCCAGTTGCTGCTGCACCTGGGCCACCTGCTGACGGGTCGCTTCGTCGAGCTTCGGCTGTGCCGGGGGCTGGGGCTGCGCCGGGTTGGCGTCGGCCGGCTGGGGTGGCTGGGGTTTGGGGGGCTGGTCGGGATTCTGTGCTTCGGCCCTTGCCTCGGCCCGTGCCTCGTCAAGTTTCCCGGCGAGTTCGCGATTCTGCTCGCGCAGTTCCTGCAGCCGTTGTTCGACCCGCTGTTGGTCATGGACCAGCTTTTCGAACTTCTCGGCCAGTTGTTCCTGTTGCTTTTCGAACGCTTCCAGCTTCTTGTCGGCCGCCTGGGGATCGTTCTGGATCCGGATGCTGAATTCCTGTGTCGAGCGGCTCTGTTCCTTCCGGTCGTGGGCCTCGACGCGGTACTTCAGCACATCACCGGGTTTCATGCCGAACTGCGCGAGGTCGAGCGTGTAGAGCCGGTCGTCGGTGGTGACCCCCGGTTCGAAGCGCACGATCGGCCGGCTTTCGAACCCGGTCACCCCGGGGGGCTGAATGGCCAGCGTGAGCTTGGCGAGGGCGAGGTCGTCGTAGGCCGAGATGGCGACCGGAACCCGCACTGGCTTCGAGAGGGTCAGGTCCACCCCGGGACGCCCCACCAGGATCTGCGGCGGCTTGTCGGGGATCGCCACGTAGGGGGCTTCGTCCATCGGCTGGCTCGCGTGCCCCAGCGAGTTCTGCAACTCGACCCGGTACTTGCCGGTCCCCACGAGGGGAAAGCGTCCCCCCCACAGGTCCGATCCCAGTTGCGACAGGGGAAGTCGCTCGGCAACCGTCAGTTCTTCGAGGATTCGGAATTCACCCGGCAACGTCCCCGTACGGTGCCAGATGGCCTGGCCCCCAAACAGCGAAAACGCCATCCCCTTCAACGACCTCCCGGTCAGTCCCACCAGGTCGGCGGGAATCTCGAGCCGGGTCCATTGCCCGGCCGGTGGAATGTCTCCCAGTCGGCGACGGCTGGGGGTGTCGGGCTGACCGAAGGCGATCTTGTCGGCACCCCAGTACGCCCGGTGTTCCCAGTTCTGCCCGTCATGCCATTCCAGCATGATCGTCTCGGGGACGAGGTCCGGCACGATGTAAACGTGGGCAAACAGGTTTTCGCCAGTCCGCACCTGGTGTGGCCTGGGGGCGTTGTGGAACAGGTGTCGGTGCAGTCCCGGCTGTGCCGCGTCGGTATGGGCATTGCGCAGCAGCAGACGAAGGTTCCATTCCCAGGCCCCCTCGGCATGGGCCCCTTCGGGAATCGCCTCGGCAAACCAGACCCGCTCAATGCGCTCGGTGACCGGTTCGCGGTGCTGCACCGTCTTCAGCAACTGGATTTCGCCCCCCGCAACCTGTCCCGCGGTGGCCAGTTGCACTTCGACCTGACCCTCCTCCGGGCCGGTCACGGCGAGTTGTCCCGGCGGGTTTTCACGCGGCTCCGAGATCTCGAGGTACCGGGGGAGGTGCAGCAGTGCGCGGGCGTCCAGAATCTGCGGCCGATCCACCATGGTCACCGCATGTTCGCGACTCCACGTCCCTCCACCATGGATCCGGTAGTGGAATGACTGTTCAAACCCCGAGAGGGTGAAGGCCCACGTCGTCGGGGTCTCGGTCGAACGCTCGAGGTCGTACCAGAGTGCCGGGCTGCCATCGGTGGGGACAATCTCCACCTGCAGTCGGTCGGGTTCGCCGGTGGTGACTTCGGCACGCAGGTCGATGGGATCGCCCCGCAGCACCTGGGTGTCCCCGGGAGTGACCTGGTACTGCACCCCGGAGGCCGGCGGGATATCGGCCAGCGGCTGGAAGATGCGGGCAAGGGTGGTGGGGAGCCGATCGTGAAAGAGTCCCCACGCTCCGGCGAACGCGCCAATGGCCAGCAGGGAAGAGAGTCCCGCCCGCCACAGGCTGCGCCGGTCGACGACCGTGCCGGCGCGAAACGGTGCCACCCGAGAGAGCGTTTCCGAGACCAGCCGGCGGTGGAAGGTGGGGGACATGGGCCGGGGAGCCCCCGGCTGGTCGAGGTCGACCACGCTCACGAGGCGGTTGTGGATCCCGGGGAGGTGCGACTCGATGAGCCGGGCGATTCCCGAGTTGCTCAATCGGCGGAACAAGGGCCGGATCACACCCGCATAGGCGGCGAGCAGGCTGGGCACGATCACCAGGGCGAGGGCGATCAGCCGCCACAGGGTTCCCAGGGGAAGGGCCAGGTCAAGCAGCGAGACGGCGACCAGGAAGCCGACTCCCAGGGCCAGCGTCAGCCCCAGGCCAGTCGCCACCCAACTGGTGCGCAGCAGATGCCGCACCTGGCCGATCAACCGGCGGATGGGGGAGAGATCGGGGGGAGACAATTCCTCTGTTGCCGGAGCACCAGCCCGGAGATGATCGAATCGCGAAACCGGATTCGTGGACATCGAAGACACCGTGCGGGAGAGGAGACGAGGGAAGACAGGCGTGGTTCTTGATCGTACCGTGCCGGCGTGGGTCGGGAGAGGGGAAACGGCCTCCCAGCCCCACCACAGCGGTTATTGAGTCTGCGGGTCGGGGGGAAGTTGACTCCCCGTCATGGCTCCCACCCAGCGGGCGGGGTTGAGTCCTTCGAGGCGGTCACGCAGCGTGGTCTGCGTGGCGTCCTCACGGCCCCCCCCGAGAGTCGCCAGCCAGAACTCCAGCCCCATCACCCCCAGCATCAGCAGGATCAGGGGACGCCAGATCTCGCGGGAATCTCCACCGACCGCCCCGTACTGCTGCTGGGCCTCGGCGGTGGCATCGACGAATTCGACCGGAGTGCCGGGGAACAGATCCCGCACGGCCTGCTCGTCAATACGGGTGAAGTCCGATTCTTCGGGAGCCAGATTGACGGCGAAGCGGGCGGTTCCCTGCCGGGTTTCATCCCCGTTGCCACCCCGCACCTCGGCGGCGTAGAAGCCCTTGAGTCCCGTCTGTTCCACGGCAGCGACCGAGCGTGATCCGGTGGGACGGAACTCCAGTGTCGATTTGCCCCCCGAGGGATCGGTCACCTGGCCGGTGATCGGTTCCCAGTTCTTCGCCACACGGATTTCGGCGGGGGTCCCCGGGGAGACGACCGAGGGGAACTCCAGGCCGGGACGATGGGCCACATGCTGCACCATCCGCAGCAGCAACGGGACGAACTCGGGCTTGAGCGGCAGGTTCGACCACTTGCCGCTGGCTGGGAACGCGGCGAGCAGCAGCTTCCCTTCCCCCGGCCAGGTCTCGATCAGTGCCGGGCTCCCGTCGCTGAAGCTGGCGAGGGTCCAGTAGTTTTTGTCCGAGGTCGGTGGGGGGGAACCAGTCGCAGCGGGGTTGCCCGGCAGGCTGTCGGGTCGCTGGCCGGGAGGCAACAGCGGATACCTTCGATAGAAGCGGGCCCCCGTGAGGTAGCGCGACTGCGGGGTGTCGAAGACCGAGAGAATGGGGTGGGCAAAATCGAGCGATTCGGCCGAGAGACGCAAGGCGGCATTGGCGTCGTTCAGATCCCCCTGGGCCGCCTGCAGATCGAGGGGAATGAACCGTCGATCGGGAACCTGCGGGTTGGTGAAGAACTGTTGCCGGTATTGCTCGGGATTGACCTTGTCACCCGGGAAGACCAGCAGTCCCCCGCCCCGCGTCACGAAGTTCCGCAGAAAGGTGTACTGGTTCCCGTTCAGCTGACCGCAGTTGGCGAGGATGACCACCTGGGCCCCCTTCAAAATCTCTTCATTCAGCAACCCTTCGCCGATTTCCTGCACGGCGAGTGACCGGGCATCGGGCGTCGTCAGTGGACCCGGCGGGGTTGGCTGACCGGGGGCGACGGCGGCGGGTTCCCGTTCGTCCGGAGCGGTGAGGGCAGTCTTGAGAAACAGCGTCTCACTTTCGAGGGGATCGCTGTGCGGTGCCCCGTTGACCAGCAGCACCTGCAGGGGTTCGGTCACCTCGAGGGTGAAGAGATAGTCGTCGTCGGCGGGGAACCCATCCGGAAGCCCCCCTTCGGAGCGCTCGAGGTGAAAGCGTCCTTCGAAGACACCCGGTTCGGTGGGGAGGTACACCAGTTCGCGGTGCGCCGTCTCACCGGGCTTGAGCGGAACGACAGGCCGGGCGATTTCCTTGCCATTGACCTGGATGCTGATCTGGACCTCGACCGCCTCGGTGGCCGAGTGATTGGTGACACGCGGAACCAGCTTGATGGGCAAACCGACGATCGATCGGGATTGCCGGGGGGTGTCACCAACCAGGGCGCGGTTCGACAGGGGGGTCGCCGATCCGCAGAGAATCACCTGCAGCTTCGCCTCGGGAGGAAGCAGGTTGGCGGCCCCCTGTTGCTGCAACTCGGTCCAGCCCGAGGCCTGGCCGTCGGTCAGCAGGTAAACGAGGGGTTGTTCCCGCGACGGGGCTTGCGGGCCGAAGATCTGGCTGAAGGCCGCCAGCAGGTTCGCGCGGGAAGAGCCTGCTTTCAGGTTGTCGATGCTGTTGCGGATTGCCTGGGTATCGCCCGCGAACCGGCTGAAGACCTCTTCGGGGCGGGCTCCCAGGCGAAACAGCGTGAGGCGGTCCTCGGGGCCCAGCCGGTCGGCAATCGCCTGGGCCACACCTCGGGCGCGGTCGAGCGCCGAGCGACCGGCGGTCGTGGTGTTCATGCTCTCGGAAGTGTCGACCAGCAGCAGGACTTCACGATTGCCCCCGGCCCCCAGCAACCGGTCCCAATGCCGCAGGGCGGGTCGGGCCAGCACCAGCACCAACAGCGCCAGGAACAACGTGCGCAGCAGGGCGATCAGCGCCTCCAGGAAGCGCATGCGCCGCCGCTGCTGAACGTAGGTGTCGAACAGGAATCGGTAGGTCGCCAGGTCGACCGTCTTGACCCGGTGCCGCGTCAACAGGTGCAGCAACACCGGGATCGCCGCCACCGGGAGGAACACCAGCAGGGCAGGATTGAGCAGCGGGATGAGATTCATGGCATCATCCCCGGCGGGACCGGCGGTCGAGGTACTCGGCCAGCACCGCGGCCGGAGCCTCGCTCGTGCGGGCCAGGTGGTAGCTGATCCTGCGCTCGAAACACGACGCCTGGATCGTCTCGAGGAACCGCTGCATGCGGTCGAGGTACTGCTGCCGCAGGCTCTGCGGATTGACCACGACCCGGCCGGTTCCCTCCATGTCCTGAAAGCGGGTGAGCCGCTGGTAGGGGAAGGTCAGCTCGGCGTCGTCGAGAATGTGGAACACCAGCACCTCGTGCCGGTTGTGGCGGAAGTGCTGCAGCCCGGCGGCGATGTGCTGCGGATCATCCAGCAGGTCGCTGAGGATGATCACCAGGCCCCGCCGGCGGATCCGCTCGGCCACCTCGTGCAGGGTCTTTCCCACATCGGTGTCCCCTTCCGAGGCGGTGCCGTCGAGCGACTCGAGCACCCGGCGGAACTGCGACGGGTGGGCCTGGGGGGGAAGGTACTGGCGGATGCCGGTGTCGAAGGTGACGAGCCCGACCGAGTCATTCTGGCGCAGCAGCAGGCTGGTGAGGGCGGCGGCGAGGTAGCAGCCGAATTCCAGTTTCGAGAGCTCGCCGCTCTGGAAGGCCATCGACTTCGAGCAGTCGAGCAGCAGGGTGGCCCGCAGGTTGGTTTCGTCTTCAAAAAGCTTGACGTAGTACTTGTCGGTGCGGGCCAGCACCTTCCAGTCGATCGCGGCGATTTCATCGCCGGGGGTGTAGGCGCGGTGATCGAGGTACTCGGCCGAGAACCCGTGGTAGGGGCTGCGGTGGCGGCCCGAGAGAAACCCCTCGACCACCTGCCGGGCCACGAGTTCCAGCTTCCCCACGCGGGCCTGGGCCGCCGGGTCGAAGTACCGGTTCGCCATCACCCCTCCTCGCGGATGATGCCCAGCAGTTTTTCGATGACCCCGTCCTGCGTGATGCCGTCGCTTTCGGCGGCGAAGCTGGTGACCAGGCGGTGTCGCAACACCGGCTTGGCGACCTGGCGGATGTCATCCAGCGAGACGTGCACGCGGCCATCCAGCAGGGCGTTGGCCTTCGCCCCCAGCAACAGCGCCTGGCACGCGCGCGGGCCGGCCCCCCACGTCAGATACTTCCGGACAAAATCGGGGGCCTCGCTCCCCTTGGGCCGGGTCGCCCGGACCAGCCGGACGGCAAACGACGAGACCGACCGCCCCACCAGCACCTTCCGCACCACCCGCTGCACGGCGAGAATGTCGGCCTTGGTCAGAACCGGTGTGAGCTCGGGCGTCCCCGTGCTGGTCGTCTGCTCGGCAATCGCGAGTTCTTCGTCGAAGCTGGGGTAGTCGACCACCACCTTGAACATGAACCGGTCGAGCTGCGCCTCGGGGAGGGGATACGTCCCTTCCTGCTCGATCGGGTTCTGCGTCCCCAGCACCAGAAACGGACGATCGAGGGGGAAGGTCTCGCCGGCGCACGTCACCTGGTATTCCTGCATCGCCTGCAGCAGCGCCGCCTGCGTCTTGGGAGGCGTGCGGTTGATTTCATCCCCCAGCAGGATGTTCCCGAAGATCGGCCCTTTCACAAATCGCATTCGCCGTCGTCCCGTCCCCTCTTCCTCATCGAGGATCTCGGTCCCCGTGATGTCGGAGGGCATGAGGTCGGGGGTGAACTGGATCCGCTTGAAATCGAGCGACAACAACTGTGCCAGCGTCGAGATCATGAGGGTCTTGGCCAACCCGGGAACCCCTTCCAGCAGACAGTGCCCCTGGGCGAACATGGCAATCAGGATCTGCCGCAGCACTTCCTGCTGACCATGAATCACCCGGCCGAGCTGACTGCAGAGTTCTTCGTAGATCCGGGCCAGGTCCTCGGCGGCCCGCAGGTCGGCTGGATCGGTGCTGGAGGAGCCTCCTCCGTTCCGGTCTGCATCGCGTGATCCCAATCTCGACATGCTGCTGTCACCCCTCCGGCGTCGTACCGTATGCCGTCCGCAGTCGCGCCCCACCCTGTGCAGGCGTCGCGGGCCGTGGCCCCGTGTCTCCCGAAACCGCATCCTGACAGCCGGACCGGGGAGGGTCAAGCAGGGGGAGACGGAAGTGCAGATCTCCCCCCTGTTGAGCCGGGTGAGGATCGTGCGGGGATGGTGGGGCGCAGAACTGTCACATCCGGCACTCCCGGTCCTCGAACAGGCATGGCAGCCGATGCTCGGCGGAATCGGGAATTCACACCACTGTCTCCTTGGCACCAATTGGTAAATTGGGTTGGGAGATGTGCATCGGTGCGGTCGTGCGCAGCGGCTCCCCTTGTCACGTCGTTGTGCCTCGTGCCGTCATTTCTGCCAAAGTTCGCAGCAGACTCATGGAATACCGGTTGAACTCGCCCGATGTGGTTCAGGAAGAACTGGATGGTGAAGTGATCGTGGTCCACCTTGTCTCAGGCTCGTATTACAGCCTGACCAGAGGGGGGGCCGAAGTCTGGAGACGACTCATCGCGGGCCAGACGGCTGGGGCGATTGTTGACCAGTTGACCGAGACGACAGATGGGACCCGCCCGGTCATCGGCCCGGCGGTGGAACAGTTTATCGCCGATCTGGTCGCGGAGCAGTTGATTGTGCCCACCACAGGCAGGGACCATTCGCCGGTCCTGGCTCCCGCGACCCCGGGGGAGCGAAGTTCGTTTGAAGCACCCCGCTTCGAGAAGTTCACCGATATGCAGGAACTGCTGCTGGTGGATCCCATTCATGAAGTCGCCGAGGCCGGTTGGCCACTGCAGCCGAACTCCCCCGAGTCGGGCGCTGTGCCGCCGGGCTAGATCCGTGTATCCCCTGAGGTCGTACGGAACGGTGCGACCGGGTGGGCCGCCACGGGTGGAACTGCAACAGGTGACTCGGCATGGGTTCTGCATCGGACTATTTTCAACGGCTGCGGCAGTGGTTTGTTCAGGCACGAGCCGCGAACGGCGATTCTTCGGACTTTGTCGCCCGGATTGCCGGTCGGCTGGTGCGAATCGAGTTTCTGTCATCGCGGGACGCACCAATGGTCGTCCGCGCCCTGCGGCACCTCGAAGTCGAGTCGTCAGTGAGCCTGGCAAACTCCTCCGGGCGTCCCGATCTCACGGTCTGTTGCTGGGATGACGTTGCCGCCGGGGGCCCGCCCCCCCCGCTGCCATTTCAGACGGGCGATGCCGGGTTGTTTCATTTTGAGGGCCCGCCGCAGATCGCCTGGGAACCGGCTCTCGGGAGTCTCGCGGCATTGGACCCTGCCACCCAGGTGGCACTCTGGCGCACACCCGACCTCGCGCGGATCCCCGCCTGGGAACAGGCTGGGCCCCTCCGCCGCATTCTGCATTGGTGGTCGTCGGGCTGGGGGGGGCAACTGGTGCATGCCGCCGCCGTCGGAGATGAGTCGGGGGGGGTCCTGCTGGTGGGGCGCGGCGGATCCGGGAAGTCGACCACGGCCCTGTCGTGCCTGGGGACGCGGGTCGGCTATCTCGCCGATGACTATTGCCTGGTGGAGACGGCGGATGGTCCGCGGGTGCACTCGCTCTACGCCTCGGCGAAGGCCAATCGGGGCTCGATCGCCCGGCTGAGCCGGTTGCAGGAAGCCTTCTCCCAGAGTCCGCTGTGGGAAGAATCGAAGCAGATTCTCTTCCTGGGCCCGGGGACCGGCTGGGAGGTCGTGCCCAGCGCACCTTTGCGGGGCATTGTCCTCCCCCGAATCATCCCCACAGGTCCGGCCAGTCTCGCCCCGATCAGCAAGGGGGAGACCCTGCGGGCACTGGCCCCCAGCACGCTGTTCCAGATGCCGGGGGAACGAGGTCCGGCACTGCAGCGGCTGACAACGCTGGTGCAACAACTCCCCTGCTGGTCGCTGCGGGTCGGACCCGATCCCGATGAAGCCGTCCCTCTTTTGCAACAACTTGCCCACCCGTCCACATGAAGCCATCGTCCAGCACACCCCTGATCAGCATCATCGTGCCGGTCTACAACGGGGCCGCCTATGTCGAAGAGGGACTCCGCAGCATCCTCGCGCAGACCCATCGTCCCCTGGAGGTGATCGTGGTCGATGATGGCTCGCAGGACGACAGTGCCGCGATCGCCGAGCGCCTGGGCGATCCCGTCCGGGTCCATCGTCAGCCCAACGGAGGGGCCCCGGTGGCCCGCAACACGGGAATCTCCCTGGCCCGTGGCGAGTTCATTGGGTTTCTCGACGCCGACGACACCTTCACGCCCGACGCGCTCGACCGTCAACTGACCCGCTTTCGCACCCATCCCGAGGTGCAATTGGTGGTGGGGCTGGGTCAGTACGAGTCGTTGCAGTCGCGGCCGACCGACCCCGTCGCCTCCTTCGCCGCGGTTGGCAATGAAATGCTGACCCTGCAATTGGGGACCGCGCTCTTTCGCCGGGAGTTGTTCGACACCGTTGGCCGCTTCGATGAAGCGCTCCGTTATTGCGATGATTGGGACTGGTTTCTGCGCGCGAGGGAACAGGGGGTACGGCTGCTGCTGCATCGCGATCTGATCGTCCACCAGCGGCTGCATGGGGGCAACATCACCCGGCAGCAACAGGTGTCGCAGCACTACCAGATGCTGATGTTCAAGAAGTCACTGGAACGACGGCGGGCCCGGGGAGGCCGGGCCCTCAATCTGCCGCCGTTGTCCAGTTTCCAGGAGTCATCGGCCCCCCCTCCCGGGGCGTCGGAGGGAACCCATGCCTGAGTCATCTCCCCAGTGCCAGTCCCAGAGCCAGTCCCAGAGCCCCCTGGTAAGCGTGCTGATTCCAGTCTTCAACGGGGCGAAATACCTCGCGGCCACGATCGAGAGCGTGCTGGCCCAGGAAGGGGTCGCCACCGAAATCATTCTGGTGGATGACGGGTCCACCGATGGGTCGGTCGAGGTGGCCCGGGCCTTCGAACCGCGAGTGCGGCTTGTGTGTCGTCCACATTCCGGACTGGCCGCCACCCGCAATGCCGCCCTGCGGGAGGCCCGCGGAAACTTCATCGCCCACCTGGACAACGACGATCTGCTGACGCCGGGCTCGTTGCAGGTCCGGCTGGCCCGCCTGCTGGCGGACCCGCAACTCGACATCGTGGCCGGTCATCAGCAGTCGTTCTTCAGCGAAGACATGGATCCGGAAGTCCGGTCGCGGCTGCAGATTCCCGAGACCCCGCAGCCCGGGCATCTGGCGGGAGTCGCGGTCATCCGTTCGCGGGTGTTCGAGCAGTTGGGAGGGCTCGACGAATCGTTCCGCAGCTTCGGTGACTTCGACTGGTTCCTCCGCGCCACCGAACGGGGATTCCGCATCGAGGTCCTGCCCGACGTCGTGCTGCGTCGGCGCGTGCACGGCGCCAACATGAGTCTCACCCGAAAAGCCGAGGCTGACCTCGAGCGGGCCCGCATCCTCAAGGCTTCGCTCGATCGTCGCCGGGCCCGGTCGCAGAAAGGCCCGTCGTGACCCGTTCCCCGGCCTGGCAACCCTCGCCATTGCAGACCCTGTTGCTGCACGCCTGCCTCGATTCCGACCCGGCCACCGCCAGTCTTCACTTCGAGGAGTGGCAGCGGCAGCTCGATCTCGACCACATCGACTTCGGGTCGTACCGTCTGCTTCCCCTGTTGTGGAAGCGAATTGAGGCCCTCGGCTTCAACAGCCGTGATCGGGATCGCATCAAGGGGGTCTATCGCCGGACGTGGTACGCCAACCAGCTCGTGCTGGCCCGGGCCAGTCTCCTGGTCCAGGCACTGGCGGCTCGACAGATTCCCGCGATGTTGATCAAGGGTGCGGCGCTGGCGCTGTCCAATTACGGTGACCCCGGGCAACGGCCGATGGATGATGTCGACCTGGTTGTCCCCTTCGCAGCAGCGCAGCCGGCGGTCGACACCCTGCTGGAGGCCGGATGGGTTGCCGAGCCAACACCGTTGACGGGAACCCGGGTGGCCGTCGCCGGGGCCCATGCCAGTTGGACTGCCGGCCCCCGCCGTCGCGAGTTGTTCGATGACGCCTACTTCCAGGCCCGGCATGCCCATGGGTTCCGCGGCCCCGGGGGAACCGGTGCCGACCTGCACTGGTTTTTCAGCCAGGGAAATTTCGATCCCCGGCTCGATGAGGATGTCTGGCAGCGGGCCATTCCCTTGCCGCAGCGAGCGGGGACCGGGCGTTGGGGCAACACGCTTGTTCCCTCCCCCGCCGAT
The DNA here is from genome assembly GCA_003508595.1 of Planctomycetaceae bacterium. Classification (GTDB taxonomy): domain Bacteria; phylum Planctomycetota; class Planctomycetia; order Planctomycetales; family Planctomycetaceae; genus UBA10511. The sequence continues at coordinate 51,369 of DNUF01000064.1, forward strand.
CACCTGCTGCTGTTGCTGGTCCACGGGTCGCGCTGGAATCCCATCCCTCCCGTGCGGTGGGTGGCGGACAGTGTGATCTTGATCCGCAGTGCCGGGTCTGACCTCGACTGGAACCAATTCGAACGGTCGGCCGAGGCCCGGGGTCAGACCGCGACAGTGGCGGTCATGCTGGCGTACCTCGACCGGGAGTTTCACTGTGGGATTCCCGCTGACGTGCCGGGTCGCCTGGCGGCCGTTCCGGTCTCTGCGTCGGCTCGCCGCCGGGCGGAGTTGTCGATGAATCCCCCGGGGATGTCGGCGGGCCTCGCCGAGTTGGCCCTGCTGTACCAGCGGTACCGCTGGCTGCGGCGTTCGGGAGGGCGCACCCCGGCCGGAGGGTTTCCCGGTTACCTGCGACATATCCTCGGGGCTCCCAGCCTGTGGGCCCTCACGCGCTACGTGGGGCAGGAACTGGGCAGACGCTGGACGGGCGGTGGTCGGGTCGAACCCCCGCCCACACCGACATCCTGAGGGGGGCCGGGAGGCGTCCGAACGGTCCCGCGGTCGCGACGATCAATGCTGTTCGCGCGGCAGGCCCGCCACCCGTTCGTCGGGCAGCACGGGCAGGTTTTGCGGGATCTCGTCGATGGTCCCATTCCGGACCAATTCGGCAGCGAGGTCGCGCATGTTGCCATTGAGGAATTCCAGCAGCCGCGGCGAGTCATGCACGCTGTACTTGAACGCCTGCATCTCGTCGTACACATCGGCCGGGGACTTGTGCTGGACGAGCAGTCGGTACAGGGCGACCACCCCCCCCGTCCGCTGACTTCCCGCCGCACAGTGGACCAGCACCCGCTTCCCCGCAGCAGCGGCCTCGGCCACCGATTTCACTGCGGCGGCGTACGTCTCGAGGTCTCCCGTCCCATCCGGGATGAGAATGTGCTGGTGTCGTTCGAGGCCGAGGCTGGCAATGGCGGCGATCTCGGCCTGCTTGTCGGCCAACTCGGCCGGATCACTGGGAGAATCGTTGGTGAGGTCGACGACCACGTCGATCTGGTTGTCGCGCAGGACCCCTGTGATGAGCCGGGAGGCAATCTGGCCGCTGCGGTAAATGCGCCCCGGTTCCACCACGCCAAAGCGCTTGGGGTAGAGCTGGTGGCGCAGTCGGGCCAGCGACTCGGCATTCAGCGCCAGACCTCCCGCCACCAGCAAACCGGCGAGCAATCCCCAGCGCCGCCAGGAGTGGGGGCGGTGCGAGGGGGGGCCGGGCGGAGGAGAGATGGTGGTACTCATGCACGGAATCCGGGTGTGGGCGTGCGGACGGGGCTGACGGCGGGTCGTGTCAGCCTGGGCCGGGGAATTCCCCGGGCACGCCTGGAATTCGGGGCGGGACATTCCCCCATTTGCCGAAATCGGTCAAGATCAAAGGGGTGGGATTGCCTGGGAGAGCGTTGCCCAGCCAGCCCAGTTCGCCTTGTCCGGGAGGGAACGATGGAGTTTTTCGCCCCTGAGGTCCAAAGACCGCTGCGCATGCTGGGGGTGGCGGTGTGCGCGTTTGTCCTGGTGATGCTTCCGGTGTGGTGGTCGTTCAAGATCGCCGGGTTCGTTCTGGCGGCGGCGGTGTTGGGATCGTACCGTGAAGCCTGGATCACCCAGGAACGGATCTGTCGCCAGCGGACGGTCGGTTTCATCCCGGGAAAGATCGACCAATGGAAGCGTGAGCGACTGCAGCGTGTGGAGGTCGAAGAGGCTCCCGACGCACCTCCCGCCGAGACGGCCGGACAAAAACTGGAGGCTGTGCAGCGCTGGTTGTGCGAGCGGCTGTTTCCCTGGCGTTATGGACCACTCAAGCTCAAGCTGCACCTGGCGGAGGGGCAGTCCGTGCTGCTGTGGCAGGGGCGCAACCATGAGGAACTGGAGCGGAACCTCGAGCTGCTGGATCGCGAGACGGGGGTTTACGAAGAGTCGGCTCAGCCCCATGCCCCCCGTGCCGACCGTTGGCAGCCTCCCGAGGTGACTCCCGAAGAACCCCCGGAGAAGTTTTCCCTCAATCCGGACGATCACTGACGGGCCCGTTGGCAACCAAAGACGCCCACCGCCCCCCTGGACGCGCGAGGCGCAGCCCAGGACAACGCGGGGCGTCAGCCCCATGGTGGAAGCGCGACAGGCAGACCCCCACGTCGATACCAAACGGCCCGTGACCAACGGCCAAGCCCAAGCCGTGTGCGGTGGGTGACGGTGAAGGCCGGTGCATTGGACCGGTGTATCGAGGGTAGTGCCAGGTTACGGCCCGGGTGGCTCGACGCGGTGATGACCAACTTGGTCGAGCCGCGTGGCAAGTCGCTGGACTCGCGGATCACTTGTGCGTGGGACGTCTCCACCAGCCAGCTGACGC
>DNUF01000017.1 GCA_003508595.1 Planctomycetaceae bacterium
TGGCGGATTTGCAATCCGCTGCCTTAGCCACTTGGCTACGGGGCCAAAAATTCAGAACAGGTGAGTCTCTGGCTCCTGTCGGAACCACCACCAACTGAACTAACGAATCGGTATTCTAGCCGATTCGACTTTGACGGTCAAGGGAATTGTATCGGCTGGGCCGAATTCCCCAAGACGCCATTTATTTCGGCGATTGGGTCTGTAGGAGTTGAGCATTTCTTGGTTCTTCGCGTTCCCCACAAGCTGTCCCCAAAAACGCCCGCGGATGGAGAATCCGGCAGTGCCGGGATACGATCCTCTGCTGGTTCCCCGTCCACCACCTGCGACTCTCCCCTATGTCGGACACGCCCGCTCCCGTTGAGGTTCATGAAACCGAAGAACAACTGGTCACCACCGCCCAGGAGGCGGTGTTTCAGTCCAATTGGATTGTCGGAGAATGTGCCGCCAAGTGGACCGAACGCTATGCTCGTGGCCGGACCGATGCGGACTTCGCCCTGCTGGTCGGGCTGTCGGCCGACCAGATTTACCAGCGCCGCCGAGTCTGGGAAGCTTTTCAGGGACAGCGCGACACCTTTCCGCACCTGAAGTGGTCCCATTACTACTGTGCCCTGACCTGGGATGACGCACGCGAATGCCTGGAGTGGGCCGAGGAAACACTCAGCACAGTGGCTGAGATGCGGGCCTGGCGGCGGGCCCGGAGGGGTGAAGACCTGTCGTTGGAAGCCCTTGACGATGCGTTGCAGTTGCATCCCCAGGCGGCGCATGTGGTGGCCGTCCCCACACTGACTGGCGATGCCGTCACGGTCCATGCCTCGCCAGACTTCGAGTCGACGACGGGTGGCGAGCGGCTCGCCACGGTGGCCGGTCAGGCCCGTGAAACCGGAGCGGAAGGGGAATATACTCCGTTCCGCACCGGAGCTGCCGGCCCTGCCGGGAAAGCCCCTCCCGAACGCCCCAGCACCGAGCAGATCGCGCGCAAGATCACCTCGGCCCTCGAGAGATTTGCCCAGGCGATGGACAAGCAGTTCCTCAAGGAATTCCCGGACCTTCCGGAGAAGATCCAAGCCCGCTTTCAACGTGCGGCGGAAGACTTCAATTCCGCGATCACCCGACTTCCGTGACTCTAGAGTCGTGGGCTCTCCATGACGCCTGAATCCTCCGCCCCCGCACCCGAATCCAGCAGGACCACCAGCCTGCATTGGCTGGTCCATATCCTGCTGATGCTGGTCATCCTGCTCGTCTGGCGGGGGCGTGCCGGTGGGTTCAGCCCCCTGCATGATCCAAGGGCCTCGGCACCTCCCGTCGTTCCGCGTGGGGACCTCCGTCCCGAGGAACTCGACAATATCGATGTCTATCGGCGCGTTGCCCCCTCGGTGGTCAACATCACCAGCCTCGCGGTTCAACGGGACAAGATCGGACTCGATGCCACCACGATCCCCCAGGGGACTGGATCAGGATTTGTCTGGGATGATCAGGGCTACATCGTCACCAACTATCACGTTCTCTCCCGCGGGGAGGAATTCCGGGTCACCCTTTCGGACTGGACCCGCCCCCTCTCGGCACGCGTGGTCGGAATCGCACCCGACCACGACCTGGCGGTCCTCAAGATTGACGCCCCGACAGAACAGCTCAAGCCCGCTTCCCTCGGAACCTCGACAGGGCTGTTGCCCGGCCAGAAGGTGCTGGCGATCGGCAGCCCGTTCGAGCTGGACCAGACATTGACCACCGGTGTCATCAGCGGGTTGGAACGGGAAATCACGGCCCTCACCAACCGTCCCATCCAGGGCGCCATCCAGACCGATGCGGCGATCAATCCGGGGAATTCGGGGGGCCCGCTGCTCGACAGTGCGGGGCTTGTCATCGGGGTCAACGCCCAGATCCGAAGTCCTTCCGGAGCGAGTGCCGGAATTGGCTTCGCCATCCCGATCGACACGGTACGACGAATCGTCCCGCAATTGATCCGCAACGGAAAGGTTGAGCGAATCGGACTGGGAATTCGCATCATCCCTGACCAGACCATCGCCCGGCTGGGTCTGCAGGGGGTGATGATTCGCGAAGTTGATCCGCAGGGGCCCGCCGCTGACGCGGGATTGGAACCCAGCAAACGGCTCCCCAATGGGCAAATCGTTCCAGGAGACCTCATCATCGCGGCCAATGGGCGGGCCGTGACCAATTCCGGCGATCTCTACCGGGTCATCGATCAACTCAAGGCCGGTGATGAATTGAAAATTCGGGTGCTGCGGCAGGGAAAAGAGATTGACCTCAACGCCCGCCTGGCGGTCCTCCCTCAATAGCCAGGGGAGACTCGAGAGTAACTTCAAGCCACTCCCACCGGCCGAGTCCCGGTCCCATTTCGGAATCTCAGAGCACGTTCTTGCCCATCCGCCAGAGCGGGGACTGCCGCAATTCAGCGGGGACGGGATCGCCGTGGCAATTTCGCGGCATGGCCTCTCCCGGAGAGTTCCTCCGCGGGGCGCTCAATTTCCCTGGCTGAACTCAGCGACTCGATCGATTGCGGCCTTGAGTCTCGGGAAGCAGTCCCTGCGGATTCCGAATCAGACTCGTGGAGTCCCGGAATCCGTTCGATGCGGAACAGCACCTCGTCGCCGACAATCTCCGTGACGGTCACCAGACAGTCGTCGATGATCAGGGACTCACCGACCGACAACTCATGACGTGTCTCGGGCATTCTGACCTCCGTGAGATGGGCCTTCTCGGCCCCCCAATTGGGCCGCTTCACGCCTCCGCGTGAATGGGCGGGACTATACCGGTCGAACCCCACAGCGTAAACAGTGATCGCACCTGCCCCTCTCCTCGATCCCAGAGATTGACCGATCAATTTCCGCATCCCCTTGCCTCGGCTTCCAGATTTCCGCAGACTCTGTCGCTGGCACAGTCTACCTGCCTCGCGCTGATCCCCGTGCTGCCTTCCCAGATTCACCTCTTTGAGGTTTTCGTCATGTCGAATATCCATTCCCGCGTTCCTGATGTCTGCCTGTTCCTGGCGGGGGTCGGCCTGTGGTGGGGCCTCATTCCTCAGTCTGTCGGGGCATTTCACGATGGAAAGCGGGTCTTGCAGGTCGAACTGCGGGACGACACGACTCGCGACATCCTGGCAGGACGGGTCTACCTGGAGGATGAAGAAGGCCGGCACTATTTCGCACGCCCGGTCGATCCGGCGGGACAGGCCGTCGTCTATGACGTCGAACGCACTCCCCAGTCACGAGAAAAACACACGACGGTGTCACCCCATCCGTTCGAGTTCGAGGTGCCCGAACAGGCAACCGTCACACTGACTGTCGAACGGGGCAAGGAATATCATGTCGCCACCCTTCAGGTGCCCCCTCCCGCCGATCGGACGGCCATCCAGCGTGTGGAGGTGCCAATGCGGCGCTGGATCGACATGGCGGCCCGGGGCTGGTACTCGGGGGACACCCACGTCCATCGACGGCTGGTGGATTGTCCACACCTCGTGGAAGCCGAGGATCTGAATGTTGCCTTCCCCCTGGCCTACTGGGTGCGTGAGGCCCGCCAAACGGGCGACAAAGGACCAGTCGCCGGCCAACCTGCCCCCGCGGTGATCTGGTGTGGACCACGGCGCTGCCTGTGGCCTGTGAATACGGAGTACGAACTGTTCACCGTGGACGGCAAACCCCACACCCAGGGAGCCGTCTTTGTGCTGAACCATCGCGAACCGCCGCGACTCGGAACACCGCCTGTTGCCCCGGTTGCCGACTGGGCCCACCAATCCGGAGCCCTGCTCGATCTCGACAAGCACTCCTGGAACTGGACGGTGATGATTGTCCCCCGCATGCAGGTCGACCTCTTCGAACTCGCCAACAACCACGTCTGGCGCACCAATTTCCTGTTTCGCAAGTGGACGATTGAAATGACCCCAACCAACTGGGGCCTGGAAATCGGTCCTGAAGGGGTCGATGAAGCGGGGTGGATCGATTGGGGCTTCCAGACGTACTACGCCTTCCTGAATTGCGGCTTTCGGATGCGCCCCACCGCCGGGACCGGCAGCGGTGTGCACCCTGTCCCCCTCGGTTTTGGACGCGTGTATGTCGAGGTGCCCGGTGACTTCACCTATGAACAATGGATCGAAGGTCTGAATGCAGGACGCAGCTTCGTCACCACAGGCCCGATGCTGTTCAGTCGGTTCAATGATCATCCTGCGGGGACCACGGTACGCGACGCCCAACCCGGATACAGACTGCGAGTCCAGGGGACCGCTGCCAATCCACGTCCCCTGGATCGACTCGAAATCGTGGTCAACGGGGAAGTGGTCCGGACGATCTCTCCGGCCAACACCGCCGGTCCCCGTGGCGAGTTTGTCAGTCCCTGGGACGAAACAATCGTCCTGCCGCACTCGGCATGGGTGGCGGTTCGGTGCTACGACAGGGGTGACGACAGACGTTCCCGTTTTGCCCACACGGCCCCGGTCCACGTCGAGATCGATGGGCCTGTGCGGCCCAGGAAACGCGAGGTGCAGCACTTCATCGAGCGCATGGAACACGAGATTCAACGCAACCAGGGCGTGCTCGCTCCAGCCGAACTGGCTGAATATGAACACGCCCTGGATATCTACCGCAACCTGGCAAAGATCGCGCGGGACTAG
>DNUF01000109.1 GCA_003508595.1 Planctomycetaceae bacterium
CCGCCCCCCCCACCGCCTGAAGGAGGGCCAAATGGCGCACCTCCACCACCAGGTCGCCCTCCCGGCATCCCACCACCAGGCATCATCCCGGCTGGGGGACCGCTGCGACCTCCACCCCCCCCTCCGGATCCACCCCTCCCACCGATGTGGTAGACCAGGAAGTCTGCCGACGCCGGTTGAATCGCAGCAACCAACAACAGGGGAATGCAGAGCCAGGACCGTCGCATGATCGGGTTCTCTCTGGATGAAAAGCCGGAAGAAGTCAGGGGGGAGACAGAGATTGACGGCGCTGTGAAAGCGGTCGATTACTGACTCTGAGTTTCCGCCTGGGTTACCGTCTTGGGGAGATCGATGGTCTCGCCTCCCTGAATCGTACACATCGCCTTGAACACCTCCGGGTCGATGTCGGCACTGATGATGCGAGAAGACCCGTCCGCCATCATGACATAGGCACCGGGAGTTGCGAGACCCGCCGAACCGACTCCATGGAACTTGTCAAAAAACGGCGCACGGACCCCGCGAACTGTCCCGCCTCCTCCCTGAATCCAGGGAGCGGAGGACTTTCCGGAACCAATCAACATGATCGTCTGAGCCTTGCCGTCCTTGATCGAATCAAGAGGGACGATTTCGTCGTAGCCGAAGATCCCCGCCCGGGGATCGGTTCGTGGCAGTTCCGCCGCAACGACATTTCGTTTGTCTTCCAAACCGGCCATCCCGGCAAAGTGCGTCAATCCCACTCCATCGTAGGGGTGGCCGTTCCATTGGACGTTGGGGTCTGCGGGATTTACAAAGGCCGGAATCACCGTGTAGGCGTGCACCCGGTTGGCCTTGTCGATCCAGGGCTTCGTCTGGTCGAACTGGAGATACAGGTCGTTGTAGTCGATGTAGGGGAGCATCTCCGTCATCCAGCTGTAGCCCACCCAGATCGGTTGATCTTCCCCCATCCGCTTGACCCCCTTCAGTCCACCGGGCTTGGCCGCCACGATTTTGTCATATCCAAGTCGCATGGCTGTCAGTGATCCCGCGAAAATGCCGTCCGGCAGGGCCGTCGCCCCCATGGCCTGGATCGCATCGTTGTAAGCCTTTTCGTGGAACACCACTCCCAGGTCGGGACGGTTGGGAATCGACATCGCCAGGCGAATGTTTTCGGTCGTCCGCTGGCTGGTTGCCGTGATCACCCTGTCATCCCCCTGGCTTCCACCTCCGGGCATGCCAGGCATACCGGGCATTCCCGGCATGCCGCCGCCACCGGGAATTCCGCCCGGAGGACCACTGGGAGGCCCCCCTCCTGGTGGACCGCCCGGCCCTTGACGCAAGATCCCTTCACCCGGCAGATCGTCACCCAGTTGGGGGAGCACGAACCGGTTCACGGCCTGCTGCGGTTGGAACACCTCCGGCAAAACCAGTCGGGTCACATTCGGGGGGGGAGGAGGCGGTGCCTGAGGCGCTCCCGGTCCACCACCACCCGGTCCACCCGGGCCCATGCCGGGCCCCATTCCCCCGGGGCCCATTCCGGGCCCCATGCCCGGACCCGATTGACGAGGGGCATATTTCTTGAACAGTTCGTTGAGCCGATTTTCGGCCGCAACCGCCAAGCCTTCCGATTGGAAGACCATACCGAAAACGGCATTGATGCGCGCCTGCTTGTTGTTGGCAGCCCCACCGGCTCCGGGAGCACCGGCACCACCACCGGGCATCATTCCTGCCGGCGGGCCACCTGGGGCCCCTCCAGGCGCTCCTCCTGGGCCCATTCCATTCGAGGCTGCTCCCACCATGGGACCTCCCCCTGGCCGTCCGCCGGGACCACCGGGCCCTCCTCCAAATCCACCCGGTCCCGGTCCTCCTCCCGCTCCGGGACTGCTGGCCGCTCCGTCCGCAGTCCCCCCGATTCCCATGGCGTACCCGATCATGCGGGCCCCTTCGGCCGCGTAATCCTGCAACAGTGGGAAATCACTCCCTTCCATGCGTTTCCTGGCGGCTTCCGAGTCTCCAGCGATCCAGTAAAAGGCTGATGGTTGGGCCATCGCCTCCACACCCCCGGTCACTGAACCCTTTTGCGGACTGGAGAGCGCTGCCTGCACGGTGGAGGCCCGGCCAATCAGCAGGACCTTCGGTTCGGGAACCGCCAGAGCATTCTTCTCGGGTCCATTGGGAAGCAGGAACATCTTCGCTTTGCCAACCGCCACAGACTCGCCCGCTCCCAGCTTTTTCCCCGCTCCTTCCAGAGGGGCCGAAGTGCGGACAATAATGATCTGCTGATTGGTCTTGCGATTGCAGCCAGCAACGATGTACTCCACCTGCTTCTGCGCGATTCCACCCTGGGCGAGCGTTTCGAAAATGACAGCGAATTCCTGCAGGAGCTTCACTCCTGTCAGGTTCGACTTATCCCCTGATACGGCTTTGACATCCAAACCAGTCGCCTGGTTGAGCGTCTCGGGGACGTATTTCAACAGGGCCTTCAGATTCGTTTCGGCACTCCCCGCAGACGCGGCATCTGTTCCTGCTGACGCACCGGGGCGACCGCCAGGCGGGCCACCTCCCCCCATGCCGCCCATCATTTGTCCCATCTGGCGGAGTTGATCCATGTTGGGAGCACCCCCACCCGCCCCGCCCGGAGCGCCACCAGGGGCTCCCCCGGGAGCACCCCCCGCCATGTTCGGCATCATTCCCGCCGGTGGACCACCTCCCGCGCCACCGGGCATTCCCCCTGGGGGACCCCCTGCGGGAGCGGGTGCTGCCGCGGGCGGAGGAGGATTGTTTTGTGCGGCGGGCTTGCTCTCTTCACCACCGCCACATCCCATGAAAAATACGACCAACCCGATGGATGCCCACAACACGGAAATCCGCATGACCATTCCCCACAGGGAGAGCCGAAAGATGTACAGACGTGGCTGGAAAGTGTCTCACAGGTCCAGTACCAAGTCAACCAGTTCTGTTGGAATCTGCGGACAGTTCGAGCGAATTTGATGCTGTTCGGTTGCCTTTTCTCACGCTGGAACTGTCGAAATGCCCCGTTTGTTCACTGCCTTTCCCGTCCCCGCGCTCCGTGCGTTGCATGAACAGGCTGACGCCTTCCGGCAGGCCGATCTTCGGCTGCGGATGGAATCGCCCGAACGGTGGCACGTCACCCTCAATTTCCTCGGTGATGTTGCGGATTCGGAGGTCGGCAGTCTGGCTGGTCAATTGCGCAAGGTGACCTGTGGCGTCGGGCCGGTTCCGATTCGATTGCAGGGGTTGGGAGCCTTTCCAGATCTGCGACTCCCTCGGGTCATCTGGGTGGGTGTCGAATCGTCTCACGAGTTGACGTTGCTGCACGCCCGCCTGGGTCGGGTGATCGAAGAAATGGGAGTGCCATTGGAACCCGTCTTCGTACCGCATGTGACGCTCGCCCGCATGCGGCATCGCCCCTCTCAAAGACTCTGCAGTATGCTCGAAGAACAGTCTCACTCTCCGTTCGGGGTGATTGTGCCGAAAGAGGTGGTGTTGTACGAATCGAGGCCAAATGCGGCTGGGCAGCAGTATCACGTGCTCGAACGGTTTGTCCTTCACGGGGATTCACTGGGAGGGAGATTCCCCGGCGAAAATGCGGCGGAGCAAGGCTCGTGAGGAAAAACGGCGCGATGCGTTCTTTCGCCAGGGTGGCCTGAAACGTTCTTCGCGTATGTGGCCAGAAGCAGTCGCTTCCAGGGGCGGGGGGGAATCCTAACGGGACTGAGAGCGATAGATTTCTTCGAGGATTTCCTCGATCGATTTGAATTTCTTGCCCGATTCCAGGACCTGTTCGATTTTTTGACGGGCATCGGGGGCGGAGTGCCCCAGGCTCAGCAATGCCTCATAGGCATCGTTGACGACGCCCCGTTCCCCAACTTCGGCCGCCGGTGTCTCGGCCTGAACCAACAAAGCAAATTTCGCCATTTTGCGTCGGAGTTTGGCGATGATTCGTTCCGCGAGGCCGGCGCCAATTCCGGGCAGTGCACTCAGTTGCTTGACGTCCTGTTCTTCAATGGCCACCGCAACTTCGCGGACCGGCCGAACCATGGAGCGAAGCGCTTTCTTGACTCCCACACCATCGACCGAGCAGATCGCATCGAAGAACTCCCGTTCGGCATGACTCATGAAGCCGATGAGACGTGGGGTCAGATTGCCACGTCCCGGGGTTCCTTCGAGGTACTCAATCGTTCGCAAACTGACGTCAGTCTCCAGTCGGCCTTGAAGTTGTCGCCGGACGAATTCCGGAATGTAGACCTCATATTCGAACGGACCGGCTGCAATGGTGGCCGCTTCGTGGGTCAATGCGGTCAAACGACCCGTGATGCGGGTGATCATGCGGGGTTCCGTAGACGGGCAGGGGGAGAACGGGACGACTGGATGAGATTCCGGCAGCAGTGGCCAGAGTCTATTCGACAGGTCAACCCCGACCGGAAATCAACTTCTTCGATTCGATCACAGCCAACTCATCACAGCGTTCATTTTCGGGATGCCCCTGATGACCACGAACGACCGTAAAGCGGATGACATGCTGCTGCAGCAGTTGATCCAGTTGGGACCAGAGTTCAACATTTTTGACGGGCTTTTTGTCGGCTGTCTTCCAGTCTCGTCGCTTCCAGCCGGTGAGCCACTCCTGGCATCCCCGAGCGACATATTCGCTGTCGGTGACAATTTCAACCTGCGAACGTCGTTTCAGAGTGGCCAGGCCCTCAATCACCGCCTGGAGTTCCATGCGGTTATTGGTGGTCTCGGCCGCCCCGCCCGACTTTTCAAGTTCGCGCCCCGACTGGGGATGCCGCAGGATGAAGGCCCAACCTCCCGGTCCAGGATTGCCTGAGCAGGCTCCGTCAGTGAAAAGCTGCACGAAGTGGAGCCGTTCTGGAGGAGAGTTTTCAGGGCGTACCTGCTCAATCCCCCGACCCAGATTTGGGGGGGCGGATTCGAGAGGGGTTCGGGCAGGCGGCGAAACGCTGTCCGGAGTGCCTGCCGAAGACTGCACCGGCGGCTTACCGCTCACGGAAAGTAATGCGACCCCGTTTGGGGTCGTAGGGAGAAACCTCAACTTTCACCCGATCGCCAGGGACGATACGAATGAAGTTTTTGCGCATTCGGCCGGCCACATGGGCCATGACCTCGTGCCCGACATCGAGTTTCACCAGGAACTGGGTGTTGGCCAGTGCCTTGGTGACCACTCCCTCCATCAGAATGCCTTCTTCCTTCGACATGGATCTCCTGCGCGTTCACCCAAGCAGACAATGAATCAACCAAACCGGATTGTCCCAATGGGGGGCCGGAAACACAAGCCCGTGGGTGGGGAAACGGCGGCCCGGGGAAGGGAGCGAGTGGGACTCTCCAAGCTCGGTTCCAAGCGATTGGAAATCGCCGTTTTGCCAAGCTATAAATCACGTCTCCCCGCGATTTGTCCGCATTTCGCCCATGGACCACGCGTCTGGCTGTCCCGCGAGTCGGGTGGCCGACGGGTTTGCCCTTCGGGCATTCCGACGGGGTTTGGGCGAATGGTCCTCATTTCTTCGGAGTCTGACTCATGGCGTTCACTCTCCCCACACTGTCCTATCCGTATGGTGCGCTCGAGCCGATCATCGACGCTCGCACCATGGAAATTCACCACACCAAGCACCACCAGGCGTACATCAACAACGCGAATGCCGCTCTGGAGAAGTTTCCGGACTGGTCGGCGAAGTCTCCGGAAGAGGTTGTGAAACACCTCGCCCAGGTCCCCGAAGAGATCCGCACCGCGGTCCGCAACAACGCCGGTGGGCATGTGAACCACACCCTGTTCTGGACCGTGATGGCCCCGAATGCCGGTGGTGAGCCCACCGGAGATCTTGGGTCGGCGATCTCGGGAACATTCGGCAGTTTTGCCAACTTCAAGGACGCCTTCACGAAGGCTGCCACCACCCGGTTTGGCTCGGGTTGGGCCTGGTTGTCGGTCGACAAGGGGAAACTCGTGGTCGAGAGTACCGCCAATCAGGACAGTCCCCTGACCGAAGGTCGGACCCCGATTCTGGGAATCGACGTCTGGGAGCATGCGTACTACCTCAACTACCAGAACCGCCGTCCCGATTACATCAATGCGTTCTACAACGTGATCAACTGGAACGAGGTTGCCAAGCGGTTTGCCGCCGCCAAGTAGTCTCCAGGACTCCGTGGGTCGGAAGACCACATGGAACATTGTGTTGATTTCGATTCAGGGCCGTTCCCTCGCAAGGACCGGCCCTGTTTTCGTTGAGAGACACCGGTTCCAATCCCTGAAGATCCGGTCGTGCCGTCTCGCCATCCGAGGAATCGTTTTTGGTATCGGAACGCCTCCGACACGTCTTCCACATCTCTGTCAGGGGGTGAGTTCAAAAAAGAATGAACCATCATCCCCTGGTCGACACCCACACCACCACCCCAACCACCTTGGTGGGGTCATCCCGACTCAGTTGTCGGAAGGGTTTGGGCAGTTCGCCAGAGGGGTTACGAAGGCGAAGTTGCGGATCAGGGCCCAAATCGACTTCGCGCCCCCCCGGGCAGACAATATTGAAGCCAACGGCCCAACTGGCACGGTTCGTGGTGTGCCGTCGGTGGGCCGGCACTTGCGACATCAGGAAGCTTCACGGGATGGGCTGCGGAAAGTCGTCACTCTGCATTCCGGCCGATTCCAGGGAGTGGGCCGGTTCCATCCTCATGAAACATGTGTGATGAGACGCTCGAACCGTCGCGATTCGATCTCGGAAGACGAATTGAAGTGTGCTCCGATCCGCCACGAACGGCGTCCCCATGTCAGGAACCCCGGCGATGTGTCGGGGAGGAGTGAACTCTTTTCGAACAGTGACTGAGGAGGACCTCGACCAGGTTCCAGCTGGTCATCTCGTCGGAACTGAACATGACCGCGGCGCATCGAGGTGCGTATGGGACGCAGTTGATCGAGGGGCGCCGACCATGACTGGTGCCAGAAACTTTCCGGCTCTTCTCGCCACACGACACACCTCAGCCTTGGGCCGCACAAAGACCGGAGCCGAGGCTTATCGCGTCAACTTCCAGCGGGAGGGGTTCACATCGAGGCCGGTATGGCCGGCGTGGGCGTCGTAAACCGCGTGCATTTCCTCAATGCTGTCGAAGAATCCCACGATAAAGGCGGCCTGGAACGATTCCCCCGCCTTGATGGGCTTGCCGCCGAATTCCTCAATCATGCACACGTAGCCGCGCTGGTGGCACCAGGCTTCCGAGACAATTCCAGGGTCGAGTGTCATTCCCGCGAGCCATGGACCGTCTTTTCCGGTCTCGGGATCTCGCAGCCGATACGCCCGAATAAATCGCTGGGGCACCCTGTCTCGCCCCCGGGTGTAATTGAATTTCTCATCCGGTGCGAAGTCGCGTTGGAACTCCGACGGATCCAGTTCGCCAAAGTAACTGAGATAAACCTTGCTGAATGTGTCTCCCTGCCGATGCTTGATGTGACCTGGCATGTCGAGACGGAGGAACATGGCGTCACTGCTGTTGACCGATTCGATCCGGTCGCAGGAAACGAAGTACCTCTTGCCCTCGGGGAAAACGAGGGTTTGCTTCCAGGTGGACCCGGCCTTCTTGCCGGGGGCGGCAGTGCGGTACTGAAACTGCTGAGTGACGGCGAGGAAGTCACGCCCCTGGATCACCTGCGGATCAAGCCGTTTGGCCTGTGTGCAGATCTGGGGGCCCTCGATCGATCGCTTCGGGGACTTGCCATGGTACGAGTTGCCAAATTCGTACACCAACTCCTTGTCGAGTTGTGAGCGGTACGACTCGTCGCTGCCGGGTTCCATGATCCAGTCGACAATGTCGAGTCCGAAACCGGCATCCCGAAAACCAGTCTTTTTGTCGACGAGCGACTGCGCGGCGATGCCTGTGACATACCCCTTGCGGCGTACGGCGGCCTGCAGGGTCGAAGTCGCGAGACGAATCTCGTCATCAGTCTTTTCAAATGTCGCCTGGGCCCAGGCCGAGGCATTTGCTGCCATGAAGCAGGCCAGGATCAACCCTGCGCATCGTTTGACGCACCGACGGAAATGCAGGAGTCGCATGACAATTCTCCAGGAACCGACACCAAGGGGTTGTGGCCGGACAGAGGCCAGTTTCGTGTGGGGTCAGTTTGCATTCTCCGGCATGGTATGGCAACCCGGTCATGGAGATGGAAAGAGCGGTTTCCCCGCGACAATTCCCCAGTTCCTGGATATCCTGAGGGAACCATGAAACTGCCTTTGACCGTCATCGTGATGATCACATGCTGGCTGCCCCCTCTCTTGGCAGCCGAGCGTGTCGAGTTCGCCCGTGATGTCCTGCCGATCTTGTCGGCCAACTGCTTCCCCTGCCATGGTCCGGACGAAAAAGACCGCCAGGCGGGGCTGCGGCTGGATGGACCGGAACAGATCGTGCGAAAGCGACCAGCAGGTGTTCCGATTGCCGCGGGGGAACCGGCGCAGAGCCTGGTGTACCAACGCCTGGTCACCGACGACCCTGATGCGGTGATGCCCCCACCGTCATCCAACAAGATTCTGAAGCCAGAGCAGGTGGCGTTGATCCGTCAATGGATCGAAGAGGGGGCCTCGTGGCAGCGACACTGGGCATTCGAGCCGGTCACCCGGCCCGAAGGAACCCTCGACGATCAGGTTCGTCGGGGGCTTGCGGGGCAGGGATTGAAACTGCGTCCCAGGGCCACTGCGGAAGTCCTGGTCCGGCGATTGTCGCTCGATTTGACCGGGCTTCCTCCCACCTTGGCCGAAGTGGAGGCGTTCAGCTCTTCCCCGACCGAAAAGGCTTGGGAAGAACTGGTTGATGAGCTGTTGGCCCGGCCCCAGTTTGGTGAGCACTGGGCCCGATTGTGGCTGGACCTGGCCCGGTATGCCGACACCAAGGGCTACGAAAAAGATCTTGGACGGACGGTCTGGCCCTGGCGTGACTGGGTTGTGCGGGCCTTGAATGCCGATCTGCCGCTCGGGGAGTTGACCGAGCTGCAGTTGGCGGGGGATCTGCGTCCGCAGCCATCGAGCGATGACCTGGTGGCGACCGCCTTCCATCGGAACACGATGTCCAATGACGAGGGGGGGACTGATGACGAAGAGTTTCGAGTGGCAGCGGTCAAAGACCGGGTGGACACCACCGTGCAGGTCTGGATGGGGCTGACGATGGGTTGCAGCAAGTGCCACTCTCACAAGTACGATCCGATTTCGCAGACGGACTACTACCGGTTTTACGCGATCTTCAACCAGACCGAAGATGCCGATCGTTACGACGACAATCCGCGTCTGGAATTGCCCACTTCCGGGCAACAGGAGCGCCGCCAGGAGTTGCGTAACCAACTGGAATCGAAGCAGTCCGTCCTGGCTGACGCCCGGCGCAGGCAGGAGGAGGAACAGGCGAGTGGTTCCGGTCCCTGGAAGCCTGTCACCTGGAAGAGCGCACGGTCGGAAGGAGGGGCAAAGCTCGTCGCAGGTGACGATCGCGCCATTGAAGTGTCGGGTGAGAAGCCGGCGATGGATGTTTACGTTCTGGAGGGGACTCTCCCCGCAGGTCGACACACGGCCCTCCAAATCGAGGCGTTGCCCATCCCGCAGCCAGACGGGCAACCAGGCCTGGGGCGCAATCCTGCCGATCCGAATTTCGTTCTGTCGGAACTGTCGGTGGAACTGGTGGTGAATGATGGTGCGATAAGAATCGAGCTCGGAGGTACCCGTGCGGACTTTTCCCAACAGGGTTGGCCTGTGGCGGCGGCGATCGATGGGGATCCGAAGACAGGCTGGGCCGTCTCACCTCGCTCTCGCGAGAAGCATGCGGCGCAATTCGAGTTGAAAAAACCGATTGTCCTGGAGGTTCCCACGTCGATTCGGATCGCTCTCAGCCAGCAATATGGGGGCAGCCTGGTCCTCGCCCGTTTCCGGGTGTCGACCAGCGGGTTGCCCTGGGACGAAGTGGTCCTTCCGAAACCGTCTGCCGAGGTTCAACGGGCCAAGCAGGAAGTCAGTGAGATCCAGCAGCGGTTGCAGCAACTGGCGGGTGAGGTTGCCCAGGTGCCAGTGTTGAAAGAACTTTCCCCCGACCGCCGCAGGGTGACGAAGATTCACAACCGGGGGAATTTTCTGGATCCCGGTGATGAAGTGCAGCCGGCGATTCCAGTGGGGTTTGGGCCAGTTCCCGAGGTTGAGCGACCAAGCCGTGCCGATGTGGCCCGTTGGCTTGTGAATGCCGAGAACCCGTTGACTCCGCGAGTTTGGGCCAACCGAATCTGGGCCCGACTGCATGGGATTGGGCTGGTCGAAACCGAAGAGGACTTTGGTGCCCTGGGGGCCTGGCCGGTCAATCGTCCACTGCTGGACTGGCTGGCGTCAGAGTATCGAGATCGGGGTTGGTCGCTGAAGAATCTCTTGCGGGCGATTGTGCTGAGCGAGTCGTATCGGCAGGAGTCCCAGGCCAGTGATGAATTGCTGGAGGCTGATCCACGAAATCGTTGGCTCTCGCGGGGAGCCCGGTATCGATTGTCGGCCGAGGTGGTCCGCGATCAGGCCCTCGCCGTTTCGGGGCTGCTCTCACGCAAGCAGGGGGGGCCACCAGTGATGCCTCCCCAGCCCAACGGGCTGTGGCGCTCGACCTACAACGGCAAGACCTGGGTGGATGCCGAGGGAGAAGACCGCTATCGCCGAGGGTTGTACACCTACCTCAAACGCACAACCCCCTATCCTTCATTCGTCATGTTTGACGGCGGCAGCGGCGAGGTGTGCCAGTTCCGGCGGATTCGGACCAACACCCCACTGCAGGCCCTGGTGACACTCAATGATCCCGTCTACCTGGAAGCGGCCGGTGGATTGGCAAAGCAGGTGCTGTCTGTCGAGTTGACCAGTGAGCAGCGTGTCCTCCGGGGATTGCAGTTGGCACTGCTGCGCCGGGTGGGGCTCGACGAAGCGCTGCCCTTGCTGCATTTGCACGCCCAGGCACTGGCTCATTTTCAGAAGGAACCCGGCGAGGCGACGGCCCTGGTGGAGGCGGCCCGAGTCGGGGAATTGGAGAGTGCAACCCCTGAGACGGCTGCCTGGATTGTGGTCTGCAGTGCGATCCTGAACCTCGATGAATTCCTCACCCGCAATTGATGAAACCACCCATGCCAGCCACGGCTTCCAACACTTCCTGGTCTCACCTGCTGTCCGCCACTCGCCGACAGTTTTTTTCCCGTGGCGGGTTGAGCCTCGGGGCTGTGGCCCTGCAGCAAATGCTGGCGTCGGACTCCCGTGGCGACAATCCGTCCGCAACACCGGGTGAAACCCGCTTCAACCAGGTACCGATGTTGCCGGCACGTGCCAGGCGGGTCATCTACCTGCATATGGCTGGTTCTCCGTCGCAACTCGACCTGTTCGACTACAAGCCCGATCTCGAACGGCTGCATCTCCAGGATGCGCCGGCATCGTTTCTCGAGGGGAAGAGATTCGCCTTCATCAAGGGGGTTCCCAAGGTCCTTGCGCCGCAGTTCAAGTTCGCTCGTCAGGGAGAGTCTGGGCAATGGCTCAGTGAACTCTGGCCACAACTGTCGCGGGTTGTCGACAAATTGTGCGTGATCCGGACCGTCCATACCGAGCAGTTCAATCATGCACCGGCGCAGTTGTTTGTACACACCGGATCGCCACGCCTGGGGAATGCCTCTCTGGGGGCTTGGGCGACCTATGGTCTGGGAAGTGAAAACCAGAACCTTCCCGGTTTTGTTGTCTTGCTCTCGGGAGGAAAGACTCCGGACGGGGGCAAGTCTCTGTGGGGTTCGGGATTTCTGCCGAGTGTCTACCAGGGAGTTCAATGTCGAACGTCCGGAGATCCGGTGCTGTACCTGGGGAACCCAGGTGGAATTGATCGCAGCCTGCGGCGAAACATGCTCGATGCACTTGCCCGGATGAACCAGGCGGAGTTTGAGCGCAGCAGGGATCCCGAGACTCTCACCCGCGTCTCGCAGTATGAACTCGCATTCCGGATGCAGTTGGCGGTTCCTGAGGTGATGAATCTCGCCCAGGAGCCGGAACACATCCTCAAGCTGTACGGTGCCCAGCCTGGGTTTGTCTCGCCTGCCGAAAGCGCAGACGATCCCCGTGTTCTCTACAAGGGAGACGACCCGACGTTTGCGAACAACTGCCTTCTGGCCCGCCGCCTTATCGAAAACGGTGTGCGGTTTGTTCAGTTGTATGACTGGGGCTGGGATCACCATGGTTCCTCTCCTGGGGAGAGCATCGATGAGACACTTCCGATCAAGTGTCAGCAGATCGATCGTGCGATTGCAGGGCTGTTGACAGATCTCGAACAGCGGGGATTGCTGGATGAGACCCTGGTGATCTGGGGGGGGGAATTCGGCCGAACCCCCATGTTGCAGAACAACGTCCGCAGTGACTTCCAGAAGGGGTTTGTCGGGCGCGATCACCATCCGTATGCCTACACGATGTGGCTTGCCGGGGGAGGTATCCGGGGAGGGTTGGCGTTTGGCAAGACCGATGAGTTCGGTTATTACCCCGTGGAAAACCCGGTCAGCATCCGTGACCTGCAGGCCACGTTGTTGCACCAACTGGGGCTCGACCCTTATCGGTTCCACTTCACCTATCAGGGGCTCGATCAGCGTCTGATTGGCCCCACGGAAGAGGGACGGGTGCTGCAGGAGATCCTGGCCTGACGATGTTTCCGCCAGGAGGATGACGGGAGGTGCGGTGCTTACCTGCCCAGCAACATCGACAAATATCCCCGGCGCTCATTCTCGGTCAGACCCATTTCAGCGGCCAGTTCCTGCAGTGTGGTGCGAGCGGAAGCCAGTTCGGACTCGGGGGCGACGGTCTCGAGTTCGACGAAATGCCCCAGTCCGGTCACATGGTCCAGGGCGATTTCAATTTCGCGTCCGTCGCGCTGGAGTCCCCATTGCCGTCTGGTTTTTTCGACCTTGAGCACCGGTCGGAAGCCTATCGCCTGGAGCCACTCGGTCATTTTCTCACAGGCTCGGTCTCCCGCGAGGTCGAGTTCAATCTCCCGGCGAGTTTTGGTCTCGCGATCAACGAGGGGGCCCTTGTACGTGAGGGCGGCCTGGCCGTTCGACTCACGCACCCGAACCGCTTCGTCGGTCTGCGCGAAATCACGCTGGGGATGGTTGAAGTACTCGTCCACCTGGTGGACCTCGCCCCGTGACTGGGCACCGAGCCTGTGCAGATCGGCAATCAGACGAGAGTGGTCCGGATTTCGGAATTTCAGTTCGACTTCGAGCATTGTTGGGCAAGGTCCTGCAGCAGGTCCCATGTGTAGAGGCCAGTGTCATGCCCATCGGACCACGCGATTTTCAGGGCGTAGTTCCCCGAAAAGGCCAGTTTGACAGGGGTGACGTCCTGCGGGACGTCTGCGGGGTTGAGTGTCCGCTCGCCACTGATTTCGTCGATACATCCAGCACAGGGACAGAGGCAGCGGACGAAATGAAAGGGGAGACGGGCTGCAGGTTTGTCACCCCAGGCAACCTCGACGACTCCGGCATCACGCAAGACCCGGATGGAAGTGGGGGGCGGGGCGGACATGGCGATCAGGCAGCAAGAGGTGAAGGGAACGTTGGCGTCGGATCTGGAGAGAGTCGGCAGCGGGAAGAATTTCCCGTTTTTCACCCGCATTCAACCCTCCGACGGCGTACAGGAAGCGATGATACCGTCTCTTCTGGAAGGCGTCTTCCCACCGAACTTTCCCCGACCTGAGTACCGGCATGGTGCTGCTGATACTGGCCTGTGTGGCGTCTGGGTTTGTGGTGTCGTGCCTGGCGACCTGGGGAATGCGTTGGCTGGCACCCCGAGTCGGCCTGATCGACCAGCCCAACGCCGCCCGCAAGGTGCATGTTACCCCAACCCCCCTGGGAGGTGGTTTGGGCGTGCTGGCCGGGGTCTTGTTGCCGCTTCTGGCGGGGGGCCTCCTGGCGTGGGCCGTTGCGTCGGGGACGCTCTCGGGTGACTGTCTGCCCGCAGGGTGGAGCGAGCACGTGGCTGGGGCCATGTCCAAACGGGGGCCGCTGCTGGCGCTGGTTGCTGCAGGACTGGTGATTTCAGCTCTGGGGCTACTGGACGATTTGCGTCCCCTCGCGTGGCGTCCCAAGCTGGTGGTTCAATTTCTCGTGGCAGCCGGCCTGGTGGCCTCCGGCGTGCGGGCAACTGTTTTTTCCCAGGCACCCTGGGTGGGAGACCTGATCACCCTCTTTTGGCTGGTCGGGCTGACCAATGCCTTCAATTTCCTCGACAACATGGACGCCCTCTCGGGGGGGATTGGCCTGATCGCGTCGACCCTCTTCGCCGCGATCCTGTTGACGGCCACCGCCACGCCTCACTGGTTTGTTGCCGGGCTCCTGCTGCTGATTGCCGGTTCGCTGGCGGGGTTCCTCGTGCACAATCGCCCCCCGGCGCGGATTTTCATGGGTGATGCAGGGAGTTGCCTGATTGGACTCTGGATCGCCGCCCTCACTGTGCTGGGGACATTTTATGACGAGCAGCAGTCTGGCCGGCACGTCATCCTCTCGCCGTTGTGTGTGCTCGCGGTCCCTCTCTATGACTTTTGCAGCGTGATCTTGATCCGCCTCAAGCAGGGACGCAGTCCGTTTCATGCCGACAAGTCGCATTTTTCACATCGTCTGGTCGAGCTCGGACTCTCCAAAACTTCTGCCGTCCTGACAATTCATCTGGTGACACTGATGACAGGACTTGCGGGATTATTGCTGTATCAGGTTCGGGGCTGGAGTGGGGCTGTCATCGTCATGGCAATGGTTCTCTGCGCTCTCGCGGTGATCGCCATCCTGGAGACGGCCGGACGCTTGCGGCGACAGTCCGACAAGATCACACCCGGATCCTGAACGTGTTCGTGCGAAACTGCCAATGTCCAGATGGACCATGCGGTCAAGACAGCCAGGATCCGATCCGATTGACGATTTCTCCCAAGGAGTTCAATACAGAAATCGATTGCAATCCTTGAAGTCGAAAACCAGAAGGTCGGCAAGTCCTCCCGCCAGAAGGGGGGTCAAGGTTTGTCGCAATTTTTCGTGAAGCGGATGGTCGAGAAACGCATCGCGGGCGTTTTCATCGGCAAATGTAATGACAATCGCGTGTGTATACCCCTTGTTGAGTCCTTCGGGACTCGTGTACGGGCCGGCGGCCACCTGGACAACACCATAGACCTGTGAAGGCAGGTCATCGTAAGCCTCGAAGACGGTCGCCAGATCTTCCCGATCGGAAGCCGGTGGAAACCGCAAGAGCATCACTTGCTTGTAGTGGGGCATGTTTGGTGCGAGTGAAGTGGGTGTTCGAGGCTTGGTTAGCGTGGTTCCGACCGACGGAAAGTCAATTCGGTGAATTCGCGGACCCGGCCTGTGATGGCCGGTTCGACCGGGAGACGCTCCATCGAACTGGCACCGTAGAATCCGACAACACCTTCGGTGTGGTCCAGGATGTATTGGGCATCCGCCGGTTCGGCAATCGGTCCACCGTGGCAGAGCACCAGCAGGTCGGGCTTCACCCGGACGGCAGCGTCCCGCATGGCCTGGACCCGTCTCGCTCCTTCCGCAAGATCGACAGCCGTCTGGGCACCGATCAAACCTTTGGTGGTGAGACCAAGGTGGGGGATCAAGATGTCACAACCTGCGGCGGCCATGGCGGCGGCTTCGTCGGGATTGAAGCAGTACGGTGTCGTCAACAGGCCCATTTCCCTCGCCAGCCGAATCATGTCGACCTCAAGGCCAAAGCCCATTCCCGTTTCCTCGAGATTGACCCGCATCAATCCGTCGAACAGTCCCACGGTGGGAAAGTTTTGGACCCCGGCGAATCCCTCCTGTTGGACCTGCTTCAGAAAGACAGGCATCAGGCGAAACGGGTCGGTGCCGCAGACCCCGGCCAGGACCGGCGTATGCCGGACCACCGGCAGCACTTCGCGGGCCATCTCCATGACGATGGCATTGGCATCACCATAGGGGAGCAGCCCCGCCAGTGATCCGCGTCCTCCCATGCGGAATCGTCCGGAGTTGTAGATCACCAGGAGGTCAATCCCACCCGCCTCCGATAACTTGGCCGAGAGGCCGGTACCGGCACCTCCGCCTACAATCGGCCGCCCTTCGGCGACCTTGGCCCGAAGGCGTGTGAGGATGTCTTCTCGCGTCTGGACCATGGTCTTTGGGTTGTGGAGTGGAACGGGCGCGGAACTCGCCCGGCAAAGTTGGTCCTGAGTGACGTGGTTGATTCAACGGCTGCGCTTGAATCGTTCGGCCGCTTCGGTCAATACGGCCCGCTCCCGCTTGGTGAGAGAGGCCTCCCCCTGTGCGGAAATCTTCCTCAAGATATCGTCGACCCGCTCTTTGAAGTCGTCGTCAGGTTCTTCGTCGAAGTCCGATTGAGGAGGAGAGTCTTCCGGATGGTGGACCTTCAATTTGCCTGTGCGAAGCGTTTCTCGCTGGCGTTTCTGCCGACCCCACGCCTGACGGTCAAGCAAACGATCGAACCAGCCCCAAAGGTAACCTCGCAATTCATACCGGAAATAGAGCCAGCCAAATGCCAGGCCGCCGAGGTGGGCGGCATAGGCCACCGGTGCATTTCCACCACCTGAGGTGAGGGAGATCAGAACGGGCAGGAGATTGTAGGCTACACAAAACAGCACCAGCCATCTCACTTCAACCGGCAGGATTCCAAAAACGTAGACCCTGCGTCGCGGGTAATGCATTGCGTACAACATCATGACTGCCAACACCGCCCCCGAAGCTCCCTGAACGGGAAGATCGGGCTGACCCGCAACCACACTGATCAGTGCCTGGATTGAGACTGCAAACACAGCCGATGAAAGGTAGAACCGCAGGAATTCCCGCGGACCATAAATCCCCTCAACATCGGGCCCGAAGAACCACAGCATCAGCATATTGCCGACGACGTGCCACAGGGTGCTTTCATCATGGACAAACGCGTAGCTCAGGAATCGCCAGATCTGGAACTTGCCAAATCCCTGGGCGATCGTGAATTCCAGCCAGGATGTGACCGGACTCTCCGCCGCCCCACGCGGTGCCGACAGCACCTGGAGCAGGTAGACGATCCCTGTGACCAGTACGATCTGGCGACAGACCGACCCGTTGACCGACCAATAGCCGGAAAGGGACGATTGATCCCGGTAGTATTCGCGGTCGTAGAGCCCCATGCCGCACTGTGAATGCAAGAAAGATCGGATGGCGTTGTCGCGGCGAGTATCTGGGGAACCTCACCCGGGACCAGATTCGCCGACGCCCCAGATTGTAGACGCTGGCAAGTCGATTCGGGTAGCGCGGGCGGATCCGATTTCCGATCTCACCAATTTCGAGGACTTGCGACCGTGCCAAATGGCTCGGATCGCTTTGGAAACGCGATGGAGAAAGGGGGCTGGATGCCGGACATTTCCGGCCCGTTTACCCAGGCTTGCGTGGTGCCATCCCGGTGCGGAGAGTCAGAAAAGTGATCTCGGGTCGACAGTTCCAGCGCCAGGGGTGCAGTCCTCCCACACCCCGACTGACCCGGAGAAGCACCGGCGGACTGTCAAAGGTGCCCCCGGCATATTTCACTCCAAACAGGCTGGGGCTATAGATGGGGCCCACGAATGGCAGACAGACCTGCCCCCCATGGGTGTGGCCAGCCAGCATCAGATCGACCCCCGACCTGCGTGCCGAGGCGAGGTTGTCGGGCGTGTGGGACAGCAACAGCCGAAAGTCATCGGCTTTCGCCTGGGACCAGTCGGGACCTTGTCCCAGCCACGGCCGCTCATCGCCGGCGAGGATGAGCGGGTGTCCCCGGTACTCGAGACGACGAGTCTGTTTCCCCGCGTCATGCCAGCCGCAGTGCTCCAGCACTGCCCGGCTCCTGGGGAGATCACCCCATTCCCAGTCATGGTTTCCCAGCAGGAAGTGGCATCCCAGGGGGGCCGAGAGGCGTCCCAGCGTGGGAGGGATCCAGTCGAGGAATCTTTCGTCATCCAGCAAATCCCCCGTAAAGACGACGAGGTCGGCGGGCCGTTCCAGCGCGAGGTCAACCATCCGGTCGAAATAGGGACGCAGCACACTGCCGGTAAAGTGGAGGTCACTCAGGTGGAGAATCCGCAGGCCATCCCACGCGGGGGGGAGTCGGGGAAGAGCCAGTTCGAGCTCGATCATTTCCAGGCCGAGCGACTCATTCCCTGGAAGAGACATCCAACGCCAGTTTTTTCCCCGCCCACGCAACGGGACTGATGCCAATTCCTGTTCGATCTCATGGATTGTGCCGCGAATGGACACGATCTGAGACGCAGGGGGCCTTCGCCGCAGCAGGAACCAGCGGACAATCCCGCTGACAGCCACCAGTGAAAACGCGATCCCAACCAGTCGCCAGTGGCCGGGAATGTCTGTCGGGTTCCCTCCCTCCAGCAGTCGGGGGCCATGCAAGCCCAGTCCCCAAATCCAGCCGAGGCTCGCCAGCGGGACCCACAGAAAATGAAAAAGCTGCAGCGGCAGCACCACGCGGTGCCGCAGCCGCAGCCCATGAACCCGGTTCACCAGGCCGATCCAGAAGAGGGCGTGCCCCACGATCGGCAGCAGGAGCCATCCGCCACTCTTCAAGACATCAGTCATCGAACCGTTGTCACTTCAGCAGGTCGGCCGGCTTGACTCCCTGCTTGGCACCGTTGAACTTGAACGGCAGCGGCTTGAATTCGCCGACGAGTTCGACATTGGTCTTTTCAGGAATCTTGTCTTCCAGGCCGGTGCACCAGTAACAGGCATTCACCAGCAGGCGGCGGACCCCTTCCGTCGTGAAATCGGTCGAGGCTCCGATGGTTGAGGTGAACACCCGGGCCTTCTTGCCAGCAGCCCCGGTGTACGACTTCACCCACGCAATCGGCATCATGGGGCTGTTCTTGGCTCCTTCGACGGGGGGATCGTCGAATTTCATTCCGGTCAGCACCGCGCCGAGGAGCAGCGGTTGGCTGTCTCCCGGCAGGGGCAGGCGGACGCCATACACGTCGGTCGGTCCCCACACGTCACCACTCTTGATGCCCCGCAGGATCGGGTGCTTTTCCTGACCTGCAGCCACGATGCCCCGCGTGCTTTCACTGCCGTGATTTCCATGATGACTGATCCAGGTCTCACCCAGCACCTGCCGGCCAAAGCCACCGTCGAAGTCGTCTCCCTTGTGGGTCCACGTGTACTTCTTGAACTTCGATTCCCCCTGGAAGTTGAAGGCGTGGGTGGCGGTCCGGATGCCGATGATTGGTTTGCCCGACTCGACGTAGTCGACAATGTGCTGCATCTGGTCATCGGGAAGGCTGCGGAAGCGAAGGAAGATCACCGCCAGATCGGCGGTCTTCAGGGCTTCCAGGCCTGGGATGTTGTTGGACTGATTGGGCTGAATGGCACCATTGGCCGGGTCGATGGCGAAGAGCACTGTGCACTTGAATCCATGCCGTTCCGACAGGATTTTGGCAAGTGCCGGCAGGGTCTCTTCCGAGCGGTATTCCTCATCTCCGCTGATCAGCACCACATGCTTTCCCTGCCCGGGACCCGCCTTGCCAGGCAACACGATCCACGGATCCTCGGCGCGGGCCGACTCGGCCACATTGGCTGCGACGACAGCACAGAGCAGACACCAGGCCAGGTGTTTCCAGGCCGACCAAACACCACCAAGAGAAACGCGCGAGCGCATGGAAGTACAACCTCGTTGCGTGGAAGTGGAACCAGATCTGGGGACAGTCAGTCCCCGGGAATCACATCTCATGGGATGGAACCGACATCAGTCTCCGTAGATCCTGAAGTGGCCTGGAGTCTTGCATCCCCCCGGGGATTCCTCCAGTCCCGCAGGATAGGTTTTAGCCTGTGTCGTTCCGGCTTGCACCTCTTGCCACATTCCGGAAGTGGTTTGCCGACTGGTCAATCGGTCGAAATCGGCAGATTTCCCCTCATCAAGCTCTGGGTGGGGAGGCATTGGTCGTGATCGCTTGGGACTTTTCCCCCCGCCTGACGGTGAGACAACCATTCGATCCGACTTGGGAATTCGATCGCAGCCCGGGTCGAACAAGCTCCGGTCTCGCCAAGGCTACTGTGCGAGGCCATTTATCGAAGTCTCAAGGTCCAGGGCTCAAGGGCCAGGCAGATCATCGGAAACTACGCCAGGATGTCGTGCACGACCTCGCCATGGACGTCGGTGAGGCGGAAATCACGTCCCGCGACCCGATACGTGAGGCGTGTGTGATCGAAGCCCAGCATGTGCAGCATGGTGGCGTGCAGATCATGCAGGTGGACCTTGTTCTCGACCGAGTAATATCCGTAGTCATCGGTCTTGCCGTACACCAGTCCCTGCCGCACGCCTCCCCCCGCAACCCACATGGTGTATCCCTGCGGATTGTGGTCCCGGCCGTCATCCCCCTGGGCGACCGGGGTGCGGCCAAATTCCCCTCCCCACAACACCAGCGTGTCTTCCAGGAGTCCCCGGCTGGCAAGGTCGGTCAGCAGCGCGGAAATCGGCTGATCAACTTCCATCGCATTTTTGGTGTGGTCGGCACGCAGTCCCCCATGCTGGTCCCATTTGTAACTATGGGTGCACTGCACAAATCGCACCCCCCGCTCAATAAACCGTCGGGCCATCAGGCACTGCCGACCAAAGTTCGCCGTCTGGGGCTGGTCGAGTCCGTACAACTTCTGGGTTGCCTCACTCTCATCAGAAAGATCCTGCAAACCCGGCGCAGCCGACTGCATGCGGAACGCCAGTTCGAACGAGTTGATTCTCGCCTCGAGCGAGGTGTCGGGCCCCGTCTCGGCCCGGCGTTCAACATTCATCTCATGCAGCAGATCGAGTTCCATCCGCTGGAGTGCGCGGGCGGTCCCTTCCGCATTTTCGATGAAGGGAATCTTCGCCCGATCCGAGGGGATGCTGGCGTTCCCCAGGGGAGTCCCCTGGTAGACCGCCGGAAGGAAGGCCGAGCTGTAGGCATTCACCCCGCCGTGGGTCAGCGTGGGACAGATTGTAATGAAGCCGGGCAGATCCTGATTTTCGGTTCCCAGTCCATAGGTGATCCACGAACCCATGCTCGGGCGAACGAACGTGTCACTGCCGGTGTGCAGTTCCAGCAGGGCCCCCCCGTGGCGTGAATTGGAGCCATGCATGGAGTTGATGATGCACATCTTGTCGACGTGTCGGGCCACGTGGGGGAAGAGTTCACTGACCCACGCTCCCGATTCGCCATACTGCTGGAATTTCCAGGGCGATTTCAAAAGGTTTCCCGTGGCCGAGGAAAACACCCGGGGTTTGGCGAACGGCAAGGGTTTGCCATGATCGCGTTCCAGGAGGGGCTTGTAGTCGAAGGTATCGACCTGGGAGGGGCCGCCGTGCATGAAGAGAAAGATCACCCGCTTGGCAGTTGGGGTGTGGTGGGGATCCCTCGGAGCGAGGGGATTCGACGCACTGCCGGCGCGGGCCGGTTCGGCGGCCAGTCCGGCAAACGCCAAGCCGCCAAAACCGGCAGCCGCGTGTCGCAGCATCGTGCGCCGCGTCAGACAGCGAACTTCCTCGTGGCACCAGGTCCGGGACATCGCACTACTCCACGTAGATGAATTCGTTGGACGCCAGCACGGCCCGGCACAACGCCTGCCAGGCCCGCTCCCGTGTTGCGACCATGGAGGGAGCCACCGGGGTTGTTCCCGCCCCTGTGCCACCCGTTGAGTCCGCTGCCGCCAGCGAATAACGCCCCAAAAACGCCAGCGCCCGCTCCACTTCAGAAGGACGGGGCGAGCGTCCCAGGGCGCGCTGGTACAACTCGGTCACGCGTGCCGTGTCGGGGAGTTCCGCGGGCTCCAGCAACCGACGGGCCATTTCCCGGGTCTGCTTCAGCACCAGTTCGCTGTTCATCAGAAAGAGCGCCTGCGGGGCCACTGTCGTGGTGTCCCGCTTACCGCTCTGGACACTGGGGTCGGCGAAATCAAAGGCCTGAAAGACGTCATACAGGGCACTTCGCACCACTGGCAGGTACAGCGATCGCCGGGGAGGATCGTACACCACCGGATTGATATTGGCCGTGCTGGTCACATAGGCCCGGTTGGGGGTGGGCAAAAGCGACCCTCCCATGTTCGAGTCCAGAGTTCCGGCGACTGCCAGGATGGAGTCCCGGAGCGCTTCGACTTCCAGACGTCGGCGATTGATTCGCCACCAGAGACGATTCTCGGGGTCTTTCTCGGCAGCCACGGGATCGAATTGGGTGCTCATCTGCCAGGTTGATGAAAGCAGGATCTGCCGGTGCAGGTTCTTGAGTGACCAGCCCTGTTCCTGGAACTGGACAGCAAGGAAGTCGATCAACTCGGGGTGGGTCGGACGTTCACCCAGGCGACCAAAGTTGTCGGGTGACCGCACCAGGCCTTCGCCAAAGTGCCACTGCCAGACCCGGTTCACAATCACTCGCGCTGTCAGCGGGTTTTGGCGATCGGTCAGCCAGTGCGCCAGTTCCAGTCGGCCAGACTGGCTGGAATTCACACTGCTGTTGGCCGAGTTGGGGAAGACCTGGGGAAACCGCCGGGAGGTCTCGGCTCCCAGGTTCAGGTGGCTCCCGCGCAGGTGAACACGCAGGTTCTCGGGCTGGCCATCGGTCACCGCCATCGCCTCGGGAAACTTCGGGAGGGTGTCTTCGAGAGACTTTTGTTCCTTCCGCTGGGCGGCCAGTTCCTGGCGGACCAACTCGGGGTAGAGGTCTTCCACATTGAGGGGGGCCTGCACGGGCCCATCCCCGGCGAACAGGACTTGTCGGAACGCTTCCAGGACCTCATCGGCCAGGCCGGTGAGGGGCCGGGTCGCCTCTCGCGACTGCAATTCCTCCCAACGCGTGGTCGCCTCCAGCCCCAATTGCTGATAGCGGCCGGCCAGTTCCGAGAGATTCACCGGAGCAGGATCTGCCAGGAGTCGCTCGCGGATTTTCGATGGCAAACCGTCGGTGGGGGCGGCCGGTGGGGTCTCGCCACGGGCGATCGCCGCGAATTCGTGCCAGGTTCGCCAGACCGATTCGGGCTTCTCTCGGCTGGCTGAAAGTACCTGCATCATCGGTTTGATGAATCCGGCGACCAGTGGACGCTGCCGCAGGGCGACTGCATTCGCCCAGGCATGCTGAAAGTCGGCAGGTTGAGCCTCCGCATTCTTCACTTCAGACAACAACAGCTTGTCGATATGCGGAAACGGGCCTGGATTCTCCAGACGCAAGACAGTCGGCCCCGCCTCGAGGGCGACCACAGCCTCGACAAACCACGTCTGCGTGTCGGGGTTCCAGGATCCGGTCACCTTGCCAGCGGCGTCGCTCCGCAACAGTTGTTTGCCGATGCTCAACAGGTTTGGTCGCGCGGCGGCCGCGGCGTACCTCAGTTCGATTTGGTAGATCCCGGCCCGTGGGATCTGCAGATCGTATTCGACGAAATTCGGTGTCTGGCCGGCGTTGACCAGCACCCCGATCCCCGCACCATATCCGTCGCGGACCTTGTTGACGTTGCCCCGGGCAAAGTCTTCGGCCTCCACCAGCAATGCCCCCTCGGGAGCCGGTTGCCCAGCTGCGGGACCGATGCTTTGGATGCTGGCAAGCAATGCATCGAGACGTCCCTGCGCTTCGGCGGCCAGCAGCAGATCACCGGTGTTGCGTCGCGCACGGGCCAAAACGGCATTCGTCTCGCTTTGGAGAGCTTGCGCAATTTTTCCCCGCACCTGATCAATCCGTTCCTGTTGGGCAGCACGGGCCGCCACAACTTCCGGGGCCGCCAGGGGCAACTCCTGCCACCGGGCCACCACCGAAAAGTTCTCCATCGTCTTCGTGCTTTTGAAGATCCCCGCCAGGGCGTAGTAATCTTCATGCGTCACAGGATCGAATTTGTGGGCGTGACAGCGGGCACAGCCCAGGGTCATCCCCAGTACCGCGCGACCGAGCGTGTCGACCTGCTCGTCGATGATATCCATCTGCATTTTGACCGGGTCGTCTTCGGCCAGCATCTTCGCCCCCAGCGACAGGAAGCCCGTGGCGACGGTCCGTTCAAGCTGATCTTCCACACGTCCGGTCGGAGGAAGCAGGTCTCCCGCCAGTTGCTCGTGCAGAAACTGGTCATAGGGCTTGTCGGCATTCCACGCCTGCACCACATAGTCGCGGTAGCGGAAAGCATTGGCATAGGCGAGGTTCTCATCCAGTCCGTTGGAGTCCGCATAGCGGACCACGTCCAGCCAGTGCCGTCCGAATCTCTCGCCATACCGGGGAGATGCCAAGAGCCGGTCAACGACCCGGGCAAAGGCCTCGGGAGACTCATCCTGAATGAAGTTGGCAATTTCTTCGGGCGTTGGAGGGACTCCATGCAGATCGAATGTGGCGCGGCGAATCAGTGTGCGCCGGTCGGCCTGGGGAGCCGGGTTCAAGCCTGCTGCTTCCAGGCCCGACAGAATGAAGTGGTCCAGCGGTTCGCGGGCCCAAGCGCTGTCGCGAGTCTGCGGCAGGGCAGAGGCTTGAGGGACCTGAAAGGCCCAAAAACGACGGTCGTCTTCAGAGATTCCGTCGGCTCCCCGAAGGGATCCCGGAGCTCCGGATTCTCCCGCGGCCTCGGGCCAGGTGGCACCCTGTTTGACCCATTCGATCAACAGGGCGATCTCGGCATCCGGCAATTTCGAGCGCGGGGGCATTTTCAGGTCCCCCGTGTATCGCACAACCTGGATCAGCAGACTCTCGTCTGGCTTGCCTGCAACAATGGCTGCTCCGCTGTCGCCCCCCGCCCGGGCCAGTTGGGGCTTGTCGAGCCGCAGGCCCGCCTTGGCCTTTTCTGACCCATGACACTCGAGGCAGCGCTCGATCAGGATGGGGCGAATCTTGCTTTCAAAAAACGCCTCGGCCGCTGCACGATCGGCTGCCGCCGGTTGCGTTGGATCGGCATTGGTCTGTCCCGACACCGATCCGGCCAGCCCGAATCCCGACGCCAGAATTCCCAGTGCAATCCCACGCAAGAATGCGGCAGATCTCGGCATGTTGAATGTACGTCGGCAGAAGAACAGGTTCACATCAATCTCCATTCATGTATGGTACCTGATGACCGGGGAGGCTTCCAGATCGGCCCCGGACTGATTGCCAGTTTCTGGTCGGCGGCAAAGCGGTTGTGAGTCCACTTGGAGCGATCCCAGTCAAGGTCCCATCGAGCTCAGGCGTCTTTCTGTGGTCGGGCTGACGGACGTCTCTACTCCGGAGGAATTTCCGAAGACATTCGGCATTTTTGAAAAGCGAGGGGGCTTTTTGTAATCTGCATCCCTGCCTGAGATCTCATCGACCGCTTCCCCCTGGGCCTGCATGACCTCCTCTCCCCAATCTTCCAACCCCGCTCCCGTCGTCGGGATCATCATGGGCAGCACTTCCGACTGGGAGACCATGCAGCATGCCGCCCAGACTCTGCAGCAACTGGGGGTCCCCCATGAGTGCCGGGTTGTCTCGGCACACCGCACCCCCGATTGGATGCGGGAATACGCCCAGTCCGCCGAAAGCCGGGGTCTGCAGATCCTCATCGCCGGGGCAGGGGGGGCTGCTCACCTCCCGGGGATGACGGCGTCGTTCACTCTGCTTCCCGTGCTGGGTGTGCCAGTCCAGAGTCATGCCTTGCAG
This sequence comes from Planctomycetaceae bacterium, assembly GCA_003508595.1. Classification (GTDB taxonomy): domain Bacteria; phylum Planctomycetota; class Planctomycetia; order Planctomycetales; family Planctomycetaceae; genus UBA10511. Next base: position 25,621 of record DNUF01000109.1, read on the forward strand.
GGAATGGACTCGCTGTTGTCGATCGTCCAGATGCCGGGAGGAGTGCCTGTGGGAACCATGGCGATCGGAAAAGCCGGTGCGATCAATGCCGCACTGCTGGCAGTCCGGATGCTGGCGATTCATGATGCGGCCTTGCGGGCGCGACTGCAGCAGTTCGCAGACAACCAGACGAGGACGGTTCTGGAGGCTCGACTCCCGTGAATGCCACGAAATCGCGGACCGAATTTGAGCCCATACTCCCCGGCTCCACCATCGGTGTCCTGGGAAGCGGGCAACTGGGGCGAATGTTCGCAATTGCGGCCCGTCGGTTGGGATACCGGGTCCACACCTTTTCACCCGACAGCGATACCCCCACCGGACAAGTGGCCGATCGCGAGGTGACCGCCGCCTACGACGATCTCGACGCGGTGCGCGAGTTTGCGTCGCAGGTGGCCGTGGTCACTTTCGAGTTCGAAAACGTCCCGGCGGCCACAGCCGAGGCGGCCGGGGCCCTCGCTCCCGTTCGTCCCAGTGGACAGGTCCTGCACATCACGCAGCATCGATTGCGAGAAAAGACATTTCTGTCGCAGTCCGGATTTCCCGTCACCCCCTTTCGCCGGGTCACGTCATTGCACGAGCTGCAGGCTGCCCTGGGAGAATTCGGGGTGCCGGCGATTCTCAAGACAGCCGGGTGGGGTTACGACGGCAAGGGGCAGATCCGCATCAACCACGTCGAGGAGTCGGCTGCCGCCTGGGCCCGCCTCGCCACCAATGAAGCGGTGCTCGAAGCGTTTGTCGATTTCGAGGCCGAGGCCTCGGTGGTGGCCGTGCGGGGGCGCGGCGGGGAGTGTGTCTCCTTCCCGATGATTGAGAACAGCCACAGTCACCACATTCTCGACCTGTCGGTCTGCCCGGCCCGGGTTCCGCAGACTGTGCAGCAGGCGGGAGAAGCGATGGCCCGTCAGGTGCTGGAGGCCCTCGATGTGGTCGGTGTGCTGTGCGTCGAATACTTCGTCGGCCGGGACGGAAGCCTGCTGATCAACGAACTTGCTCCGCGCCCCCACAACTCGGGCCATCTCACGATTGACGCCTGTCTGAGTTGCCAGTTCGAACAGCAAGTCCGTTCAATCTGTGGTTTGCCCCTCGGTTCTGTCGAGCAGGTCCGTCCAGCGGCGATGGCGAATTTGCTCGGTGATTTATGGTTTCCCCGATCTCCCAACTGGGTGGCGGCCTGTCGCGATCCCCGCGTCAAACTGCACCTCTATGGGAAGGCGGAAGCACGCCCCGGGCGTAAAATGGGTCACTTGACCGCCCTCGCGGATACCGTGGAAGCTGCGGTGGCCCAAGCACAAGCCGCCCGCCAGCGGATGTTGGAGTAACAACCGCTGTGCATCGACTGCCGTGTCGGAATCAGGCGACACCGGAAATCGGTGGGCGTGTCAGCAAGTCGTCGTCGAGCGTCGCCGCAGAAGCACGACCGCATCCGCCGACATCGCCTCCTCACGCCCGATGGGCCCGACTTTTTCGCCGGTCTTCGCCTTGACGTTGACGCAGTCTCGGGGCAGTCCCAGCAATTCGGCAAGAGTCTGTGCGATCGTTGGCTTGTAAGCGGAGAGTTTTGGCTTTTGGGCGAACACGGTGCAATCAAGATTGACCGGCTCCCACCCCATTTTTCTCACCTTCTCCAGGGCGGCATTCAGAAAGATTCGCGAATCGAGGTCTTTGTTGGCAGGGTCGGTGTCCGGGAACAGTTCGCCAATGTCTCCCAGGGCGGCCGCTCCCAGCAGCGCGTCCGTCACAGCGTGCAGGAGCACGTCGGCATCGCTGTGTCCCACCAGTCCACGATCATGGTCGACCTTCACTCCTCCGAGGATCAGTGCGCGATCGGGCCCCAAGCGGTGCGTATCATGTCCCAGTCCCACCCGGTACTCGAAGTCGCTCATCATGTCTCGCAGTCGGAATCAGTTCGGTTGCCCGCATCGACATTAGCGTGCCCCGCCCCAGCGTGCGACCATTGCCAGAAACGGGGTGACTGCCGGACTACGGTCCCGGGGCCAACCAGGTCTGCATCAGATTTGCGGGAAGCATCAGGCCGACCAGGATGTCATAGGCCGCATGGGCCCCGACCGTGATTCCCAATCCCCGGTTGACCATCAGGGTTGCAAAGAAGATTCCCGCCATCGCGCGGAACGCGAATCCAAACGTGTCGTACGTATCTCCTGCCGGGCCCACGTAATGGGCGGCGGAAAACAACAGGCTCGAACCAACCACGGCGAGGAAGATGGCTGGTCCCCGATCAAAAAACAGCCGCAAAAATCCAAACATCGCGGGAAGCAGGGCGGCCCGGAACAGCAGTTCCTCGTAAATGCCGGCTCCGAGGAAGCTGATGGCCCGTGTCATCTCAGTGGTCGTCGGGACCGGAATCGCCGCAGTCGGGATTGTCTCGTACGACGCATGATACTGGTCGACGAGAATCGACTGGGCCTCGCCCAGAAAGACGAGACACATGCCGTAGACCACGCTTTCCGACAACATCCCGAACAGCGTCCCGAGAGACGCTCGCCACCGGTATCCTCCGGCCAGTTGCCAGAATAGCAAACCCACCAGTAGCACCACTGGCAGGAACCAGGGTTGCTCGAAACCGACCTGCTGCAGAGTGCTGCGAATCCAGTAATCGGCTCCATTCCGCACCGGTTCTTCGGGAGCCGACCGGATGTAGTGGGCTCCCAATTCATACGCGGCCAGCAATGGCAGGACAAACAGCAGAGATGCGAGCGGTTGGCGCGAAACGTACCAGTACTCGTCCCGGTAGCGATCCTCAAAGTTGCGTTCGTAATCCCGGTCATCGCCCTGGTAGCGGCGATCACGATCGTACCGGTCATCAACCCTCTCGTCGGATCCAAACCACATGCTGTCTGCCTCGCTCCAGAACCAACCGTTTTCGTTTGGTCGGTTCGCACGGGAACTGGGGGCCACAGAAACTGCTGCGATTCATCCTGGCGCAATGACTCAGAGTTGAGCGGTAAATCTCACGATGTCGAACACAGCGAAATTACCGCGCAGGAAAAGGGGTCTGTCCCGCGGTTTTACCGGCACTCCAGCAGTTCGGCGAGGTGCATCACCCGGATCGGCTGCTGTTGGCGATGCAGTGCGCCGCCGATGTTCATCAGGCAACCGGCGTCCGTGCTCACCAGCACGTCCGCGTGGGTGGCGGTGATGCAGGCGGACTTCTCGTTCACCATCGCTCCCGAAATCTGTGGGTACCGCACGGCAAACGAGCCTCCGAAACCGCAGCAGGTGTCCTGCTTCTCTGGAGCGATGTATTCGACCCCGCGCACGTTGCGGATCAGTGTTTCGGCCTCGGTTTTGAGCCCAAGCCCGCGCAGGTGGCACGCATAGTGATACGCGACCTTCCCTTCAAACCTGGCTCCCACATCGACCACCTTCATTTGGTTGACGAGGAATTCGCTTAGTTCAAAGGTGCGGGTTGCCAGGTCGCGTGCGCGTGGAGCCCACTCGGCGTCGTCGTGAAACAGGTGCGGAAATTCCACCCGCACCATCGCGGCACACGAGCCCGAGGGGACCACCACCGTCCGTCCGTCGGCGAACGCCTCGATTGTGTGCCTGGCGAGATCTCGGGCGCCGTCCATGAAACCACTGTTGTAAAACGGTTGGCCGCAGCACGTCTGTCGCTCCGGAAAATGCACATTCAGCCCCAACCGTCTTAACAGTCGCACGGTTGCGACTGCCGCATCGGGACGCATGACGTCCCCCAAACAAGTGGCCATGAGCGAAACGTCCACACGCAACTCCTCAACAGCATCAGGCAGGTCTGTTCACGTGCAGTTCAGTATACTCGCCGAAGCTGGGTGGGGGCAGTCACGACATTCCAGGGAGATCTGTCTGATGTTTCGGTCGTGTGCGGTGTGGAGTGTGTTGAGTGTCTGTGTTCTTGGAAAAGCGACTGTACAGGCCCAGACACCGGGAACTGTCGAGGTGACCCGACTTCCCGCGGGCGAACTCCAGCCCCAGGTGGTGGCAGGGTCCGACGGTGTGCTGCATCGGGTGACTTTTCGCGGCGATCCAGCGTCTGGTGACGCCTGGTATGCCCGACGAACCGCAGGCAGTTCCGAATGGTCCCCCCCAATCCAGGTGAATCACCAGTCGGGAAACCTGGTCGCCACAGGTACGATTCGCGGCCCGCAATTGGCGGTCGGCCCGAATGGTCGCGTGCACGTTGTCTGGAACGGATCGTCCAAGGCGACTCCTCGTGGACCCGGCAAATACGATGCCCCGTTGCTGTATGCACGCATGTCGAATGACCAGAGCGGTTTTGAGCCCGAGCGCGATGTGATTGGATCGGCCTATGTCCTCGATGGAGGCAGTTCAGTGGCGGCCGACGCGGAGGGACGGGTGTTCGTCATTTGGCATGCGGGCAGCACGGGGGAAGAAAACCGTCGGGTCTGGATGGCGCGGTCGACCGACGAAGGGGTGACGTTTGAAACCGAGATGGCAATCGATCCGAATTCGGACGGGGCCTGTGGTTGCTGCGGCCTGAAGGCGGGAGCCGATGCCCGGGGCACGGTTTACGTCCTCTTCCGATCGGCACGAGAACGGAAGAACCGCGACATGCAACTGCTGATGTCTCGCGACCACGGTCAGACGTTTCAGGTTCGACCGCTGGGGCTGTGGCAGGTCGACGCCTGCCCAATGTCGAGCGAGACCTTTGCCGAATCCGACAACGAGGTCGCCGTCGCCTGGGAAACCCGCGGCCAGATCGAGTTCGCCCGTATCAACAAACGGACAGGAGCGGTGGGCATGACACAGTCGGCCCCCGGCAAACCGGGCGGACGGCGCCTTCCAGCGCTTGCCTTCAATAGCCAGGGGGAACTTCTGCTGACCTGGACCGAAGGGACCGGGTGGAACCGGGGGGGATCAGTCGCGTGGCAAATGTATGATGCCAGGGGGAGTGCCGTGGGAAAAACGGGAAGCCAGGGGGATCTGCCCGTCTGGAGTTTTGCCACTCCCTGTGCCCGGGGCGATGGGTCGTTTGAGATTCTCTATTGAACACGAGGTGGCGAATTCCCTGAATGTTCGCCACCATGCTTCCCAGAAAAGTCATCGCTCCGTCTCCGCACCCAGTAACAATGTGCGAGGTGTTGTCATGTGCATCGAGTTGCCTGCCGACTGTCGCGTTCCAATGTCTCACGGAAGATGTCTCGCTTCGGTCCGTTCTGCCAACGTTGCGAACATTCGTCCGATTCGCGTCGGGGAATGGCCCAGGATCGCGGCGGTGGTGATGGGATGCCTCTGGGGGTTGTTGGCTCCCGCCATCGGAATGGCCGTGGAGGGAAGTCCGTGGTCTGTCGGAGTCGCGCGGGTCGATGCCACCCCCGAGACCCCGATTCGGCTGTCGGGCTTCGCCTTCCGCAAGGAGGAATCGGCTGGTGTGCGGCAGAAGCTCTGGGCGAAGGGGTTGGCGATTGGAACCGCCGAGGGAGATCCAGTGGTCATCGTCACCCTCGATGCCATGGCCATCTCGGACGAACTGGTACAGCAAATAGTGGCCCGCATCCGCGAGCAGCACAGCATTCCAGCGACTCACATCGCAGTGACTGTGACTCATTCACACACTGCGCCCATGCTGACGGGAGTCTGCCCCACCCTGTTCGGCGCCCCCATCCCGGACGAACACCAGGCCCACATCGATCAGTACACAAGAATTGTCGTCGAGCGTGCGGCCCAGGCGGGAGTACTGGCTCTCCAGCAGCGACAGCCCGCGACCTTGGAGTGGGGACGGGCCCGGGCTGGCTTTGCCCGAAATCGTCGCACGTCACAGGGACCGGTCGATCATGATCTCCCCGTTCTGATCGTGAAAACCTCTGAGGGGACGATCACGGCGGTCTACACCAGTTACGCCTGCCACTGCGTGACTTTGTCGGACAATCGCGTGTCCGGTGACTGGGCCGGCTACGCGCAGGAACATCTCGAACGACTCTTCCCGAATGCCGTCGCACTCGTCTCGGTCGGGTGTGGGGCCGATTCAAACCCCAGTTCGGGAGTGACCGGTGACAAAGGTGAGGTGGCTTCCGCCCAGGGGCTCGAAATCGCCGAGGCCGCCCGCCGACTGGCTGATGGACCACTGTCTCCCGTGACTGGTCCGATTCGCGTCCATCACGAACGGCTGGCATTGCCCTACGACACTCTCCCCACACGGTCCGAGTGGGAACAGCGGGGACAACGACAGGATGCCGTCGGATACCACGCCCGTTACCAACTCGCCAAGCTCGATCGGGGCGAAGGACTGCCGACGGAACTGAGCTATCCCGTGCAGACGATTTCGTTCGGCGATTCGTTGGCAATGGTTTTTCTTTCCGGGGAGGTGGTTGTCGATTATGCGCTCCGGTTGAAAAGGGAACTTGATGCCAGCCGGCTCTGGACCAACGGCTACTCGAATGGAGTCCCGGGATACATCCCCAGCGAGCGGATCTGGAAAGAAGGGGGTTACGAAGGGGGGGACGCGATGATTTATTTCGATCGTCCCGTCCGGTTCGCGCAAGGACTGGAGCAGCCAATCATCGATGCCGTTCACCGCGGTCTGGTGCCGGCGTTCGCACTTCCGCAGGAGGCCGCCCGAACCCGCGGTAGCCGGCCAATGACTCCCGAGCAGTCGAGGGCGGCCCTGCATCCCCGCCCGGGCCATGTCGTGGATCTCATCGCCAGCGAGCCGCTCGTCACCTCTCCGGTCGCGATCGACTTCGGACCCGATGGGTCACTGTGGGTGGCCGAGATGTACGACTACCCCCTTGGACTGGATGGCAATTACCAGCCCGGCGGGCGGGTCCGGAGGCTCAACTCGTCCAGGGGCGACGGCCGATTCGACCAATCGACTGTCTTTCTCGAAGACATTCCTTTTCCGACCGGAATTACGGTCTGGCGCAACGGAGTGCTGGTCTGTGCCGCTCCAGACATCCTGTTTGCTGCCGACACCGACGGCGACGGCCGGGCCGACGACATCCGCAAGCTCTTCTCGGGTTTTGGGACCCACAACTACCAGGCCCGCGTGAACAGCCTCGAATATGGCCTGGATGGCTGGGTCTATGGTTCGTGTGGACTGTTCGGCGGACGGATCGTGAATTTCAAGGGGGAGACCTTCGAACTGGGAGATCAGGATTTTCGGATCCGGCCCGATACCGGGGAGATTGAGCCGGCCACGGGGCGTACACAACAGGGCCGTCCCCGCGATGATGCCGGGAACTGGTTCGGATGTGACAACAGCACATTGTGCCGGCACTATCCCCTGCCGGCCGATGCCGTCCGGAGAAATCCGCATGTTCCCTCACCGCCGGCGGGATTCTTCGCTGAGCAGCCCGGCGAGCCGTTCCGGCTCTTTCCATCGCGTGATGTCCAGCTTTTCAAGCTTTCGGGACCACCAGGTCGGGCAACTGCCGCCTGTGGACTGGGGGTCTATCGCGATGAACTGCTGGGGGCCGACTATCGGGGGAATGTCTTTACCTGCGAACCGGTCAACCTGCTGGTCCACCGGATGCAATTGGTTCCCCGCGGCTCCAGCTTTGCCGGGCAGCGGGCCCCCGGAGAAGAGTCTTCGGAATTCCTCACCTCCGAGGACACCTGGTTCCGGCCGGTCCAGGCCCGCACCGGTCCCGACGGGGCCTTGTGGATTGTCGACATGTACCGCTACATCATCGAGCATCCACGCTGGATTCCTCCCGAGGAAGTCGCCCAACTCGACGTGCGGGCTGGACACGACAGGGGACGCGTGTACCGGGTGCGTCCACACGATGTCCAGGTACCGGCTTTGCCGCGCCTCGATCAGAAAACTGGAGCAGAGCTGGCCGAGGCCCTCGACAGCCCCAACGGCTGGCAGCGTGACATGGCGATGCAGCTGATCCTCTGGAACAACGACCATACCACGATTCCCACGCTCTTGTCCCTGGCCGAGACCGCTTCGCGAGGGTGGACCCGACTGCAGGCGCTGGTCACACTCGATCTGTTGAAAATACATCCCGTGGATTTGCTGTCGAAGTCACTGAGTGATCCAGCACCGGAGGTGCGGCGGCAGGCGCTGCGCATCGCTGGACCTCTGGTGGCCGACTATCCCGTCCTGGCCGAGTCGGTGGTGGCGCTCTGGAAAGATGTCGATCCCCAGGTGCGACTGCAATGCGCTCTCACACTCGGATTACTCCCACGTGAGGTCGTGGCCGAGCCACTGGCCGAACTGGCTCTTCAATCCCAGGACGATCCGTTTCTCCTGGGGGCGGTGGTGTCGAGTTTGACCGACGAGAATGCCCTGTTGGTCCTTCGGGAGTTCATGCAATCGCGACAGGCTGGCGAGTTGCCTCCCGGGGTGGTGCAGCCGGTCATCAAGACGGTGTTGGCGTTGGCAGACGCTCCCGGGGTGATTACAGCGTTTCTCTCTCAGCTGGTGGCCGACGGGGAGAAAGAAATGGCTCCCTGGCAGGAGGCCGCCCTGCTGAGCGTTCTCGAGTCCCTGGCAAAGTCGGGTCCGCAACTGGATCAGCTCGAACCGGTCCCCTTGCGGCAACACGTGTTGACCCGCCTGGATGCCGCCCGGGCTCGTGTGGTCAATGCCGCGCTTGAGATTACCGACCGTCAGCGGTCGTTGAACTTGCTCGGCTGGCATCCCTCCCGACAGCAGGCAGACCGCGATACGCTGCTCGCCCTGCTCACTCCGCAGACACCCGGCGAGATGCAGGCCAGTGCTCTCGCCGCGTTGCAGCGTCTCGACATTCCTGAGACGGCTGCGGGTCTGTTGGCGGGTTGGCGCGGCTACGGTCCGAGCTTGCGGGGAAGGGTCCTCGACACGCTTCTCGCGCGCCCGGCGTGGCAAAAGTCCCTGCTCGATGCCGTGGCTGCGGAAACAGTCGCCGCCTCGGAAATCGATGTGACCCGTCGCGACCGGCTCATGCGCAGCCGTTCGCCAGAGATCCAGGAACAGGCGATCCGACTGCTGCAGGCAAAAATCGACCCCGATCGGGCGGCTGTTCTTGCCCGATATGAAGCGGCCCTCGAGTTACCCGGCCAGGTGGACCGTGGACGGCAGGTCTTTACCAGCAACTGTGCCCAATGCCACGTGCTGGAAGGAAAGGGGCATGCTGTTGGGCCTGATTTGTCGATCGTTGCCTCCAAATCTCCCCGCTATCTGCTGCAGGAAATTCTTGATCCCAACCGCAATACCGATTCTCGCTACCTTGGTTACACCGTCCTCACCATCGATGGCCAGACTTTCGCTGGTGTCCTGGCCCAGGAATCGGCCAACAGTGTCACCCTGCGGGGAACCGAGGGTCGTGAGCAGACACTGCTGCGTTCGGCGATCGAGGAACTGCAGAGCACTGGCAAGTCGCTCATGCCCGAAGGGTTGGAGAAAGACCTCTCGATTGAACAAGTGAGTGACCTGCTGGCCTATCTGGGAAGCCGCAGGAGTCCCCCGAAGCAGGTGGCCGGGAATCGCCCCGAGTTGATCACCCAGGCCCAGGGTCAGATTGCTCTCACGGCCGATCATGCCGCGATCCACGGGGGAGACATCACCTTTGAAGGGGCCCCGTTTTACAACATCGGTCTGTGGCACGGTGTGGGGGATCAGGTGGCGTGGGACTTCGAATGGCCCGAAGCCACTGAAGTTGATGTCTGGCTGCACTTCGCCTGTCATCCCGACAGCCAGGGGAACCGGTTTGTGATTGAGACTGCCAGCAGTTCCCTGGAAGGGAAGGTGACCGCCACAGGAGGTTGGAATCGATACCAGACACTGCGGGTGGGGCGTCTCACGCTGCAGCCTGGTCGGCAACAACTCCGGCTCCGTCCACAGGGGCCCCAATTGCAGGGGGCCCTGTTGGATCTGCAGGGAGTCTACCTGACACCGTTGGATGACGATCCTGTCTTGATCGTGAAGGCTCCCGCCCGTCCCGCCGAGGAGCCAGATACGCCGCAGGGAGCCGCTGGCCGGATCCTGGATGACACGGTCCCGGAGGCGGAGCGTGAGGCACTGATCCGAAAGTTCCTGCACGAGGCACCCGCGTTGCTGGCGGCACTCACAGCCGACCTGAAGCCAGGCACGCCCGAAGAGTATCGCCGCATCCCGTGGATCTGGCGGGTGGCGATTGCTGCGGGGAAGCAGAATGAGGCCCCGTTGCTGACGGCGATTCTGGACCACTCACTTCCGCTTGAGGGGCAGCCCCTGCACGACTGGCAGGCGGTGGTGATTGGCGGCGGACTGATCAATGGCATCAGCCAGCTCCATCAATGGCCGGGTGATCGCCTCGCGAAACTGATGGCCTCCACTCCCGCACTCGAGACCCGATGGATGCGAACGCTCGATCAGGCCGGGGTGATGGTCGAGAATGAAAAGGTCCCGACCGGCACCCGGTACGACGCGTTGAGGATGATTCCCCTGCGGGGTTGGCGGCAGTCGGGTTCCCAACTGCAGAAGTATTTGGCCCGCGGAATGAACGAAGAGTTGCAGATGGGGGCTGTCAGCGGAACGATAGATGTCAACGCGCCCGAGGCGACCGCCGCACTGCTGAAGGGGCTGGCGGGATTGACTCCGGGCAACCGCACTCTCGCCCTGGATGGGCTGCTCCGCGATCCCAGTCGGGTCGCGGCCCTGCTCGACGCTCTCGAGACCGGCCATGCACCCATCTCCTGGCTGAATGAATCACAACGCAAAAAACTGCTGGGTCAGGCCGATGCCACCCTGCGCCGCCGGGCGGAAGGGGTGGTGAAGCCGTAGGGAGGGGCAGAACCGTCGAAGATTGTCGCCGCCAGGGCCAACGTCTCGCTTTGTTGTTGAGGGTGAGAAGGACTGAGAGGGGGCACAACACCTCCTCCCCCCGCCTTCTGTGGCTCTGTACGTGTTGAACATTCAGGACTTCGAGCCTGCCGGGAGAGCTTACTTTCGACGGTAAATCGTCGTTCCTTCCTTGATCGTCTCCAGCACGCGGATGTCTTTGATGCTCATCGGGTCGACGGTGAGGGGATTCTGGTCGAGGATGACCAGGTCCGCCAGTTTGCCGACTTCGAGCGAACCCTTTGTCTGCTCTTCGTGATACATGTGGGCTGCGCCGATTGTGATCGCCCGGAGCGAGCATGGCTCTGGACACGAGGAATGATCCATCCGTGGATTCAATGCCACGGTGGTTTGCGCGTTAGCCTGAAAAATTGGAAAGTCAGAGACAAATGTTGACTGCCAGGAAAGTCCTGCTCTGGAAAACCTCAGAAATCGTCGAATGATTCGCTTGGCGAGTGGGCTGCTGAATCCAAGGATTTGCCGCTGTTGAACGACAAATCTTACGACGGTTGATCGGCTTGGAGTTTTGGATCCGGCGTCTGTTTGGCCAGAATCAGGCAGGGAAGGGGGGGGAATGGCACTCGGCGAAGCTGCGGTGTCTGTTTTGCGTCGCCGATCCTTCGTGGCCAAGCTCGCGGGGGATTCTCCCCAAGATCGCTTCGCGCAGTTCACCGGCCTGCATGACGCCACGCAGACTGCGTTCCTCGAGCAGATGACCAATACCCCGGATCGCAATACCTCAATCACCAAGATGTAGAGTGAACTTGCTGCCCGCCAAGCCTCGCCCAACTTCCGTTCCTGCGTGGCGGCGGGGAAGACGCACACCATCCTCCGCTCACCGCTGTTCTTACGGAGCAGTCGGGCGGCATTCCGTTTACGGCGTGGCTGTCGGCACAGCTCAACGACGACAAGCTGCCGGACAATGCCCGCTGCCCTGAATGCCAGGCTCCGTAAGGCAGGGAACGTCGTTGCGTAGTTTTCCCAACCAGTGCGTGAAGACCGGGCATAAGTCGGGCGGCTGCGTCCGTCCTCGCGCAAATGGTCCCACGATGACCGTTCTCTCAAGGAGACGCTGACCTTCGCTCCTCGGACACCGAGCGGCGCGTTGGGTGTCGGCGAACGGTCCGACGGCAGTTGGCTGGTGGAAGCAGGCGATCCTATCGTGACGTCGGCGTTGTCCTGGACACACCGCTTGATGGCGTCGACCTCCTGGCTGGCAAGTCTTGGATCGATTGTGGTGGTGGCGATTCAGGAGATTGGAACGAACGTCTGTCGACCGCGAGGTTCGCCGGCTCGAAGGGGCCTGTTTCGCCCGCACCTTGCAACTCGAGCGAAGCTGGACGATGCCACACAAACAAGACGGGGGTGACAAGCGAATCATGTGTTCCCTCGTGGAATTGGGGGGCGACTGCCATGCAGTCGCATCAATCTTTCAGGTCCGGCGGTCATTTTGAAAGCTTTTGAAGGGCCGCGACGTTCCTGAAAACGAACAAGCTCGTCGAGTCGGACGTCGAAGGGATTGCTCTCGTTTCTGATCAAGTTGGGGTGACACGATCCCGTAAGAACCTCTTCTGGCCGGCGTGCGGTGCAGGGAAGCCAGAACAACCGGGGGGATCGGCCAACTCAGTTTGCCGCCGGGTTGACCGTTTCCCTGGCATTGATTCTCCTAACGGCGAGCCCCTACAGATCTTGGTCGTCGGCTTTTGGGGTTCTCTTCGACAATCGCCCGCGGGTTTTCGTCGCGCGATGGCAAGGGGACCTCGGTTGACAGTCCCGCGTCTGACTGTCTGCGGGGATTGGGGCAGTCGATCGGAAGCACAGGCAAGGATAGGTCGAAGATGTCCGTCGAGGTTCGGAAACAGCTACTCGCAACACTGAAGAGAATTGATCGGCCAGGGACGTTCTGCGCAAGCGGTCGCTTGCCGTCCACAATTCCCGGCCTGGAAGTGACTGGAGCGGGGTCGGTCTCTTTACCGCTCGAGAAGCGCCAGGCCGCTGCGCTCAAGAAATGCGCCCACCAGGCGCCGTACGGCAAGGGGACCCAAACGCTGGTTGACACGACTGTCCGCCGCGTCTGGGAAATCGACGCCGATCACATCACGCTCGCGAATCCGGAATGGCAGCAGGTCGTTGAGCATGCCATGCTCGCCGTAAAAACCGAATTGGGTCTGGCCAAACAGCAACTCGACGCCCATCTTTACAAGCTGCTGCTTTACGAGGCGGGAAGCTTCTTTCTGTCCCATCGCGATGGAGAAAAGGTCGACCGCATGGTCGCCACGCTGGTGATCACGTTGCCGTCGGCTCACGAGGGGGGGGAACTCATCGTTCGCCATGATGGTCGGGAGGTGACGGTCGACTTCGGTCCCGACAGCCGTTTTCAGACGCAATTTGCTGCATTCTATGCCGATTGCGAACACGAGGTCCGACCAGTCACCAGCGGGTTCCGTCTGGCTCTGGTCTACAACCTGACGCTGGCGAAATCGAAGCAAGCCATCGCAGCCCCCACCAGCCGCGAGCACATCGCGGCGGTCACGCGCATCCTTGGGCAGGGGAAAATCGGGAACGGCGGAAGCAGGATGCCCGGCGACTCAGAAACCGACCATCCCGCGAACAAGCTGGCAGTCGTGCTCGATCATGAATACACCCAGGCGGGTTTGACGTATGACGCTCTCAAGGGAATCGATCGGGCGAAAGCCCATGTGCTCTTTACGGCGGCCCACCAGATCGGCTGGGATGTTTCCCTGGCTTTGGTGACGAAGTGGGTGAGTGGTTCTGCAGAGCCATCCGGCGACTACGGCTACGGCTACGGCTATGGATATGGCCGCTCACGTCGACGCGGTCGATACTGGCAAGACGATGCTGACGATGATACCGACGCCGGCGAACACGAGATGGGCGAGGTGTTCGACGAGAGCCTGAAGGCCGAACATTTCAGCGATGCCGATGGCAACCGCCTGCCGTTCGGTCAGATTCCCTTCAATGACGACGAGATCGTGTCGGAGACTCCGTTGAGTGAATGGGTGCCGGACAAGGAGGACTTTGAAGGCTACACCGGCAATGCCGGCATGACCCTGGAACGCTGGTATCATCGCGCCGCGATCGTACTTTGGCCGTCAGAATCCCGGTTCGATGTGCTCTGTGAATCCGGTGTCGAAGCCGCTGTCGGCGGTCTCGAGCAGATGGTCCGGCGGTGGAAAAAGGCGGGGAAAACTGAACAGGAGTCGCTCCGGCCGCCGTGCCTCAAATTCGCCCGGCAGATCATCGTCCATTGGCCGGAGAGGATTTTTGGATACGGTGACCATGTCGACTACGACGCCGAGAACAACGAAGAATTCTTGAGCGACAACCATCTCGACGACGACGGCGATGACCCAGGCGAGTTCGATGAGGATCACGGCCGTCAGGAGCACCAGACCTCCCCCAAATGTTTCGGCCGACACCTCCTTTCGCTGTTGGCAGAGTTGGGGGACGTCTCGCTGATGACCGCCTGGCTTCGCGGAGTACTCGCGAAGGACGTCTCGGTCGATCCGGGAGAGACACTTGGCGATCTTTGCCAAGAACACGGCTGGACGACATTCCAGGTTGAGCTGCGGGAATTGTTTGAGAACACTTCCAATGAAACACTGGAACGCCAGGCGCAGTTGCTGGCTGAATGGTCGCTGCGCAGGGACACTCACGCCGACCGTAAAAAGCTGTGCTCTCAACTGGCGCAGCAGTTGATCTCGGCTGTGGAACACTGGAATCCAGATCAGGCGAAAAGCGATTGGCGGGCCAGGAAAGTCAATCGCAGCGAACTGTTGCCACCGTTGACGCAAACATTCCTGGCTCTGGAACAGCCGGAGTTGTTCGAGCGGCTGGTGACGCACATCCTTGACCGCCCGCATGAGTTCGACTTGACGACGGTCCAGGTTCCGGCATTGCTGCACCTGGAGACTTGGCTGAGGCGGAAGGTCCAACGGTCCTGCTCTCCGCTACACCGCTGGCTTTCCGCCGTCCACGCAAAGTTGGACTCCCGTGCGTCGCATCCGCCGCAGGAACCGGCCGACTGGCGGCGCGAGTCAGCGACCGGCTGTGAGTGCGCCGACTGCCGGGAACTCGGCCGCTTCCTCAAAGACCCGCACATGGAGACGATCCGTCTTCCCCTGGCCCAGCATCGGCGGCAACACCTGCACCATGTCATTGACCGCAAGGGACTCGACACGACTCATGTGACCGAGCGCCGTGGCCGACCATATACGCTGGTCTGTACCAAAACCAACGCCTCGTACGAGAGGGCCTTGAAGGCCCACCGCGTCGATCTCGATCACCTGAAAAAGATCAGGAGTCTGCTGGCATGGCACAGCAGCCTGAACGCCGACACGAATCCGCCGGCCCAAAAGGCCGCGAAATCGAAGACCGCGAAATCACAGCCCAGAAAACGGAAGTGAGCCCATGCCAAAACCAAAACGCAAACTCACAGCCGCGGAACGGAAGGCGCGGCGTGAGCGAAGGCATCAGTTCATGACGATTTTCATCAACGGCAAGCAAAAGCGGGTGCCTCGTCCCCAGACGATCGATGGCCTGACCGTCGATGAGTTCATCGCTCGCAACGCGGACCCCATCTGGCTGCAGCAAAATGGCCTTTGGGAAATGATGCCGTCCGACGACCAAACCTGAGCTCGAATCCCAACAAAAAGTTTGCCGATGCGCTGGCGATGCCTCTCATCGACGGCTCTCCCGAGTCCAGGAAGTGCCTTGTTTCGTTCGCTCGAGCGAGGGGTGGTCGAATTGTACGCCCGACGATTCGAGAATCTCCGCGCTGGGCAGGTCGGGATATTCCCCCGCCAGAGGCAAAGAGTGGATTCGCGGGGTGTGCGAAAAGTCCCATAACCGAGGCCCGAACTTGCCACCTGCTTCCGCAAGTCGCTCAGCGAGGCCTTCGTCAACGTGGCGACTGACAGCGGCGACTGACAGTGACGACCGCAACACAGCCGCAGCTGGCCATGCTCATCCAACAGGAATCGGAATTGGCGGAGATTCAGGACCGACGACTGAATGTCTATTCGACCGCCACGGTCGAAGAGCAGGCGAATCGGCGGACTTCGATGGCGAGGCAGCCCGTGGAGCCGAGGAACTCGTCGGCACGGGCTGCCTTTGTCGCCAGTGCGGCGCTGGCGTTCTTCGACTGGAGTCGAGGGTCCAACGAAACGTGACTCGGATTAATGCCAGAGTTATAGACACCCGATCCCGGAGGCAGTCTGCTTGAACCGGAAGGTGAGTGACATCAGTTTGGTCACCACCAAGAAAAAAGCCGTTCGACCTTTCGGCCGAACGGCTTGACTGAAAATAAGTCGGGACGGCGGGATTTGAACCCACGACCTCTTGCACCCCAAGCAAGCGCGCTAGCCAGGCTGCGCCACGTCCCGAGTTGTCTGGCGACGATAACCCTGCGGTTACCGACTAATGCTGTGGTGAGCAACTCGACTACAGCTTCCCTGCTGCCTCTGGAGTGGGGACTTCCAGCCGCAGTGTTATGACCGATGTTATCGGCCAGAAACGGCCGCAACATCAGGGATCGCACGTTATGTCGTATGGTTGACGATTGTCAACTCTTTCGATCACGGATGTGCGACGCGAGTGTTATGGCAGGTTGACCCGAAGTTTGCAAGCGAAGTTCAAGAAAAGTCGATTGCATCGGGTTTGACGGCTGCGGAGGTGGTGACCGCGACTCTGTGTTGGCAGGTGAATCCGATTGACGGACCAAAGGCTGCGAAACCCAGAACATGCGGAACGCCAGCTTTGGGAATCAAGAATGGCAGTGCAGAACTCCATCCAATGGTGGATCTGCAGGTGGCGACGGGTGTTCACTGGTGTTCGCCTTGCAGGACTGGAAATGGGAGTTATCATTGCTCAATTCGGGATTTCAGAGGAGAAATCCCCAGAGGAGCGCTGGCTGACGCGGGGCGGCGGCTGGTGCTGTGGTGAGTCTGTGCCTTCTCAATACCCGAAGGCCATTCGTTTTTTGGAGGAGACTGTCCAGTGATTGCCACCCTGAAAGAGCCTGTTGATGTCCGTTCGTTGATGCAGGGAACCGCCCCCCTGACGATGGACGATGTCCGGCAACTGGAAGGGGCGGTCGCGAATGGTCAAAGTACCGAGGTGCGGCAGGAAGCGTACACCCTGGCGAACGATGTTGAGCAGGGGGACAAGTCGGCCGAGAAGGCGGTTCGGGTCGGTATTGCCTTTTACCTGTTGGGGCAGGGAAAGGTGGCCGAGCAGGTGCTCGGTCGTGTCAGCAACAACGGTCTGGCCGATTTCTACCGTGGCCAGGCACTTGTTGGCATGGGGCGATATGCCGAAGCCATTCCCGTGTTTGAGTCGGCAGGGAAGCATGGTTTCGACAAGGTGACGGCGCTGTTGCACCAGGCGGGCGCTGTCCGTGCCGGCGGCAACCTGGCCAAAGCTGAAGAACTGCTCAAGTCCGCTGCCTCCCAGGGGGGGGCAACCAAGGCCGAGTACTGCTACCAGATGGGTTGTGTTCTGGCTGACAAGGGAGACACCTATGGGGCCTGGGAGTACTTCTCGCGGGCTGTTGACATGGATGCCGGTCACCAGCGATCTCTCTTCTGGCTGGGCCAGCTGAATGCCCAGCGCGGAAATGACGATGATGCGATTCGTTTCTACGAACGTGCTCTCGCGAAGCCGCCCCTGCATCTCTCGGCCCTGTTGAACCTTGGTTTGCTCTATGAAGATGCCGAGAATTACCAGGCGGCGGCCTATTGCTTTCGTCGGGCCACGGAAGTCGATCCGACTCATGAGCGTTCCCGCCTGTACCTGAAAGATATCGAGTCGACGAGCAACCTTCCGTTTGACGAAGATCAACTGCGAGCCCAGCAGCGCCAGAAGCAGTTGCTGGCGACCGCCGTCAGCGATTTTGAGATGTCGGTCCGGGCCCGGAACTGTCTGCAGAAGATGGGCGTACGGACCCTGGAAGACCTGATCCGCCTGACCGAACAGGACCTGCTGTCCGGAAAGAACTTCGGCGAAACGTCGCTGCGTGAAATCAAGGAGATGCTCGAGTCGAAGGGACTCAAGCTGGGAATGATGGCGGCCGCCAAGGAAAAGACCCGCGATTTCGGGATCCAGGAGACCCTCTCTCCCCAGCAGCAGGCGCTGCTCAATCGTCCCGTGGCCGAACTCAATCTTTCGGTGCGGGCGCGCAAGTGCATGACCCGGTTGGGAATTGCCTCCCTGGGAGAATTGATTTCCCGAACGCCCGACGAGCTGCTCGAAAGCAAGAACTTCGGTGTGACCTCGCTGAACGAAGTCCGCAGCAAGCTCAACGATCTGGGATTGCGTCTCCGCAACGACTGAGTTGACATTCCCCGCGATGTTTGTGACAGCCACGCCCTCCTTCGAGCTTTCGGGGGAGGGCGGTTTTGTGTCTGGTGTCAGGCACTGTTGAGCCGATCGTCGTGGGCAGCCGGCGTCACAGTCCGCATGCCACAGGGAATTCGACAAGTTGCTGCCGATTGCCCATCTGTGCACCGAGTTCAGATCGTGCCTGGTGTCGAGACGACTGCCTGAGCGAGTACCCCCCTCAACCGCTTTTCAGGAAGAAGACTGCGGTGAAGCGATCAGCGGTGATTCCCGTGGCCGCGTTGCTGCTCTCGGTCGGACTGACCGCCGGGTTGTTTTGTTGGACTCGTGGAGGGATGGGGAAGGGGGTTCGACCCGAATTCGAGGCGTTTCGTTCCGAAGGTGGGGGAACTCCGGAGGCGCGGCTCAAGGCCCCCGAATTCTCCAGGTGGAACCGGTATCCGCGAGAACCCGAAATACGGGTTGCCCTCCGCGAACAACCGGTGGACGCGCTGACACTCGAGATTGATGCCCCCTATCGCATTCGAGCCGTGGGAGGGAAGTCGGTCCTGATGCGCGGAGCCCGTCTCGCCTCCTGCCGGGTGGTTGTCGACGAAAAGGGCCTGCGAGTAGGGGGGACCCGTCTCGATGCCGAAGGGGTGGAGATTGAGGTGGACCGCTCGCCAGCAATCTGGGTGGGGGGGAATGAATACCGCGGTCGAGTTCGGCTATATCGGCGGGACAAGCGTGTCTTGCCAGTGAATGTGCTTCCTCTTGAGCAGTACATCGCGGGGGTGGTTGACAGCGAGATGCCAGCTGCCTTTCCCAGGGAAGCGCGGCGGGCCCAGGCGATCGTGGCCCGCACCTATGCGCTCTACCAGGTCGAGCAGGCCCCAAGGGGAGCTGTTTACGATCTGTTCGCGAGCACCCGCAGCCAGAAGTACCAGGGCTACCAGTATCGTGGTGAAAAAAATCGGCTGCTGGCTGGAGAAAGCGATTCCAGCCGGGAGATTGCCGAGTCCACCCGAGGTGTGGTGGGGCAACATGACGGGGGCTTGTTCTGCACCTATTACTGTGCGGTCTGTGGTGGCAAGACCGTCGAGGGGAGTGGGGTTTTCAAGGATGCAGCGCCGGTCCTGTCTCCCGTGACCTGTGACGGCTGTCGCGATGCCCGGCTCTACCGATGGGAAGCGGAAGTGACGAAGCGTGAGGCTGAGTCAGCCCTCCGTCCACTGCTGGGGCGGGAGGGGAAGAAACTGGGAACGGTCAAGAGCCTGCAGGCGGTTCGCAAAGGGAGCCGGGGGGCGAGTTCACAATACGTGGTTCGGGATGATCGACAGTCGTTCCAGGTGACAGGGGCCGCACTGCGACAGGCCCTGGGTTCGAAAGGATTGTACAGCCCGAATTTCGATGTGCAGGACAAAGGACAGTCCCTGCTGTTTTCCGGGCGTGGCCATGGGCACGGTGTGGGGTTGTGCCAATGGGGGGCGCGCGGCATGGCGCAACGAGGAGCGACTGCCGAGCAGATCTTTCGACACTACTATGCCGGTGCCGTGCTGGTGGGACTCGGGTATCGCTGACTTCGAACTGCTGCCTGGCGTTGATCCCGGAATGACCGGGTCAGCCCTGCAGGACCTTCCATCGCTGCGAAGGGACTCGAGTGCTTCCGGGCGGACTTCAAAGAATCAGCATCGCGTCGCCATAGCTGTAAAACCGATAGTGTTCACGAATCGCTTCTGCATAGGCGTGAAGAATCAGGTCCCGGCCAGCGAGTGCCGAGATCATCACCAGAAGCGAAGAGCGGGGCAGGTGGAAGTTGGTGAGTTGGACATCAATGGCCTGGAACGTCCAGGGAGGGGAAATGAAGAGATTGGTTGGCCCCCGGAAAACAAGTTGGTCGCCGTGCCGGGCGGCGGATTCGAGTGTGCGGGTACTGGTGGTTCCAACCGAAACAACGCGGCCGCCGACGGCGCGTGTTTGCCGGCATTCCTGAGCGGTCTCGGCTGAGACTTCACACCATTCCGAGTGCATGCGGTGTTCCGAGAGCCGGGTCACTGAAATGGGCCTGAAGGTTCCGACGCCAACATGCAGGGTGACAAATGAATGTTCGATGCCGCGTTCTCGGCAGCGGTGGAGCAGTTCGGGGGTGAAATGCAGCCCGGCGGTCGGTGCTGCCACGGAACCGAAGTGGCGGGCGTAGACTGTCTGGTAGCGCTCCTGGTCATCCGGTGTGGCCAGTGGTCGCTCGATATAGGGGGGCAGGGGAAGCGTTCCGAATGCCTGCAGTGCGACAATGGGGTCCGATCCGGGAGGGGCTTCAACGATCCAGGTTCCCTCGGAATCGCGGTCAATCAGTTTCAATTCGAGCCGTTCCGGAGAATCGGGCTGTTGGGCCGAGTAGACCGAAATCGTCTCGCCAGGCCGGACACGTCCGCGGGTCGAGGCCAGCATTCGCCAGGCTCCCCGTGAGTCGGTCTCGAGGTAAAGTCCTTCCCAGCGTCCCCCTGTGGCAGTCCGCTGGCCAAAGAGGCGTGCCGGGAGCACACGCGAGTTATTGAAGACCAGCCGATCTCCGGGGGCGAGCAACTCGGGGAGCTCGCGAATGTGGTGATGCCGAATCGAGCGGGATTGACGATCGACCACCATCAGCCGGGCGTCATCCCGACGGGTCGTCGGTTGGCGGGCGATGAGATCCTCGGGTAGTGTGTAATCGTACTCGGCAAGTTCATCGACCATGAGACAGGCGGGACTGGCGGTCCATGCAGATGGGTAGGTTGGTCCGGGTTTTCGTGGTGACAGTTCCCGGTTTGTGACATGCCTGCTGACGCCCGGCTACGAATTGCGTTCTGCGTCACGGAGCTCGATCCAGGCGGGGCGGAACGGGCACTGGTCGAGTTGGTGACCCGCCTCGACCCCACACGTTTCGACCCCCGAGTGTACTGCCTGTCGGGGCGGGGGGCGCTCGTCGACCGGCTGGATGCGGCCGGGATCAAGACCGTCCTGCTGGGGGCCCGTTCCCGGGGTGACCTGGGGGTGTTGTTTCGGCTGAAGGCGGCACTTCGACAGTATCCGCCACACGTGCTGCAGACGTGGTTGTTTCATGCAAATCTTGCGGGGAGAATCGCGGGTTGGTGGAACGGAATCCCTGTCATTGCCAGCGGAATCCGCGTCGCCGAGCGGCGATCCCGCTGGCCTCTGCGTCTTGACCGCTGGACCGGGGCGCTGGTGGACGTCCATGTCTGTGTCAGTGAGGCGGTCCGCGAGTTCTCACAGTCGGTGGCTGGGCTCGATCCCGGCAAGCTGTTGGTGATTCCCAATGGAGTCGATGCCCAGCGATTTGCCATTGCAGCCCCGCTTGATCTGCGATCGCTGGGAGTCCCAACTGGAAAACCGGTGCTGATTGCCGTTGGCCGATTGGATCGACAGAAGGGGTTCGATCTACTGCTGGAGGCGATCGCACGGGGGAGGCCGTTTCCGGGGGATCCCCACTGGGTTGTGGTGGGGGAGGGCCCCGAACGCAAAAACCTCGAGTCGAAGCGGTCCGAATTGGGGTTGGATCCACAAGTCCACTTTGTCGGATGGCAACAGGATGTGGCGGGGATCTTGAAGCGGGGTGCCGGTTTTGTATTGCCTTCGCGATGGGAGGGGATGCCCAACGTCGTGCTGGAAGCAATGGCCGCCGGGCTTCCCGTGGTGGCGACCGATGTCGAAGGGGTACGCGAGGTGGTGGTGAATGGAGAAACTGGCTGGGTCGTCAAGCCGGGGGATCCCGATGCCTTGGCTTTGGCGATCCGCGAGATGCTGACCGAGTACCTCCTGGGGGGGAAGCGTGGAGCGGCGGGAGCGGAGCGGGTGCGGCGGCATTTCACCTGGGATGGTATGACGGCAGCGTATGAGGTGCTCTACGAGAGGCTGCTGAGGGAATCGGGGGCTTCAGTCCCCCGCGGCTGAGTCGTAGAATGGAGTTGGGAGCAAGTGTCGAAATGCGCAGGAAACCAGTGAGGCGGTTTTTTGGGACGGGTGACGCGACGCCAGGGAACCGGCGGAGTCTTTCACATTGGGTGGGTGAACGTCTGGCCGCGCTCAGTTACGCCGTCCTGGTCGAGCCCACCTGGCTGGAAGTCAATCGACTGAGATTCCAATTGCCGGCGACTCCTGAAGCGCTTCGGCTGAAGGTCGTACAACTCACAGATATTCACTTTCATGGAAAAACTCCGCGGGCCTACATGCAGCAGTGCGTGAACACCGCCAATGCCGAGCATCCCGATGTAATTGCATTGACTGGAGACTATATCCATGCCGGAGGACGACATATCCCAGACATTGCCGAGATCTTGGGGGGGCTGAAAGCCCGGTTGGGGGTGTTTGCGGTTCTGGGGAACCACGATCATGCGATCCGGGCGTCATGGGGGCCGCGGATGCATCGGGGATTGAATGAACGGGTGGCTTCGGCACTGGGAGGGGTCGGGATCCGGGTGCTGCACAACGAGATGGTGGTGCTGGAGTCTGGAGGGGGGCGCTTCCAGATTTCGGGTGTGGACGACCTATGGAGTCAGCAGTGTCGACCCGAAGAGGCTTTGGCCAGGCTGGATCCATCAGTTCCACACATCATGCTGGCACATCACCCGCTGACGATTCACCTTGTGGAGGGAAAGCGGTGTGACCTGATGCTGTCGGGGCATACCCACGGCGGCCAAGTGCACAGCGAGAAGTATGGTTCGGTGACGTTGAGTCGGAAAATGAAGAATTACGCGGCGGGTCTCTACGAATTTGGACCGCAGCGGCTGTATGTGAACAAGGGGGTCGGATACGGCTGGCGAATCCGTTACAACCGCCGCCCTGAAATTGCCGTCTTTGAATTCGCCGGGGGAGGCACCGACCGTTCGCCACTCAGTGCGGAGGACGCACTGGGGAAGAACGAAGCCAACTAACGCATTGAAGTGAAACAGGCCGTCAACAAGACACGCCCGCTCGCTCAGGAGAGCGAGGGGCGCGCGTATTTGATACGGAGTCTGATGAGTGCGATTCGGCCAGCCATTGGCCTCGGCGCTGATCCGTCAGCTCTGTTTGATGCAGCTCAGGTCGTTGGTTGGCAAAATCGAAGGTTGAGATTCGATTCGCACAACTCGTGCCCCTGCGACTCGAAGCACAATCGACTCGACAGCAGGGGAGGGGAACGACGGACTACTTGGCCGTTGCCTTCGAACTGGCGGCCTTTGCGAGACGAGACTTCAACCGGGCCGCCTTGTTGCGGTGGATGAACTTCTTCGCGGCCAACTTGTCAATCTTGCTGGCTGTGGCGTTGAGGGTCTCGGCGACCTTGGGGGCCTCGGCCTTTGCGACGGTCGTCTTGAGCGACTTGATCGCAGAACGCAGGGTGGACTTCGCAGCGCGGTTGCGCAGCCGGCGCTTGTTGGCCTGCCGCATCGCCTTCTCGGCGTTACGATTGTTGGGCATGGGAACTCTGACAGAACCGACGAACAGTTAGGCCCACATGGGCAAGGGGGGGAGTGTAATGCATGCGGCCTCGAAATAAAAGTCGGGGCCTCCATGTTGTTGACAAATGCTCCCCAACCGACACCGGGTTCGGCAACCGAGCCAGGAAACCGGGTCGGAGTGAAAGTTGAGAACGGTCGGTCTCACTCGTTTTTTGCTGTGACCGGGAGCGAACTTTCCAGCCCGTTTATCCGTGTTCCAGTTCCACATTCCAGTACGCCTCGTCCAGAAATTGCTTCCAGGACTCGTACTTGACAATTGTCAACTGGTGCGAGAGCATCGGACTGCGTTTGGGTTTCACCGGCTTTTTGTAGAGCTTCATCCCCGCCTGGTAGGGGGTGCGACCTCCCTTGCGGACATTGCACCGCAGGCAGGCACAGACAATGTTCTCCCAGTTCGTCTGCCCTCCCTGGCTGCGCGGAATCACGTGATCCAGGCTGAGTTGCTGCGTGGAATACTTGTGTCCGCAGTACTGGCAGCGGTTTTCATCCCGCAGGAAGATGTTGCGCCGATTGAACTTGACGATGTTGCGGGGAAACAAGTCGTAGCTCAACAGGCGGATGACTCGCGGGACCTGGATTTCGAAATTGACCGCCCGAATCCAGTCATCATGCTCGCGTTTCCCTTCGACCTGCGCTTTGAATTCACTCGCTTCCCTCCAGCTCTGGAAGTTGTAGGTCGCATAGCCTCCATTCTCGACGGAAACGACCTCTGCCAGATCTTTGCAAAGCAGGCAAAAGGCCCGCCGTACAGACATCACCTGGATCGCCACATAGAGGCGGTTCAGCACCAGGACGCTCGACTGCATGGCCGCGCTGGATTTCTCTGCACCGCGCTGGGTTGACGTCATGTCACCTGGTTCCTGAGTCTTGGGAAGGAAAAACAGACCTCTCACCTGATCGACAGACTGCTGTCAGACGACCGGCTTCCCAGACCCGAGGGCCAAGGTGCCGCTCGTTGGAACAGAATCTCATGATTCTAGCGGTGCTTCCACGGGTGAACAACAACCCGTACCCATTCGAAAGTGGACTCTCTGAAAATCCGTTCGGCCCAACTCCCCGGGCTGGAAGGTACATCTTGCCAGGGGATGTTCCGGTCTCATCGAATCGATACATGTCCTGGTTGGGGAGTGGACAGTGGACTGGGGGGGGGCTGGAAAAGTGGGGAATTTCGCAGGAAATCTCGACTGTACCTCCTGACAGGGGGGATCTAAACTGCGGCCCATGGATCGGTCACGCCGGATCAGGGCCAGAAACAGCCCGCCCGGCGACATTTTGCTTCCTTGTTTGCCCCTGACGCCCGCCCTGCCATGCCGCTGCGTGTTTACAACACTCTGTCCCGCCAGAAGGAACTGTTCGAGACCGTCGTGCCGGGCAAGGTCGGGATGTACCTTTGTGGTCCGACGGTTTACAAGCCGGCCCATATCGGCCACATGGTCGGCCCGGTGATCTTCGACACCATCAAGCGTTATCTGGTCTACAGTGGATACGACGTGAAATTCGTCATCAATATCACGGATGTTGATGACAAGCTGATTGTGAGGGCCGCCGAGAATCAAACAACGGTCGAAAAGCTGGCCCGGGAGATGACCCAGGACTATTTCGACAACCTGAAGACGATGGGGGTCGACTCGGTCGATCTGTTTCCGTATGCCACGGAACACATTCGCGAGATGCAGCAGATTATCCAGACGCTGATCGACAAAAAGTGTGCCTACCCATTGGCCGGAGATGTTTATTTTGACGTGACGGCGGATGCCGATTACGGAGCACTCAGCCATCGAAGTATTGGCGAGGTGCTGGCTGGGACCCGGGTTGAAGCGAATGATCGCAAGCGGCATCCAGCCGACTTTGCCCTCTGGAAGGCGAGCAAGCCGGGGGAACCGGCGTGGGACAGCCCCTGGGGCCCCGGACGTCCCGGTTGGCATATCGAATGCTCGGCCATGGCGATGAAATACCTCGGTGAAACCCTCGACATCCATGGGGGCGGGCTCGACCTGATGTTCCCCCACCATGAAAACGAACTTGCCCAGTCCGAGTGCTGTACCGGGAAGAAATTCTCACGCTACTGGCTGCACAACGGGCTGATGCAGGCGGGCAAGCAGTCTGGAAAGGTCGGTGGCGGACATGACAGGCATGGTGACCAGTTGCCAGACAAAGAAGCACAGGAAGCTGGCAAACTGGCCGGCTCGAAGGGGGCAGCCTCGGTCAAGCTCTTGTTTCAAAAACACGCACCGGAAACGATCCGTTTTTTCCTGCTCTCAACGCACTACCGCAGCCCGATCGACTTCAGTGATGAAAATATCACCGAAAAGGGGGAATCCCTGGCAGGATTCTACAGGCTGTTTGAAGCCTATCAGCGCATCAGTGGCCAGGATTTCTATCGGCTGGCTGCTCCCCAACTCCGAAGTGCGCCGACTCCATTACCTGCCGAGCCAGCGGCGTTTGTCGCCGAACTTTCCGCCTTCCGTGAACGATTTGTCGAGGCGATGGACGATGACTTCAACACGGGAGGTGCTGTTGCCGTCCTGTTTGACCTGCGGAAATTGCTGAACGGATACATCCAGGATCGCAAGCTGGATGCCGGGGGGGGGCGAGAACCGGCAGCGGTCGCGGCCCTGACCGCCGGGATGACACTGCTGCGGGAACTGTCATTGTTACTGGGGGTTTTCCGCCATCCACTCCCTGCCAAAGGGGGGGGCGACGATGGCTTTTCGGCGCAGTTGATGGACCTGGTGCTGGAACTGAGGGCTGAGGCGCGGGCCACCAAGAACTGGTCCATGAGCGACAAAATTCGCGACCGACTGAAATCACTGAAAGTCGTCGTGGAAGACCGGCCCGACGGGGTGACCTGGCGCCGTGACACATGATCTGCCCGATGCTCATGGCGGCAGGAGACCTGCGGCGGGCCCAAACCGCCTGGCGGACCCGCCGCAGGTGATTCTTGGTGTTGACCCAGGACTCAACCGGACCGGGTATGCGGTTCTGGGGCGTGGCACGCCTGCTCCGCGGCTGCTCGAAGCCGGGGTGATCCGCTCGAATGCAAAGCGAACTCTGGCGGAAAGGCTGCAGGAAATCGGCCAGGGCCTGGCCGAGGTCTGCGAACAGTATCGGCCGGAAGTCCTGGCACTTGAGCAGGTCTTTTCGACAGGTCAGTTTCCGCAAAGCGCGCTTCTGATGGCCCACGCCCGGGGAGTGATCCTGTTTGTCGCGTCCCGTCATGCCACCGAGGTTGTCCATTATGCTCCCCGGCAGATGAAGCGGCTGTTGACCGGGAGTGGCAATGCGGGAAAAGAGCAGGTCCAGCGGGCTGTCCAGTCCGAATTGAAATTGCCGGCTGTCCTTGAACCCAATGACGTCTCCGATGCCGTGGCGATTGCACTCTGCCACTATCATTCGGTCCGGCTTCCCGCGAATCTGCTTGGTGGTTGACCCGATCCGTTGAAACACTTCGACCGCAGATCGTCTGGGACGAAGCGGCCATCTTCGGAATCCGGAAAAAACCGGTCTGGCTAGTGCAACTCTGGACTCCGGGAGTCCGTGGGACGGCCATCGTGTCGCTGGGGGCGTTCCAGTCGGCGACGCTCGGTCCGGTCGATCTGGACGACGGCACCGTCGTGCACGACGATCAGGAGTTGTCCGAATCGCAGCCCGGAAAGCGCTTCGACAATCGCCATCAGCGGCTCGCGCAAAGTGGTTGGGCAGGGAATGGCTGAGACCTGAGAGAGGGTATTGTCCATGGGAAATGATCTCGTTCTGGCGGGGGATCAGATGGCGAAGTCGGGAGGGAGAAAAACCCGGACGTTTCTTGGGGAGACATAAACGTCGTCACCCACACTCAGCTTGAGTTGGTCGGCCTGCTCGCGGACCACATCAACCGTCAGTTCAATACCCAGGTCTTCCGAGCGGACCCGGGCCTTGAGCACCGACCCTGCGGGATTCAACTGGATGACGCGGGCGGCCAGCGAGCGGGAGGAGACTGGTTCTCGGGCGAGTTCAAGCTCGTGTGGGCGGACATAGGCTGTCGCCTGTCGTGCCTCGGAGTGCGTGTACTCGGGATAGTCCATGCGAAATGGACCGAGGTGCATTTCGCCATTTTCAAGTCGGCCCTGGAACACATTGACGTTCCCCAGGAAGTCCATCACAAAGGGGGTGGCGGGGTGATCGAACACCTCGGTCGGGGTTCCCACCTGTTCAATCTGTCCACCACGGAGCACCACCACCTGGTCGGCAACCTCAAACGCCTCTTCCTGGTCATGGGTGACGAAGACGGTCGTCACATGCATTTCTTCGTGGAGCTTTCGCAGCCAGCTACGCAATTCCTGGCGGACCTTGGCATCGAGTGCACCGAATGGTTCATCCAGCAACAGCATGCGGGGCCGTACAGCGAGAGCCCGGGCGAGTGCGACCCGTTGCCGCTGTCCTCCCGACAGTTCTGCGGGATACCGTTGTCCCAATCCTTCGAGTCGAACGAGATGGAGCAATTCCTTGACCCGTGACTGGACTTCGGCTTTGGGGGCCTTGCGGACACGCATTCCGAAGGCGATGTTCTCGAAGACCGTCATGTGGCGAAACAGGGCGTAGTGCTGGAATACAAACCCGACTTCCCGGTCGCGGACCGAGCGACGTGTGACATCTTCTTCCTGAAACAGGATGTTTCCCTCGTCGGCGGTCTCCAGCCCCGAAATGATTCGCAGCAGGGTGGTCTTGCCCGAACCGGAGGGCCCCAGCAGGGCGACCAGCTTGCCGGTCGGGACTTCCAGATTGATGTTGTTGAGTGCGTGAAATGCACCGAAAGTCTTGTGGACGCCTCGAATACTGATGCTCATGACAGGGGCTCCGACTCCGGTTGTTCCGGTGGTTCGAGATGCTTGAGAACAAGTTTTCCCAGGACCAGGGTTCCCAGGGCGATGAGGGCCAGGACCGCGGCAACGGCGAACGAGCCCGGGTTGTTGTATTCCTGGAAAAGTTTCTCTACCCGCAGGGGCATGGTGTCGGTCTCCCCCGCGATATGCCCTGAGACGACATACACCGCCCCGAACTCCCCAATGGCCCGGGCGTGGCACTGGATCACACCGAAGAGCAGGCCCCAGCGGATGTTGGGCAGAGTGACACGCCAGAACATTTGCCAGGGATTGGCCCCCAGGCTGATCGCCGCCAATTCTTCATCAGGCCCCAGGGCCTGCATCAGGGGAATCAACTCGCGGGCCACAAATGGGAGTGTGACAAACATCGTCGCCAGCAGGATTCCCGGCCAGGCGAACACCACCTTGATTCCCCAGGTGCGGAGGAGGGGGCCCCACCAGCCCTGCATGCCGAACAGCAGCATGAAACAGAGCCCGGCGACAACCGGAGAGACGGCAAACGGAAGGTCGAGCAGGGTCACCAACAGCGCCTTGCCGGGGAAGTCGAATCGTGTGATGACCCAGGCGGCGGCCAAGCCGAACAGCGTGTTGAGCAAGACGGCCAGGGGAGCGACAGTCAACGTGAGCCAGATCGCGTGACGGGTATCCGGATCGTGCCACACATTCTTCCAGAACAGGCCGACTCCACCGGCGAAAGCCTGCCAGAACACGTAGACCAATGGCAGAACAATCAACCAACCGACAATGAAAAACGCGAATCCGATGAGAAGCCATCGCAGCCAGGCGGGCTCATTGGCCACCATTCGCCCCGCCGTCTTGCGCACCCTTCGATCAAGATGCATGGCGGCGGCTCCGGGCTTCCAGCCAATTGATCAGCCACAGGGTCGAGAGCGAACTCGCCAGCAGCACCACGGCGACGGCCGTCGCCTCGGCGTACTTGAATTCCTCGAGTCGCGCAACCACCAGGACCGCAGCGATCTCGGTCTTGAATGGCATGTTTCCCGAGACGAAGACGACCGAGCCATACTCGCCCAGGCCTCGGGCAAACGCCAGGGCGAACCCGGTGACGATTCCCGGCCACATGGAGGGGAGCAGAATGCGGCTGAAGGTCTGTCTGCGACTGGCTCCCAGCGATGCGGCTGCCTCCTCCACATCGCCTTCGAGGCTTTCCAGAACGGGTTGCACTGTGCGGACGACGAAGGGGAGGCCCAGGAATGTCAGCACAAGAATGATCGCTGTTCGGGAATACACCCCCTGGAAACCCAGCGGTGTGAGCCACCGCCCGATCCAGCCGGTCTTCACATAGAGGGCGGAATACACCAGGCCTGCGACGGCAGTGGGGAGTGCGAAAGGGAGGTCGATGAGTGTGTCGATGGTGCTGCGCCCCGGGAACTCATAGCGTACCAGCACCCAGGCGAGCAGCGTTCCCATGATCACATCTGCAACCGCCGCTGCAAGAGCCGCACCAAACGTCAAAAGGTAGGCCGCGCGCGCCCGGGGTGACCAGGCAGCCGCGAGAAATTCCTGCGGCGAAAGAGATGTGGCTTTGACGATGCAGGCCACCAGGGGAATCAACAACAGCAGGGACAAGATCGCCACCGTCAATCCCAGCGCCGGGAGAAATCCCGGAAGCGGTGACGGCCTGATCCAGCGGCGAAACATCTGGTGTTTCCAGTCTGTTCGGGGATGGGCGTATCGTGCGCGGGGAGACATCACCCGCAGCGTAAAGAGCTGTTCGCCCCGGCAGAATGACCACGTCCTTCGCGACCATCTGCCGGGACTTCGAACCACAGTACCAGTACCGGTCGACGTTCCTTAATAGGACCCGTCGGAGACGGCTTCCTTGCCAGCACGCGTCAACAGGGCCGTAAAGACCTGGATGTTGATGCTTTCATTCAGAAACCGCACCGAGCCGTCGCCAAACACGGTGTTCATGCCACCGGTGTGGAATGAGAACGGTTGAGACGTTCCTTCCGTCACGTACAGGTTGGGGGTGGGATACCCCACGGCCACGACGTCATCCCCGTTGGTGCGATTCATCGGGAATGTTCCGGGGATGATGGCTCCCGTGGCATCGGATCCGGCAAAGCACAGGTCGGACGCAGGACGGCACCAGCCGCCGGCGTTCACCCGTGCGACAGAGATGTCGTTGTTGACTTGTCCGCTGCGGCGATGCAGGCGGGGTCGACCGGCCGACTCGACCAGGGCGATCGTGTTCGACAAACCGTCCAGCACGGCCGCCGGCCCATTTTTCGAATTCTTCGGCATGATCCCCTCATAGGCATTGAGGGGTGAAGAATAGGTGTAATTCGCCGAGGGAGCAGGGTAGCCGAGTTGGGTTCCCAGGCGGACATCGACACCCAGAACAATCGAGTAGTCGGTGATGGCGACAATGTCCTTGACCCATGGTGGCCCGGGGTCACCATCCAGCCGCTCTGGGCTGGGGGACGACGGGCATTCGTAAACGTTGACCCGCTTGTTGGTGACAGGGAGGTTGTTCGAATGAGACCAGTTGACGTTGAAGTCGTACTGATCGTAGAGGGTCGATTTGTCGATGTGCGGAAGCAGGAACAGCAACGCAGCGGCCCGCACGGTCTGGGTGGCACTGGGCCGCCGGCTTGAGGGGAAGTGCTTCTGCACGTCCACATGGTTGTGCAGGGCCAGGCCGATCTGCTTGAGGTTGTTCTGACACTGCGACCGACGAGCGGCCTCTCGGGCCTGCTGCACGGCCGGCAGGATCAGTGCCGCGAGGATTCCGATGATGGCAATGACCACCAGCAGTTCAATCAGCGTGAATCCGTCACGCCGCGGGCCAGACGCGGTCAGGCCTCGTGCCTGCCGGTGTGACGTCGAAATTCGACGTACTCGCTCCATGGTTTTACTCCTGAGAAAAAGCAAACAACAGACAACACAGAATCCCCGTCGGAGTGGTCCTCAGGGGTGGATCTGCAACGGTGACAACTCATTGGATCCAGCCTTCAACGAGATTCTCAAATCGGTCGTCCCAGGCTGTGAATAGGGGGCAGGTATCAGGTTTGGTCCCGCAGTCGGTTCGCCATCAATCTCCACGAGCTTGTGCCAGACGATGGTGACCCTGTAGTCGCCTTCCGGAGCCCCGTCATTCGAGCCATATGTGGCAACCTGAAAGGTTCCATCAGGTCGGACCGTCGCTCGCGGGCGCACTGTGAGGGTGGGGGAGACCGGATGCAGAGTGATAAGGGCTCCGTCGGGAATGATGTCGCCGAACACCACACGCCCTTGGGCGGGGTGTACGTCGATACGATCGACATCCCGCTTCCCGAAGCTCAACCCGGCCCAGGCCAGGACCACAAGGCCAGCGACGCCCGCAATCCAGGCTGGACGCAACGTGAGACTCAATGATGTGCCGCCAGTCCGCGTGCTTCTCGCGGGTTTGCGTGGGGCAGGTCGTGACGGAGTGACCGTTGCAGATGACTTCGCGACCCGGACTCGCGTCAGATCGATGACTTCGTTGACCCCCTTCACCTTGCGGGCGAAGTGCGAAACCAACTGTTTCTCGTATTCACCGGCCAAGTCTCCCACGATGGTGACTGTTCCCTCCTCGACAATGACGTGGAGAGGCAGACTGGCCAGGGCGGGCACCCGCTGGAGTTCGAGCAAAACCTGTTCTCTCACGGCGGCATCACGTTCCGCGGTATCAATTTGGGCTGCTGCCGAAGAAGCGGAAACACCGGGGGGGGGCGTGCGAGGGTTCGCTGCTGCGCGTGGCTGGGGAACGACAGCCGCAGGTTGCTCGCGATCCGGTGCGACGACTGGCCCGGTCATGGGCTCGCGCTTTTGGACTGCTGAAGGACGTTGCGTCGAGGTCTGTAGCAACTGCCCCAGGTCTTTTGTGGTGGCCATGCTGGCAGCGGACATCCGATCGCTGCCAGCAGCGGCTGGACCGAGGTTGACAGCCTTCGATGGACCGATGGAGTTGCCGACCTCCCAGGCCTCCATCCGCCCCGGCCTCTGTGGTTTCGAAGGCTGGGGAGAAGCCTCGGGCCGACCGTGGGGTTGAATCGCTGGACCTTGTCCGGTCGATGTTGAGGCCGACTGACCTGGGAGGTAATCGATCATGCCCTCGAACCACGATTGCAAGTCGGGTTCCTGCGAGGGGGCTGCAGGAGCCGGTGCGGCGTCACCGAGGGATCCCAACAACGCCTCGATTTCCTGAGGTTTCACCACACCCGAGTCGGAAGTGGCGGGCGGCACAGGGAACGAGGGGCGGTTCTTTTTGGGGGGCTGAGGTGTGGACATCATGCTCTCCAGAAACTGCTTCGAGAGATCGACAGGGTGGGGGGAACACTCACGGAGCGGGCGAACGACTCACAGGTCCGACTTGTCACAGGTCCGACTTGGGGGCGGCCGGTTCAGGTTCATAGATCACGTCGAAGACTCCCCCATCACCGAAGAATTTCCCCTGAGCCTCATCCCAATTGGCGACCAGGTCACTGATGGGAAACAAAACGATCTCAGGGAAGTTGGCCCGATGCTTCGAGAGCACTTCGGGATCCCGTGGGCGATAGTGATTCCGGGCGATGATGTCCTGGCCAACCGGGGTATAGAGGAACTTGAGATACGCCTCGGCAGTGGCCCGGGTTCCTCGGCGATCCACATTGGAGTCGACAACGGCGACGGGTGGCTCTGCCAGAATGCTTTGCGGGGGATAGACGATTTCGAGTTCGCCTTGGGCTTCCGCCACTTCGAGTCGAGCCTCATTCTCCCAGGTCAGGTGGACGTCGCCGATTCCTTTCTGGGCAAATGTGGTTGTTGCGCCACGGGCTCCCGTATCCAGAACCGGCACTTGGCGGTACAGTGCTGTCACAAATTTGCGGGCGGCGTCTTCATCGCCACCATTCTTGATGACACTGCCCCAGGCGGCGAGGAACGCGAGTTTTCCGTTGCCGGAGGTCTTCGGATTGGGGGTGATGATGGCCACGCCCGGATTTGCAAGGTCTTTCCAGTCGCTGATGTTCTTGGGGTTTCCCCGGCGAACCACGAAGACAATGGTGGAGAGATAGGGGCTGCTTTGGTGGGGGAGCGTTTGTTCCCAGCCGTCTTTAAGCAGTCCTTTCTTATGGACTGCATCTGTGTCAGTCCACAGGGCGAGTGTGACCACGTCTGCTTCAAGTCCGTCGATCACCGCGCGAGCCTGGGTGCTGGAGCCACCATGCGACTGCTTGATCTTGAGGGATTGTCCTGAGGTGGATTGCCAGGTCTTGAGGAACTCCGCGTTGAGTTCCTTCCAGAGTTCCCGCGTGGGGTCGTAAGAGACGTTGAGAAGTTCCACTTCGGAAACTGCGGGCGACGAACCTCCCGACGGAGATGTTCCCGGAGTGTTGTTGGAGCAGCCCACCAGCACGAGCAGAAGGACCGCGAGCAATGACGCAGTTGACAACCTTGACATGAGTCACCAGAAAAGAACCACGACCTTGTGGGTAGTATAATGGCACGCAGGTTGAGTGTCGTGCCAAACCTTGAAGCAGGCTGTCCACGGATGTGGAGAGAGCCAATTTGCCAATCAAGCCAGTTGAAGGACTGGACCGGCAACAAAAGGGGATCGGGGCAGGGGGGGGCCACCCGGCCCGAGACCTCAGATTCCTTCGCCCATGACGAACTCGCGAGAAAATACTTCTTCGTGAGTCACCACGGGTTGCTGATAGACCGAAGCAAGTGTGGCCTGATCCATCATTCTTGAGACGTAGTTGCGGACATCGAGCATGATGCGGCGAAATCGACACTTCCCCTCTTGCGAACACGGTTCGAAGTGAGAGGTCGAGACGCAGGAAATGGGAGCCAGAATGCCATCGAAATGGCGAACAACTTCCCCCATTGTGATGGCGGTCGCCGGTTTTGCCAGCAGGAATCCACCATCACGTCCAGCCACACTTTGAACCCACCCCTTCGCTTTCAGGTCCAGCATGATCTGTTCCGAAAAGCGGCGAGGAATGTCGTTCGACTCTGCCAACTCCCGCACTGATATCGGACGAGCATTCTGGTTGGCAACCAGAGTGAACAACGCCCGCAATGCGTAGTCGGATTTCCGCGACAGTTTCATCGGATGGCGTCCGGTAGGAACTG
>DNUF01000150.1:0-132 GCA_003508595.1 Planctomycetaceae bacterium
CGAACCCGACCCACCCCACACACCAGGCCCACCCACCACACGTTCGGCCCGGATTGAGTCCTTCTCAATAACAACCCGAATTTCACGAACAGGTTAAAAACCTGTTGCACAACGTGGTGTAGACCTCCAGGT
>DNUF01000150.1:484-4685 GCA_003508595.1 Planctomycetaceae bacterium
GTCTGCACGAACCCGACTCGCCCCACACACCAGGACCACCCACCACACATCCCGCCCGGATTGAGTCCTTCTCAATAACAACCCGAATTTGACGAACAGGTTAAGCAACGTGGTGCAGACCTCCAGGTCTGCACGAACCCGACCCACCCCACACACCAGGACCACCCACCACACGTTCGGCCCGGATTGAGTCCTTCTCAATAGCACCGCGATTTTCACGAACAGGTTAAAAACCTGTTCCACGACGTGGTGCAGACCTTCGGTCTGCCACTCCCCGATTCCCGTGTCATTCCGGGGTGACTTCCATCGGACGTTCGGCTGCGAGGGCCTGGTCGATGATGTCGGCCGCGAGTTCTTTTCCCGAAATCGCCTTGTAGGTCTGGCTGATCATGTCGGCAAACACCGCCTCCCCGGCAATCACCTTGCAACCCCGCATTCGCGCTTCGCGGGCCAGCGGGCTTTCTCCCACCAGTTGCGTGAGATCGATGACGTGCATGTTCGACCGCAAAAATGCGGGGTTCAACTTGATCCCCGTCCCGCTCGACAACCCTGTCATCGCGTCAAACCGCTGGGCTTCGGCCAGCACCACCACGTCGCACAACGTGTCATACAGGTTGGCCACCGGAATGTACCGGGCGTTGTTCAACTGGGCGAACTGCCGGGCCTCGGCATCGTCCGCCCCCGTCACGCTCAACAGCCCCTGCCGACGCTGCACCCCCGCCGCCACGCTCTTCGCCAGCCCCCCCGTGCCGATGATCAACACGTTCCGCCGGTCGAGCGGCCGGTCGTCTCCGCCGCGCGATCCCAACCCCGCCTCCAACACCCGCAACACACTCTTCCAGCCGGTGTTGAACGCCTGCCACCCCTCCCCCTGCTTGACCAGCAGGTCGGCATACTGCGCCTTGCGGGCACTCTCCTCGACCGTCTCGGCCAGGTTGAGCGAGCGTTCCGCCAGGGCCGGGTTGCACACCACAAGGTTGATGTGCAAATTGTCGAGCATCTGCTGCGCCTTGCCCGAGAGGCCGATTTCCAACGGCAGGCAGCGCACATTCAGCCCCTGGGCGGCGAACGCCGTGTTGAACGCCCGCACGGTCGTGCTCTCGGCCGGGCCAAACCCCGCCACCGCCACAAACCGCGTCTGCGGATTGATCTCGCGGTACCGGAACACCTCATTCATCTCGGTGACCGTCGGCTGCCCGGGAAACGCCTCCAGCCCCTTCTCGAGCGCCGCGTACACCCACGGAGCCCCGTACTTCTGCCCCAGCAGCGAGAACATCACCCCCTCACGACCCAACCCCATCCCCACCACCGGCAGGTCGCGTTTTTTCGCGACCGACGCCAACAGGGGCCAGGCGGCATCGAGTGTCGGGGTCGGCGCGACGAATTTCACCACGTCGGCATTCACCTGCTTCGCCTGGTCGATCAACGCCTCGACATTCGTCAAAGGCTTGTCGAGCGACGTGTGGCTGATCACCCGCTTCACGCTGCCGAACCGCGGAATCTTCCCCGCAATGTCCAATTCGAGCTCGATGTACGCCGGGTTGGCGATGATCGCCGTCCGCAACTGCACCAGGCGGTCTTCCTCACTGTCGGTCCACGCCCCCCCGTCCGCCTGCCGTCGACACGAAATCAGCACCGGCTTGGCGATCCCGTCCAGCATCTCCTTCAGATCGGGTTCCTTCCCCAGCCGGTCCAGCCGCAACTCGATCAGGTCACACTGACCGGCCGCGTTGAAGAGATCCACTTTCCCCAGGCGGCGCGATTCGGGAGCGACGGCAATGCACAACATGATGAGTCCAGTTCCCTGCAGATTCAGTGGTCGCCCTGCGGCCGCAACAACCGGGCCGCCCGCTCAAGATACACCCACGCACTGGTCAGCGTGCTGATCACCGCCCCCCAGATCAACCCGACCTTCAGCCAGTGGAAAATCGGATGGGCCTGCGGCCAGTCAGCCGGGGGGGCGGTCGCCAGCTCCAGCAGCACCGCCACCACCGCCGCACACTGCAGCACCATCTTCACTTTCCCGCTCCAGGCGGCCGAGAAGTCTTTCCCCGCCGCCTCCAGCAACCCCCGCAGGCTGGTGATGAACAGCTCCCGCCCGATCACGATCACCGCCACCCAGGGCGACACCCGCGCCTCGGGAACCGCCCCCAGAAAGACGAACGCCCCCCCCACCAGCATCTTGTCCACCAGCGGATCGAGCACCCGGCCCAGCACTGTCACCAGCCCGTACTTGCGGGCAATGTACCCATCCACAAAGTCGGTACTGGCCGCCACGAAAAAGACCAGGGCCGCCCAACCCCACTGCCGGGCATCGATCAGGGCCAGGCAGGCAAGCGTCAACACCAGCCGCGAAAGCGTGATCTGGTTGGCGATGTTCCACTGCCGATGCCAGGC
Source organism: Planctomycetaceae bacterium (assembly GCA_003508595.1). Lineage (GTDB taxonomy): Bacteria > Planctomycetota > Planctomycetia > Planctomycetales > Planctomycetaceae > UBA10511. Next base: position 2,882 of record DNUF01000150.1, read on the forward strand.
CCCTGCTTCGCCCCCCCCGGCTCCGGCTGAAGACTGCGGTTCGACGGAGAGTGGTGGGGGTGACACGGCGGACCACAACGAAAAAGGAAAGTCAACGAAACAGGCGGAAAGCAGGTCTCGGCAGGCCTGGCAACCAGGCGTTGCGGTGGTCACCCAGACACCGCATCCGCCTCCTCATCGTCCACCGCCACGCCCACAAGATCATAATCCTGCCGCCCCTCAATCTGCACGGGGACGAACGTCCCCACCTCCAGGTCCACCCCCTCCACAAACACCTGGCCGTCAATCTCGGGAGCGTCGGCAAACGTCCGCCCCACCCACGTCTGGTCATCGACCTGGGCATCCAGCAGCACGTCGAGTTCATACCCCACCAGCGAATCGCCGTGCGCGAAGGCAATCTCCTGCTGCAGGGTCATCAGTTCATCCTGCCGGGCCTGCTTCACCTCATCGGGCAGGTGCCCGTCGAGCTTGACGGCGGGAGTCCCCGGCTCAAGGGAGTAGGTGAAGACCCCCATCCGTTCGAAGCGCGACTCGGCCACAAAGTCTTTCAGCTCGGCAAACTGGCTGTCGGTCTCACCGGGAAACCCGACGATAAACGTCGTGCGCAGCACGAGGTTCTCGATCCGCTCGCGCATCCGGCGCACCAGCGTCTCGGTCGACTTCCGGTTGACCCGTCGCTGCATCCGCTTGAGCACCGGATCGCTGATGTGCTGCAACGGCATGTCGAGGTAGGGAATGATCCGCGACGATTGGCCAATCGTGTCGATCAGCTCGTCGGAGATGTGCTCGGGATAGAGATACAGCAGCCGGATCCAATCGATCCCGTCGACCTGCTCGAGTTCTTTCAGCAGGGAAGTCAGCCGGGTTTCGCCATACAGGTCCATCCCGTAGTAGGTGGTGTCCTGGGCGACCAGGATCAGTTCGCGGACCCCATCTTCGGCCAGTTCGCGAGCCTCGGCCACCACATTTTCGATCGGCTTCGTCGCATGCTTGCCGCGCATCTTGGGGATGGCGCAGAAGGTGCAGGTCCGGTCGCACCCTTCCGAGATCTTGAGGTAGGCGTAGTGCCGGGGGGTGATCCGCAAGCGGGCCCGGTCGTCAAGGGCGCGGATCGGAGCCGGGCGAAACACCTCGCGCTGCTCGCGCACCCCGCCGACCAGCCGGTCGGCCACCCGGGTGATCTCTTCGCGGGCGAAGACCCCCACGATGTGGTCGACCTCGGGGAGTTCCTGCAGCAGTTGGCCCCCCATCCGCTCGGGGAGACACCCGGCCACGATGACCCCCTTCGTCTGCCCCTGCCGTTTCAGGTCGAGCATCTCGCGAATCACCGCCTTCGACTCGTCCCGCGAACTCTCGATGAAACCGCAGGTGTTGACGATGACGAAGTCGGCCCCGGCGGGATCCGAGACGAGGGCGTAGCCGTCGAGGGCCAGGCTCCCCAGCATCTTTTCGCTGTCAATCAGGTTCTTCGGGCAACCGAGGCTGACGAAGGCGTAGGTTCCCTTGGCGGTGCCTGGCTCGGCACTCGACCCGGCCTGGGGTGAGGTGGGGGAACTCGACAGATCCACGATGGGCAACGACTGCATCAGCGACCGATTCCTCACGGAGGACGGTGGAGTGTGGGGCCCCAGCCCGACCAGCAGGAACCAGCGTCCCCCCGGAACACGTCACCACGTCCGACTGGCCACAATCTTAATGGATGGCGCGGGGAGGGGACAGGGGGGGGCCCTCGGCAACGGATCGCAAAGCGAGCCCCCAGGAGAACGGGGGGGCGTCAGCACCCTGGCGGAAGTGTGGCCGACGC
>DNUF01000150.1:4890-13939 GCA_003508595.1 Planctomycetaceae bacterium
GAAGTGTGGCCGACGCACCCCGGGTTGCCCTTCAGAGAATGTGCGGGCGGGGAGTGGTGGGTGGCCCCATGGGACGGATGCAGGGGACGGGATGGACCGGATGGGTGACCCGTGGGGCTCGGACCCAGCGTTGACCATCCCGGCGTCTTTTCCGGCCCAGACGGCGGTGGTTTTCGAGGGGGAGTCCCGCGGCGACAGATTGGAAATCTGTCCCACGGTCGGAGATGGAGGTCCGGGCTCCGGTGACGCGGGTTCCGAAATGGATTCGATGGCCCTGTCAGGGGCGGGCCGGAGGGGAGACTTTCGCGGCTCCGAGAACGTGTCCTGGAGGACACCAGTCCAGCGGCGACAGATTGGAAATCTGTCCCACGACTGGACGCGGAGGTCCGGAATGGACCAGACCGCGCCCCGTCGAATGCTGGGAGCGATTTCCGCACCGGGTTGTCGTGCAAGAGTCCGAAAACGGGGATGCGCCCGCCACGGATTTTTCGGATTGAGGACGCCCTCTTCCGACAGAAAAACATCAAGTCATTGATAAATAACAACTTACGAAAAACCAATTATTTTTCCTATCTGGCGTAAGCTGCAGAAAATGGGACTTGATTCTCCCCCGGTCGCAGTTAAACTTCTGGAGCTCCCAATAGGAGTCCATCACTGACGCCTACGCAGGCGATAGGAACTGGGCAACCTGGGGGGAATGCACCAGGCGCGTTGGGCCGCGTTTGGTGTGTGGGGCCAGGCTCTCGGACGCCTTGCCTTGGGTGCAGTGTGGAACTGGTGTGAATCGGGAGCGCGGCGGCTGTCGCCATTGTGCCCCCCGGTTGGTACCAGCATGGCAGAAGAGTTTCTGCAGTGCGGGCTGTGCGACTTCGGAGAGATATTTCCAGGCTCTCCCACACGGTCGAATCCGGCAGGATCTTCACGGGACATTGCGGTCGCGGGAGTGCCGGGCAAGGCGTTCTCCCGTCGTCGCAACCACCGTGGGATGCCAGTCTTGCGGGATCCTTGTGACTACGCCGAGCCATCTTGGGCATGCCTCGGCTGGAGCCCGGAAGAACGACGGAGATCTGTTCGGGGAAGGCCGTTGAAGCTTCCATCCCTGTGTGACCGGTGACGGAACGCTCCACTGCGTTCCGGCAGTTGGTTTGCTCTCCGCCGCTGTGGAGTGAGCTGTCTGGATCTGTTTTTTCGTTTTGCTGTCAAAGCTGGCTGGTGTCGCAGGCCGTGGGTGGCCCCGCGACCGACATGCGTTTACCCTGGGGAACCTCGATGCTGACTCAAACCCGCAACTTCTGGCGCCAGTACGTCCGCTCTCTCTTTTCACGTTCTTCAGTGACCTCACTGCGGACGGTCAAGCGGCAACGCCGTTTGACACGGCTTGGTTCCGCCCAGGTGCTGGAAGCGCGGGCCCTGCTGGCCGCGTTCACCGGTCTCGGTGGCACCACCACCGCCACCACGGGTGCGACGGCCGTCACGATCGCCAGCGGCTTCACGATGACCGTCGCCAATCAGAACGACATGTACAAACCGACGCCCGCACCGGCACAGCCCGGCATCTTCACCATGAGTGTGACTGCTGGCGGCCAGGCGGGCGACGTCGTCACCCTGCCGACCGGAGTTCTGGGGGCCACCGCCTACACTGTCCAGGCGGGGGGGAACATCGTCCAGACCGCCACGCCAGCCAATATCGTGGGGTCCTACACAACCACCGCCACCTCAGTCACCTTTACCTTCGGCGCGAACGGTTGGGCCAACACCGGCGGCAATGTGACAGGAACAGGAGGTTTTCTGACGGCCCTGGGCCGGGCATTGAGGTTCTCGACAACTTCGGCAACCGCCGGAAATCGCACGTTTACCTACGCGTATAACTCCTTCGCAGGCGCTGCCACCGGCACCGGCACCCAAACCCTCTCGGTCAATCCCAACAACGCCCCCACCGGCATCACCCTGTCGGCCAATTCGGTTGCCGAAAACGCCGGAACCAATGTGGCCGTCGGTACGTTCTCCACGACCGACATCGACGCCGGGAACACGTTCACCTACGCCCTGGTCGCTGGCACCGGCAGCACCGACAACGCCGCCTTCACGCTCAATCCCTCGACTGGCGCACTGACAATCAACGCCTCGGCGAACTTTGAGGCGAAGTCCAGTTACTCGATCCGGGTTCAGACCACCGACAACTCGGGCGCGACGTTCCAGAATGCGTTCACAATCAACGTCACCAACGTCAACGAAGCTCCCACGGCGGTGAGCCTTTCGTCGTCCAGTGTGAATGAGGGCCTGGCCGTCAACTCGGTGGTCGGCACGATCACCGGAACCGACCCCGACGCCGGGACCTCCCTGACGTTCTCGGTCTCCGGCACCGATGCCTCCCGGTTCAATGTGTTCAACAATGCCGGCACCTGGCAACTGCGGACCTCGGAAGTCTTCGACTACGAGACGCAGGAACCGTTCAGCATTATCCTGACGGCGACCGACGGCGGATCGCTGACTTTCTCGCAGCCCTTCACGATCTCGATTCTCAACGTGAATGAGGCTCCGACCGACATCTCCCTCGCCCCCACCGCGCTGGCTGAAAACAACGCCATCGGTGATGATGTCGGGACACTCAGCACCAGCGACCCCGATACCAGGCCCGCCACCCCCCAGACCTTCACGTATACACTGGTTTCGGGAACCGGTTCCACCGACAACTCGGCCTTCAGCATCAGTGGTTCGTCATTGAAGGCGGCCGTCGTGTTCAACTATGAGGCCAAGTCGAGCTACTCGGTTCGGGTTCGCTCGACCGACCAGGACGGTGCATCCACCGAGAAGGCCTTCACCGTTACGATCACCGACGTCGATGAAGCCCCGACCTGGGTGACCAGTCCGTCGGGAAGCACGGCCGAAAACACCACTGCCGTCACCAATCTCTCGGCCACCGATCCGGAAGGGCAGGTGGTCACCTATACGATCATCACTCCCTCCACCCCGGGTGGTTTTACAGTGGGACCGGATTACGCCCAGTTCACCCTGGTCGGAAACGTCCTGTCGTTCAACACCGCTCCCGATTATGAAGTTCCGACCGATGATGGCGGCGAGAACATCTACGACATCCACCTGCTCGCGACCGACGTGAATGGTCACAGTACCTTTCTCGAACTTCAGGTGAGTGTCACCGCCGTCAACGACAACACGCCGGCCTTCACCACCTCAGCCACCCTGCAGGTGAATGAAAACCAGACCAACGTCACGACCCTCGCAGCGAGCGACGCCGATCTCCCCGCCCAGTCCCTCACCTACACCATCACCGGTGGGGCCGACGCCGGCAAGTTCAACCTTTCGAGCAGCGGGGTGCTGACGTTCAAGACCGCCCCCGACCGCGAGACTCCCACCGACAGCAACACCGACAACATCTACGACGTGACGGTCCAGGTGAGTGACGGCACCTTCACCGACTCGCGGGCCTTTGCGGTCACGGTCAACGACATCAACGAGTTTGGTGTCACGATCATCGATCCGCAGGAGACCAACGGCCAGAATGCCGAGATTCACATCAGCGAAGGCTACGTCCTCAATGGCGCGAACTTCGTCTACCAGATCGTTGCCCAGGATGGTGACCTCGCCGCCTCGGGGACCATTTATTACGAGTTGTACGGAAACAGCCCGACCAAGAATCTGTTCCAGATCGGCCAGACCAGCGGCATCCTTTCGTGGGTGAATCCCTCCGACTACGAGAATGGAGGTGGAACCGACCCCAACCAGAATCTCTACGCCATCCAGATTCGGGCCTACGATCCCAATGACGGAAGCACTGGCCATGACGACATTCTCAACCTTGATGTGATTGTCGATGGCATCGATGACACTGCCCCGACGATCACCACAAACTCGAATCAGACGTATGCCGAGAACGGCAGTTCGATGGTGTTCAATGTCTCGCTGACCGATCCCGACATCGGTGGCGGTGGCCACACCTACTCCATCGTGTCGGTCGCCGACGGCGGATCGGTTGATGCGGCGCGGTTTACCATTGGCACCAACGGCGATCTGCAGTTTGTCAGCTCCCCCGACTATGAGAATCCGCTCGACGCCGATGCAGACAATTTCTACCTGGTGACGATCCGCGCCCAGGATACCGGTGGGCTGCAACTCTCCACCGACAAGAACTTCGTCATCGAGGTCACCGACGTCAACGAAGCCCCGGTCATCTCGCAGGGGAACGTGGCGGTGTCGGAGAACATCGTCGGCACCGCGTTGACCGTTGCCGCGACAGATCCCGAGGGTGACACCCTCACCTACTCCATCTCGGGTGGATTGGACGCGGGCAAGTTCAGCATCAACGCGTCAACCGGTGCGATCAGCTTCAACGTCAGTCCAAATTTCGAAGCTCCGACCGACAATGGCACCAACAACATCTACGACCTGACTGTCTCGGTCAGCGATGGCACGAACACCACGTCCAAGGCAATCGAGATCACGGTCAACAATGTCAACGAGAACCCGGTCTTCTCGCCGACCACCCGGTCGATCAACTATGCCGAGAATGCCACCAGCGACGTTGCCACCATCGTGGCGACCGACGCTGATGCCGGGGACGTGCTGAGCTACCAGTTGGCCAACCTCAATGATTCGGCCTTGTTCAGCATCACGAATGCCGGCGTGTTGACCTGGAATTTTTCGCCCGATTACGAGACTCCGGCGCAGTCCGGGGGAACCGCCAATGTCTACTCGGTGGAGGTTTGGGCCACCGATCTGGGCGGACTGACCGCCGCCCAGACCGTGACAATCACCGTCACCCCGGTGAATGAGTCCGCCACCGACATTTCGCTGTCGAACAGTGCGGTGGACGAGAATGAGGTCTCGGGATCCTCCGTCGGCACCCTCTCAACGAACGATCCGGACGCCGGTGACACCCTGACCTACACCCTGGTGAGCGGCACCGGCGACACCGACAACGCCCAGTTCACCATCGACGGCACCACCCTCAAGACCAATGCCTCCTTCGACTACGAGACCAAGAACTCATACTCGATTCGGGTGAAGGTGGAGGACCTGGCTGGTCTGAGCCATGAAAAGCAGTTCACGATCACGGTGAACGACGTCCAGGAAGGGACTCTGCCCCCTGTGGCCGTCAATTTCCCGGAACTGCAGACCGGTGTGGCCACCACGATTGACAACACCACCCGCAATTTCGCCGGGCCCTACACGTTCGCCCTCGCCGGTGGTGCCGACGATGCCCTGTTCACCGTCGATGCCACGACTGGAGAGGTCACCCCGATCGCCGCTCTCGACTTCGAGACGGTCACCGACGCGAACAGCGACGACGTCTACGAAGTCTGGGTGAGGGTCACCTCGGCCAGCAACCCCACGGGCGTCATCATCCCCCTGCAGATCACTGTCACCGACGCCAACGACCCTCTGGTCATCGCGACCACAACGGTCGTCACGCTCGGCTGGACGGAAGACACCGGGGCCCAGGTGATTGACGCCAACCTCACCCTGTCCGATGAAGACAATCCGGTCACCAGCCTGGCCAACGGACGGGTCTGGATCTGGATTGGGAACTCGAAGACGGGTGATCAGTTCGTCCTCTCGACCAACAATGCCGACAATGTTCACCTGTCGGGTTCGGACATCAGCGTCGGCGGAGTCGTGATCGGCTCCCTGCAGAATGGGACCTCTTTCGGTCACAACACCGTCGACATCGCCCTGTCGGCCGACGCCACCAGGGCCAACGTCGAGACCTTCCTGCAGGCACTCCAGTACAACAACCCGACCGGAGCCTACGACAGCCGCCAGGTTGCCATTTACATCAAGGTCTACGACACCGAGCTGGTCCGCAGCAACGAGTACATCGCCCCGCTGGACATCACCGCAACGCCCGACCAGCCGGTGATCGGCTCGACCCGCATCACCTACGAGACCTACTACGAAAACGGGGCTCCCCGGTCGATCGACAGCAGCCTCTGGTTGTCGGACGTCGACCTCCCCACCTCGTGGACCGGGTACACCATCACGGCCGCGATCACCAACGCGAAGACCGGTGACGCCCTGACGGTGACGGGGATTGTTGATGGAGTCACTGCGGCGAACGGAGACTTGACTGACTCTTCGGGGGTCATCGGCACCTACACCATCGACGGCAGCGGCCACTCGGTGACGATCACCATGACTGGCGGCGACTCGGCCCGCCTGCTGCGGTTGATCTCCTTCTCGTCTTCCAGCGATACGCTCGATGCGACGGTCCGCACCATCGATGTGACCGTCGATGATGGAGCTTCGACACCGGTGACCCGGACCATTTCGCTGACACCAATCGCGGTGAACGATCGCCCGGTCGCCGCCGCCTCGGGAGTCACCCCCAATTACACCGAAGACAGTGGTGTGGTCACCGTCTTCTCGGGTTCGCAGACCATCTCGGTCTCTGACCTCGACCACAGCAACTTCGCGGGAGGCAAGCTGACGGCCACCATCAGTCAGAATGCTTCGAGCCTCGATTCGCTCTCGATCGCCAACCAGGGGACGGGTGCCGGTCAGATCGGCTTCGACGGCACGACTGTGACCTACGAAGGGACCGACATCGGCACCTTCAGCCGGTTGAACTACCAGATCACCGTCGACTTCAATGCCAACGCCACTCCGACGGCGGTCGCCGCCCTGATCTCGCAAATCACCCTCGAGAGCCTGCGGCAGTACGCTCCCCCGGGAGCCTTGCAGGTTCTCATCCAGGTGAGTGACGGCCTCGAATTCGGCAACACCCCGTTGACCGCCACCGTCAACTTCACCGCCGAGAATGACCTCGTGGTGCTGGAGACCGGCCTGAAGACGAGTGCCACATTCGCCGAGGGAGGCGCAGCCGTTCAACTCGGCCCGACAATGTCGGTGACCGACCCGGATCTCCCGCTGCTGGGAGGCCTTGGTGGCCGCAGCCTGGTGGTTTCTCTGGCCAACGCCACCGCCGAAGACGTGCTGGGGATTCGCACCCAGGGGAACAATGCCGGCCAGATCAACGTCTCCGGCAACAACATCTACAGCGGCAGCACTCTCATCGGAACGATCGACAGCAACGAGATCGACGGTTCCAACCTCGTGCTGACCATCACCCTCGAGAATGGGGCGACCCAGGCGTTTGTCTCCAACCTGCTGAAGGTCATCACCTTCGCCAACACCGGCGACAATCCCGGCACTGCACCCCGCACGGTGAGCTGGACGGTCACCGACACCGATGGCCCCTCGGCGACGATCACCACAACCGTGGGGATCGCCGCGATGAATGACGCCCCGGTGGTGACGACTTCGGACAACACGACGAATGCCGCCGGTGCCTTTACCGAGAACGGCAGCGTGGTGATTGTCGACAACCTGTTCTCATTCAGCGATGTCGACAACTCCACCTTCAACGGTGGCCAGTTGCGGGTCCGCATCGCCTCGAACGCGACCAGTTTCGATTCGCTGGTGATCGTCCCGAACGGCGACATCACCGTGAGCGGCAACACGGTTTCGTACCAGGGAACTGCCGTGGGAACCTTCACCGGGGGTGTCGGGACCAATGCCCTGGTGGTGTCGTTCAACAGCAATTCGGCCACCACGGCCGCGGTGATTGCCGTGGCCCGGGCGATCGGCTTCACCAACAGCAGCGACAACCCGTCGTCCCTCAGCCGGATGATTGCCTTCGATGTCTTCGATGGCAAGACCTGGAACGCTTCGAGCATTGCCCGCATCGTGGGACTGAGCTCGGTCAATGACGATCCGACCATCCGACTCGGTTCGATCAGCAGTTCGTTCCGGGAGAACACCACCTACATCCTGGCCGATTCGGGGTCGGTGGCCGATCCGGACAACGCGTTCTTCAACAACGGCGTCTTGACGGTGAAGTTGGCTGTCAACGGTCATGCCGATGACCGCCTCGGGATTGCCAACCTGGGTCTGCTGACCCGGGACACGCAGGCCAAGACCGTCTCCTACAACGGGGTGCAGATCGCCGACTACACCGGTGGCACAGTCGATGCCGACCTGGTGATCACGCTCAACAGCAGTGCGTCGCTGGCCGCCGTTCAGGCTCTCTACAAGGCGATCTTCTTCACCAACGTCAGCGACAGTCCGACTACCGCCACCCGCACCATCGGCTATGTTCTGACCGATGGATCGGGAGGTACCGCAACGGCTTCGAAGACGATTGCCATCGTTGCAGTCAACGATGCATCGGTGTTCACCGGGCTCGCGTCGGTGATTTACACGGTCGGAACCCAGGGAGCCCTCATCGCCTCGGCTGGATCGGTCGGCGATGTCGACTCGATCGACTTTGCCGGTGGCAGCCTGACAGCGACATTCTCGGCCGGCCTGCAGTCGGGCGACAAGATCTCGCTGCTGTCGGTACCGGGCTCCAGCATTGCCGTGGATGGCGGTCTGCACATTGATCAGACCAACCGGCGGGTCTACTACAACGGTGTGCAGTTCGCGACGTTCAGCGGCGGGACTGGTTCGACTGCGTTTGTCCTGACGTTCAATGCCAACGCCAACACTGGCAACGTGACTGCCGTGCTGCAGCGGTTGTACTTCTCAACCACCAGCATCAGCACCACCACCCGGACCATCCGCCTGACCATGAAGGACGGTGATGGTGGTTCCACCATTGCCAACATCAACATCAACGTTTTCCAGTCCTGATTCGTCCGGACCCGGAAGCGTGAACCGGATCCTGTCCCCCAGGCAGGATCCGGTTTTTTTATTGACCCACCCCGCCAGGAAACACGATTCCCACCGTACAGACCCCCAGTCCCGGTCGTGCAGACCTCCATCCGGTGGTGCAGACCTCCATCCGGTGGTGCAGACCTCCATCCGGTGGTGCAGACCTCCATCCGGTGGTGCAGACCTCCAGGTCTGCACGAACTTGCCCCACCTCCCTCTCCAGGGCCCTCGCACATCCTGTCAGGGCTGCACCATTGCCTTCGGCCAAAGCGAATTTGACGAACAGGTTAAACCACCACGTGGTGCAGACCTCCAGGTCTGCACGAACTTGACCCACCTCCCTCTCCAGGGTCATCGCACATCCTGTCAGGGCTGCACC
>DNUF01000193.1:0-32372 GCA_003508595.1 Planctomycetaceae bacterium
GCTGCACTCGCCATGGCACTCGAGCTCTCTGGCAACAGACGAGATGTCGCCCCGGAAAGCCACGGCTCGGACGTGGTTGTGCCCCCCTTCAGCAAAGGACAGACACCGTCGGAGAGACGACTTGCAGTCATCCCTGCCAGACCGCGCCCATCCCTCCGGCGGCAACCTGCGCTTTATAAAACCAAACAAAATTCCACAGACTCCGCTCTCCTTCCGGCACGCGGGAGGAACCCATTTCCCGCGCGCTGGCCCCCCCATCTCAAGGCGTGATCGGGGATGGGAGGCCGTTCCGGGTCTCGGCGGCAACGTCGATCGCCCCGGGGTCGGCCAGTCGTGCCGAGAAGCCACCCCACCTTCCCAGAACGGCCAGCCTCTGCATCTGTGACTCGAATCTCGCGAACCGATGTTGACTCATCCGCCATTCTTGAGTTATTCCGACGCTCCCTCCTGCCGGTGCGTTCCGCATCGGACTCTGACGACCTCCCTGGTCGCCCTTCCTTCTCCAACCTTCCGCAGTTCTCCCCCTCCGGACGCATTCGTCGATCGGCACACGCCGGTTTCCGATGCCCACCCGCCACGGTGTGCCTGCACCTCCCATTCCCCGACGCGGACCCTGCCGATGTCGAACCAGAACACCTTCGCTTCCCAGTTCCATTGGGGAACCACGGGAGTCCGGCGGTTGATCCGCAGCACATTGGCGCAGGCCAGCTGGGGCCTGTTGTTGCTGCTGATTGCGGGAACGGCAGTCCGTGCCGACGACGGGGGAGGAGTCCAGGCCCGGATTGGCCACATTGAGGGACAGGGCATTCCCCAGGTCCAGCCGGTCACACCGATCGAGCTGTTCCCCTATTACGAGTTCGATCAGCAGTTGCTGTTCAACGATTCGCGATTCGTGATCACCAACAGCGGCGGCCTGGGGGGCAACCTCGGGTTTGGATACCGGTTTTTCGAACCGGAAACCGACCGGGTGTATGGCGGCAGTCTCTGGTACGACATCGACAACACCCGCGACCTGCTGTTTCAGCAGGTCGGACTGAGTCTGGAAACGTATGGAAGCGATTTTGACGTCCGGGGGAATGCCTACCTGCCGGTCGGTCCCCAGACGCATCAGGACTCTCTTTATATGGTGCCGGGCAGCCTGGCATTCTCGGGACAGAACCTCGTCTACACACAGAATCGGGGCTGGTATGCCGCGATGAAGGGTGTTGACCTGGAAGCGGGCATTCCGGTCCCGGGTTCGATTGCCGAATCGATTGACCTGCGGGTCTATGGGGGCGGCTACTTTTACCACAACTCGTACCACGACATTCCCGGCGTCTCGACCCGCGCCCGAGCCGCCGTGCTGCCGGGGCTCGACCTCGAACTGCAGGTGACGTACGACTCGTTTTTTGAAACGAGAGCTTTTGCCGGGATTTCCTGGACCCTCGGTCCCCTGCACTACTCGAAGTTCCAGCCGGGAGACACGCTGGGCCGGCTCGGAGAGCACACCACCCGCAACTACACCGTGGTGGCGACTCACCAGCGGCAGAATGAGCTCGTGATCGCCCGCAATCCGAAGACGAACCAGGCATACCGCTTCGCCCACGTGTCGGGTGGTTCGGCTCCTGTCGCAAACGGCTCGTTCGAGTCTCCCTTCCACGACATGGCGAGTGCCCAGGCCCTGGGGGCCGATGTGGTGTTCGTTCACTCCGGAACCGTGCTGACCGGCAGTGCGGCTCAACTGGTGATGAACCCCGGCGAACGGATCCTCGGTGAAGGGGGCGGAATCCGGCACTGGGTCCAGGTCCCCGAACTCGGCTTGATGGCGATGCCAACCGCCGCCGGAGCCTACGGCAACTGGCCGGTCCTGCAAAACGCCCCGGGTGATGCGATCACCCTGGCGAGCGGATCGGAAATCAACGGCTTCCAGGTGACCAATGCGGCCGGCAGTGGCCTGGTGGCGAATGGGATCAGCAATGCCAGTGTCCACAACCTGGCGATCGACGGAGCCGGGGGCTGGGGCATCCAGACCCTCAACACCAGCGGTCGCATGGATTTCAGCAATCTCTCGGTGCGTGGGGCGGCGGCCGGGGGCATCCTCATGCAGGGTGGCAGTGCGACGACCAACGTCTCTGGGCTGACGCGCATCTCGCAGTCGGGAGGAAATGCGATCTCCCTGATCGGTCTCGATTCCGCCGGTCAGGTGCTGTTTGACGACATCTCGATTTCGGAACGTGGCGCGATGGGGGTCTCGATCGCCAATCTGAAAGGCTCGGCCAGCTTCCAGGGGACGACCGGAATCAACAACGAATTGCTGACAACCCAGTCGGCGGTCGATGTTCGGGATTCATCCGGCAGTGTGAACTTCAATCGCCTGATTGCCTCTGATACCCGGGGAGCGGCAGGCGTCAACCTGCAGAACAACACCGGAATCACAACGATCTCAACCCTCAACCTCACGGGACAGAACAACACCGGGGTCCGGGCCTACGACGCCGGCAAACTGCGGATCAACCCGGCAGGAACCAACGGTGTCGACCTCAACCGGGGAGGAACCATCTCGGTCCTCAATGGAACGGCATTCGATGCCGAGAAGACATCGCTCGAAGTCAACATGCAATCGATATCGAGCAGTGGTGCCCCCCAGGGGGTGCGACTGGTCAACGATACCGGCAGCTTCGTGGTCTGGGGCAATGGCAACTCTGCCTCGGGGGGAACGATCGCCAATGGCGGGACCGGATTTTTCATCGATGGGATGGAAACCGTCAGTCTCAACTCGATGCGGTTTGACGGAAACGGCACTGCGATCGACAGCGAAGACCTGACCATGCTGGTGCTGCATGACGTCCAGGTGGTGAATTCCACCGGGGCGGGGGTGGATGCGACCAACGTCCAGGGTCTTGTGGTGGTGAATTCGCTCTTCCAGGACAATGCCGGTCCGAACATCCGGGCCGAGTTCAATGCCCTGCAGGCCTATACATACACGTTCCAGAACAGCTACTTCCTGAACAAGACGACCGACAGCGTGCTGCTCACCAACACGGCGGGCGGGGCCGGCTCGAGCCTGAGCCTGACGGCGAAGAACAACGAGTTCAACACCACCCAGGCGGGAACCACAGGCCTGCGAGTCGCGTGGAATGGCAGCCTCTCGGGCACGGTCGATTCGAACTACTTCCAGGGAACGGGGGGAGGCAACACCGGGTTTGCCTACATGAATACCGGTGCCGCCTCTTCAAACCTCGCGCTGACCAACAACGACTTCGTGCTGATGGGGGGGAATGGGACAGGGACCTACCTCAATACAACCGCTGCGACACAGGTGTCGGCGATCGGAAATGCGTTCGACATGTCGGGCAGCGGCGGGGTCGGCCTGCGTGCCACGGCGGTTGCTCCGTCGTTCACCATGACGTCCAACGCCGTGAAGGACAGCACGGGGGGAGTCACGGGATTCCTGTTTGATTCGCTCACCGGCCCCGGCACGATGACCTTCAACAACAACCAGATGAACCTGGCCAATTCCAGCCTGGTCGACCGCGGTGTTGTCTTCTCGTCGATCAACAACACCCTGCAGTTGTTCGGCAACCAGAACAACGTCATCTCGGGAGCCGATACCGGTTTCGCCTTCTGGGTCCCGCAGAATGCCACCACCGGTCGGGTACTGGTCAACGGACAGTACCTGCCGTAGGCCAACGGGCGGCACAGACCGCCGTCCGGAGCTGGGTCAGATGAGCTCCGGAAGATCGAAGAACGCGAGTCCCAGGATGGCATAGACCCCCACCAGCAGCACCCCTTCCATCCAGTGACACTGGCCATCACCGGTGATCTTGTTTGTCACGACGACAGCCAGAGCGACGGCAATCACTTCGAACGGGCTGAAAACCAGGTCCATGGGGGTTCCCATGAACTGGCTGATGACGACCAGCAGGGGGGCGACCATCAGTGCGACCTGGGTCCCGGCCCCCACCGCGATGCTGAATGAAACATCCATCTGGTTGTTGCGGGCAAACCGGACGGCATTGAGCAGTTCTCCGGCATTCCCCACGATGGCCAGCAGAATCACCCCACTGAACGTCTCGGTCAACCCGAGCGCGTGAGAGGCGGGCTCGAGTTGTGAGGTCAGAATCTCGCTGATGAGAGCGAGGGTGAAGGTGGCGGCCCCCAGGATGGTCAGCGCGCGTCCCGATGACCAGCCGTGCTCCCGGGCCGGGACTGACTCGGCCTGTTGCACCTTCTGGCGGGTCGTATCTTCCGTGAAGTGCTGCTGTCCCCCCCGGATGGTGAACCAGACACTGAGGGCATAGACCACCAGCAGCACGACCGAAGTTTCCAGGCTGAATCGCTGTTCGTGAATGGTCGTGATGTGGTGGAAAACGGCCGGGACGATCAGTCCGGTGGAGGCGAGCATGAGCAACCCGGCATTGAGGCTGGCATGCAGCTTGTCGAAATGCTGGAAGCCATGCCTGCGGCCGCCGAAGATCATCGACAATCCCAGCCCGAGCAGCAGGTTGGCGATGATCGAGCCCGTGATCGAGGCTTTCACCACATTGTGAAGTCCATTCCGCAGCCCGAGAATGCAGATGATGACTTCGGGGGCGATCCCGAGAGTCGCGTTGAGCAGTCCCCCGACGTTCGGCCCCAATCGTGCCGCAAAGACCTCGGTCGCCTCCCCCATCAGTTCGGCCAGGGGAATGACCGCGAGGGCCGAAATGGCGAAGACCACCAGCGGGGGACACTCCAGCCACCGCAGCACGATGGCCAGTGGCACGCAGGCCAGCAGAATTCGAAGCAGCATGTGCGATCCTGTGAAGGGAGTGCCGCCGGGAGAGGGTCCCCGAGGGGAGCCACCAGGCGGGGGTGACGGCGGAAGAGGGGCGAAGTGAGATTCTCGGGATCGACTGCTCAGGGGGTCAATCCATCCGGCAACTCCTCTCGCCGGTCGGCGGCATCCTCCCCTGGATCGACCATCAACCAGAGTGGCGCCCCCAGCAGGCAGATCAGACCGGCCACAGCGAGACTTCCCCGCCAACCGATGTGGTCACTGAAGAGCGGGGTGACGATCGGGGCGACCAATCCGCCGGCATTCCCGACGGTGTTGAGGATGGCTCCCGACAGCCCCCCACGCCGTCGTCCCAGGGCGACACCATTCACCCAGAAGGGGGATTCGCAAATGGCGAGCGAAGCCATCGACAGGGTGAAGCACACGAGGACGACATTGGGCTGCTCGACGCTGACCCCCAGCAGCAGGAACAATCCGCTCGCCACCATGCCGGCGAGGGGGACGAGGGACATCCCTGGGAATCGCCCGACCCGGCGGGGGACCAGGTCGGCCAGCCAGCCTCCCGCCACCATGCCAGCGGCCATCCCCAGCAGCGTGATGGTCGAATTCCGCCGGCCAATTTCGGTTCCCAGATCGAGCACCTTGTCGAAGTAGTACTGGCTCCAGGCGAAGAAGAGGTATTGGCAATAGCTGTAGGCGGCATAGGCCACCGTGAGAAACCCGAGGCTGATGAGCGCTGGCGAGAGTCCACTGGGGGGTACCAGTCCGGTGGCAGCCATACCTGACGCCTGAGGCACCCCTTCTATGGGTCCCCGGTGAACTTTGGTCGTCGTGCGTTGTGGCAGAGTCGGATGACCACGAGACCCCTGAAGCCACGCCAGTGTCACCATGGCCGTCAGGAGGCCGGCAACGACAAACGCGATCGGCCAGGTCAGCCTGTCCATCAGGAACCCGAACAGGATCGGGGTGGACGCGGCGCCGAGGACGGCGGCACAGGTCACCAGACCATTGGCCAAGCCTCGTTCACGATGGGGCATGCAGAGGGAGATCGATCGGGCCGCTCCCGGATGCATGGGAGCACAAAACATCCCGAGGAGTCCACGGACCGCACACAGGGCCAGGAACAGGGCCGTGGCCGGCAGGAGGGCCGTCGCCCCAGTCAACGGGATGATCGCCGCACAGCCGAAACCCATCCCCAGCAGCGCCCGTCGGGGTCCAAACCGGTCGATGCACCAGCCTCCCGGGATCATGCAGAGGGTGTAGACGATCAGCAGGGCCGAATAGACCGATCCCATTTGGGTCTCTGTGATGAGCCCCTCCGGGATGAGATGCTCGGTCCCGGCTGCAGGGAGAGCACCACGGTTGAAGTGCAGGAGAGCCGCCTGAGCCATCAGCAGGCCCACGATCCACCAGCGTCGGAGCTTGTCATTCCGGACGTCATCGTACGCAGACTCGACGTCGGGAAACGATGGCAGGGTGGTCATGAGGCATCCGGGTCGGTGCGGAACGGGAAACTTCGGCCAACTCAGCCGGGAGAATAGTGGAAGTGCGGTTTCCCGGTCCAATGCCCGTTCCGGCAGCCGGAGGAAACCGGCTCATCGGCACCACGGAGTATGGCCGTGGGCGAGTTCTGGAAATCTCGTCGGGGCAACCTGTTTCCGACTGCCGAGTTTCCCTAGAATCAGGATCTGGCTGTTTCTTCCGGGTGCGTGGTTCTTGCCTCCTCTCTTTCCGCAATGTCGTTTCTCAACAACCTGTCGATTCAGTCGAAGCTGATCCTGTTCCTGCTGCTGGTGGCACTGCTGACGGGTGCCCCCATCGCGTGGATTGGCCACCAAAGCGGAAAAACGGCGTTGGAGAAGCACGTTCTCAGCGCGATGGAAGGGCAGCGGAACATCCGGCACACCCAGTGCCTGACGATGCTCGAAGACACCCGCAAGCAGGTCGTCAATCTGTCGTCCGCCCCCGGCTGCATCAATGCCCTGCTGCAATTCGAAAAGGCCTTCCAGGCCCTGAAACAGGGGGGAGATTACAAACTCAACGCAGAGCAGTCGCAGGAACTGGACAAATTCTATCGGGATACTTTTTTGCCCAAGCTGGCGAGCAATTCCGAGACACCGCCGATTGACGAGGCGTTTATCCCCGAAGACGATGTGGCCCGCTATCTGCAGTACCACTACATTGCGAAGTTTCCGGAGCTGGAATATCCCGACGGCAAGCACAAGACCGAACGGTGCGGTGACGGATCGCAATATGACGAAGTCCACGGCCGATTTCATGACAACCTGTCCGCGTTTGCGGCCTCGTTTGGATTTGAGGATGTGATGCTCGCCGATCTGGATGGCAACCTGATCTACACGGTTGCCAAGACGGTCGAGTTCGGTACCAACCTGATCAACGGCCCGTACGCAGAGACACACCTCGGGGAATTGTTCCGGGCAGGCCGTCGACTGCGTGAGCGGGATGCCTACCGCTTCGCCGATTTCGAACGCTTCGCCCCGATTCTCAATCGGCCCAGTGCCTTCATTGCCAGCCCGGTCTACCACGACAACCGAATCGCCGGGGTGCTGATCCTGCAGTTCCCGATCAACGAACTCGCACGAATTGTCAGTGGAGACTTCCAGTGGTCGAACGAAGGTCTGGGCGCGACGGGCGAGGTGTACCTGGTGGGCAAGGACCGGACGCTGCGGACCCGATCCCGGTTTATTTTTGAATCTCGGAAAAAATCTGAGGAAACGGGGGATCCCAAGCCCTTCGACAACGTGATGGCTCAATTGCGGGAGGCAGGACTTCCCGAATCGGTCCTGAAGCGGATCCAGCGCCAAGGGAATGCATTGCTGGCCCTGCCCGTCGAGACGGAAGCAGTCACCCAGGCTCTCGCCGGCCACTCCGGAACCGGAATCTACACCGATTACCGTGGAAAGCGGGTCGTGGGTTCGTACGCACCGCTCGATTTCGAGGACTCGCGGTGGGCGGTCGTGGCGGAGATGGATGAAGACGAGGCCTACGCTCCGGTCTGGAAGTTCACCCGGGAGGTGGTGACCGTGTCGGCGGCAATTGCCGTCGCGATTCCCCTGCTCGGCCTCCTGCTGTCGAGCCTTTTTCTTGCTCCCGTCCGCTCACTGACCTCCGCCGCCCAGAGCATCTCCCGGGGAGAAATGGGAACCCAGGCGTCAGTGTCGACACGGGACGAGTTCCGAGACCTGGCCGACGCCTTCAACGAAATGTCGGCCGGGCTCAAAGGCAAAACCGAACAACTGGAGATGAAGGTTCGCGAAAACGAAGAGCTGCTGCTCAACATCCTGCCAGCCCCGGCGGCGGCGAAACTCCGTGGCGGCGACTCGGTGGCGACCCAGAACTTCGGGGATGTCACGGTGCTGTTTGCAGAAATCCAGGGTCTGTCGGAGTACTCATCCACCCAGGGGGAAGACAGGGGACTGGCCCTGCTGAACGACCTGGTGGTGGCGTTTGACGACGCGGCCGAACAGATTGGCGTGGAGAAGGTCAAAACCTCCGGGGCCACCTATCTCGCGGTGTGCGGGCTGTCGGTCCAGCGTCCGGACCATACCAGCCGGGTTGTCGAATTTTCCCAGGAGTTGGTCCGCATTGTCGAGCGAATCAACCGTGATCGTGGCTCCCGGCTCCGGCTGCAGGTGGGGATCAATGCCGGACCGGTGACGGGGGGTGTCGTCGGCCGCAACAAGTTCATCTACGACCTCTGGGGTGAAACGGTCACCATTGCCCGCCGATTGGGGGTACGAGACGAGTCCCAGTCGGCAGTCCGACTGACCCGGGCTGTCCGCGAACGAATCCAGGAACAATACCCGCTCGGCGAGCCCCGCCTTACGGAACTGCCGGGACGAGAGTCCATCGAGACCTGGCAACTGACCACCAAGTCGGCGGAGGTCTCGTGATGACGCCCCTGCTGAATTCTGTCGCGTGGAGCGTGATTTCCGACTTTGTGCAGCACTCACCCCGGTGGGCGTTCACATTGATTGTCGGCCTGCCCTTGCTGATTCTCGCTCTCACCGAGATTCTCACCCGGCTGCGACGCAGTGGCCATCCCCTGTGCAAAAGCCTGGGCCAGGTGAGGAACCTGGTCCTCCCCGCCGCGGGGTTGTGGATCTTCCTGAGCCAGGTCGTCGGTCTCCCGGACGACAATATCTTGGTGCGGCTGTGTCAGACCACAGTCTGGCTGACTGGACTGATTGCCCTGCTGCGGCTGATCAATGACGCTTTTTTCGAATCCGATGTGGTCGATGCCACATGGCGTGCGAATGTTCCCTCGCTGTTCCGCGATTTGGTGCGGGTGTTTCTGGCAGCCGTGGGGGCGGCGATCATCTATTCCCAGGTCTGGGGACAATCGCTGGAGGGGGCGGTCGCCGCCCTCGGTGTCACCTCGATCGTCATCGGTCTGGCGCTGCAGGAACCCCTGAGCAACATTGTCTCGGGTGTCATGCTCATGTTCGAGCGGCCGATCAAGTTGAGTGACTGGGTCAGCGTGGATGGAACCACCGGCAAAGTCGTGGAGATCAACTGGCGCTCCGTGCATATTGCGACACCGACCACCGGGGTCCGGATCATCCCCAACTCCCAGCTTTACAAGGGCTCGTTCAACAACCTGTCCCGCCCGACGCGGATCCGGACAGAACTGGTGGAACTGGGATTCTCGTACAACGATCCTCCCAACAAGGTGAAGGAGATGCTGTACCGGATCCTGTCGGAGACGCCCGGGGTTCTCGACGACCCCGCACCGGCCGTCCGGACGGTCAATTACGCCGACTTTGCCATCATCTACCGGGTCATTTTCTCGGTGGCCAGTTCCGAACAATTGCCCGTGGTGCGCGATGATTTCATGTCGCGCATCTGGTACGCGATCCGCCGGGATGGAATCTCGATTCCGTTTCCGACACAAACCGAGATCCAGGTGCTGCAGTCCGAGGTCGACAAGGCGGCGGCGACAGACCCCGTGGTTCTGCTTTCCCAGTTCAACCTGTTCAAAACCCTCGGCGAACCTCCCCGCGACGAACAACTCGAGGCGGGCCTGAAGGTGCGGGACTTTGGTGCAGGCGAGACCGTGGTTGCGGAAGGCCAACGGATCGAGGGACTGCATGTCGTCGTGCGCGGCGAAGCCCACCTGACCGTGAAGGATGCCCGGGGGCTCCCGCTGGAAGTGGCGCGGGTGGGCCGGGGTGAGTTTTTTGGCGAAGGCTCGGTGCTGGCCGAACTTCCCAGCGAGGTGACCGTCCAAGCCGCCAGTGACCTGCAGCTTGTCGTGGCGAATCCCTCGGCCATGTACCGCCTGATTGGCCGGAGTCCCGCCCTGAGCCGGCAACTGGGGCACGTGATGGAGAGTCGGCGCAAGGCGGCGTTCAGTGCCCGGCGGGTGGGAATCCGATAAACGGACTCTCCCTACTCCGCGATCCTGGTCAATTCGTGAAGCCTGATCGGGTGAGGGTGGATCGTGCCGAGTGGTGCGTTTCCGGGTACAATGAAAGAGACTGTTGTCCGACTTGCACCTGGCGTTCAGCCCCCCCCATGAATCGCGATCACACGAACGGTTTGGTGTCTGCTCCTCCCGCCTCGACTCGCCGGGAGATACTGTCGCGCTGCGGACTGGGCCTGGGGAGCCTGGCCCTGGCGCAGTTGCTTGGGGAGACCTGTCCTGAAGCCCGGGCTCAGGAGGCTCGCGCCACTCTCGATCCGATGAGTCCGCGGGCACCGCATTTCCCGGGGCGGGCCCGGCACCTGATTCACATCTTCCTGAATGGAGGATGCTCGCATCTCGACACGTTTGATCCCAAGCCGTCGCTGCAGCGATTCGCCGGCCAGAATCTTCCGGTCGAAAATCTGCGGACGGAACGGAAGACCGGGGCGGCATTCCCCTCCCCCTTCCAGTTTGCCCGCCATGGTGAATCGGGGCTCGAAATCAGTGAGCTCTTTTCCCACACCGCCCGGTCTGCGGATGAGTTGCTGGTGATTCGCTCGATGCACGCCAATGTCCCCAACCACGAGCCCTCGCTGATGCTCTGGAACTGCGGGGACCAGACGCAGGTCCGACCGAGCATGGGGTCCTGGGTCACTTATGGACTGGGGACTGAGAACCAGAATCTGCCCGGCTTCATCGTCATGTGTCCGGGAGGCTATCCCATCAAGGATGCCGAAAACTGGCAGGCGGCATTTCTTCCCGGGGCCTATCAGGGGACCTACGTCGACACAAAACACCGCGAGGTCGAGAAGCTCATCGTCAATGTGCGGAATCCGAAGCTTTCTCTCTCACAGCAGCGTCGTCAGCTCGATTTCATCCAGGCGATGAATCGGGACCACGCGATCCGCCGCCAGCATGAGGCACCGCTGGAATCGCGGATCCACTCGCTGGAACTTGCCTACCGCATGCAGATTGCCGCAACCGATGCCTTCGATGTGCAGCAGGAACCGAAGCATATCCAGGAGATGTACGGACCGGGGACCCAGGCGCAGCAGATCCTGATGGCCCGCCGGCTGGTCGAGCGGGGAGTGCGCTATGTGCAGGTGTGGCATGGGGCGGGACAACCCTGGGACAACCACGACGACATCGAGGCAAACCATCGCCGACTCGCCGGAGAATGCGACCGGGCGATTGGAGCGTTGCTCGTTGATCTCAAGCAGAGAGGACTGCTGGATGAGACGATCGTGATGATCGGGGGAGAGTTTGGCCGGACTCCCACGGTCGAACTTCCCCAGCCCGGGGCCAATGCCGGCAAGATCAACGGTCGCGACCACAATCACTGGGGCTTCACCACGGTGCTGGCAGGGGGAGGCCTGAAGCGGGGCCATGTCCACGGGGCGACCGACGAATTTGGATTCGCCGCCGTCGAGAACAAGGTCCACGTCCATGACCTGCAGGCGACACTGCTGCATCTGCTCGGCTTCGATCACACCCGGCTGACATTCCGGTTCGCAGGCCGGGATTTCCGGCTGACCGACGTCCACGGTTCGGTGATCCCCGAACTGTTGGCCTGAGGCACGTGACTGCGACTGCGACCCGGGGAGTGTCGTTTGGGCCACGGCACCGCAATCAGCCTGAAGTGCATCCCACCACCTGCGACAGCGGACTCGATCAGGCAGCGTGCCGAGCGAGCGGGACGATCTGGAGAGTGGCTCTGCCGGCCCCTGGGATTTTGCGACGATTGGATTGCGGAATCCAACCCGGAAAATAAATCCAGCCCGAAAGCCGGGGTGGCTCAGCGATCCCCGGCGGTCGGGAGACGTCCGAAGACGATGCGGCCTTCGCTTTTCTGCAGGACGCTCTTGACGATGATCTCGGTGTCTTTCCCGATCATGCCGCCGCCATCTTCGCAGACAACCATGGTCCCATCGTCGAGGTAACCCACCCCCTGCACGGGGGTTTCCCCCGCCTTGACAATCCGCAGCTTGATCCGCTCGCCGGGGAGATGCCGGGGACGCAGGCAATTCGCCAGATCATTCAGGTTGATGACATCCACGCCATGGACACTGGCCACCTTGTTCAGGTTGAAGTCATTCGTGACAACGGCACCTCCGAGATCCTTGGCGACGTCGACCAGGCGTTGATCGATCGACTGCCCGGGAACGACTTCGTCTTTCACTTCCTGGATCCGGACCTCGATGTGTGTGTTCGACTGGAGCCGGGAAACCATATCGAGTCCCCGTCGACCCCGACTCCGACGGATCTTTTCATTGCTGTCGGCGATGTCCTGCAGTTCCTGCAGCACAAAGGAGGGAATGACAATCGGGGCGTCGATGATCTTTGTGTCAAGCACGTCCGCGATTCGGCCGTCGATCAGCGAACTGGCGTCGAGCACATACGGACGACCGCCACGGACCTCCTTGGCGAACTCGATGTACGGAATGATGAACCGGAACTTGTCGCGGGTCTGGAGCAACAGGGTGACGCACAGGTAAGGGAGGATGAGATTCGAAAGCATCAGGGTGACCGGGCGATAGTTCCCGAGGATGACCGGTGCGAGCGCCAGGTTGGTCAGCCAGCTCAGCAGGAACCCGATCAACAGCCCAAAGTAGATTGCCGAAATCACATCGATGCGTTTCTGGGGGATCAGGATGTCGAGAAACGTCACGATCTGCGAGGCGAGCATCAGCAGGATGAAGCTGGTGACCCGATGGCTCCCGAAGGGCTCCGGTGGATTGTCGAGCGTCACGAACGAGGCAATCGTTCCCACGCAGACCATCGTATAGAGGACTCGGATGACAAACAACAGCATCGGGACACTCGAATCCTGATCTCGGTTGACCAACGTGGGGACTTACCTTCGGGCGTCACATGCACCCTGTTCCCCATCGTGGATCCTGGTTCACACGTCGCAGCACGGAATTGGCAGATATGCTATTCTTCTGCAAAACCACACCCTTCGCAAGCGTTCAAGGGGGTATCGCTCCTGCCACAGACGTTCGTTCGATCCCCTCTCCGAGTGGATGCAGCGACCGTTTATGGGTCCTCCGGTTCCCTTTCCCGGGGTCGCCAAACATCGACTTCCCGGAATGTTAGTTGCCGCATCCAGCAAGCCGTTTTCCGCAATCGCGGTCCCGGGATCTCCAGTCCCGACGGTGGGATCGGATCGCCCGCAGGTTCGCTCCTATCGCAAACCGACCGGTTGCAGGGGGGACTTCTGTGTCAGGAAACTTCGCTCGCTTCCATCAGGAAACTGGACGGTGACCGTCTGCCGTTTCCCTTCCCCGCTCGCCGCCACGATCGAGCCGACCCCCAGTTGGGGATGTCGCACTGTCATCCCGACCCGGAAATTCGAAGAAGTGGATTCGGCAGTTCCCCCGGCCCCGAGAAGGGCTGCCCCCGTCGTGAGGTTCGGAATTCCCCCGAGCTTCGACTGCCGTCGCTGCTTGGCTTCGAGCGCTTCCCGCTCACGCCGACTGAGGGCTGCACTCGCCGCGGCCCGGTCTTCAGGCCGAACCGTGACCGGGGCCTCCACCGGTTCATTTGGGAGCGAGACCTGTTTCTCTGGCGGAATCCTGGCCGTTCGCCCGGGCTTGACCGCCTTCATGACAAAGGCCTCGGAGGGGATCGCCTCAGGCCCCCCCTCATCGATCGCCACCGGATTTCCCGCCATTGCCGGGTCATCGACGTTCGGATCCGGCAACTCGTTTCTGTCGTTCCCGGCCCCCGTTGGCGGGTGTCTCGCGAGGCTGTCGTGCGACTTGCGTTCACCGTCCCGACGACCCGAAAGGTTCAACTCTTCCAGAAATCGACTGGGGGCCGACAACATCCGCTGCCCGCGCATGTCCCGACTCCACGTCCGGGTGAGCAGCAATCGCTCCCTGGCCCGAGTCACGCCCACGAACATCAGCCGCCGTTCCTCTTCGATCTCGTTGGGAGATTCACTCCGCAGACTGCGATCATGAGGCAACAGGCCTTCTTCGACGGCCACGATCAAGACCACGGGAAACTCAAGTCCCTTCGCCGCATGCAGCGTCATCAGGGTGACCTTGCCGGAGGCTTCATCGACACTGTCGAGGTCAGCCACGAGACTGCTGTTCTCGAGGAATCCCTGGAGTGTCGGATCAGCGGCATGCTCCTGGTCGTACTGGGCGGCGGCATTCCGCAACTCTTCAATGTTGGCCAGTTTCTGCAGGTCCGCCTCGTCGTGCTTGTCGAGCCCGGTTCCATATCCCGTCTGCTTGAGGAGTTCATCGAACAATGGCGTGACGCCTGCAAACGGCGTCATCGACAGTCGGTTGATGATCTCGGCGAACCGACCCAGGGCCAGAGTGGCACGCCGGGTCAGTCCTGGAAACTGATCCGCCTGGCGGGCCGCATCGAGGGGAGCGATTCCCTGCTGATCGGCCCAATCCATCAGCCGGGCAACGGTCGTCTTGCCAATTCCCCGGACCGGCGTGTTCACCACGCGCTGGAATGCGAGTCGATCTGCCGGATTCGAAATCAACCGGAAGTAGGCCAGAAGGTCCTTGACTTCGGCTCGCTCATAAAACGCCAGGCCAGCCGCGACCTGGTACGGAATCCGGTGGCGACCGAGTGCCAACTCCAGGGGACGGGAGAGCGCATTGACCCGGTAAAAGATCGCAAAGTCGGACCACGGGCGTCCCTCCTTCTGAGCGATCTGCCGAATGACTGTCGAGACCCCCTCCCCCTCCAGGTGCTGGTCATCGAAAAACAGCGACTCGATGCGGGCCCCTTCATCGTTGTCGGTGAACAGCGTTTTTGCCTTGCGCCGGACGTTGTTCACGATGAGGGCGTCGGCCGCCCGGCAAATCACCTTGGTACTTCGATAATTCCGCTCAAGGCGAACGACACGGGTCTCGGGAAAATCCTGCTCGAACTGCAGGATGTTCCCCAGTTCGGCCCCACGCCAGCCGTAAATCGACTGATCGGGATCACCCGTCACACAGAGATTGCGATGCGAGCCAGCCAGCATCTTCACGATCTGGTACTGGGCGAAGTTGGTGTCCTGGTACTCATCCACCAGGATGTAGCGATAGCGTTCGCCAAGGTCGTGCCGAATCTCGTCATTCTCGGCCAGCATGCGTCCCACGTGGCACAGCAGGTCGTCAAAATCGACCGAGTTCGCCCGCAGCAGGAGATCCTGGTAGTTCTGGTAGACCCGGGCGACCACCTGGTCGAAATAGTTCCCCTGCCGACCGTCGAGCACCTCGCGGGCGAATTCTTCGGCCGACTGCAGCCGGGACTTGGACTTGCTGATGCGACCAAGCAGCTTTCCGGGACTGAAATGGCTCGAGTCGATGTTCTGCTCAGACAGCACCTCGCGGATCAGGGCGCCCTGGTCGGAGCTGTCGAGAATCGAGAAATTCGGCTGCAACCCAACCGCCTGCCCATAACGCCTCAGCAACTGGGCACAAAAGCGGTGGAAGGTGCTGACCCAGACCCGACTGCCCGGCATCAATCCCGCGACCCGCTCCTCCATCTCCCGGGCTGCCTTGTTGGTAAAGGTCAGGGCCAGGATCCGCGACGGATAGATACCCGACTCGATCAGCCGGGCGATGCGTCGGGTAATGACCCGGGTCTTTCCCGAACCGGGCCCCGCCAACACCAGCAGTGGCCCATCACGATGCTCGACCGCCTCCAACTGGGCGGGATTCAGGTCGCCGGTGGCAGACACGGGGGGAACTCCCTTTCTGGGCCTCAATCACTTCCATCACTCAGGCACCTGATGATAATCCCGCGCGAACAGACCGTACAGCAGCCCCGCGGACCGCGCCCCCGGGCTCTCCCGTGCCAGCAACGACCTGGGTGAGTCAGCGCCAAGACCCAGGATGGCGATCTGGAAATCCTGATCGGCCATTTGATCCTCGGACACGGGTCGTTCGTTTCTCCGGGCAGCCGCCCGAATTCGCTACCCGGGCGTGGAGGACTGGCTGAAGGGAAACACCAGCCGAGGCCCGGCGAGGCGGTGATAGTCCGAGAACGACATCACAACCGAGTCGGTCAACGAACCCGCATTGAATGCGATCCGGTCGTTCTGCAGCAGGAGTTCATCAAGATGCAGCGGAAAGGGGAGAATGGGAGGTCCAAACGGTGGCACACTCCCGGGGGTCAAGCCTCCCGTCAAGTCGCTCAGTTCTTCCGCAGTCGCGAAGCGGGTCTTGCGGCACGACAACCGCTGCTTGACCGCAGCCGAATCCAGTCGACAGTCAGCCCTCAGAACAAACAGCAGGAACTCGGAATCGCACTTCAGGAGCAGTGCCTTGCCACCGTTCGACAAGGGCTCACCGCGGGCCGAAGCCGACTGTTCCGACGTCAGGGTCACGTCATGCTGAACCTGCCGGAAGGGAATTCCCGACTCGTTCAGCCACTGGACAATCCTCTGGTGAATCGAGGTCATGCGGATCGGAACAGCGGAGTCAAAGGCGGCAGGTTGACAATCGGCTCATTTCACAGGCAACAGGCGAACCTGCCGGAGGTCCATCACAGCGACACCCGGCTTGCGGGTCGGAACGAACTGCAGGGTTTTCCGCCCGGGTTCCGACAAGTGGAACTCACCGACAACCCGAGGCTTGAAGTCCTGGAAGTGCCTGGTCTCTTCCACCGTGAAGCCCACGACTTGCCCGTCGAGCCGCATCTCCACCGTGCTGCCACCACTTCCGGGACCGCAACCCTGCAGAATCTCGACCTGGTAGCGGCCCGGTTCTCGCAGGGTGAAATCCCACTCGGCCCAGTCCTGCTCCTTGACCCAGAAACCGAGGGTCTCTTTATGCGGCAAGGGTTCATAGCGCAGCATGGTGCCATGGACCGTCGCCGACTTCGCCGGGAGCACCACGATGCGATCCTCCCCCTGTGGATTGGGGACAAAGTCGGGATTGGGGGACATGCGCTGGGCCCCCACCGACTGTCGCCAGGCGACCAGTTCGGCCCCGAGCGACTCCACCAGGTCGGGTTGATCCGCCGCCAGATTCCGGCTCTCGGAGCGATCCTGTCCCAGATCGAACAGTTCTCGTCGCCCCGTCTCGTAGAACTCAATCAGCTTGTAGTTCCCCTTGCGAATGGCACCTCCGGGACGAGCCCGCTGGTTGCTGTAGTGCGGGTAGTGCCAATACAGCGTCCGTTCCGGGACGACCCCGGTGTTCTTCCAGACGGCGGCAGTACTGAGGCCATCCACCTGTCCCACAGGCTCCAGCCCGCACAGGTCGACCAATGTCGGAACGAGGTCATAGCTGCTGACGGGGGTTTCGACGACTCGACCTCCGATCACGACCGTGGGCCAGTACGCAATCAGGGGAATGCGGATTCCCCCCTCGTAGAGGAATCCCTTCCCCTCACGCAGGGGGGCATTCGAGGTCGAAGGAGTTCGGGGCCCTTCGGCTGTCGCCAGACCTCCGTTGTCCGACGTAAAGATCACCAGGGTGTTTTCTTCGAGACCATGATCGGCCAGCGCCTGTCGGATCCGGCCAACACTCTCATCGACACTTTCAAGCATCGCGGCATAGATCGGATTGGCCTGGGCGCCCGGGTTCTTCGGACGATCCCGTTCTTCCCATTTCTGCTGCAGATCGGGTCGCCCCGTGAGGGGCGTGTGAGGTGCGTAATGGGCCAGGTAGAGGAAAAACGGTCGGTCTCGCTTTTCGGTGACAAACCGGATCGCCTCGGTGGTCAGCCGATCGGTGAGATACTCTCCCGGTTCGGACTGCTCCAGGCCCGGCATCATCCGGCCGTTGCTCCCAAACGGAGCGAGATAACTGAGTGGTGTCCCCGTTTCATCCCCGGCGATGTTTTTGTCGAAACCCTGTTCGAGGGGACCGAACCCCGTCCCGCCGAGGTGCCATTTCCCGACATGGGCGGTGGCGTATCCAGCCTGACGGAGACGTTCCGCGAGGGTCACCTCTTCGAGGGGCAACTGCTGACGAATCTCGGGACGAAGCAACGGCTGATCATTCCGGTCGGGCCGTCCGGGCAGCCAGTCGGTCAAATGGAGTCGTGCCGGGTATTTTCCGGTCATCAAGGCGGCCCGAGTGGGGGAACAGACGGGTGCCGCGGAATAGGCCTGGGCAAACCTCACCCCGTCACTCGCCAGTTTGTCGAGATGCGGGGTCTGGTGGTAACTGCTGCCATAGCAGCCGAGATCAGCCCCCCCCAGATCATCTGCCACGATCAGGACCACGTTGGGGCGTTCCGCCGCAACAAGCGGCGATGGAAGTTGGGCCACGAGCCAGGCCACGGCCACAAGGGGGACAAGCCCCCTCCAGCCAGGGCGAGACTTTTCCTGGCCGCGGCACCACCCGTTTATTTCCGGAGACTCGTTCTGGAACATCCTGTGACTCATGAATGGTGGGATTGGGGTGGCGACAATGGATCGACAAAGCGGCGGCTCAGCAACCGAGAGACCGTTCCCAGAGGGCCCAGGTCAGCCGTCTCTGACAGGGCGCAGTTTCACATCAACAATGCTGCAGCCCTCAACAATCGGCAGTCCGAGTTCCTGGGCGCGGACCAGCAGAACACGACTTGCGGCACCGGGATTGAGCCACACCTCGCGCGGCTGCAGTTGGGCGATTTGATCGAGCAACCCCACACCCACCTCGGGTGGGACATACAGGCTGACCCGTTGAATGGGGCGATCCCTGACCTCATCGAGACTCCGGGCCACCGGAAGCCCTTCAATTTTTCCCCCCGACGGATTCACCCCGATCACCCGGTAGCCGGCATCGCGGTGAGCCCGGAGCGAGATGTTGCCGTACTTCGAGGGATCACGACTGGCTCCCACGATGACTGCGACTGGTACGGCCATTGTCCGCCCTTCCTTCTGCAGAGCCCCGGAGGATCAGCCGATGCGGTCTTTTCCGACCCACTTTTGCAACACGGGAGGAATGAGGATGCTGCCATCCGCCTGCTGGTAGTTTTCGAGGATGGCAATGAGCGCCCGGGTACAGGCGATTGCCGTCCCGTTGAGCGTATGGGCAAACTGCGTCCCCTTGGAATCGGCCTGGCGATACCGGATTCCCAGTCGGCGCGCCTGGTAATCGGTGCAATTCGACGCGGAGGTCACTTCACCAAATTCGCCCCCGGTCCCACGACCTGGCATCCACGCTTCAAGGTCAAACTTGCGGTAGGCGGGACCGCCCAGATCCCCCGAGCAGATATCAACCACCTGGTAGGGAATGCCGAGCCCCTGGAAGAGCTCTTCTTCGATCCGAACGATTTTCTGGTGCACCTCCTCGGACTGATCGACCCGGGTGAAGGCAAACATCTCGACCTTCGTGAATTGATGGACACGATAGATTCCCCGTGTTGCCTTCCCATGCGCGCCGGCTTCAGTCCGAAAACAGTGCGAGATTCCACCGACGAGGACAGGCAGTTTGGCGGCATCAAGAATCTGATCTTTGAGGATGCCCCCCAAGGTGATCTCAGCCGTGGCGACGAGGCTGAGATCGGTCCCCTGAATGGAGTAGATCTGGGTCTCCGCACCACGCGGGTTGTATCCCGTCCCCTCCAGCACATCGTCGCGGGCCAGATCGGGGGTCGAATGCAGGACAAAACCCTCCCGCACGAGTTTCTCACAGGCGTACTGGACCAGGGCCAACTCGAGCAGCACCGCCTCATTCTTGAGGAAGTAGAACCCATGTCCGGCAACCCGAGCCCCCCCTTCCAGGTCGATCAGGTCGTGCTTTTCCGCGAGGGCCACATGGTCGAGTGCAGGGAAGGGAAGCGGTTTCGCGTCACCCCAGGTTCGGACGATCCGGCTGTCACTCTCCAGCGAGCCGACAGGTGCCCCCGGGTGCGTCATGTTGGGGATGCGTTTCTGGATCTCCAGCAACTGCTCTTCGACCTCCTTGAGGCGGGATTCAACATCACCCACCGACTGCCGCAACTCTTTGCCACGGGCGATGAGTTGCTGCTTCTGGGCGGCATCCTTTTCCTTCGGAATCCGACTGGAGATCTCGTTCTGTTCCCGGCGGACCTGTTCGACCTGCGCGATCAATTCTCCCCGCAGCCTGCGGCCGCTGACCAGGCTGTCGAGGTCCACCTCGACACCACGATTCCGAAGGTTTTCCGCCACGAGTTGCGGATTGTCACAGATAAACTGCAGATCGAGCATGGGGGAGAGGGCGACGGGAGTCGGAAAAAAAGCAGGAGTTGCAGGGAAAACACAAGGAGATCAGCGGCCGGGCACAACCCGGTGGTTTCAGGGCGTCAACTGCGAAAGCTGGTACCAGAGGTGGGCACTCGCCCGGATTCCGCGATGGAAGTCCTGCAGCGAGAAATGCTCATTGGGACCATGCAGGTTGTCGGTATTCTGGCCCCAGCCGAGCAACAGGGTGTCGAGCCCGAGTATCCGCCGGAAACTCTCCACCACGGGAATTGTGCCCCCCTCCCGGATGAAGACAGGGGGAACACCAAATGCCGACTCAATCGCCCGGCAGGCGGCCTGCATGAAACGATTGTCGGTATCGAACGCATACCCGGGACACCCGTGCCACGACTTGAATTCCAGCCGCAGCCCCGGAAGCAACTGTGCTCTCAGGAATCCCTCCAGAGAATGGAGGATTCGCTCCGGGTCCTGGTGGGGCACGAGGCGACACGTGATTTTCGCCCGGGCCCAGGCAGGAATGATGGTCTTGGGCCCTTCCCCCTGGTATCCGCTGGTCATCCCGTTGATGTCACACGTGGGCCGCACCCATCGACGTTCCAGGGTCGAAAATCCCGGTTCACCATGGGCCGCGGGAACGGCAATCTCCGACAAGTAGGCCCCTTCGTCGAAATTCAAATCCTGCAGGCGTTTCCGCTCGGCAGAGGTCAGCGGGGGAATCCCCTCGTAAAACCCAGGTATGCGAATTCGTCCCGAATCGTCGTGGAGGCTGGCGATGAGCCGGGCCAGGCCATTCGCGGGATTGGCGATCGACCCTCCGAAAATCCCACTGTGCAGATCCTGTCGGGGACCGTGCAGCGTCACTTCACACGCGACAATTCCACGGAGACCGTGGGTGACCGCCGGCTTGCCTGGACCGAACTGGCTGGTGTCGCTGATCACGGCCACATCAGCGGCCAGGCGGGTTTTCGCCCCCTCCAGAAACCTTTCCAGATTGTTGCTTCCGACCTCCTCCTCTCCCTCGATCACATATTTCAGGTTCACGGGAACCCGCCCCGCCCCCTTGACCCATGCCTCGGCCGACTTGATATGGGTGAACATCTGCCCCTTGTCATCTGTGGCCCCCCGGGCAAACACAAACCCGTCGCGAATCGCGGGCTCGAATGGAGGGGTCTGCCACAACTCCAGAGGGTCGGCCGGCTGCACGTCGTAATGACCGTAGACCAGGACCGTGGGCGCACCGGGGACGGCGGGCGATTCGGCATACACGATCGGATGCCCATCCGTTTCAATCGCCTCGGATTGAAATCCGAGGGAGAGAAACTGCTGCCGCACGAATTCGGCCGCCCGTCGCACCTCGGGAGCGTAGCGTGACTCGGCACTCACGCTGGGAATCCGCAGCAGATCGAGCAATTCCCCTTCGAAACGGGGGGCGGCGTTCTGCAGGTAGTGATCGACGGCGGCTATCGACATCAGTCAGACTCTCGGGAACTCAACTCCGGGGAAAAACAAGATGATAACCAATCAGGAAAATCCCGGCATCCACAAGGGCGTGGGAGACCCATGGTGCGAGGAGGTTGCCCGTTCGCCGATAGAGCCACGACCACAGCACCCCACCGATCGCAATCGACAATGACAGGAACCAGGTGAGCCAGGAAGCGAACCCCAGGTAGGTCCCCAGAACCACGATGTGATGCGCCATGAAGGCCAACCCCGACCACACTGCCGCCGGCCAGAACCCAAGACGACGTTCGAGCCTCGCATGCAGAAACCAGCGAAAGTAGTACTCTTCGAGGAACGAATGCGCGACGCTGTAAAAAACCGAAACCGCGAGCATCTTCGAAGGAGTTGAAATTCCCAAACCCGACACCTTCGCACGAATCGCCGCTTCCGCCTGCAAAAACAACCCCTGTGACGACACGATCCAGTAAAACAGCAGCATCGCCCCCGTAATCGCGAGGCCGAGTGCAGTTCCCAGTGCCACGCCGGTTGTCCCCGCGGACCTGACTGAGAGGGCCTGGCGGTCACGGCTCCAGCACCAGACCACGGGCCAGAGGAACTGGACCGCCTTTCCGAGTGCAAATCCGAATTGCTGCCAGCCCGCCGATTGCCCCGCCATCGCCACAAAATAAATCCATGTCAAAACTGTCGGAAACAACGATGCGAACCACAACCCAGACCATCCCACCTGTGGAACGATCCGGAGTGCCTCGCCCTGTTTATCGGGTGGAATCATGATGACATTCTCGACGACGGTCGCCCGTGACCAGCCGCGAATGACCGGCCGGTTCACGGGCATGATGCGACTTGCTGAATCGTGATTTGGAGAACGCGACTGTCCCCCTCACTGGACAACGAACCGACCTGAGGCTCTGGCCATCCTGGTCAGTGGGTGTAGCGGGTTGGAGCGGATGACGCAAAGGTAACCACTCGGTTGAATTCACCCCCCCGGCACACGATATGTCTGGACTCGGCAGACAACTCTCGTTGAGACTGAAACGCCTTTTCCCTGCCTGGTTCATGCCCCCATTTTTGGGAATCCTGGAATGCACTTTCTCGTCCGGACACTGGTCCTTGTCGCAATCGCTGCGACTCTTGGCAGAAACGAACTGCTGGCTCAGCCAGAAAGGAACCCTCCTCCCGCCCCCGATTCAGCTGCAGTCCCCTGGACAGACCTGAAGCCACTCCCCAGGGCTCACGCACACAACGACTACCTGCACGCAAAGCCACTAACGGAAGCGCTTCAATTCGGATTCTGCAGCGTCGAGGCTGATGTATTCCTCCGAGGGGATGAGTTGCTGGTGGCACATACCGTGTTGGAATTGCGTCGCGAACGGACGTTACGGCGACTCTACCTGGAGCCCCTGCGATCGTGGATCCGAGATCACGATGGACAGATTTTCCCCGATGGGACCGGGATCTGGCTTTTGGTGGACATCAAGAGTGAAGCTGAGGCGACCTATCAGCAGGTGCATGCACAACTCGAAGAGTATTCCGACATCGTATCGCAATATCGCGATGGCAAATTCCTGCAGAAGCAGGTCACCGTGGTGATTAGCGGCAACCGTCTCGTGAACCGGATCCGCCAACAAACAACTCGCTACGCGGGGATTGATGGCCGCCCCGAAGACCTCGAACATCCGATTCCTGCCCACCTGATTCCCTGGATCAGCACTGACTGGAAATCGCATTTTCGCTGGCGAGGTGTCGGCGAGATGCCGGTTGAGGAGCAAAAAAAACTGGAGCAGCTTGTCTCGGCGAGCAAGAGGCAAGGCTGTCTGCTTCGGTTTTGGGGAGCCCCCGACAACTCCGCGGTGTGGACTCAGCTCTGGAACTCCGAAGTTGACTTGCTGGGGACTGATCGCCTGGCCGGCATGGCAGCGTTTCAAAATGGCCAACTGCTGCTACCGACTCCACAACCAGAGCCACGCCGAAACCCCTAGCGACAATGCGCGAAAACCACACACACACCCCACCTCGCCGCAGCCAGACTCCGCAAAACGTAGCAACATCCACACACCGCGGCAGCAACACATACTGAACAGCCCCGCAAATCAAAGGGAGCACGCCCCAGCAACGGGCAACAATGCCCACGCAAAAAGCAGCCTCAGCAATGCCCGGTTTTTGCGCAGGGGGTCAATGTCGTCAATCCAGACCGGACCGCCGCCCAGACACACGACTGCGGTCCAATCCCCTCAACGCCCTGAAACAACCGGAAATGCTCGATTCCCGGTGCCCACCTCTCCGAACCAGGAGGCCCCCGCCCTGTTCACCGAAACACATAGACACCAATCCGACATCGGGAAGCCGTCCTTTTTTCGCAACTCCATCTGTACACAATCGGATGACGTCGTCAGAATGCAGACGCCCCTGCCCCAAGGGATTCATCAGCGGTCTGGAAGATTCAGACCTGGACAGCCCCACCAAAGGAGTGAACGTCATGCTCGTCCTGTCGCGGAAATCTGGCGAACGAATTCTGATCGGCGAAGACATCAAGATCACAATTGTCCGGATCGGGCCGAACAGTGTCCGAATCGGCGTCGATGCCCCCGGGCAATTCAGCATTGTTCGCGAAGAACTCTGCTCGGAGATCTCCGAGGCAGCCGCATGCCTTGGGGAATCGCAGGATGTCGAAACGCCCCCCCCCTCCCTTCCTCGATAACATTTTTCAAATTGTTGCCCGTCGCACTCCGCGATCGCGCTGGCCACACCCACAACATTCCACGCACCTCAGGACTTCGCCCCGGCGAAGTCCTTTTTCTTTTCCGGGACAACCACGCTCGAATCCTCGCCCAAACCCGCTGGCTCACCGCACACATGCTGCCTTCGATTCCGGTGACTCTGTTTCCATTGAGGGGTTTTGCGCGACCTCCTTCGCAATTCAGAACACGATCCAAGCAAGACCAACCTCAACTCAATACCAAAGGACTCTTGCTGATCCCACGTCGATTGTTGTCGGCAGCCTGTTGTTTCGGGACTCTTTCGCGTGACAGCCGGACCTGGCTCGACTTGGGAGAGCCCCTGGCTGGCTTCTCGAAGACTGAAGGCTGAACAAGCCGGCACGAGCGGCTGGGTGACAGTGAACGGCAGAGGACATTTGCGATGACCGTAAACAGCCATTTCGTCTTTCGGCCCCCCTCAATAGCCACACAACGAGCGATCCAGAATTTTGGGTTGCCATCCACGCAGGGCGCAAGATCGGCACGCCTGATCTTTCCCAAACGTTTCGATTCAACCTCGAAACAATGTTCGACATCCGCACGATTTTTCCCAGGACTGCGTCGACAGTGTCGCGTTGTCTTTGACAGGCTCCCAATGAGCCAGAGATTTGGAGCCAGAGATTTGCAACTCCCTTGGACACGCCCGCCCCCTCAGGGCCCCATCACGGCTTGGGAACCCGCATTGTGACATCACCTGGAGTTTTTTTTTGATGGACGAAATGTTGTCATTTCGTCTTGGACCGACCGTCCGAAACATGCACCGGACTGGTCCTTTGTAACGGGAATTTCGATTGCCTGACCGTTGGACGCGACAGGCCACGGAACACAACCGGCGACTGGCAACCGATACCTGATCGTGAATGTGAACCCCTCAGACCTTTTCTGACTGGAATCCGAACGACTTCGAAGCCGTTCGAACAGAGTTCAACCCATACTGGTCAGATCATCACGCCGGGGGTATTCTGAATGAACACTGTGGTTGCCCAAGCCGCTTGAAATTCTGCACTTCGAGAGACAGTCATGGAACTGGCGATCTGTCCCACCTGCAAGCAGTCGGTGCTCGACGACGATGCGGTGGAATGCCCCTTCTGTGGATCCCCAATGAAGGGTGGGGGACCTGGAACTGCCAAACCGGCTCAGGCCAAAGCGGGGAAACCCAGCCAACCCGGTGGGCTGAAGGGAAACAAGGGAGTTGCCAAAACAGGGCAACCCGGAGACGACGATCCGTTTGGGGTTGACCCTGCGATTACAGAGAAGGCCATTCCTCTTGCCCCCCGGGCAGCACCAGGACGATCGTTCGAAGTCCGCTGCCCCATGTGTGAAACGGTGGGCTACGCCTCGAGCAAAGTCCAGGGACATGCTGTTCGTTGCTGCAATACTCAATGCATGGTTCCGGTTTTCACGGTAAAAGCCCCCAAGCGGGAAGAAATACCGGCTCCACAGGCTCCCAAGCCAAAATCGCCAATCCCCCTGTATGTGGGAGGGGGTGTGTTACTGGCTGGGCTCGTGGGGGGGCTTCTGTATTACCTGAACAGCATCAAGGCTCCCGATCAATTGCCAGCCCTTCCTCCCGTCGCGGGGTCAGGAAACACAGCGAGCAAGGTTCCCGAAGAAGCCTCGGAAGAGATCCCAGAGAAAGTGCCTGTCGATGCGGTTTCTCCTCTCGCAAGTCGAGAAGCCGAGATCAAGGATTCCGTCACCAGGGCCATCGAGGCCTCACTCAAAGCCCCTGCGGCCAAGAAATCCTTTGCCCGCCGACTGGCCGCGCTGGCAATCATTCACGGCGGAGACCAGAAGAGTTCCGAAGACCAACTCAATCAACTGCGTCGAGTGAGTGGCCAGAGTCCGTATGAGGTCATTCAGCCCCTGGCACTGGCGAGCTGGCGTTTCCTCCCGGAAGGTTCTGCGGAGAGGATGGCGGCCCTGGAGGAACTGAAGCGTCATGCCCCACAACTTCCGAAGAGGGGCCGGTTTGCAATCGAATCCGGATTGGCGACCGCCGCACTTCAGGCCGATTCTGGAGATTTCGCGGGGGCCCAGACGACACTTGCCAGCCATCGGGCTCCGCAGCGGGTCGAGCAACTGGCCGCCCTGATGCAACTGGTCAACCTCGATGGCTCTTTTGACCTGGATTCCAGGCAGCCCGGACGACATGCAGGAGACTGGCAGTCACCGCTGGAAACAGGGGTCACCCTGCAGTTGTGCCAGCAGCAGCGGTGGGAATCGGCTGAGGCGTGGGCGCGGCAACTGAGCAATCCTGTGGCCCGCGATGAGTCGTTGCTGGCTTACTGCGAACTCTACACCCGCCACCAACTGGCCCAGAAGCCCCCAGCCGATGCGACCCGGATCAAAGAGCTGGAGGGCCTGTTGACTCCCACAGGAAAGGCTCGCCTTGCAACACGACTGGCGGGCATCTATTCCGGAGCTCAACAACTTGCCGAAGCGCAAAAACTGTCAGAATCGGCGGCCCAGCAGCTTGCGTCAATCCCAGCCGGTACGCCACCGCGACTGCCCACCCTGAAGTCGGTTTTCGACACCAAGACTCCCGACTCGGCGTTACCCGAACAAATCGGGCGTGCCTGCGCCGAGCTGGCTCAACTCCAGATGTCCCTTCAGCAACCGGAAACCGCCTGGAAATCGCTTCAGATGGGCCTCAATCACCTCCGGGGTGCCGGCCCTGGAAGAGCCGCCATCCAAAAACTTCGGTCACGGGGGGAAGGAGCCGAAGTGGAGGGCTTGCGACGCGAATTGAAACGAACCCTGGCCCTGGCCAATGACGATCAGGTCCAGCGGGAACTGACCCGCTTTCGCCAGAAGACTGAGGAACTGGAACGTGCGGCACAGACCCGTTTCCGGGGACAGGTGGAATTGTTGGCCCGCGGTATCGAGATGGGCCTCCACGAATCGGCCTGGAAAGAAGCCCTGGCTGCGGATGGCCGGGAGGGAGACGATGACCGTGATCCGGTTCTGAGCAGCGCGCTCCCGCCGTTGGCTGCACTTGCCTTTGAACGTTCGGGAAACAACGAAAAGGCTCAGTCCATTCGTGCCGAATTCGCCAATCGGGCCGCCGAAGCGGAATCCGGAGAAGCCATCCGGATCATCCCGCATCTTGTAGCGCAGGCCTGCGAGAGAGGTGAAGTTGCACAGGGACTGGAACTGCTGAAGAGCTACCTGACGGAAGGGGGTGACCTGCAACTGGAAACCCTTCAACAGATTTGCCAACTGGCAAATCGCGGCCACTTGGATCAGGCATATCAATTGGCAACCGGGATTCCGCTTGAATCGCTGAGAGATGACAGCCTCTTCGTCCTCGCGGCACGGGCAGCCCGCCTTGACCGGGGCTCCCAGTTCAAGAATGTGTTTCCCAAGAACGTGTCTGTGATCGACCTGGCGTCGATTCACTCGGGACTGGCTTCGGGATGGGGCGAATTGTCGCGGACCAAGTGAACCAGGCACACGCCAGTTGCCACCAGACTGCCTTTTGCAGAATGGAATGTGACCGCTGAGCGTGTTCCTCACGATCTTGCCGTGTTCAGTTCGTCGACCTGCAAGACTTGCGTCACCCGCTTCAGTCGCTACGCTAACGACGAGACTTTGCTTCCTGGGAGAGACTACCCCGATGCGCGATTTTGACTACGCCGCCCCTGCATCCGTTGCTGAAGCCGTCCGGCTCTTGAACCAGAGCCCAGGGTCCGGCCGTCCTTTGGCCGGTGGAACCGACCTGATCGATCAAATCCGCCTCGGCCGGCATCAGCCTGAGGTCGTGATCGATATCAAGCGAATTCCCGAACTCAACATCCTGGAGTTGTCGAGCCGTGGGCTGCGGCTCGGTTCCGCCGTTCCCTGCTGCCGGATTTATGGTGATCCGGGTATTGCAGTTGACTACGCAGCCTTGGTGGATAGCGCCCGAATCATCGGTGGAATCCAGATCCAGAGTCGGGCGAGCGTTGGCGGCAACCTCTGCAACTCAGGCCCTGCGGCCGATTCGATTCCATCGCTGATCGCACTGGGTGCTCGAGCTGTCATTGCCGGCCTGAATGGTACTCGGGAAGTCGCGGTTGAGGACTTTTGTACCGGACCAGGAAAGAATGTCCTCCAACGGGGGGAGGTGCTGGTGGAATTGAGGTTTCCACCCCGCACTGCCCAAAGCGGATCCCACTATCGCCGCTTCATTCCTCGAAACGAAATGGACATCGCAGTCGTCAGCGTGGGAGCCTCGGTGGAATTGGAGGCCAACGGTGACCGGATTCGAGGGGCGAGGATTGCTTTGGGAGCAGTGGGGCCCACTCCGATTTTCGCTCGAGAGGCGAGCCAGCTACTGATTGGAAAGGCTCCCGGTCCGGAGGCGTATGACTTGGCTGCCAAGGCGGCGCAGGCCATCTCCAGCCCGATTGATGACATGCGGGGAACCAAGGAGTTTCGCCGTCACGTGGCAGGCGTGCTGGTTCGTCGGGTTCTCGAGGAATGCGTCCAGCGGGCCCGACAACGGGACTGATTGCTCACCGAATTCCGCCCCAACGGTGGGTCTCGTCGCTCCGGATGCCCCAAAGTTTCTCCCTGCCCATACTTTTTTCACCTGTCGCACCATGGCTAAAAAGCGAGTCGTCTCGACAACCATCAATGGGAAATCAGTCGATTTACTCTGCGAACCCCGGCAGACCCTGCTGGAGGTGTTGCGGGACAATCTCGATCTGACCGGTACCAAAGAGGGTTGTTCAAATGGCAATTGCGGTGCTTGCACCGTACTCATGAATGGCCGTCCCGTGGTCAGCTGCCTCGTATTGGCCATGGAGGCTGATGGTGCCACGCTGGAGACCATCGAAGGTGTTGCCAAGAGTGGCGACCTGGATCCCATCCAGCAGGCATTTCTCGAAAATGCGGCTCTGCAGTGCGGCATCTGCACACCAGGCTTCATCATGTCAACAAAGGCGCTGTTGGCAGAAAACCCCAATCCCACCGAACAGGAAGCCCGATTTTACCTGGCTGGCAACCTGTGTCGCTGCACAGGGTATGACAAGATCATCCGCGCGGTGCTTGATTCCGCACAGCGCCGCCTGGCGAAACAGAATGCCTCCCAAGGCGGAAATCACTCTTCCTGATCCTTCGCGAACCAGCCTTCCATCACTGCGCCGGCGGATTTTCACCCCCGACGTCCCAACTGGGTCCTGACCATGTCGACTGCGAACAACGATCTCCGGAACATCAACGGCCAACCCAAGTACAAGGTGATCGGCACTCGACCAGTACGCCACGATGGCGTTGACAAGGTGACTGGACGCGCCCGCTACGGGGCTGACATTCATCCCAGTGGACTGCTCTACGGAATGGTGCTGCGCAGCCCTCACGCGCACGCCCGAATCCGCTCCATCGATGTTTCGAAAGCCGCTGCAGTTCCTGGGGTTCGGGCCATCGTCACCAATAAGGATCTGCAGGATCCCGGGAACCGGGTCGTCGAACTGGGGGAGGGAGCAGTCAACCTCCGCCATCTCAACCACAACATCCTCGCTGCAGACAAGGTCTACTACCGCGGACATGCCGTCGCCGCAGTAGCCGCCGACTCCATCCATATCGCCGAGCAGGCGGCAGCGTTGATTTGCGTCGATTATGAAGTGCTGCCGTGTGTTACGGACGTGCAGGCTGCGATGGATCCCAAAGCTCCCCTTCTGCATGCCGATCTGGTCACCGATGAACTGGGAAAACAGGGAACCACCCCCAGCAACATCGCGAAGCACTTCCGGTTCGAAAAAGGGGATTTGGCAGCGGGATTTGCCAAGGCCAAAGTGGTTGTGGAGCGGGAGTTCAAGACGGCGACGGTGCATCAGGGTTACATCGAGCCGCAGAATGCCACAGCGATCTGGAATGCCGACGGCCATATCACGGTCTGGTGCAGCACCCAGGGTTCGTTCACCGTTCGGCAGCAGGTTGCAGAACTCGTTGGCGTGCCGATTTCCCATGTGAAGGTTGTGCCAACCGAAATCGGAGGTGGATTCGGTGGAAAGATCCGGGTGTACCTCGAACCGATCGCGGCAGTCCTCTCGCGCAAGAGTGGTGCTCCCGTCAAAGTCGTGATGTCGAGAGCGGATGTGTTCGAAGCCACGGGGCCGACTCCCGGTTCGTACATGAAACTCAAACTTGGCGTTGATTCCACCGGCATGATCACCGCGGGAGAAGCCATGATTGCGTTTGAATCCGGCGGCTTCCCAGGGTCTCCGGTTGGAGCAGCCGCAATGTGCGTTTTTGCGTGCTATGAGGTGCCAAATGGCAAAATCGATGGGTACGACGTCGTTGTCAACAGGCCCCAGATGTCGGCATATCGCGCTCCGGGTGCAACCCAGGCAGCCTTCGCTCTCGAAACCGTGATCGATGAAATCTGCGAGCAGATGAGAATTGATCCCGTGGAATTCCGCCTGAAGAACTCGGCCAAGCAAGGGACCCGCCGCGTGGATGGTCCGGTTTACCCCAAGATCGGGATGTATGAATCGGTTTTGGCAGCCCGCGACAGTGATCACTATCGAACTCCGCTGACAGGCAAATTCCGAGGCCGCGGCGTTGCCAGCGGATTCTGGTTTAATATCGGCCTCAAAAGTTGCTGCACCGCCACAGTCAACTCCGATGGAAAGGTGTCGCTGGTTGAGGGCTCAACGGACATTGGCGGATCGCGGACATCGATCGCCATGCAACTGGCCGAGACTTTGGGCATCAGTGCGGAAGACGTAGTGCCGGCTGTTGTCGATACAGATAGTGTGGGCTACACCGATGTGACAGGTGGGAGCCGGGTCACTTTTGCCACAGGTTGGGCAGCCTATGAGGCCGCTCTCGACATTCAGCGACAAATGGTCATTCGGGCTTCTCAGGTCTGGGAGAAGAAGCCCGAGGAGTTAAAGTATGCCGATGGTGGAGTGAGTGGACCGGGAGGACTGAGATTGTCATTCCAGCAATTGGCTGCGGAAGTCCAGAAGCACGGCGAACCAGTCGTGGGGCGAGGAGCAGTCGATCCCGAAGGCTGTGGTGGAGCGTTTGCCACGCATATCGTTGATGTGGAAGTTGACCCTGATACAGGCAAAGTCGAGATCCTGCGATACACCGCGACTCAGGATGTCGGAACTGCCATTCACCCCAGCTATGTGGAAGGCCAGATTCAGGGGGGAGTGGTACAGGGAATTGGCTGGGCCCTGAATGAAGAGTATTTCTACGACAACCAGGGTGTGATGAGGAATTCCACCTTCCTCGACTACCGGATGCCAACGGCACTCGATCTGCCAATGATTGATCCGGTCATCGTTGAAGTGCCGAATCCCGGGCACCCCTATGGAGTCCGCGGCGTGGGGGAGGTCCCCATCGTTCCTCCGCCAGCGGCTATTGCGAATGCCATCTACCATGCAGTCGGAGTCCGTATGCAGGAACTTCCGATGTCCCCGCCGAGACTTCTCAAGCAGATCCTCGCAAACAAGTAGAGGACTGTTCAGCCGGACTGGCTGGCTGATTCCCCCACCGGCAAAACGACTCACAGTGTTGCTTTTGGCAGCGAACGCGGAGCGAGACCTTTTTCCTCCCCGATTCCGGTGACTTCGTCCAGCCATTGATTCGCCCATAGAATCGCGGGAGGAAGAGGCCGGATTCAGAAGGAGTTTTCAGCGTTCCTGCTCAGGAATTCCCTCTACGACATGAATAGAATACTGATGGTCCGTACGCCAGCCCTTTCCCTTCCAGCATGGGTTCAGACATAGACCATGGATTTCTCCAGCCTGTCGAATGACTACTACCTCAACGTCAATCTCAATACGGAGATGGCTCTCCCCACGTCCCGCGAAACAATTCTGGGGTTTTTTGAGCGCATTCAAAAGACTTACC
>DNUF01000193.1:32568-33956 GCA_003508595.1 Planctomycetaceae bacterium
AGCCCAGCATGCGGAATTTCTACACCCGCGAGTCCGGTGATTTCGTCCTTGAAGAAGACAAGGAACAGGGGCACTATCGCTGGGTTTCAGTGGAATCCCGCAGGGTCTGTACGGGCTACGTGAACCCTCCGCATATTGAGGCAGCTTTTGAACAGCATCGACTGGTCATGGAACTGGTCCCCTATATGCTTTCAGTCAGCCCACTCGACTGTGAAGCGATCGACTACCTGATGGGGTTCGACTATTCCTACCGCGGAAATCATGACGCCCTGGTCGCAGAAGCGCTGGGAATCACGCCTGCGTTTGAAGGGATGCTGTCGATGCCGGGAGTCCAGCCAATCAACATCGAACCATCGATCACGATTGCACTGGATGAATCGTGTCGCCTTCAGGCCCGATTGCTGA
Organism: Planctomycetaceae bacterium; assembly: GCA_003508595.1. Lineage (GTDB taxonomy): Bacteria > Planctomycetota > Planctomycetia > Planctomycetales > Planctomycetaceae > UBA10511. The sequence continues at coordinate 32,974 of DNUF01000193.1, forward strand.
TTGAAACCCGTACCACAGCGGCGCAGGTTCGTCGGGGAGAATTCCCCGAAGAACAAATCAGTGTCTATTTCACAATTCGACAGTACGGCAGTCTGACACCCGGCACAACCTATGAGGATACGATCGCGCACCTTCGAGAGCACAGCGATCGACTGTTGAGGCGGCAGATTGTCGACAATGTGCTCAAGCCACTGGCTCAAGCGATCTCAACCAAATAAGCCCGGTTGAGATATGAACTGCCACTTCGTCTGAAACACATGCCACCCACAGTCAGACAAGAGTTCGCAGTCTCATCGGTCGTTGTGATTAGAATGCCAAGATTTTCACGAGGGAATCTCAGCACACGACGGCACCATCGACCATAAAGTCGCGACTTTCCTTCGTCCTGATCAACTCTGATCCACTTACCTGGGACCGCCGGGAGGAGGCCCCGCCGGAAACCCTCCTGCGGGAGGCACGCCCTGGGGAGCACTCCCCGGAACACCTCCTGTGGGCTGGCCAAAACTCTCCTCATCTGATCCGGCCCCTGCATCGTCATTCGTTGGCGGAAACCCACCAAATGGACCACCGAATCCTGGCATGCCCCCCCCCATCCCCTTGATCACATCCAGGGGATTGAAACCTCCAACTCCGGGGACACCGGCACCATTCCCTTGGCTAAGTGACTTCATGAACTCACTGTTCATGAAATTCTCGATCGCTGGCTTGATCGATCCGGGTACGCGCAGGGATGTTGTCAAGACTTGATTGTTTCTCGTCGCCTGGAGGCTGTTGACGATCTGCTCCAGAATTGGAATGAATTCACCAAGACTGAAAAGCACCGCCATTGGCTGCAATTGCGACTTTGACTCCTCAAACTGCTGCTTGGCCTGCCGCAGTCCGATCAATGACTGGGCGGAAAACTGTTCGGCCGCAGTTGCATCCACACAATTGAGATGGAATGCAAGATCCATATCCTGCGAGAAATGCAACGAGGTCGATAA
>DNUF01000044.1:0-825 GCA_003508595.1 Planctomycetaceae bacterium
CCCGCGGAACCGATGGCTATGAACCGGCCCTCATGTCGGTCCAGATGAAGTTTCCCAACTACGAACTCATCGGCACCACCGAAGACGACCCCGATTGGAACCTCTATTTCGAGCAGCTCTACCCCAGTGAACTGAACCTGCTGTCGATCAAGAACCGACGGCACACCGAACACCTCGCGAGCCTGGGCGATCAACTGCACGAGCCCCGTCCCGTGAAGCATTCGATCCATTTCGCCTCCCCGCACGCCCGCGAACAGTTCGTGAAGTCGATCGCGGCCGAAGGCTTCGAGATCTCGCTGAACGAAACTCCCGAGCCCGATGCCGAGTATCGTTACGGGGTCGAACTGACCCGCCGGGATCGGGTTGATCTCGACTCGATCGACGGGATGGCGGTCGATCTCTCCCTCAGGATCATGGAGTGGGGAGGAGAATACGATGGCTGGGATGCCGTCCCGGTCCTGGGCAGGTCGTAGCCAGAACTGACGCCGCCCCGTTGCAGCGTCAGTCCCCCGGTGCCGGGCTGGTCGATGGGGGCCGAATCCAGCCCGCGCCCTCGGGCACCAGTCCCGCCTGTGCGGTCAGTTGCCGCAGGAACTCGTCACGCGGTGTGGGAGAGATCAGCACGACCTGGAACAGCCCCGGCCCCCAGCGCACTTCCAGGCGATCGAGTGACAGGGCGGGCGAGCTGAGCGGGTTCCGGGTCGGACGAACCGACTGCAACTCGGCCAGCGCGACTCGCTTGCGGCACAGTCCGTTCTGGATCTCCAGCCAGCCGTGGCCCAGGACATACCGCAGGGGAAACACGAGCCCCCCGTAGATCGCCCC
>DNUF01000044.1:1123-2123 GCA_003508595.1 Planctomycetaceae bacterium
GGGAGCAGCAGCAGCGGAACCAGCCAGAGATCGACTTTCGACTTGAAGACAACGGGTGCAGGCTCGGCAGGCATCGTGTGTTCTCCGACAATCGGCTTTCCCCGTTCGGCTGTCTCTTCCAGCCCCTGGGGTTCGCCAAGAAGCAGGCCGGGGGCGGTTTCCCACTCAGCCACCGTCAGCGCAGGAATGGAGTCGGTTCTTCCGCCAGTCTGCCAGACGGAATCCACTTCGCCAAGGTGAACTGGACCAGGCCCACAGGCCGGAAAACCGGTGCCTGGCTGGGGCGAGGTCATTGGCTGCCGGGGATTCCCGGGGGCTTCAATTTGACTCCCCCCGGTTTGTGACGTACACTCATTGCATCGAACAATATTGATGAATCTGTGAAGGAACGTGTTCACGGATTGACGTCTTGTTGGAGTCGACCCCGGCGCAAAGGGTCGCAGCGCGCAGCCGGAATTTGGAATGGCCGGCAGTTTTTTGTTTTTTTCCAGTTCAGGAGTTGTGGTCTTTGTCTCAGGGACATTCCGAACCCGTCCTCGGGTTCCGTTCGCTTGGTCTTTCGCCTCTTTCACTCAAAGCTCTCGCCCACGTCAAATACGAAGTTCCCAGTCCGATCCAGGCGGCGTTTATTCCGCAGGCTCTGACGGGGCGTGATTGTATCGGACAGGCCCGGACCGGAACGGGCAAGACGGCTGCGTTTTGCCTGCCGATTCTCGAGCTCATCGACGACCAGTCGTCCGAAGTGCAGGCCCTGGTCCTCACCCCCACCCGCGAGCTCAGTGCCCAGGTGGCTGCCGAGTGCGAGAAGCTCTCGTACACCCGCCCGATCCGCTTCGCCTGCTGTGTTGGTGGAAAGTACATCCAACGGCAGATTGATGACATTCGCCGTGGAGCGCAGATTGTCATCGGCACCCCGGGGCGCGTGATCGACCTGCTCTCGCGGAAGGTGCTCAACCTCGACAACCTCAAGATCGTTGTCCTCGACGAGGCCGACCGCATG
>DNUF01000044.1:2311-8084 GCA_003508595.1 Planctomycetaceae bacterium
GGCCGACCGCATGCTCGACATCGGGTTCCGCCCCGACATCGAGAAGATTTTGAGGCGGTGCCCCGAAGACCGGCAGACCCTGCTGCTCTCGGCCACTCTCCCCGGTCCCGTCGAACGGCTGGCCCACCGCTACATGCAGGATCCCCTGCGGATCGACATGTCGCAGGACCAGGTGGCCGCCGGCTCGGTCGACCAGTACTACATCACGGTCGATCATGACCGGAAGCTGACCACCCTCGCCCGTTTGCTCTACGAGCAGCGTCCCCGGCAGGCGATCTGCTTCTGCCGCACCAAGCGCGGGGCCGACTCGCTGCACCGCAAGCTCTCGCGCAAGTTGCCGCAGGTCGAGGCGATCCATGGTGATCTCGCCCAGAACGTGCGCGACCGGGTGATGAAGGGCTTCCGCTCGGGAAGTGTCCGCCTGCTGATCGCCACCGACGTCGTGGGACGCGGCATCGATGTCACCGGGGTCTCGCACATCATCAACTACGACGTCCCCGAAGACTGCGACGACTACGTCCACCGCATCGGCCGTACGGGACGCCTCTCGGGAGAAGCCGGGTTCGCCTTCACCTTCATCTGCCCCGATGAAGGGGACCAGCTCACCAACATCGAGATCCGGATCAACAAGCTGCTGCCGCAGTACCAGTTCGACAATTTCGAACCGTGCCGGAAGAAGCCTCGCCCGGTCGCGGCACCTGCCGCCCCCGTCGTCGCCACCCCCGCTCCAAAGGCGGAGGAAGAGGAAGAAGAATGGGCGTTCCTGTAGGAACTCCCGTCGGTCTGCGCTGACTACACCCCTGTCGGCCAACCCATTACGCTGCGTGCATCCGGGCCCCACCCGCGGGGCTCCCAGTCTGGCTTTTCTCAGAAGCTGGTCTCTGCGCTCTGCGAGGGTTGACGCATGCATGGTCGCTGGTGGTGTCTGGGTCTCCTGGGGCTGACTGCCCTGCTGTCAGCGCGGCAGCTTGCCGCCGCCGAACCGGTCCCCCTCGGGACCCGCCGCGAACTCTTCGTCGAAGACGGTCTGATCGAACGGCTTGCGGGGCACGCCCGGCTTGTCATGCATCGCCCCGAACCGCGCGAGTTGGTGCTCGAGACGGGCGAACCCTGGGAAGGGAACGCGACCAATTACGTCACCGTCTTTCGCGATGGTGACCGCTATCGCATGTACTACCGCGGCAGCCATGCCTCGTACCTGCAGGGGCGCGACCGGCCCAACACGCGCGATGTCTACTGCTATGCCGAGAGCACCGACGGCATCCATTGGACCAAGCCCCACCTGGGTCTCTTCGAGTGGAATGGCTCGAAGGCGAACAACATTGTCTGGGATGGTCCCGGAGCCCATGGATTCGCCCCCTTCCGCGACACCAATCCCGCCGCCTCGCCCGACGCCCGCTACAAGGCGCTGGGCGTCGGTGGCGACAAGCCGGGTCTGTATGCCTTTCGCTCGCCCGATGGCATTCATTGGTCGCTGCTGTATCCCGAGCCGGTGATCACCCGGGGCGCGTTCGACTCGCTCAACCTCGCCTTCTGGGATGCCGAGCGGGGGGAATACCGCGAATACCACCGCGACTTTCGCGACGGCCGGGATATCCGCACTGGAACCTCGGCCGACTTCGTCCATTGGACCGGGCCCGAATACCTCAACTACGCGGCCCTCGTGCAGCCTGGTGGCGGCGCGCAGGCCTCCCGCGATGTGCGCGATCCAAAGGGAGCGGGTTATCCCTTCGGCCGGGTGAGCGAACTCTACACCAACCAGATCACCCCCTATCACCGCGCTCCCCACCTGCTGCTGGGCTTTCCCACCCGCTATATCGACCGGGGGTGGACTCCGTCCGCCAAGGCTCTGCCACGTCCCGACTACCGACGTGTGCGGGCGAAAGACTCACCCCGTGAAGGGACCGCTGTGACCGATGGCATGCTCATTGCCAGCCGCGACCGACAGCAGTTCGCGGTGTGGCCCGAATCGTTCCTCCGCCCCGGCCTGCGGACCAGCGACAGCTGGTTCTATGGTGATACCTACCAGAACTGGGGCCTCGTCGAGACCGCTCCGCACCTCCCCGACGCTCCGCCCGAACTGTCGCTCTACGTCACCGAACGCACGCTGCAGGAGACCGGCGGACGCCTGCGCCGCTACAGCCTGAGGCTCGATGGCTTTGTTTCGCTGCAGGCGCCGTTGGCCGGTGGAGAGCTCATCTCCCGACCGGTGACCTTCGCCGGGACCGAACTGCGGCTCAATGCCTCGACCTCGGCGGCTGGCAGCATACGGGTCGAACTGCAGGATGCCGACGGACAGCCGCTGCCCGGCCTGACCCTGGCCGACTGCGACGACCTCTATGGCGACGATGTCGAATTGCGGGTGACGTGGCGCGACCAGGCCGACCTGTCGCGGTTGCGGGGCCAGACAGTTCGCCTGCGGTTTGTGCTGAGTGATGCCGACGTCTACTCCTACCGGTTTGCCAGTGGGCCGTGATCGTCGGTCCTGGACCGGCAGTCTCTTGGACGCCTGCCTCTGATGTGTTGCTGCGGTCGCTGGCCCGACCCACCTCGGGGGTGGGGGACGGTCACGCTGTCGGACTCTAGTTCCTGCTGCGGGTGACGCAGCTCCCGCGGGGAATCGCTTTTCGGTTGATCCCCCGATTTGTACTTCCCGTGTTTCCTGTCTGCGTGCGCTGGAGTGCCTGATGTCTCTGCCTGATGAAGCCCTCAACCGACGCTCGTTCCTCCAGCAGGCGGCTGCCGGCAGCCTGGCCGCGGGCCTGCTTCACGGGGCCCCAATCGCGGCTGCTCCCGTCAGTCCCCGGCCGGTTGCCGCCATTCTCACGCACTACTTCAATGGCTCGCATGCCGATGTGCTGGTGGGGAAGATCCTGGAGGGGTGGAAGAAAGATGGTGGCCCCGGACCGGCTCTCACCCTCAAGGCGATGTATGTCGACCAGTTCCACAAGGATGATGTCGCCCGCGAGATGGCGGCGAAGCACAACATCCCGATCGTCGACACGATTGAGGAGGCGCTCACCCTCGGTGGCAAGTCGATTGCCGTCGATGGCGTGCTGAGCATTGGCGAGCATGGTTATTACCAGTCGAGCAAGAAGGGGCAGACGCTGTATCCCCGCCGGCGGTTTCTGCACGCGATCACGCAGGCGTTCGAGAAGCATGGGCGGGTGGTCCCGGTGTTCAACGACAAGCACCTCGGTCCCGGGTGGGACGATCTCTTGTGGATGTATCGCCGGGTGCGCGAGTTGAAGGTGCCATTCATGGCGGGCTCGTCGCTGCCGGTGGGGTTCCGCGATCCCGATCCGGTCGTCCCCTTGGGAGCCGAGATCGAGGGGGCCCTGGTTGTCGGTTACAGTGGGCTCGACATCTACGGCCTGCACGCGCTCGAGTGCCTGCAGTGCCTGGTCGAACGACGTCGGGGAGGCGAGCGGGGGGTGAAGCGGGTGCGGTGCCTCACGGGCGACGCCTTGTGGCATGCGGTCGATGGGGGAGTGGTCGATCGCGACCTGCTGCGGGCGGCACTGGCCGTGGTGCCGCACGACCCCAACGTCGACCCGCGGCAGGGAGCCCAGGACCCGGCCCTGTTCCAGTTCGACTACGTCGATGGATTCCAGGGGCGCGTGTTGATGCTGCCCGCCTACGTCGGGGGGAATGGAGTGGCATTGCGGTTGCGGGGGCAGGCCGAGCCTGTGGCCATGCGGTTTGAAGAGCGGACGCAACCGCACTATCCCCACTTCGCATACCTGCTGAAGGGGATCGAGCGGATGATCCACACCGGGAAGCCGTCGTATCCGGTGGAACGCACCCTCCTCACCAGCGGTGTGCTCGATCGGGCACTCACGTCACGGATTGAAGAGGGGCGCTGGATCGAGACGCCGGAACTGGAAGTCGGCTACACTCCGGTCGACTACCCGCACGCCCCGCATCCCGACCTGCTGGCATCTCCCCTGGAGACTCTGAAATGAACCTCGCTTCGTGGCTTGTCGCACTGTCGCTGTGGTCGGGGTTTCCCCGCGATGTCGAGTACCAGATCTTTCAGTTCCCGGCGAACCAGATTCCGCGGATCGACGGCGATCCGTCCGACTGGGACATCGTCCCCGAGTTGTACGTGATCGGGACCGACCAGTTGCGCGAGACGGTCAAGGGGTTTGACGATCGCCATGACCGGGCGAATCTCGATGTGCGGGTGAAAGTCGGGTGGGTGAAGGGGCAGAATCACCTCTACTTCCTGTACGAGGCGACCGACAACTACTGGGACTTCGCCCGTCCCGATCTGCACAACGATATCTTCGAGGTGGTGGTGGATGGCGATCTGTCGGGAGGGCCGTTGATCCGGCAGTTGCATCCCGACGAATCGCTGCGCGACAAGCTGGAGATGCATCACCAGTTCCATGGAGTGCACGCGCAGAACTACCACATCTTCACGCCCGCCGAGGGGAAGGACTGGGCGATGGTCTGGGGAGGGCAGCCGTGGATCAAGGATTTGCCCTGGGCGAATGCGGCGACGCGCTACCAGTTCCGTCCCGGGGAAAAGGGGAAGCTGGTGCTCGAGTTTTTCATCACGCCCTTCGACCATGCCCCCGCCGACCCGGCCCGGGCGATCGCGACGCGGCTGCGTGAGAACCAGCGGATCGGCCTGTCGTGGGCGATTCTCGACTACGACGACGAGCAGTCTGAGACGTATGGGGCGTTCTGGAACCTGTCGCACAAGACGACGATGTATGGCGATGCGTCGGACCTCGTCGCCTTTCGGCTCATGCCCCTGGAGCCGAAAATGCGGCCGGGGCTGCAGGCGAACTGGTCGTTCCAGGTGATCCGTCCGGAAGAGCGGGTGGTGGCCTTCACGGATGAGACGCAGGGGGACGTGACGCGCTGGCACTGGGACTTCGGCGATGATGAGACCTCGACCGAACGGCATCCAACGCACACCTACCAGAAACCGGGCGAGTTCATCGTGATCCTCACCGTCGAAGGCCCGCGCGGCAAATCCCGCCGCTCCAAAGTCTGGGACGTCACTCTCCCCTAAAGAGGTATTGTCAAGAGTTGTGTTNNTCGATCGACTTTCCGGGTCGATGCCATTCGATGTTCAACCGCAGCAGCGGCATGGCCGGAAGTCCACGAATCCAGTCAATCGCCGGCAGTGACCAGTCTGCGAATCAATGTCCAACGACATCGACTCGGANNGTTCATCGTGATCCTCACCGTCGAGGGCCCGCGCGGCAAATCCCGCCGATCCAAAGTCTGGGACGTCACCCTCCCCTAAAGTCGATCGACTCTCCGAGTCGATGTCACTCGACGCCCCTCCGCAGCGACGGCATGGCTGGAAGTCGACGAATCCAGGTTCCTGCGTCACCGGCCGGCGGTGAACAATCTGCGAATCTATGCCCAACGACATCGACTCGGAGATTCGATCGACTTTCCGGGTCGATGCAATTCGATGTTCCACCGCAGCAGCGGCATCGCCGGAGGTCCTGGCCGCATTCGGCGCTCGTTCCCGGCGGCTGGTCGTGGCTGTTGCGGCAGTCGCAAGGTCACTTTGCCACTGACGCTGCCCCCAACTCCGGCAGCCGCGGATACCACTCGAGCAGGGTCTGCACAGTCACGAGGGGAAGTTCGACAAAGCCCCGACGGGCGAGGGCGGCCGAGCCGGTGGCGCATTCCTTTTCGAGCACGTAGTAGCGGTTGTAGCCGTCGCGGAGTTCGTTGATCTCGTCCCTCGGAAACTTCTCCACAAACGTCTGCCAACGGCGGTTGAACTTGGCAAACGATTCGG
>DNUF01000183.1:0-16736 GCA_003508595.1 Planctomycetaceae bacterium
CAGACCAGCCTCGTGCCAAGCCTGTTCCCGGCACCGGGCCGCGTTGAGGCCCAACACCGAAAAACGAGGTCAACCCCCGGGGGTCAAGACCTCGTGCTTCGAACCGGGACGGAAATCGACCGGGGAGCCAGCGCATTCTCTCCCGGACACTTCCTTCCCGTTTGTCCCGCAGCCACGAGCGCGGACCGATCCATCCCTCCAGGGGACGCCCCGGCACACTTCCCGGATGTTCACCGTTTCTGGCCGGATTGATTCCGCCAGCGAGTCACAAACCGAGCATAGTCTTCTGGAGTGTCGATGCCAACCGCCGGGTGCTCCACAACTCCCACCTGGATCCGAGCCCCCAGTTCCAGGGCCCGCAACTGCTCCAGTTTCTCGAGCTTTTCCAGGGGAGAAACCGGCTGCCGGGTGAGATTCTCGAGAAAATCCCGGCGGTAGGCGTACAGCCCGAGGTGCAGCAACCAGGGAGTCTCCCCGGCCAGCAGGGCGTCGGGGTTGCCATCGCGGCAATGGGGAATTGTGCTGCGGCTGAAGTAGAGGGCCCGCCCATCCCCTCCCCGGACCACCTTCACACACGAAGGACTGTCGAGCACCTCCCGCGTGCGGATCGGGGTCGCCAGGGTCGACATCACCGCCCCGGGACACGCATCGAGCAACTCGACCAGTTGTTCGAGATGACGGGCATCGACCTCCGGTTCATCTCCCTGGATGTTGACCACGATGTCGCAGTCGGGAAACGACCGCCGGATGACTTCGGCAATCCGGTCAGTCCCACTGGGATGCTCGCCGGTGGCCTCGCACCGGCCCCCGAACGCCCGGACCGCGGCGATCAATTCGTCTCCCTCGGCGGCCACCACGAGTTCGTCGAAACAGGCGGCCTGCCGGGCCGCCTGCCAGGTGTGCTGGATCAGGGGTTGGCCGGTCTCAGCCAGCAGCAGCTTCCGGGGGAGTCGGGTTGAGGCCACCCGGGCCGGGATCACCCCCACCACCTTCTGTCGTGTCGCCATCGTTGTCCTTTCCCGGGAGTCGACCGATCGGCAGATCCGTCCGCCACTCCCCCTGACGTTGTTCCTGAGTTCCTGTGTTCCTGGATTCAACCCCGAGGGCCAGGCGGTCACCGATCCTGGTGTTGCCTGTCTTCTCTCAACAGACTGCGCCTCAAGTTTTCGGGCCTCAACGGGTTGAGTCATTCCCGGCCCGCCGGGGCCCGCCGGGCCGACTCTGCGTTGTCAGTCCCAATCACCCAGTTGTTCGATCCAGGCAGCGGTTCCATCGCGCAACCAACCGTCGAGCTGGGCCTGTTCCTTGAGTTGCTGACCCCGGGGACGGGGGACGACCACAAACCGGCATTCGACCTCGGGAACGGCGGTCATGTCTCCCCACAGCTTCTCAAACTGCGTCACGGGGAAGATGTCTTCCTGGCCATGCCCCCATCGCCGCTTGACATCCTTGATGGTGATGTAGGTCGGGAGGTGATGGCTGAAACGGCGGATGGCCGCAGTCACGGCGGGACCATCCTTTAGCGAGTTGCGGTCGAGTCCAAACACCGCCAGGAGGCGGTCGATGTCGATCCAGGTGGTCAGGGTGTTGTAGTAGCTCAGCAGGAACTCGTCTTCCTCGCTGGGCAGGGCGAGTCCCTCCACGAGCCGCACGCGGTCCGCCACGCGGGCCAGGCCTCCGCCCCGGTCATCGATGCGACGGGGAATGACCTCGTAGGTCAGGCAACTCTCACCCCGCAGGTGCAACCCCAGCAGGCCCGGATCGAGATCGGCCCCGAGGGTGTCGATGTTGTGCAGCAGCAGGTGTTTCAACCGGGGCTGTTCGGTCAGCAGTTTCAGCAGCACGCCGTTGCGCAGCAGGCTGGGGATCTCAAACCAGTGACCAACCGGGTGCAGGCACTGACCGGGGAGATTGTCGACGTAGTCCGAACCACAACCCGCCGACTCGGCCCAGGCAATCAGGGCGGCGTGCTGGCTGTTCCGCATCTTCTCGGCCTGTTCGTCGAGCAGCGGACGCGAAGTCTCTTCCCAGGCGAACCTCAGGTCGCGGACCATCGGGATGAGTCGCAGCCCCACCGACTGCCCGGGCGAGGTCAAGACAGGCCCGAGCCCCGTGCGGCGCTCTTGTTCCAGCGCCCTGCGGATGGGCAGATCGGTGAGATAGCTCGTCGCAAACAGGTGGGGGACCGGGCAGCCCGCCACGCGCGAGGCCCGCCGGGTCTTGGCGAGGTGCACCTCGAGGAAACTGCGGTAACGCCCCTGAAACCGGTGAAACCGGTGCAGCGCCTTGACCACTCCCGCGCCCCGGGTCCACCGGGAACCGGCACCGGCCGCAAGCGTGAAGACCGCCACTTCTCCCCCCGCCAGGGCTGCCGCCCCGCGACGGCGGTCGTCGGCCGTCACCTCCCGGGAGGCATCCCAGACATCCGAGGGCCCGACATCGGCAATCTCCATGCTGACGGGGAGACGATTCTGGGCCAGCCCGATGCGGCCGGCCTTCAGCTCGGAACGGATCTGCTCATGCAACTCCGGGTCGAACCCATTGTCACGCAGCAGCTGGGGCAGGCTCTGTTCGTCCTGCCGAGACTCGGCCTGCCGGGGCAACAGGCTCGTCAGCAGCAATTCGCGGGCTGTCGACAACGCCCCCCCGGGAGCCACTTCCTGTGACACCGACCGCAACTCGGAACGCTGCAGGGGACTGAGACTCGACGGTGACCGGCGGACCAGGTCGGGGAGGGCCAGGGCATAATACTCGGCAGGCAACAGTGCCTGACGCAACGGGGCGGCCGTGCGCAGCTCGGCCTGGGTCCCCTGCTCGTTGATCTCAAAGTCGTAGACGACCGGCGACATGGCGAAGGGAAAGGCATCCTGCAGCTCCCGCTTGACCTCACTCATCAGGTGCTGCAGGCGGCCCTGGGCCTCGGAACGGATCGCCGGATCGAACAGGAAGCCCATCCCCCCGCCCGACATTCCCCCCAGCATCATGAAGCCCCAGAACGCCTCTCCAAACTGCTGCTGACAGCGGGCAATGAGCGTCTGCGTGTAATGGTTCGAGGCCCACGGAATGATCGCCTGCAGCGGGCCCTGGAAATTGCGGGTTGTCGCCTCGGCCACCCGCTTGAGGTCTCCCGCCGCCAGGGCCTGCTCGATCTGGTCGAGCAGCTCCATCGCCTCCCGCCGGGCGACTGTCTCGCGGGTGCCGCGCAGCAGGTATTTCTCGGTCACCATCCGCAGGATCGGACCGACATCCTGCGCCATCCCCCCATGGACCAGCACCAGGCTGTCACGCAGGGCCTGCCGGGCCTGGTCGCTGATTTCCCCCCGGTCGAACACATGGTGACGCGGCAGCAGCCGGCCCCGGCTCACGCCATACTCGGGGTCGCCCGGAGAGGCCAGTTCCCCGCAGATCCGCTTGATCCCCGGCCAGACCCCGCCGGAATCCTGCCAGCCACCTCCCGATCCCCCCTGCCATTCTCCCAGCACAGCCCGGGCGGCGACGATCCGGCGGTCCGCTTCGGTGAGTGTCCCGGTCAGAGCCGACACCTGCCCCGTCGCCCGCATGCAGGCGGTGATGATGCCCGCCAGCAGGTTCGTCGACACCGCCAGGCGCGACCCCTTGGGGATGTCATTCACCTTCGTGACAATCTCCAGGCCCAGTCCCGGGCCGAGCATGACGGTGAAAAGTTCGGCCAGCGAATGATGGGCCCCCTCGAGTCCCGGGGGAATGATCCCCGAGGCAATGACCCCCGCCTTCACCAGGCCGAGGTAGTCGGCGGCAAAATCAAACGCCTCCGAAACCGTGCGAACCTCTCCCTGGGCCTGCATGTCGACACTCGCCAGCCGCAGCACCGGCTCGTCGATCACCCGCAGGTACACCTCGATGGGAGGCCTCGGCTGTGCGTCCCTTCCATGGACCCCCAGGTCAATCGAGACATTCAGAACCCGGGCCCCCTCGGGATAGTCCATCCCCAGGAAGAAGATGTCACTCCAGGCACTGTGGGTCAGGTCCATGCGGACGGGAGTGCGCTCGCACAGCACGGGGAACCCCTCCCCGTCCCCGGCCCGCTGCAGCAGTTCCGGCCGGAAACGCAGCGGGTGATCGAGGGGATGCCCCATCCGAAACATCCACTGGTTTCCCGGCACCGCGCGGACACAGCGTCGCACCTGCCCCGACAGCGTGGTGAAGGCCAATTCGGAATAGGACGCCGCCAGTGCGCTGCTGAGAGCCTCGCTCGGTCCCCCGGCGTGCCACGCCGCGAGAAAGACGTCGATCGATTCCTCAAACCGCCGCTCGGCAAAGTGCTCGAATCCGCTGTGTGGAATCAAACCGACCCGGCGGCCTTCGAGGCGGGGGGGAAGTTCGAACCGGTGGATGGAAGCGAGGAAAAACAGGGCCCGCACACGCTGGTAGAGATTCGCGGCCGTCCGGCGAAAGGTGTCGAGTTCCTCCGTCGCAGCCACCAGCTCTGCGAGGTCGAGAGTGGCACACAGTTCCTGCAGCGACCGGTCTCGGATCGCGGGGTCGTCGGCAGTGATGGTCCGCAACAATTCCGAGCCACCGGCCGCCACCGCCGTCCGCGGCGCTGGAGAAGTCGCGACGGGCTCATTCACCGGAGTGACTCCTGCGGGCCGCGACCGGTCCGGCAAGCAGGGCCGAGCTGGCCAGTTGCTCGACCAGGTGCGACAGCACATCCTCGCGATCAACCCCGGCCAGCCCCAGGGCCAACTGCGTGATCCAGGTTCCATAGCGGATCCCCAGATCGTGCCGCGTTCCCTGCACCTCCATCGCCAGGTAACGCTCGCGCTGCGCCAGTTGATGCAGCACCTGCGAGAACTGCGGGGAATTGGCAGGATCAGCCACCAACAGTTCTTTCAAAAGCGTCACCACCGACGGCAACAGGACATGCATTCCAAAAAAGCACAGGTATTGTCCCGAACGAACTCCCGAGACCTGCAGCCGCTGCTCGGCCTGGGTTGGCGTGGGCTTCTCGAACACGCACTCAATCTCGACCAACTGGGTTCCCGGGACCCGCTGTCCCCCCACCGCCCCGTAGTAGGGCAGCAATCCTTCGCGGGTCGCCTGGACGGCGGAGACGGCACAATTCTCGGCCCGGGCACATTCGACCACCTGCTGGGCGCAGCGCCGGTTGGGCAACGACGAAATCGACAGGTGATCGCCCACGAGGTGCAGAAACGGCTGTGGGCCAGCCAACTCGGCCGCCTGCAACACCGCCGCCGAATACCCGGGCGTTCCCTGCTGTTCCACGAAGACGATCCGGTTGGCGAAGTCGCGCCCCACCGCCTCCTGGCACTCGGCACTGAGTCCCTGGCCGATCACGACATACAGCGTCTTGATCCCCGCGCTGAAGACCTCTTCGGCGAGGATCCGCAAGGCTGGCTTCTCGCGTCCATCGGTGTCGATCAACCGCTGGAACGGCAACCGGGCCTGCAGCACCCCGGCTGCGGTCACAATGCCAACATCAACCTTCACCCAACATCCCTTTCTGTGTCCATTCGTCCGTGGACGAATCATTCCCCAGCCCCGCCTGTTCCCTATCCTAGCTCGTGCCGCCCCTCCGAAGCCAGACCATCCCCAGCCCGTCTGCTATGCTGCCGTTTGACGGGGGGAACCAAGCCACTGTTCGCTGGTCGAGGACCATGATGAAAGTCACTTTGCTCAACACCGGCGCGCTGCTGATTGTGCTGTGCCTGGGATCGCTGTCGGCCCTGAGCGCCCAGGACGATATCCGGGAACTCAAGCTCAAGGACTGGCAACCGCGCTCGATGCTGGTGACGAAACAGACCGTCGTTGAGACCCCCCGTTTCCCCGTCATCGACATCCACAACCACCTGGGGGGTGGAGCCGAGTATCTCACCGAGGAACGGGTCGCCCGCTACCTTGCCGAGATGGACTCCGCCGGGGTCCGCACGGTCATCAACCTCGACGGTGGATCGGGCCAGCGCCTGCGGGAAACCCTGGCCGCCCTCGATCAGAAGCATCCCGGCCGCTTCCTCACCTTCGCCCAGGTCGATTTCACCGGCATTGATGACGAGGACTGGTCGGCCCGTGAAGTCGAACGACTGCGAAACAGCTTCGAGCTGGGGGCCCGCGGGCTGAAGTTCCACAAGTCGCTGGGACTGCGGATCCGCGACAAGAATGGCCAGTTGATGATGCCCGACGATCCGAGGCTCGATCCCATCTATGGACTCTGCGGCGAACTGGGAAAGCCGATCGTGATCCACGTGTCCGATCCCGCCGCCTTCTTCACCCCCCTCGACCGCTTCAATGAACGCTGGCACGAACTGAACCAGCACCCCGACTGGCTCTTTTTCGGAGACCAGTTTCCCCCCCGGCAGCAGATCCTCGACGCCCTCGAACGGGCGGTCGCCCGTCATCCGGGAACCACGTTCATCAGCACCCATTTCGGCAACAATGCCGAGAATCTCGAAGCGGTCGGACGCCAACTCGACCGCTATCCCAACCTGTATGTTGACTTCGATGCACGGATCTCGGAACTGGGCCGGCAGCCCTACACGGCCCGGCGATTCTTCGTGAAATACCAGGACCGCATCCTGTTCGGGACCGACACCACCCCCCGCCGGGATGCGTTCCGGATCTACTACCGCTTCCTCGAAACCGACGATGAGTATTTCGACTGCTCGGCCAGCCATCACCTGCAGGGGTTCTGGATGATCTATGGCATCCACCTCCCCGATGAGGTCCTCGGGAAGGTCTACCACGAAAATGCCGAACGGCTGCTGGGGATGACCTCCCCCAAACCCCGCCCCGCCGAATGGCGCGTGGGGCGGACCGAAGACTTCGAAGTCACCGGGGATGGGTCCAGCGCCGCCTGGAAGGAGGCTCCCTGGCTCTCGCTCGAAAAACGGCAAGCAACCGAACTGAATTACACCTCCCAGGTCAAGCTGCTCTATTCGAAGACTGGCGTTTACATACTCTTCCGGGGAACCGATACCCGGATCAGTGCCAGCCTTCAGTCGGATGGAGCCAAGCTCTGGACCGAAGATGTCTTCGAGGCGTTTTTCTGGCCCGATGAGTCACAACCGGAGTATTTCGAGTACGAAATCTCTCCCCTGGGCTTCGAACTGCCCCTGCTGGTCTCGCAGCGGGACGGAAAGATGTTTCGCTGGCAACCCTGGTCGACGGTGGACACCGTCTCCCGGGCAGTCAAAAAGAAGGTGGCTGTCGAGGGAGGGCGCCCCCGGTCCGGCGACCGGGCGACCGCCTGGTCCGCGGAGATGTACTTCCCGTTCGCCCTGCTCGAGCCGCTCCACAACGCCACCCCGGC
Source organism: Planctomycetaceae bacterium (assembly GCA_003508595.1). Lineage (GTDB taxonomy): Bacteria > Planctomycetota > Planctomycetia > Planctomycetales > Planctomycetaceae > UBA10511. The sequence continues at coordinate 7,307 of DNUF01000183.1, forward strand.
CCCGGGAACGCGCTGGCGGGCGAATTTCTACCGGGTCGACTACGACTCCCAGCCCTCGACCGCCTGGTCCTGGACCCCCGTGGAGCGGAGTTTTCATCAATTGTCGGCGTTTGGAACTCTCATCTTCGAATAGTCGCCTGGGGTTGGCCTGTGGTCACGCCACTGGACCCATTTGGCATCTTTCGGAGGGGCCGGCGCCGAGTACGGTCGGGGTGCCCCGACAGCACCCGATCGGGCCCACGGGGCAGTTCGGTCCGGGCTGGTCTTGCAATCCTCCCGGGATTCCCGCCACTATTACATCCCTCCAGACCAGCTGCATGGTCGCAGCCTGGCGGGTGGGTCGAAGCCTGATTCTTGGTCTTGTCGGGAGCGTGTCATGCGGCGTGTAATTCCGTGGTTGGGTGGTGTGGGACTGCTGCTGGTCGGGTATCTCCTCGGATCGTGGCAGGTCCTGGCACCGCAGGCCCTGCAGGCCCAGGGCGCGGCCGACACCACTCCTGAACTCACCACCGAGGCCCAGACCAAGATCCGGGCCGCGGCCGACGCCCTGCGATCGGCCTCCGATGCCCTCATCGACAGCCAGCGTTTCACTCCCGCCACCAAGGGCCTCAACACCTTTGCGATTCTGTCGGGGGGCCGCAATGTGATTGATGACCTCGAAAACGGGGCGATTGTCGATCCCGAGACCTATGCCGCCCTGTATGCCGATCTCGCCGTCGACCAGGTTGCCGTCCACCTCGCCCGCGACGAGAACAACCGGCTCACCTACAAGGGGAAGGTGATCCGCATTTACCCCGTGCAGTTCCTCATGGAACGCTATCGCGCCCGGGCCAGCCTGACCGGAGAAGAGCTCGCTCCCAGCGCGGCCAACAGTGCCCGCTCGAAGTCCAGCCCCAAGGGGGCCGACGAAGAGTAATTCGAAAGAGTCTGTCCACGGAGCAATTCTGCCGGGACCAAGACTCTCGGTCGCATGGCCCCGAGCCGGACGACCGGCCGTCTGCCACCAGCGCCGTCGAACTCAATCCCGAGGGGGGCGAGGACGACGGCGTTTCTGTTTTCCCCCCGGTCCCGACAGGGGAGGACGGCCCGTAGTTCCACCTGGCCGCTTGTTCCCTCCCGGTCGTGCCCCACGCGGCCCCACTGTGCCCGGCCCCTCCTCCCCGGGACGATCGGCTCCCATTCCCCCCGCTCCCAAGCGATCCCCGCCACGACCACCGCGCCCCGCACGCTGCTTCCCCGATTGTGGCTGGCCCGACCTTGCGTCGCCCGGTCGCTTCGGTCCCGGACGTCGGGTGCCGGGGCCTCCTGAGGGACGACCTCTTCCCGACCGCTCTCCCTCGGCCCGTTCTTCCCCGGAGGTCGACTGCCCCTGGAAGGGCTCTCTCCGGAACGGTTTTCCCGGGCGTGGGGCTCCCTGCGGAAACTTCCGGCCGGGAAACTTGCCGCCGCGAAAGTGACCGCCCGATGGCCTGCGCGACCGAGACTCCCCTTCGAGCGAATCGTCGGACTCTGTCGAGCCTGTTTCGGGTGGACGCGGGGCCGGTTGCGGTCGATTTCCCGGGCGCTTTCCCGCACGGGGACCCTTTCCGGCACGTGGTCCCCCCCGACCCGAAGAGGGCCCGGGACGGTCCTCGGCAACGATTTCTTCCTCGTCCTCCAGTTCGACCTCCGCGGTTCGCGGGGTTGCCAGCCGACGACCACTCGTCGTGGGACGGGGGGGAGGCGCCCGACGGCCCCCCCGCATCCGGTCGATCAGTTCGACAAGATCCCGCGGCAAAGCCATTTCGTGGTGGATGTACTCTCCCGTGATCGGGTGTTCGAAGCCCAACTCGGCCGCATGCAGGGCAACCCGGGGAGCACCACTGTCATCGGGAATCGGTGTTCCGGGAAACTTGCCGCGATACACCTTGTCGCCACACAGGGGATGCCCCGCCTCGGAGAGGTGAATGCGGATCTGGTGCGTCCGGCCTGTCTCCAGCCGGCATTCCACCACGGTGTATTTCCCGAGCCGTTCGATCGGCTTGACGTGGGTAATCGCCTCTTTCCCCAACTTGGGATTGGGAGTGCTTCCGCGACGGCCATCACCGCGATCTTCAATGAGCTGACTCGCGTAGGTCTCTTCATGGGGCAGGTTGCCCGACACCACGGCGAGGTAGACCCGGGCGAGGCTGTGGGCTCGAAACTGCAGTCCCAGTTCGCGCTCGGCATCGATCGTGCGGGCAAACACCATCAGGCCGCTCGTCTCGCGGTCGAGACGGTGCACCGCCCGCAATCGGCGCAGGGGTCCCTTGTTTTGCGGGACCCGTTTTGGAGCCTGTCCAGGAGGCCCCCGCCGACCGCCCCGCTCGCGGCGATCGATGATGCGGGGGAGCACTTCGTCGAGGGTCGGCTGCAACTGCTTCCGGCTGCGGGGCCAGTCCCGTTCTTCCGGATGCCGCAGCGTGGTCATCCCGGCCGGTTTCTCAACCACCACCAGGTGCTGGTCGAGGAAGCGGATCTTGACATCCTCCTCGGTCGGGGGGGGAGCAGACGGGAACGGCAGCAGGCGGACCACTTCCCCCTCTTTCAGGCGACGCCCCTCGTCCAGGCAGAGATTGCCATTGATCTGCACGTGGCGTCGGGAGAGGAGCTGCCGGACACCTCCCCACGACTGGCCCGGCTGCCACGCCCGCAGCAGCGCGAGAATGGTTTCGCCGGCGAGTTCAGCGGGCACATGCAGAATCTGGGGGGCGGGAGTGGTCATGAGAAAGTCTTACACTCCCGGGGGGAGAGGGTCCAATGCTGGCAAACAGGCATCAGCCACTCTATCATCACGCGTAGAAACTTCGCACTCTTCTTGCCCCTCCTCTGGCCATGCCCACCATCAACTTCGTCAAGGAAAAACGCAAAGTCGAATGTGCCCCCGGTGAAAACCTGCGGCAGGTGGCCCTCCGGGAAGGAGTTGAGATCTACCCGTTCCCCCACAACGTTGTGAACTGCATGGGCATGGGGAGCTGCGCCAGTTGCCGGGTGCACATTACCAAGGGGACCGAAAACATCAGCAAGCAAGGGTTCCTCGAATGGATCCGCCTGATGCTGGGCCCCCTCACCTTCTTCGCCCGCATCGGGCATGAGAATGACCTGCGGCTCGCCTGCAAGGTGAAGGTGAATGGCAACATCGACGTCGAAACCCAACCCCCCCTGATTTCGACGGGCGAACGGTTCTGGGGCTGAACCCGGCTGTCGCGATGGGGAGTTGTGATCCGAATTCCCGGGCGCTCCGTGACGAACTCCGGTCCCCGGTGAGGATCTGCATCACCGGTCCACCCGGTTGCCTTCTCCAATGTTCCCGGCATGGCTGATTCACGGTTTCCTCCCGAATTGCAGCGGTACAGCCGGCAGATGCTGTTTGCCGGTATTGGCCTGGAGGGGCAACGTCGCCTGCGGCAGGCGCGGATTCTCGTGTGTGGCTGCGGTGCCCTCGGAGGGGCGGTTGCCGATGGATTGACCCGGGCGGGGGTCGGTTTTCTACGGCTGGTCGACCGCGATTTCGTGGAGCTCAGCAACCTGCAACGCCAGGTGCTGTTTGACGAAGATGACGTGGCCCGCGGACTCCCCAAGGCGATCGCCGCCGCCAACCGGCTGGGTCGGGTGAATTCCGAAGTCCAGCTTGATCCCATCGTGGCCGATATCGATCCCGGCAACATGCTGGGATTCGCCCGTGATGTCGACCTGATCATCGACGGGATGGACAACTTCGAGACCCGGTTCCTCATCAACGATGCCGCCCTCGAACTGGGGAAACCCTGGATTTATGCCGGCTGCCTGGGGAGCCACGGACAGGTGCTCCCCATCATTCCCGGCCAGACGGCCTGCCTGCGGTGCCTGCTGGGAGATCTGCCCGGGCCGGCCGAGACCGAAACCTGCGACACGGCGGGGGTCCTGGGCCCCGCCATCGCGGTGATCTCCGCACTGGAAGTGACCCTGGCCCTGAAGATGATCAGCCAGGGCCCCGGTGCGGTGGCCGAGCAGATGGCGGTGGTCGATGTTTGGGACCCCTCACTGCGACTCATGCGCACGGCGGGTCTGCGAGCCCAGGCCGACTGTCCCGCCTGCGTGCATGGCCGGCGGGACTGGCTGCGCGGCGACCGTTCATCGCGGTCCACGGTGCTCTGCGGACGGAATGCCGTTCAGATCACCCCTCCCGAAAAGCGTGCGCTGGTCCTCGCCGATTTTGCCCAGCGACTGTCGACCGTGGGCACGGTCTCGCAGAACCCGTTCCTGCTGCGGGTGGACCTTCCCGAAGAGCGACGGATAACGCTCTTCCCCGACGGCCGGGCGATCGTTCAGGGGACCTCCGATCCCGCCGTCGCCCGCAGCCTGTACGCCCGGTACATCGGCTCTTGAGCCTGGGGAGGCGACGTCTTTGGGTCAGGGGATGAAGACCCGAGAGGCACGTTGTTCTCAGCCCCTGCCGAACATCTGGGGGGACCGTTGACCTTTGACCTCGCAACCGGGGTTGGTCCGGTGTGTCGGCCTCCGCGAGTCACCCCCCGGAAACAGCCCAGCGTCCTCCTGGAACGCCGGACCGAATCCAGCCCTTCCGGTGGCGGGGACCAATCCTCTGCCATTGGTCCGTGAGAGGTCATCCGGGTTCCGACTCTCCCGCCCCTGGAATCGTCGGCAAGGCCCTCTCGGAGTCGGTCGGGTCAGGCCCCAATCAGCCCCCGCAGTGCCCCCTCGATCAAGTCCTGCCGTGCCAGCCGCTTCCGCCATGATTCGGGGATGCCCGACTCGCCCCAGTAGGCTCCGGCCAGCTGTCCGCAGATGGCTCCCGTGGTGTCGGCGTCATGCCCCAGGTTGACCCCCCGCAAGACTGCCTCTTCAAAAGACTTCGCATCGTGGAAGGCCCACAATGCCGCTTCCAGGCTCTTGACGACCCAGCCCGACCCGACAATTTCGGGGGGTTGCTTCATCCGAAAACTTCCCTGGGCAATCCCGTGAATCTGCGGCTCCAACGACTTGAGATTGTTCAGTCGCTGCAACGACTTCCAATCCGGTGACAGAACTTCGTCACGATCCTCTCCCTGGATCAGGGCGGCCAGCACAGTTGCCAGGTACCGGCACGCCGCGAGGCATTGCTCGCTCGCATGCGTTGTCAGACTGGATTCCTCGGCCAATCGGGAAAACTCAGCCAGCTGATCGACGTACAACTTGCCAAATCGGATTGGCACCGGAGCCAGCCGCATGATCGAGCCATTGCCACTGGACTGTTCCGAGCGGCCCCCAGAAGTGCGTGCGTTCCCGGTGTCGACGTAATTCTGCAGTGCCGTGGCGGTGGCGATTCCAATGTCGAAGCACTCACCATTCACCGAATACTGCCCCGTCTGCCACCATTGCACATAACGGTCGGCCTGGTCGTTCAGGTCCCAGCCGACCGTGGCCAGGCTGTCCGCCAGGGCGAGCGCCATGCTGGTGTCATCGGTCCATTCGCCAGGGTTCAAGCGATGCGGCCCTCCATCGCGATAGTCCGTGACCGGCGGAAAACTGCCCGGAGCCTTGAACTCCACAGCGGCCCCCAAGGCATCGCCCACGGCCAACCCGATCAAGGCTCCACGACGACGGTTCTGCATGATCTCGACTTTCTCCTGACCCACGTGTTTTCGATCCGCTCAGGCCCCCGGCGTTCTCCGGCGTTCCGTCCCGGCGTCCGCCTCCAGGATTGGCCGGGAGCCTCACACGGTCATTGGTGGACTCACGACCTGATCCAAAACTCTGCAACACAATTCCTCAGCATCACCCTCAAGCCCGTCTCCACCGCGCCAGCTTGCGCTGGAAACCGGGGCGTTCAAGCACCTCGCGATTGACGATGTGCTCGGGAAGTTCTCCCCGCGACACGGCAAGGACCGACCGTGTCACATTGTCGCCCGTCGCCCGCCATACATCCCGCGTGGAAGCGTTCCAGTGCGGAGTGAGAATCACGTTGTCGAGGCGGGTCAGCGGATCGTCGACGGGCAAGGGTTCCATCGCGAAGACATCCAGTCCCGCCCCGCCGATCGTCCCGGTCTGCAGTGCCTGCACCAGCGCCGGTTGATCCACCAACTCGCCCCGGGCGATGTTGATGAACATCGCCGTCGGCTTCATCTGGGCGAACTGGGCGGCACCAAACAGGTGGCGGTTCTCGGGACGCGGCCGGGCGTGCACGCTGACAAAATCGCTCTCGTTGAGCAATCGTTCCAGTGTGACGAGTTCCACCCCCAGGCGTGCCGCCTCAGCCGGATCGGCATTGGGGGAATAGGCGATGATTGACATCTCAAACGGGGCGACCAGCCGCACCAGTTCCCGCCCACTGTGCCCCAGACCGACAATCCCCAGGACCCGTCCCTGGATTTCGTCCCCCATTTCCGCCACCTGCCGGTCCCAGCGTCCCTCCCGGGTGATCCGCTCCTGTGATTTCAGCCGCTTTGCCAAAGCCAGCATGAACAGCAGGGCGGTGGACGCCGTGGGATGATTGAGCGCCAGCGGGGCGTTGGTCAGCACGACATCATGGTCGGTGCATGCCGCCACATCGACCTTGTCGTACCCCGCTCCCGAGCGGGCCACCACCACGAGCCGGTCACGTGCCTGCTCGAGCACCTCCCGCTTCAACCACGGCCGCAACAGGATCAAGCCGTCGACCCCGGCCAGTTGCTCCGCGGTCATCTGGAGCGAGTAGAACCGGTTCCAGTACTGGGCATCTCCTGGTTGCGGCCCCTGGTCGCGCAGGTAATGCCAGTCGACATGCGGGGTGGCGTCCAGCCGTTCGACCGGCAGTTCGCCAGTGGCGTCGGCCCCCTGCTCGTTCAGGAAATCCCCGGAAATGGCCACACGAAACCGGTCAGCAGTCATCAGTCCACGCAAGGCAAGGCAAAAGTCGGGACCGGACTCTCAAGGAGTCCGCAAGATCCCAGCACACACACCTTCAACACACACCAACGACACCCGGGAACACGACACAGGGAACAGGGGCGAACTTTCGGTAACACCCGGAATTCGACCCGGGGCCCGCCTCCTCCCCATTGCGGAACCAGGTCCAGTTTTCGCAGCCCATCACCCCACCAGTTCCGCAATCGGCGGAGCGGCTTCGAGGGCACGGGAAATCTCACGGGGAACCCCCGCCTGCAACCGCAGTTGCGAGAGGTCGAACAGCGAATGCATCACGGTGGCCAGCAGGTGGTCGAGTGAAATGGGAGAAGACGCCGGCGCATCGCCCCGGGGGGTCGAACGCCCCACCACCTGCCCCATCTTCAGCCCCCCTCCCGCCAGGGCGAGCGTGCTCAATTGAGGCCAGTGATCGCGTCCCCCCGCCCTGTTCATCCGGGGAGTCCGCCCGAAGTCACCGGTGATCACCAGCAGCACGTCGTTCGCCATGCCGCGCTGGGCCAGGTCGTCGAGGAAGACCGAGACGGCATGATCCACCGGACGTCCCAGCATTTCCATGCCGGTCACAATCCCGGGATTGTTGCTGTCGGCATGCATGTCCCAACCGGGATTCTGGATTGTGACAAAACCGCAGCCACGCTCGCACAGCCGACGGGCCAACAGCAACTGACGCCCCAGGGCCGAGGGACGGAACTTCTTGAACCCGGTCTCCATGTGGGCCGTGTCGTACCGGGCGACAAGTTCCGGATCTTCATTCGACAGGTCAAAGGCACGACGACCTTCGCCCAGGATCAGATCAAACGCCTGTTGCTCGAAGCGATCGAGCCCCGCCATGAGTCCCCGGGCATCCGATTCTCGCTGCAGGCGGTCGAACGAGGAACGCAATGCGCGACGGTCGTCCACCCGTTCGAGTGGCAGCCGCAACTGCAGAGCCTGGTTCAGCTCCCCCTTCCCCTCGGGACGAAACGGTGCGAAGGCCGGCCCCAGCCCCGCAGGACTATCGGCCGAGAGCATCCGCTGCTTTTCATTCGAGTACTGGGGGTCGACCTCTTCGGCCGCGAGGTGGACGCTGGTGGGGAGCCCGGTTTGAGGATGGGTCGAGCCCCGCAGTCGTGACACCATGCAGCCCAGGGAACTGCCACCGCGCCGCCCTGCCTGGAAGACCTGCTCGATGGCCTGGACATGATCGCCCGTCTTGTGGGCGAAGGAATGCACCATGGCCAATCGGTCGGCCCGCTGGGACAGCCCGGGAAAGGTCCCGCCGAATTCCATGCCGGGGACGGTCGACTTCAGCCACCCGGTCTGGCTGCGCACCTCGGGGGGGGCGTTGGGCTTGGGGTCGAACGTCTCGATCTGGCTGGGGCCACCGGAACAGAACAGGAAGACGACCGATTTTCCGGGCCGAACAATCCCGGGAGCCTCACCCCGCGCACGGGTGGCCAGCAGGTCGGCCAGCCCGAGGGCGCCCAGGCCGAGCCAACCGGCGCGCAGCCACTCCCGGCGTGATGCCGTGGTGACGCGTGCGTTGTCGTCCGAGGCAGTCCAGGTGAGCATGTTTGAATTCCGACCAGTCAACATTCAACCGGACGAATTCTGGGATACCCGGCGGACCGACGCAAGCTCAGTTGAGAACGAATCGGCGACAGTCCCGCGGGTTCCGGTCCCCTGCGTCGACTAATTGAGCGTCTCGGTTCCCCCATTGTTCAGGTCGTTGACCACGTCACCGGTGAACTGCCAGAACCAGTCGAGACCCAGGCCGCCGGCGAGGGTGTCGAGCATCGTCGAGCTGTCGGTCAGCACGGTCAGCGAGTTCAGCTTGGAGGAACCGTTGAGGCCACCACCGTTCTTGAGGTTCGTGATCCGGCTGGCATAGGTCAGATCGAGCCGGGTCCATTCGTCCCAGATCGCCTTGATCGCCGTCCGATCGATGACCTTCGTCGACTCGCTGAAGTAGGTCGTCAGCCCGCCGATGACGATGTCTTCATCGTCGCCGCCGTTGAGATTGTCGTTGCCAGTCCCGCCAAAGAGCAGGTCCCGGCCTCCCAGCCCCGTGATCGAGTCGTTCCCCGCTCCGCCGAAGATGACATTGGCCAGGGCATTCCCGGTCAGCGTGTCGGCCTGCGACGAGCCGATCAGCATTTCGATCGCATCCCCGGCACTCAGCGTGAGGGACAGGTTGGCATTCACCACCTGTGTGGTGGTCAGGCCCAGGTTGACCGTCACGGCGACCGTTGTGGTCGAGAGATCGATCAGGTCCAGGCCTTCACCAGCCGTTTCCACGACCGAGTCGGTTCCCAACGCGGCATTCGCGGCGAAGACATAGCTGTCATCCCCCAACCCACCGGCGAGCGTGTCGTTCCCCGCCAGGCCGACCAGCGTGTCGTTGCCAGCCCCCCCCGTGAGGACATTGGCCAGGGTCGTCCCGGTCAGCACGTCACTCCCGCCGCCACCGATTGCGTTCTCGAAGGCGGTTGCCAAGCCCAGGACCAGCGACAGGTTGGCATTTACCACCTGTGCTCCCGTGGTCCCC
>DNUF01000183.1:16951-17196 GCA_003508595.1 Planctomycetaceae bacterium
GTTGAGCGTCACGGCAGTCGATGTGGTTCCCGAGAAGTCGAGCGTGTCGATTCCGCCTGCCGATTCGTTCAGCGTGTCGGTTCCCAACGCGCTGTTCGCGGCGAAGACGTAGGTGTCATCCCCCAGGCCACCTGTCAGAGAGTCATTCCCGGCACCACCGTTCAGCGTGTCGTTGCCACCATTACCGGTGAGGGTATTCGCCAGGGCATTGCCGATCAGGGCGTCGCCCAGCGATCCACCGGTCG
>DNUF01000128.1:0-121013 GCA_003508595.1 Planctomycetaceae bacterium
AAGGTACGGCTGCGGGGTTTTATGAAGCCGCACGAGATTTCTACCGGCTTCCGTCGCTTCATTTTTGTCAAAGACACCGGTCTGTGCTGCTTCGGACCGGCCGGGAAAATCTACGATCTCATCCAGGTGACCCTCCAGAAGGGAACCACCACCGACTACATCGAACTGACTCCCTTCGACGTCATCGGCACCTTTCGTATCGAAATCGCCTTCCTCGACGATACCAGGGAAGTCTACGAGCTGTTCCATATCGACGACGCCAGGATCGTCCGGAAATGATCTCCGCGGTGAAAGCCGCGGATGTGTCCCACCGTGAATCCGGATTCGGTTCGTTCCAGGATGCCCGCGTGTGGGTTGCGGCTTTCAGCCAACCGAGGTGCGGGAGCCCCATTGCGGATCGGTTGACCGCACTGCCAACGGGTCCGTGCATCGGCCTGTCTCCCCTGCTCGCAGCCAAGTGACCGCAACTCTGATCGGGTAACGCGCCTCGATTCCGATTCGCGTCTTAAGGATCTTCAGGCGAGACTTTCGCGTGGCAGGGGTCAGGTGGCTGTGCCCTGCCTCGGAGTGGTGATCGAGGCTACACTTGCCATAGAGCCTTCAGCTGATTTCGCTTCTGACTGGTGTGTGTCGCATGACCTCTCCCGCCCTGCTGATCTCCCTGTGCCTGGTGCTTCAGGCTCCCGCGGAACCGGTGGACTTCCTGTTCGATGTTCGCCCCATCCTGTCCGAGCACTGCTACACCTGCCACGGCCCCGACGACAAGGCCCGGAAGGCCGATCTTCGCCTCGACCGCCCCGCGGCCCTGCAGGCCCCGCTCCCCTCGGGCGAGAGCCTGATCACTCCCGGCCAACCCGAAGAGAGTGAATTGTTGCGTCGCATCGTCTCGACGGACGAAGCCGAGGTGATGCCTCCCCCCAGTACCAAGAACCCCCTCTCGGCAGGGCAAATCGACATCCTGCGACGGTGGATTTCCGAAGGGGCCCACCTGCCCGAAAAGACGCACTGGGCCTTCAACAAGATCTCCGCGCCGCCGCTGCCGGTCGAATCCGTTATGGCGTCAAATCCCATCGATCGATTCGTCAATGCCCGGATGGCGCGGGCCGGGCTCACTCCGGTCGGTTCGGCCCGACGCGAGACCGTGCTGCGTCGCCTCACACTGGACCTCACGGGATTGCCTCCGACCCCGTCGGAAATCGCCGAGTTTGTGAATGATCCGTCACCCGACGCCTACGACCGGCAGGTCGAGCGACTGCTCGCATCACCCCGGCGGGGCGAACGCCTGGCCAATGACTGGCTTGATCTGGCCCGCTATGCCGACACGTACGGCTATCAGTCCGACGTCGACCGCGATATGTCTCCTTACCGGGACTGGGTGATCCGGGCTTTCAACCAGAACCTGCCCTACGACCAGTTCATCACCTGGCAGATCGCCGGCGATCTGCTCCCCCGGCCGACCCGTGACCAATACCTCGCCACCGCCTTCAACCGTCTGCACCGGCAGACCAACGAAGGAGGAAGCATCGAGGAGGAGTTCCGGAATGAATACGTGGCCGATCGGGTGCATACGTTTGGCACGGCATTCCTCGGACTGACCCTCGAATGCTCGCGCTGTCACGATCACAAGTACGATCCAATCCGACAGGCCGATTACTACCGCCTCGCGGCGTTCTTCAACAACATCGATGAGTCGGGGCTCTATTCTCACTTCACCCGGGCCACCCCGACTCCGACGCTGCTGCTGTATCCCGATGGAGCCGAATCCCGGCATGCCGAATTGCTGGATCAGCGCGACCGTCTGGAAGCCCGTCTCCAGGAGTTGCAGAAAGCAGCGTTCAGCAACAACCTGGGACTCTTCCCGGGCAGCCCGGTGATGGTGCCGGTTCCCGAAGAGAGCGACTGGTTTCCATTTGACGAAACCAATCCGGCCGCCAATATTCGGGAAGAGAAACGACCGGCACACCTGATCGACGGACCAAGCGTGGTGGCCGGTCGCATCGGTCAGGCGCTGCGGTTTGACGGCGACAACAGCGTCCAGTTGAAGGGAGTTGGGGCGTTCCGGCGAACCGATCCGTTTTCATTCAGCCTGTGGCTCAAGCCGGGGGAACAGCAGGAGCGGGCCGTGATACTGCACCGTTCGCGAGCCTGGACCGACTCGGGGAGCCGGGGTTATGAAGTGGTTCTTGACCGTGGTCGGGTTTCGTTTGCCCTGATCCATTTCTACCCGGGGAACGCGCTGCAGATCCGCAGTCATGTCGAGCTGCCAGTCGGAGAATGGTCGCATCTTGTGGCGACCTACGATGGTTCAAGTCGGGCGGGTGGGATGACGCTCTATCGCAACGGAGAGAAACTCGACGTTGAGATCATTCGAGACAATCTCTACCGAGACATCCTCCACCGCGGAGAGTGGGGCGATGATACGGGGGGAGTGGAATTGACCTTGGCGGGGCGGTTTCGCGATTCGGGATTCCGGCAGGGAGAAATTGACGACTTGCGGGTGTTTCCCCGCGAGTTGACAGCCCTGGAAGCCCGGCGGTTGGCAGATCCCGGAGACAACAATCAGGTCGCTGCGAGTGCTTCCGAGTGGGCGGCCCACCAGGTGGCCCGCTCGGAGCCCTCCGTGGCGGCAGCCGCCACCGAGTTGGGCCAGGTCCGCCAGGCCGAGAATGACCTGGTGGGGGGAATCCGCGAGATCATGGTGATGAAAGAACTGCCTTGGCGGCGCAAGACGTGGGTCTTGCGTCGCGGGGTCTATGACCAGCGGGGTGACGAGGTCGAGCCGGGGACTCCCGAAGGAATTCTCCCCTTGCCGGCGGAGTTTCCCCAGAATCGGCTGGGGCTCGCCCGCTGGCTGGTCTCACCACAGAATCCCCTCACCGCGCGGGTCCTGGTGAACCGGATCTGGCGTCTGCATTTTGGCAGGGGCATCGTTCCCACACAGGAAGACTTCGGCAACCAGGGACAGTTGCCGAGCCATCCCGAGCTGCTGGATTGGCTGGCGAACTGGCTGTTGCAGAATGACTGGGATCTCCAGGGACTCCAACGACTGATCGTGACCTCGTCCGCCTATCAGCGGAGCTCGGTGGCTCCCGCTGAACTTCTCGCGGCCGACCCAGAGAACAAGTGGCTGGCGAGGGGCCCCCGTCACCGCCTGGCGGCCGAGCAGATTCGCGACTCGGCCCTGGCGGCCGCCGGCCTGCTCTCGGGACGAGTGGGAGGGACGAGCGCCAGGCCGTATCAGCCGGCCGGCCTGTGGGAAGAAGCCGGCACCGGCAAAAGCTACACCCCGGACAAGGGAGAGGGGCTGTACCGGCGGAGCCTCTATACCTTCTGGCGCCGGACCGCCCCGCCGCCAACGATGCTGACCTTCGATGCCACTTCGCGCGAGGTCTGTACGGCCAAGCGGGAGTCGACCGCCACACCGCTGCAGTCGCTGGTCCTGCTGAATGATCCGCAGTATGTCGAGGCGGCCCGGGTCCTGGCCGAGCGGATCATCGCCAAACATCCGACCGACACGACGGCCCAGGTCGAAGCTGTGGTGTTGACCGTTCTCGGACGCAGTCCCACGCCCCGCGAGCGACAGATCCTCGAAGACCTGTATGCCCGCCAGAGAAGCTGGTTCCAGGACCATCCCGACGAGGCCGCCCGGTTGTTGACCGTGGGGGAAAAACCCCGACAGGAGACCCAGCCGGCGGATGCCACAGCCGCTCTCGCCGTGGTGACAGCCACCTGCCTGAATCACGACGAATTTGTGATGAAACGCTGAGGAACTCCGCTGACCGACCGACTCGCGGCGTCATGTCCGACCGAAAGCCGCGTCTCAACAGAGTCTGGTCCCGAAGGCGGGACAATGGTGCGAATCGAATGGGGATCACGGGAATGAGGCGAACTTCGGACGAAAATCGGACCGGGCGGATCCCCCCGGCGAAGTAGCCAGCCGTGCATGGGGTGAATAGAATCGCGGCAGAGAGCGACTCCCTTGGTGCGGCAGGTTCCCGGCAGGCTTCTGTGAAGTGACCGGGGCCGACCCGTTCCCAATCCACAATCCGGACCAACAGCCCCGGTCTCAGGGGCTTGGTGTCATTGCCAGGTGAAGGAAGAAAGCATGATTGAGAGCGGCTTGTTGCTGGATCAGACGTGGCAGCGTCGGAACTGGAACTGGTTCGGACTCATGCTGGCCTTGCTGGTGGCCCTGACGCCGGCCCTCAGCACTTCCCGACTGCAGGCCCAGGAAGAAGAGGCCGCCGACGAAGACGTGATGGACGAAGAAGAGGCCGCTCCCGCGGCCAAGGGGGGCAATAAGGGGGTTGCTGCGGCCGATGAGGGAGAGGCCGTCTCCGACGCCCCCAAGGAAGAGTCTTATCTATCGTGGTTGTGGGCCGCATCGGGCTACGAAGGGTTGTTGATCGGCTTCATGTCGGTGGCCCTGGTCGCCCTGATCGTGACCAACATCATGCAACTTCGGCTGCCGATGTTCGTTCCTCCGGATTTTGTCCAGGATTTCGAGACGAAGGTCGCGGCCCGCGATTACCAGGGAGCGTACGATCTGGCCAAGGGGGATGAGTCGTTTGTCGCCAAACTGCTGACGGGTGGATTGAGTCGGCTCTCCAAGGGCTTCGACGAGGCCAAGGCGGGCATGGCGGAAGTGGCGGAAGACGAGAACATGGCTCTCGACCACCGTCTCAGCTACATCTCAATTATCGGGGCCACGGCCCCGATGCTCGGGCTGCTGGGAACTGTGCACGGGATGGTGAGTGCGTTCTCGGTCATTGCCAACTCGACAGTCTCCCCCAAGCCAGCGGACCTCGCGAAGGGGATCACCATGGCCCTTGTGACAACGCTCGAAGGGCTGATTGTGGCAATTCCGGCCATCATTGCCTTCGCCCTGTTCAAGAATGCCCAGGCCCGGACGGTGCTGGAATCGACGATGGCGGCCGAGAACCTGCTGGGTCGGTTTGCCCAGACCGGGAAACGGCCTGCCACCCCGGGCACCACATCCGCTGGTCCCACGGCCACCGCCCCCGCCTCTCCCGAAAAGTAAGCCCGGGGAATCGCGACGTTTCTTGCGGTTCCCTGCCGCTGTCCCTGACTTCCGGAGGTCTCTGTGTCGAGCAACAACAGCGTCGATCTCGACATGACGCCGATGATCGACATCGTGTTCCAGTTGATCACCTTTTTCATGGTGGTGATCAACTTTGATGCCGCGGATGCCGATGAGCGGGTGCGGATGGCGGTCAGTGATCTTGCCCGCCCCCCCAAGGTCAAACCAGCGGGCGAACTGGTGCTGCAAATGGGCTTTGAACGGTCCACCAATGCCGCCGGCAAGATGAACAAGGATGGCCCGTTCCTGTTTTACAGCGGAGAGCGGATTCCCGCATCGGCCCTGGAGGCGGTTTTTCGCCCCATGCTCGATCGGGAATTCCAGGTCGAAAAACTGAAGGGGAACCTCGATGGTGACGGCAAGGCGAAGACCCCGGTGGTGATTCGCGCGGATGCCGAATGCCAGACGGGCGACGTGCAGAAACTGATCCAGGTCTGCCAGAAGGCCGGCTACGAGAAGTTCTCTCTCAAAGCGATGCAGCCCGAGTAGGAGCAGCGACGATGAAGCTCAAGAAAGCCTCTGGCGGCCCCGCCAAGATCCCCATCGACATGACCCCCATGATCGACTGTGTGTTCCAGTTGATCATCTTCTTCATGCTCACGCTGAAGATCCGGGCCAACGAGGGGGACTTCAACATCAACATGCCCCTGGGACAGGGGGTTGGCCAGAGCTCGGAACTCCCCCCCATCAAGGTCCGGCTCGAAGCGCGGCAAGACGGGACACTGCGAAACATCTCGATTGGCCAGCGTTCGCTCGGAGATGGTCCCCGCGCCTTTGCCCTGCTGAACCAGGAAGTTCTCAACCTGGTCGGGCGGCCGGGAGCGGCGTTCAGCAAGGAGATCGAAGTCGAACTCGATGCCGACTACGAACTGCACTACCAGGATGTGGTCTCTGCCATGTCCGCCTGCACCGGCAAGGTCGACGAGAAAACGGGCAATCCCGTCCGGTTTGTCGAGAAGATCAAGTTCTCTCCCCCCCGTCCCAAGAAGGGGGGTTGACCGGTCCCTCACCGATCGAGGCCAATTTCCGGCCTGACCCCTGCCCGAGCCTGTCTCTCCCGGAATTCCTGCCATGCCAACGAACACCCTGACCGCCGCCGAAGTCCTTGACCGGATGTTCCTTGACGTCCGCTGCCGGTTGCTGGATGTCGCCGCAACACTCGACCGGCTGCAGCGCTGCCCGGGTGCCGAGGGCCTGGTGTCCGACCGCCGCATGCAGCAGATCCGCGAAGCGATCGACATTCTCAACTCCACGGGTGTCGACCGTGCCGAGCGGCTGCAGATGCTGTTCAGCGATTCGTATCTCCCCAACTGGATCCAGGGGCTCAATACCAACGACCCCCAGGTCAAGCTGGGGGGCAAGGCGTTCCAGGAATCCACCTGAAGGCACGCCGGACGTCAATCTTCCACCCCCGGGGAATTCGGCGGCTCAGAAAAAGCCCCATTCGAATCTCAGGAGGAGGGTGGGCTGCCTCCCTCGCCCGGCGGTATCCGCTCCCACGGGCGAAAATTGGGCTTGGGGGTCGACCCCAGTGACTGGTATTGCGGGTCTTCCAGCCCGAAGGCGTCCGCCACCCTGTTGAACATCGCAAATAAGCCCGTGATGTAAACGGCCTCGGCGATCTGTGGATCGGTCCACCCGACGTCACGCAGACGTTGCACATCGGCATCTGTCGCGCGGTAGGCGTGCTCGGTCACCAGGCGTACAAACCGCAGCAATTCCCGTTCATCGGCTGGAAGGGGTGCCGCCTCCAGATTGCGGTCGCGCAGAGCCACAACTGTCGCCTCATCCTGTCCCTGCAACTGCAGAAACATCGCATGCGAACCGGTTCAATACGGACACTGGTTGAGGGCTGAGACCCACGTCGCGATCAACTCCTTCAGGCGACGATCCAGATGCCCGTCCGAGAAATGGACCCGGTACGACAGATCGAGAATCGAACGGAACAACTCGGTCGATTGGCTGAAGCACTTGAGGATGCCGGGAATGGCCGGGCGTTCCGGATTTCGTTCCAGCCACGAACGGTACAGTTCTGCCAGCTCGCCGGTGGCCTCCGGTTCGTTGATCCAGGCGATACGGGGCATGGCTTCTCCAGTGGGAGTCTCGGGGAACCAACGTCAGAAGGGGGACAATCGAAACAATCATCACCCAGTCCCTCGCGGGACTCAAGTCTTGTCCGAAGCGCAATGGCCCGCCCCACCCGTTGTGGGATCCGTCGTGACCGGGATGGCCACCGGGGACTCCCGGTGCATCCCGGGCAACTGCACCGGAATGGTCGCATGCAGGATCTTGAGCTGGATGTTGATCTTCAATCCGTCACAACGGCTGTGAATGATCTCGGGGAGATTGTTGAACATCAGCGAGGCGTTCTCCTGGGTCGAGTACCCGGCGATCATGCTGATCAATCCCAGGAGATCACTGCAGTAACTGAGATAGGCGAGGTTTTCCCGGACCGATTGGGGATCGGTCACTCCCAGCACATCCTTGGAACTCTGGTGGACGCTGATCAGGCTGATCAGTGAATTGAGATCGTGGAACTGCCTGCGGTACGCCAGCATTTCCCAACCCATCAGTGCGAGAAACGCCAGGCCGATGTTGATCAGGATCCCGAGAAACGCCTCGATCCCCTGGAAGAGTTCGCTGGCATCGCTGAGGCCCTCGGCCAGTCCATCGGTTTTCAGCACCGGGTTCGTGGGATGCAGCAATTCCCCCGTTGTATGCAGGCGGGCTGTGGTCAAACCCCGGCGCCCCACCAGCCAGGTGGTGACCTGGTAGGTGGAAATCGAAGCGGCCGGGACGGCGGGCAATGACTGGAGATAACCTGGTCGCAACTGCACCGGCTGGAGGTAGTCGAATCGCCGTTCGCGAGCCCCGAGTTCGAGGCTGGTCAATTGAAACCCGGCCGCGTGCAGTCGCGCGACGGCACGCAGCGTCTCCTCGTCCTCAGGATCCTTGACGACGAACACGGAATCGACATCGGCCGGTATCTCAAATCGCTCCTCCTGGGTGAGCCGCCGCCAATCATGCCGATATTCCAATTCTCGCCCGGGCCACCAGACCGAGAATAATTGTCGGGCGACCGTGTGACTGCCGGCATCCACCGTCGATGTCAGAATCACTCGAACCATGTCGAGTGCCCGGTCCCCCCGGACAAACCACAGGATGACTTCGGAATCGGGAGCCGCGACACGCGGAAGGTCGCCGGGAAGTTCGATTCCCCCCTGCACGTAACCGAGATCGACGGCCCCCGAGTCGACCGCTCGCACCGAGTCCCGCGAATCACCGACGGTCTGCAGCCGGAATTTGACCCTCCGATCGGCCACGATCTGCTCCCGAAGCCGATGCGCGTCGCGGTCGGGCATTGCAACTGAAAGCGTCGTGGAACGCCAGAACTCGCTGTAGAGCCACCACAGCAACAGGATCAGGGCCAGACCGAGAAACATCGCGGGCAGGCGATGCCACCCCCAGGGGCGACGCAGTGAGTTCGAAATCCGGGCGGCTTCCTCGGCAGCCCTGGCCGTTGCCCAGGCGAGTCGGGCCAACCCGGGATGAGTGGGCAGTTCGGTGCTGATGCGGTCATGCAACTCCTCGGCCTGCTCGACGATGGGAGCAACCTCCAGCCGAATGGGCTTCTGTGGGAGGCCCGCAGGTGCGCCACCAGGGCCAGGCAATGCAGGAGAGGAAACAGGTTTCGACGACACAGGGTGATTTCCCAGGTTGACAGCAGTCCGAACCAGCCCCGGCGGACATGGTCCCGTTCGAGTCCGTTCCCAAGGATCGCTATCCTAGTCACTTCCTGGGTGGCAGGGAGAGCCTGGCCCACCGCTGTTGACTTTTTCCGTTGTTTGACGAGAGGCGTTCATGCCCGAGTCCCCGGTTCCTCTTCCGCCGCCAGCCGGACAGGCCATCGAACTGGTCGGGAAATGGCTCGAACAGGTTGTGGTGGGGCTCAACCTCTGTCCATTCGCACGTGGCCCCTGGACCCGGGGGGAAATTCGCCTGGTGGTCTGCCCGGCCAGCGAAGATTCCCGGATCCTCGAGTGCCTGGACGCCGAGTTGGAATACCTGGCCGACACCCCCCGAAGCGAAGCCGAAACGACTGTGATCATCCTCACCGGAGCGTTTCAGGACTTCCTCGATTACAACGACTTTCTGGGACTGGCCGATGAGCGGCTGTCTGCAGGAGGCTGGGAGGGCGTGTTTCAACTGGCGAGTTTTCATCCCGCCTACCAGTTTGCCGGGACTCAGCCCGAAGATGTCGAAAACCTCACCAACCGGGCTCCCTATCCACTGCTCCACCTGCTTCGGGAAGAGAGCGTGAGTGAGGCGGTTGACTCGACCCCGGATCCCGACGAGATCCCCCGACGCAACATTGCTCGGATGCAGTCGTTGAAGAGGGACGAGATCCGCACCCTGTTCCCCTGGGTGCCACCACAGCAACCTGAGTCCTGAGCATCCCGGGAGTCAGTGATGACTGCTGGCACGGAGTGCCGCCAGAGACCATCGCGTCCCCCGCGGGGTCTGGCGGGCCTCGAAACGTGGGGGCATCTGGAATCGTGACGGCCACGAGGGTTCATCGGGGCCCGGGATTATTCCAAGACGGGGGAAGACAGGCCCGGCACGCGACAATGGCGTCACGGCTGGCGGCCACATCATGGACGCGAATCAATTCGGCCCCCTGCAGGGCGGCCGCCACCGAAACACCGATGGTCCCGTACAGGCGTTCGTCGACCTCCCGCCCCAACAGTTTCTGCAGGAATCGCTTGCGGGAGTGACCAATACAAATCGGTCGGTCGAGCGCCCGTAGCCGGGCCATGTTCTGCAACAGTTCGACGTTGTGGGCGGCCGTCTTGCCAAATCCGATGCCCGGATCGAGCGCAACCTGAACCGGTCGAATGCCCGCCTGCTCAAGCTCGGCCAGTCGTCGTTTCAGAAAGGCCGAGACATCGGCCACAACATCTTGATAATTGGGATCGAGTTGCATGGTCTGGGGAGTACCCTGAATGTGCATGCAGAGGACTCCTGCCCCGGCTGACGCGCATACCTCGACCATTCGGGGATCGAAGGTGAGACCAGAGATGTCGTTGACGATCTCGGCACCGGCGGCCAGGGCGAGACGGGCGACTTCGGCCTTTGTGGTATCGATGGACACAGGCACATGCGCACACTTAAGCACACTCTCCAGGACGGGCATGATCCTCCGGATTTCCTCAATTTCGGGAACCGGAGTGGCATTGGGGCGTGTCGATTCTGCCCCGAGATCGAGGATGCCAGCCCCCTCGGCCTGAAGACGCATGGCCTGTTCAGCGGCCGCACGGGGATCGAGAAATTTCCCTCCATCCGAGAAACTGTCTGGGGTAATGTTCACAATCCCCATAATGACAGGGGTTTGCGACAAATCCAGAAGCCGGGTGCGGAGTTGCCAGGGGTGGGGGGGCGTGATCGACATGATCGCTCAGGAACGAAGGGGCGTTACCGTCGGAGTCAACCGGACAGTTGGAAGAGTTGGTTATAGCCGTTCTCCAAGCCATGAAAATCTCGGGATCAAAAGCCCCCCTCGTTTGACAATGGGGGGCTTGGTGATATTCTAAACTACGCGATCGGCATTCTTTACGCAGATCAGCAGGCTTTCCAAGGCGGGAGGGCTTGCCCTGTTTCACCACGCCGCTTGTCGCGACTTTGGGAACCAGGATGTCCCGCCTGAACCGAAACCGGTGAGTTGCCGGGTTCTCGGGGCTGGACTCCAAGTCTAACGGAACAACGTCTGTCTGTCTTTCTTTGTCTCAGGAGAACCTCCATGTTGCGTAAGTTCCTGTCTGTGGCGGCTGTCGCGGTTGCGGCGTTCGCTTTCATTGCCCCTGAAGCTTCGGCCGGCTGCCACAACGGCTGCAACGAGGGCTGCCAGCCCGCTTGCCGCGTTCGCACCTGCCGTGCTCCCCGCGTCCGTTGCTGCAAGGTCCGGACCCCCCGTTGCAAGTCCGCTTGCCACAGCCACTGTAACAGCGGCTGCAACACCGCCTGTGCCGCTCCCGCGGCCAGCTGTGCTGCTCCCGTTTCGTACGTGGCCAGCTGCGCTCCCGCCGCGATGAGCACCTGTGCTCCCAGCTGCGCCGCTCCCGCTTCGACCTGCGCTCCCGTGGCGTCGATCGCCCCCGCTTGTGCGGCTCCCGCTGTGGTTGCCGGTCCCGCTCCCGTGATGGTGGTCGGCCCGACCTGTGCCGCTCCCGTGGCGACCTACGCTCCTGTGGCCGCTGGCTGCGCTCCCGCCGCCTGTGGCACCGTGGCTGCCGGCTGGGCTCCCAGCTGTGCCGCTCCCTCGTGCTGTGCTCCCGCTGCCGCTCCTGTCGCGGCTCCGGTTGCACCGGCTCCCGCCGCTGCCCCGGCTCCGGCCCCCGCTCCCGCTGTGGAGCCCGCTCCTGCTCCCGCTCCCGCTGCCTAATTTGGACAGCGTGCGGTTGATCTGATCAACCGGGTTCGAAAGTTCGCTTTCGAACCCGGTTTTTTTCGCGCCTGTGCCCGCGAGAGACATGACGCGGTCATCTTCTCGGACGCGCAACAGACTCAGTGATTCAAGCCGCCAAGACCGTTGTCCGTCATTGCGGATCTGGTCTTCACACAGTTTCCGTGGCCGCGAAGTCCAGCATCCAACCCATTTCCCTGCTCACGGAAGCAGGTCGAGTAACTGGCGGGGGTCGTCAATAACCACCTGGGCTCCGTGCTGCCAGAGTTCCTCGCGCGAGCGGAAGCCCCAGCTCACCCCAATCGCATCCAATCCCGCATTCCGGGCGGTTTCCATATCGACCGAAGAATCTCCCACCAGCGCCAACTGGCCCGGGTTCACCCCCAGTTCATTCGCCACAGCGACGGCACCAGCCGGATCCGGCTTCTTGGGAATTCCCTCCTTTTGTCCTGCCACGACCTCAAAATTCCACGCCGACAGAAAGTGCCGGACGCACTGGCAGGTGAAGGGATGAGGCTTGTTCGAAAGCACGGCCAGGCGGACCCGGCGACGGCTGAGTTCATCCAGCAATCCCGCAATTCCCGCATAGAGTTGGGTGTGACGATTCCAGCCCAGGGCGTAATGAGTGGCAAATCCGGCGGCACAGCGGGTGATCAATTCCGGATCACGGCGGTCCGCTGGCAGAGCCCGCTCAAACAGCACCCGAACACCATCACCAACAAACCGGCGATAGCTTTCGAGAGCATGATCTGGAAATCCCTGTTCGACCAGTGAGGCGTTCGCAGCCTCGGAGATGTCCCGCAGCGAATCGATGAGTGTTCCATCCAGATCGAACACTAGCGCAGGATAAGAACGCCTGCCAAAGTTGGCCACGTGCTCACTCATGTTCGGGAGGCTTGGGGCCTTCGACCCCTTCCTGCAGGACTGTGGACTCTCCATTGACCCGCAATTCGACGCGGGGCACCTTCATGCCAAATTCCGTGACAACCAGTTGCCCAGCCCCTTTGTCTCCCTGCACGTGGAAGACCATGGTCTCTTCGTGCGGTTCGCCATAGGTCCCGAGGATGTCATAGCGGGCCGCCGAGACCGTCCCAATGCGTGATTGCATCTCGCGATTGGTCTGCCATTGGCGAGCCCAGCGGTCGGCTTCGGGGTCCATGGTCCAGCGCATCCCCCACCAGCCTGCCCCGCCACAGCCCGCCAGGCCGAGGACGGCTGCCAGCAGCAGGCTGCCCAGCGGCCAACCCGAAGAGGGGCCAGGTTCAAAATCCTCCTGCGTTTCCGGGAGGGATCCAGAGGTGATCTGGGGAGGGATCGGGTTGTTTGGCTGTTGTTGTTCCGCCATCAGCACACCTTCAGAATTGGCCGGCCCGGGACTCAAAATGAGTCGGCTTGCCCAGGAGCGGGCGATTGTGTTCGATCCAGTCGGCAACCCAGTCGAGCAACTGTTCGGTCGATACCTGCGGAGACCCCCAAAGGGCTCTTGCCCGGGAGTTGTTGCTCAGCAGGGCGGTCTCACTCTCGCTTCCGGCAAATTCGACCGGGATGCCCCAACGCTGGGCCAGACCCAGGCACACTTCTCGAACCGACAGGATCGTGTCGCCTGTCACGTTGACAAGCCACGGAGGGGTGGTCAAGTGCTCAAAGGCACACAGCGTCTGGGCATTGGCGTCCCCCTGCCAGATTGTATTGAAGTATCCCATGGCGAGGTCAATCGGCTCACGGTTCCAGACCCGTAACGCCAAATCGACCAGGACCCCGTACCGCAGGTCGCAGGCGTAATTCAGACGAATCAGGGCGGCTGGAATCCCCAGGGACTGGCAGCAGTATTGATAGAACCGCTCCCGCCCCAGGCAGCTTTGAGCGTACTCTCCCACCGGCTGGGGAGCATCCTCTTCACGAGCCCCACCGGAAGTGATTGGCACCAGCCCGTAGACATTCCCCGTCGAAAAGGCGACCAATCGGCTGTTTGGGAATTGTCGGCAGAGTTCTGCAGCCAGAAGGGCATTCATGGCCCAGGTCAGTGGCTCATCCCCCGTGGAGCCAAACTTGCGCCCGAGCATCACCACCACGTTGGCCGTCTGAGGCAAATTCTGCCGCTGGTGTGGATCGAGCAGATCGCAACGGATGGTCTCAATCCCATGCCGGTGAAAGGCCGCATCCCCACCGGCTCCAAACCGGGATACGCCGATGACGCGGCCAGGATGTCCCACCCGCTGCCAGGCTCGCCGGGCCATCCGCGCCAGCGACAGCCCCATTTTGCCTCCCACCCCCAGCAGCAGCAGATCTCCCGTCAGCCCCGCCAAGGCTCGACAGACCGGATCGTTGGGACGTGAAAGCAGTTCCTCCAGTTCCTCGACAGAGGCCACCCGCCCGGGCAAAGGCCCACTCACCACTCCGTCCCCAGCATCACGGAATTCAAACCGCTGCCGATCCCCAACCAGGCCACCCGGTCTCCGGGCTGCACGTGCCCCGCCTCTTCGCCAAGGGCCGCTGTCATCGGCAGGGCGACCGCCCCGGTGTTTCCCAGGAATTCCACCGTCGGAAAGTCCAGTTCGGGATTCAACCCCAGCCGTTCCAAAAGCATCCGGCGATGGACCTTGCCCACCTGGTGGGTCACCACCTTGGTGATCGACTCCAGACCCCATCCGACCGAATCAAGAAACGCTGTCCAGGTTTCACCCGCCAGTCGCACGCCGGCGTGCAACAGCGCCTCGGAATCGGTTTGCATTCGCGGTCGGCCATCTCCGGCCCCCTCGCTGTCCACACCACCGGCACACAGTTGGTGGGCCGACGTGTCGGCCCGGAGCACCCCGCCCAGCAGGCGTCGGCCTGTTCGGCTCAACTTGCGGTCACACAACAGAATGGCGGCCGATCCCGAGCCAATTGTGAGGGAAGCAAACGCCAACTTGACCTGCTGACGGGTCAAGTCGCGCGACGTCAACAAAGAATCAATGGTCCCCTCGACGAGATCGCGTCCCATTTCGGTCCCCACGACCACGCCGGCCCGAATCTGACCCAGCTCGATCATGTTGGCAACCGCCAGGACCCCGTTCAGGAGCCCCAGACAGGCATTGCTGAGATCACACACCAGCGACTGGGGGGGAAGTCCGGCGGCGTGATGCACGCCTGCCGCCGTCGCCGGTTCCAGCTGATCCCGACAGACGGAGCCGTGGATCAGGGCTCCGATATCCCCACGGTCAATGCCCGATTTGTCAATCACGGCATTCGCCGTCTGGGCACTGATCTGGCCCGGGAGTATGCCTCGGGGCCAAAACCGACGCTCCCGGATCCCCGTCATCAACTCCAGCCGGCCGGCCGGCAGTCCCAATCGCTCGTACACCGACGCCAGCCGCTGTTCAATCTCGGCCGACGAAACGACATCCGGAGGAAGAATGCAGGACAGGGCCTCAACACAGACGTGCGAATACCTCATACCGTGCGGTTTCCCTCACGGTGCAGGTAACCGCCGTCAGGCGTGGCGGAAAAAATCACGATTCCGAACGAACGACGGAACGGACCGCCGGATCCAGTTGCCCCATCAGATCGGTGATCTGCCGGAGTTCCACTTCCCGCTTCTCATCGGGAGGGGCCATGGGATCACGAAACGACAGGCGGCGGACACTGCGAATGTATCGCAGTCCCTCCAGCACCAGGTCACGTTGTTGAGTCGTCAGTTCAAGGGCCAGGGAGTCGCTCATGACTGTGGTCAGGGTCGTTGAAGGGGCAGAACACGTCCAAAAAACCGGCTGCGGCCCAATGCCACAGCATCCGGTGGAAACGTTCGCCCTCATGACGAACCACTTGAGTCTGTATGCTACGATCCTTTGGGGAGATTCTCAACCGGCCCGCATCATTTTCAGCCGCCTGCCAAAGCCAACCCCTCCCTGGCCACGGTCGGTGACATTTCCCCAATTCAGTCACGGTTTCCAACGTCGTCATTCCATCGACCAACACCCCGCCCCCCCTTCGAAAATTCAGTTCCCCCTCTGGCAATGCATGCAACCGCTGCATTCCCCCTCAACAGCTTTCTCGTCCGGAGCCCGCTCGGCCCCCTTCGCCGCCTGTCCCGGTTGGACCATCGACTCCCGGCTGATACCATTTCCCGACCATGATCCTGCTGATCGACAACTACGATTCCTTCACCTACAACCTCGTCCAGCGACTGGGGGAGATTGATCCGGCCATTGATGTCCGGGTCTTTCGAAACGACCAGATCACACTGGAAGAAATCGCCAGGCTTGGCCCCGAGAGAATCATCGTCTCACCTGGCCCGTGCGATCCCGATCAGGCCGGCATCTCGAAGTCGGTTGTCGCCCGTTTTGGTCCCGAAGTTCCGCTGCTGGGAGTCTGCCTGGGACACCAGTGCATCGGCGAAGTCTTCCAATGGAAGGTCAACCGCGCCGACCGGTTGATGCATGGCAAGGTCTCCGACGTGCACCATGACAATCGGGGTGTCTTTTCGGGACTCTCGAATCCGTTTGTCGCGACCCGTTATCACAGCCTTGTGGTGCGTCCCGACGAAGTCCATGCCGACCTCGAAGTCTGCGCCTGGACCGCAGATCCCGGACAGTCGCGTGAAGTGATGGGAGTTCGTCACCGCCGCTATCCCATCCATGGGGTCCAATTTCATCCGGAGAGTTTCCTCACCCTGGAAGGGATCACCCTGCTGAAGAACTTCCTGCATCTTCCTGCCCGGAACGCCTGAATGTTGACCGTTGCCGAAGCGTGGGAGGCGATTGAAAGGGTGGTGACCCCACTCCCGCGTCAACGTGTCCCCCTGGCCGAATCGCTCGGACTTGTCCTGGCCGAAAACGCCATGGCCGACCTCGATTCTCCGCCGTTCGACAAGGCCCTGATGGATGGCTATGCCGTCCGGGCGGCCGACGTGGCCACGCTGCCAGCCCGACTGAAAATCACGGAAGAAGTGCTCGCTGGCCAGGTCAGTCCCCGCGGGCTGGGGACCGGTGACGCCATCCGTATCATGACGGGGGCCCCGCTCCCTGCCGGAACCGACCTCGTCATTCCGGTCGAACAGACCTCTGTCGAGGGAGACTCGGTCCTCCTGCAACCGCCGGCGGTCGCCGTCGGGAAAAACGTCCTGCGGAAGGGAGAATCAACCCGCCGTGGTGATACCGTCCTGACCGCCGGCCGGGTGATCCGGGCGGTCGAGGTCGGGTGCCTCGCCGAACTGGGCCAGCACAGTGTCGCGGTCCATCGCGCTCCCCGCATCGCGGTCCTGGCCACCGGCGACGAACTGGTCCCGGTCAGCGAGCGCCCTGGCCCCGGGCAGATCCGCAACAGCAATGAAGCGATGCTGGTGGCGCAACTGCGGCAGGCAGGTTACCAGGCGTTTTCACTGGGAATCGCCCGCGACAACCAGGCCGATCTCCGCCAGAAAATCGCCCAGGGGCTCGAATACGACGTACTGGTCCTCTCCGGCGGGGTATCGGCAGGAAAAGTCGACCTGGTCCCCCTCGCACTTGCCGAGGCGGGTGTCGAGGCAATCTTCCACAAGGTCAAGATCCGGCCCGGTGCACCCCTGTGGTTTGGCCGGCTGGACCGCAGTCGGCCGGCCAACCAGTCGGCTCTTCCCTCGAGCCTCAATTCGAGCCGGCCCAACACCTGGGTCTTCGGCCTGCCGGGCAATCCCGTCAGCAGCCTCGTCTGCTGCGAATTGTTTGTGAAAGCCGCACTGCGGCGGTTGTCTGGCCTGGAGGCCTGCCGCCCCGAAGCATTCCACGCCCAATTGCACAAGCCGCACTTCAACGGGGGACAACGTCCGACTTACCATCCAGCCCGGTTGAGCCAAGGCCCGTCAGGACCTGTGGTGGAAACCGTCCGCTGGATCGGTTCGGCCGACTTGAGTGCAACGGCAGCCGCGAACGGGATGATCGCATTCGAAACCCCCAACCGCGAATACCCCGCCGGGGAATGGGTGGCGGTCTACCGCTGGTAAGTGCGTCTGAAGTTCCTGTCCCCTCTCTGGGAGTGCGAAGGATGGCGACGATGAAGGCCCTGGTGAAGCGGCGCGCCGAGCCTGGTTTGTGGCTCGAAGAGGTCCCTGTCCCCGAGATGGGAATCAACGACGTGCTGATTCGCGTCGACCGCACCGGGATCTGCGGGACAGACCTGCACATCTACAAGTGGGACGCCTGGGCCGCGAAAACGATTCCCGTTCCCATGGTGGTCGGGCATGAGTTTGTCGGCGAAGTCGTCGACGTTGGCTCCAACGTCAATGACTTTTTTCCGGGTGATGTCGTCAGCGGTGAGGGACACGTGGTCTGCGGACGCTGCCGCAATTGCCTCGCCGGCCGTCGTCACCTCTGCAAGGACACGAAGGGAATCGGGGTCAACCGCCCCGGCGCGTTCGCCGAATATCTCGTCCTGCCGATGACCAATGTCTGGCACCACCGCCACGACATCGACCGTGACATCGCATCCATCTTTGACCCGTTCGGCAATGCCGTCCACACGGCCCTGTCGTTCCCTGTGCTGGGGGAAGACGTGCTCATCACCGGGGCCGGCCCCATCGGTGCCATGGCCGCCGCCATCGTGAAGCATGCCGGTGCCCGCCATGTGGTCATCACCGATATCAACGACTACCGGCTGGATCTGGCCAGAAAGCTGGGGGCAACCCGCACGGTCAATGTCTCGCACGAGTCACTGGCCGATGTGCAGCACGAACTGGGAATGAAAGAAGGGTTTGACGTTGGGCTGGAGATGTCGGGCAGTCCTGCGGCCTTTCGGTCGATGCTCGACAACATGGCCCACGGCGGTCACATCGCGATGCTGGGCATTCCCACCGAGCAGATTGCGATTGACTGGAACATCGTCGTTTTCAACATGCTGACCATCAAGGGAATCTACGGCCGGGAAATGTACGAGACCTGGTACAAGATGACCGTCATGCTCGAAAGCGGTCTCGACATTCGCCCGGTCATCACCCACCGGTTCCACTACACCGAGTTTGAACAGGGATTTGCCGCGATGAAATCGGGGCAGTCGGGCAAGGTCGTCCTCTCGTGGCGTGACTGACCCCATGCCGCCCCCCGGATCGGCCCGCCGCTCCGGTTGGCGCTCGTGACCTCTCCTGTTCCATCCTTTTCTTCCATGGCTGCCCACGGTTCCATGCACGACGCCTACCGCCAGCACGTTGCCGATACACTCAGCTCGATCCGCCAGGCAGGGACCTGGAAGGGGGAGCGGGTCATCGAGAGTCCCCAGTCGGCCCACATCGACGTCGCCACCGGGGGCAACGTTCTCAACCTGTGCGCCAACAACTACCTCGGACTCGCTGACGATCCCCGGGTCATTCGGGCGGCTCATGCCGCTCTCGATCGCTGGGGTTATGGCCTGGCTTCGGTCCGTTTTATCTGCGGAACACAGGGGCTCCACAAGCAACTCGAGCGGGCCCTGTCACAGTTCCTCGGAACCAACGACACCATCCTCTACAGCAGCTGTTTTGACGCCAATGGGGGTCTGTTCGAGACGGTGCTCGGGCCCGAAGATGCCGTGATCTCGGACGAATTGAACCATGCGAGCATCATTGACGGGATCCGACTCTGCAAGGCGCAGCGGTATCGGTACCGCAACTGCGACCTCGCCGACCTCGAGTCGAAGCTGAAGGAGGCCGACTCCGCCGGCGCCCGCTTCAAGCTGGTTGCCACCGATGGTGTCTTCTCCATGGATGGTTTTATCGCCCCTCTGGCCGAGATCTGCAGCCTGGCCGACAGGTACCAGGCGCTCGTGATGGTCGACGACTCGCACGCGGTTGGATTTATTGGCCCCACAGGGCGGGGGACTCCCGAACTGCATGGCGTGCGTGACCGGGTCGACATCATCACCGGGACACTTGGCAAAGCCCTGGGGGGGGCCAGCGGCGGCTATACCTCGGGCCGGCGCGAGATCATCGAGTTGCTGCGACAGCGGTCGCGTCCCTACCTGTTCTCGAACACCCTGGCACCACCGATCGCCGGGGCATCGCTCGAAGTGCTGCAGATGCTCTCGGAATCGACCGCGCTGCGGGACCGGCTCGAAGAGAACACCCGGTTCTTTCGGGCCGAGATGGAAGAGCGAGAATTCCGCATCGTCCCGGGCACCCACCCCATCTGCCCGATCATGCTGGGAGACGCTTCACTTGCTGGCCGCATGGCTGAGGCCATGCTCCGCCGGGGAGTGTATGTGA
The DNA here is from genome assembly GCA_003508595.1 of Planctomycetaceae bacterium. GTDB lineage: Bacteria > Planctomycetota > Planctomycetia > Planctomycetales > Planctomycetaceae > UBA10511. The sequence goes on from DNUF01000128.1 coordinate 19,750, forward strand.
TTGGCTTTTCGTACCCGGTCGTTCCCCTCGGCAAGGCCCGCATTCGCACTCAGATCTCGGCGGCCCACACCCGGGATGACCTGCAGTTCGCCATCGAGGCGTTTTCCGCCGTCCGCCAGGAGCTGGGCTTGTGAGCGATTCCGATTTTGTGCCCCGCCGCCCCTCGGCTGCGGCTGTTCTTTCGCTGATTGGCAACACGCCGTGCGTGCCCCTGCGGTTTGAACCCGAGGGCATCACCCTCTATGCCAAGTGTGAATTCCTCAATCCCAGCGGCAGCATCAAGGACCGCCTCGCGAAAACCGTGCTGGTCGATGCCGAGAAACGGGGACTGATCGGTCCAGGCTCGATCATCGTGGAGTGCACTTCCGGAAACACCGGGATTGCCCTGTCGATGCTCGGAACCGCGATGGGCTACCAGGTCCGGATTCTCATGTCCGCCGGTGCGAGCCACGAACGCCGGCAGTTGATCCAGCAACTGGGGGCGGAACTGATCCTGTTCGAAAGCGAGGGACGGTACCAGACGGGCATCGACATGGCCCGACAAATGGCCACCGAAGACAGCCGCTGCTTCCTGACCCGACAGTTCGAGAACCCGCTCAACGTCGTGGATCACGAAGAATGCACCGGCCAGGAACTGATTCGCCAGGTCCCCCGCGCGATCGACGCGTTTGTGACCGGTTTTGGAACCGGCGGCACACTGGCCGGGATGGGACGGGCGATCAAGGCCCGCTATCCAAGAGCCGAGATTCTCGCGATGGAACCGGCCGAAGCGGCGCTGCTGGCTGGAGAATGCCCCTGCTGCCACTTTATTGAAGGTGTGGCCGATGGATTCATCCCCACCCTGTTGCGTGATGCTCCGCTCGATGGCGAGGTGAAAGTCTCCAGTGCCGACGCCCTCGCCATGACCTGGCGGCTGCACCGGGAATTTGGACTGCTGGTCGGAACCTCTTCGGGTGCCAATGTGGTCGCGGCGCTGCGGACTGCCCAGCGTCTCCCCGCCGGGTCGTGTATCGCCACCATCCTCTGCGACCGGGCCGAACGCTACTTCAGCACCGCACTCTTTCAGCATCCCGCCGACCAGCCCCCCCGGCTCCCCCAGAACCGTTCGTCCACCGGGCAGTCAGGGTAACCGGCACCATGTCTGAGTTGTCTCAGCCTGGGTCGGTTGCCACCGATGCGAAATTCGCCGACCGTCCAGTGGATGCCGTCCCCGTCCGGTTCCATATCCTGGCGAGCGGTTCCAGCGGAAACGCGAGCCTGCTGCAGGTCGGCGACCGGCGTCTGCTGCTCGATGGCGGGCTCCCCCCGACCCGGCTGAAGTCGCTGCTGGCCGAGGTCGGTGTCGACTGGACGGGAATCCATGCGTTCCTGCTGACCCACACCCATTCCGACCACTGGCACCCCGGGGTCATCCAGCAATTGTGGGAACGACGGATCCCCCTTTTCTGCCATGGTTCACATCGCAAAGCGCTGCAGGCGGGAGCCCCCGATTTTGTCTCCCTCGGGTTTGCCGGTTTGTTGCGGTATTTCGAAACCGGACGGTGCTTCGACCCCTTGCCCGGAGTGCGCTGCCGGCCCCTGGCGATTCCCCACGATGGAGGAGCGACATTTGGATTCCGGTTTGATGGCTCCGGTTGGGGGGTGGCCTATGCGGCCGACCTTGGCTCTTGGGACCGCCAACTCGCCCCGGCGTTTGCCGACGTCGACCTCCTGGCCCTGGAATTCAATCATGACCTCGACCTCCAGCGGGCCAGTCGACGTCCGGGCTGGCTGGTGAATCGTGTCCTGGGAGACCACGGGCACCTGTCCAATCACCAGGGAGCGCGGTTGCTGAAGGAATGCATCCAGGCGTCGGTCCAACGGCCTCCCCGGCATGTGGTCCAATTGCACCTCAGCAAGGACTGCAACACTCCGGAACTCGCATCGGCCGCCGCGCAGGCGATCCTCGATGAATTTGCGGTTCGGGCCACGCTGCACACCACGTGGCAGGGAGCACGGGGCCCCAGCATTCACATCACCTGACGGCCCCCGCGTGGCCTGCGGATCCCGACGGGCCCAGCGCGGATTCCTCCCCCGCTTCCCCACGGAGCAACCTGGTCACACGGTTGGCCTGCTCTTGGGTTCTCTTGCCGCTTGGTTTGCATGTCACGGGGTTCGAATCCACCTCCGTACTTCCGCCTCCCTGAGATCGAGCGTCTGCAGGCAGTCTTCGGGGCTGGCCCCCCCGGCCAGGACCGTGCAGACCGGGTCCCCCGGCCGCAGTGGCTGGCCCGCCACGGGAATGTCAGAATAGACCGCCGGAGTAAAACCCAGTCTCCAACGAGGCAGATCGGGCGGAAACTCGGCGACACCGGGCTCGTTGGCATAGACGATTCGTTTCGCCACAAAACGAGGCCGTTGCGCGGACGAACAGTGCATTTCCCGATCGATGTCCGATGGCAACGGGGGAAGTTCTCCCGGGTATCCGCAGGCACTGGCATGTTCCCGCAGCAACGGTCGTCGCAAAATCCACTCGAACAGTTCCACCGAAGCGGTGTAGCGCGGATTGATCTCCAGCAACCAGGGTGTCTCTCCCTCGAGGCGAAAGTCGCAGCCGAACAACCCACGCAGCTCCAACTGTTCCGCCAGGACCGCTCCGAGGGAGTGCAGATGCTGCAAGACCGAAGGCGAGGGGGTCTCCCCGACCAGGTTGCCGTGCCAGGCGTGGAGCAACGCGGTACCGGCCACACGTCCCGACCATTGCCGGGTCGTTCCCAGCAACTCTGTTCGGTCGGCATGTGCCAGGAACAGCCCTGAAAAATCTTCCCCGCCCACCCAACGCTGAAAATAATACGGTTCCCGGGGAAGCGGTTTGTGGGGGGGGCCCCAGAAGACAACCCCCCGGCCGCCCGAGCCCCGCCGCGGCTTCACCAGCCACTGCCCATCGGCGGGCGGAGGTGCCCTGGGGGGACACACCGGCAGCGTCTGGATCCGGAACCGTGCCAGAAGTTCCGCGACGGCAAAAGGATCACGGGCCCGGCGCAACACCCTGGCCCCGCACCCAAGCAACGGCTGCCTTCGGGCAAGACAGCCGACCAGTCCCGGGCGATTCTCGCCTCCACCGGTATAGATCCACGGGACTTGGGGAAGTGTCTTCAGCCATGGGACGAGTTGACCGGGAGAGTCAGGCCAAGAGTGGACGGGGGTGAGTTCCCGCAGGTCCCGGTCGGCATAGGCATCGACACACAGGGGCCGAAAACCAGCCCGGCAGGCGGACTGGGCCGCTCCCCGGGCACTGGCCCCGAGAATCAGCAATGGGACGGTAGACGACACGACCATCAGCCTGCGGTGAAGGATCTGTTCCGGGATCCCGGCGGGCGGGGCTGGCGACTGGCAATCCCGCAGTGCAGTTGTTATCAAAACGGGACTTCGGTGTCGTCGCTCGGCCACTCCCCAACGGGGTGGACGGATCGAGGGCACCGTGTTCCTTTTGAGTCTTGCTGACCCCCGTAGAGAGAGACGTTCATGTCGATGTACATTGGTGAAGCGTTGTGCGGTGATGGAAATGAAGTGGCCCATATCGATCTGCTGATCGGTGACAAGTCGGGTCCCGTGGGTCACGCATTCGCCGAAGCCCTCGCCCGCCAGTCGGCCGGTCACAGCAACCTGCTGGCCGTGCTGACCCCGAACCTCGCGGTCAAGCCCGCCACCGTGATGATCACCAAGGTCACCATCAAGGGTGCCAAGCAGGCTGTCCAGATGTTTGGCCCCGCCCAGTACGGCGTTGCCAAGGCGGTCGCCGACTGCGTTGAGCAGGGCATCATCCCCAAGGATCAGTGCGAAAACCTCGTCATCGTCTGCGGCGTCTTCATCCACTGGGATGCCAGCGACGACAAGAAGATCCTCGACTACAACTACGAGGCCACCAAGCTTGCCATCGCCCGCGCGATGAAGGGTGAACCCTCGGCCAGCGAAATGCTCGCCAAGAAAGACACCGCCAAGCACCCGTTCGCTGGTGCCTGATGGTGCGGGCCGGAATGCCTTTGCTGGCACTTTTCGGCCCGAACTTTTGGCTCGCTCGTTTCAGGCACGTTCCAGTCTCCTCTGGAACGTGCCTTTTTTCTGATGGGCGTGCGCCCGGGGTCATCCCTGCTCTGGCGACACAACCGATTCATCGTTCCTTTGGCAGGCTCACTCTGGCATGAAAACGATCCTGATCCAGCTCGACACCGATCCCCTTCCCAGCACGTTCGACCGAGTTGTGGCGGTCGATGCCGACGTCGACCATCTTTTCAGCTATGGCGGAGTGACCCCCGAACAGGTGGAACCCCTGGTCCACGGCGCGATGTTCACCCGCGGCCCAAAAGACCTCAAGCACACCGCGATCTTCATTGGGGGCAGCAACGTTGCCGCGGGGGAACAACTGCTGGCGAAGGTCCAGAAGGTGTTTTTTGGCCCGGTGCGGGTCTCGGTCCTGATGGACTCGAACGGTTCAAACACAACCGCCGCAGCCGCGGTGCTGTCGGCACGCAAGCACCTGACCCTGTCGGGTTGTGAAGCGGTGATCCTCGCCGGAACCGGCCCCGTCGGCCAGCGTGCTGCCCAGATTCTCGCCTCCGAGGGAGCCCGCGTCCGCGTTGCCTCACGATCTCAGGCCCGCGCAGCCCAGACCTGCGACGCCATTCGAGCTGTGGTTCCCTCAGCCCAACTGGTCCCGGTCGCTGCCGGGAATGCCGCCGAAACCCGCACCGCCTGCGAGGGTGCCACACTGGTGATCGCCGCAGGTACTGCCGGCGTCGAGTTGCTCTCGGTCGAAACCCGTGCGCAACTGCCGGCGCTCAAGGTGGCCATCGACCTGAATGCCGTTCCTCCGGCGGGAATTGCCGGGGTCGAGGTGTTTGACAAAGGAACCGATCGGGGTGGCGTCGCCTGCTATGGTGCCATCGGTGTCGGGGGTTTGAAGATGAAGATCCACAAGGGGGCGATCCGCCAATTGTTCGAATCGAACGATGCAGTCCTCGACACAGCTGCCATCTACCAACTGGGACTCGACCTCGTCTGACCGAGGGAGTTGCCTCACAGTTGCGCAGCAAAACAGGGACGGGATCCAGCTGATCCCGTCCCTGTTTCTTTCGAATTCAGACCCCGCCTTTCCGACATCAACTGGCGGAGTCCAACTGGTCGCGTTCGATGCAGTCCTCATCAACAGGGCGTGTCCCAACTGCGATCATTTCGCAGCCCCGTCTACTCACAGACGAGAGGGGGAGTGGAGACCTCAATCGTTTCCTCGTCAGCGGCCTCATCCACAGCCACGAATGCCCGGCGGGATTCGCGAAGGTCATCATCCGAGTTGACAGAACCGACCCTCGACCGCTCGAGCAGGTGATAACGATCGTCGGCCAGCAAGACTTCACAATCTTCTTCACTCTGCTGCTCGGTATCCATCATGTCGAAGACCGAGACGCGGTTGAATCCGAAGACATGCATCTCTTCCCCCCGAATCACCAGGGCGGTCGATTCGTCGAGGCCCAACCCCAGCAACTGGGGATGCAACCGCTTGAGGTGAGCCATGTCACCCCTGCGATTCCGTTGTGAAAAATAGGGGTCGACAGCCGTTCCGGGAAGCAACCCCAATCCATCTTCATATCCCTCTCCGATCACATGCCGATTGGAGACCGGATTGCCACGGACCAGGTAACTGGCCAGGACCGAGGCACCGGCGGCAGAACCGCCGATCGCCCCATCCCGCCGCAGAAGATCCCGCAACTGCTGGTGGACCAGTGTGTCTTCGAGGGCATCCATCACCCGCCACTGACGGCCACCGGTGAACCAGACCCCCCCCGCCTGCTCAAACATCTCAGCGACCTGAGGATCATTCGCCTGCTGCCGGTCCGCGAGGTGCAGGCAGAGTGTATTGGTGGCACCGGCCTCCTTGAGGAAACGGACTGTTTCCTCGCTGTCTGGAGGCGCATCTCCCGAAGCGGTCGTGATGACAATGATCAAACCCTGCGGACCACCAGAATGTTCGATGAATCGTTCGACGGCATCCCGGGGAATCTCACCTCCCCCGGCAAGAACCACCGTCCCCTGGGGAAGACCCTTTTCATGCACAGGATTGGGGTCGGGCAACCGTGGATTCAGACGACGACTGGCCGATCGGGCCAGGGCCAGAAGGTCCACCTCATCCCCCGGTTGCAGCAATTCGGTCCGGGGAGATTTCTCACCGGTCCCGGCCAGGCAAGTCATGACCTGGGAATCGGATTCATCGAGAACCACCATCTTCCGCCCCTGAACGACCAGAGTCGTTCCCTCATCAATGCCCAGTCCCACGAGCTCGGGGAAGTTGCTGAGGGCATTCAGCAGCCGATCCTGACGATGCCTTTTCAGAAAGTGCTGATCCACGACCGTACCCGGCAGGAACCCAAACCCGCGATCGAGTTCGGGCTCGGGATTGCCTCCCTTGATCATCACTTGCGACATGATGGCCGCACCGGCGGAGGTACCACCAATCACTCCGCCTCGTTCGAGAACCTTCCACAACTGCCGCTCAAAGCGGGTGTCGAGGTAGGCTTCAGTGAGGCGCGATTGATGACCACCGATAAACCAGACGGCGGTGGCGTTTTCCAGGGGGAGGCAGAACGCCTCGGAGTCGGCTACGTCACGCTCACGGGTATGCAGGAAACACAAGTCCTGGAGCTTCAGATTTCGGAAGGGTGCGATCCGGGGTTCGACCTCGGGGGTGTCGGCCGTTTCGCTGGCGGTGGTCACAACGACCAGACGGCAGCGATCTCCACCACCAAAATCGACAAAACGCTCCAGAGACGCTTCCGACAGCCGACCCCCTCCCGAGATGAACAAAGTTCCCGTCACCGGGCGGGCAGGATCCGCCTGAAGGGTCGAGCGTCCCGAAGCAATCGCCGCAACCGCCGGTTTGGATCCGGCTGGATTCGCACCGATCACATTCGATCGGGGAACATTCGATTGAGCCAGCAATACTCCCGGTACCACCGGCAGGTAAACCAGGGTCCACATGAGGGACCTCCAGATACTCTGGGTGAAACCCCGTCCCGTGGGGTGTGGCAGGCTTCCTTGCCTGTACAGCAGTTTGTGTGACGTCATGTCGCTCCTCCGGGTGAACCACAACGGCCGCAGTCCCACCGACGCCTCGCGGGCACTCCGCACAGTGTTGCCGCAACAGAAGTTGCGTCGTCCTGCACTCGGGAAACTGAAGTCTTGGGGAATCGTAGGAAACTTCCTCCTGTCGGGAAAGCAGATGGCCGCCTGCCATCTGCGACGCTCCAGACATGCACTGTTTTCAATGCATGCGAAATCTATGCCTGAACCAATTTTTCCGCAATGTCAACCACTTTCAAGTGGTGTTTCCTGCAGAAAAACGGGTTTCTCCTCTGATAAGACACTGCGGAACGCTGATTGGTTCCGGAATCCGATGCAGGGTTCGCCTGTTCCCCTGCCCAGATGACAGGCAAACGAAGCTCAAAAACTGACACTTCCCCCCGCCGAACTTCTCAGAGCTGCGGAATCGATGGCTGCGGGACGTCAACCACGTCCTCCCACTCAACTCCCATCGGATTCCCCAAGAAGACTTGGCCACGATCTTCCCCCCCTTCAACCCGAATCCCCGCCTCCGACTGCACGGGGACAGCAGATGACGTCCGGCACAGGAATCCCGAATCTGCCAGTATTATCAAGTTTGACGAAACTGACCGCCCCACGCACGACTCACCCGGGAGATTCGGCGCGTCGCCAGCTATCATGGAAGCCCAACAATTGCCCCTGTGTCTCTTGACCCCCAAGGTGGTATGACTCTCCGTTCCCTGACTGCCCGGCGTTTGGACCGGCAAGTGGTGTTCGCCTGCCTGAGCCTCGCCGCCGGCTGCCTGACTTCGTTCGAACCGCTTTCCAAGGTCGCCCGGGGGGCTGATGACCCGCTGACGTTGCAGATCCCCGCAGCCACAGCCTACATCGACCCCAATCCCGAAGGAGCCCTTGTCGATGACGCGGGAGTCCGACGCTGGAACGGCCCCGAGCAGAGGCTGCTCTTTTTTGGTGAGTTTGCCACAACCGGTGAGCTCCACGCCCGGCTGACCCTTCGACTCCCCGAGAAGGCGGTCAGCCGCCTCCAACTCTCCCTGGGAACAGAACAGCATTCCGCCACTGCGACCGGAGCCGGACTTTCCCAGAGCGTCACAATCGACCTGGGGAAATTCAAGATTGCCGAGCCCGGCTACCAGAAGTTTGTCCTCGGTTCCCTAAACGCCGCTGGCGAAACAAACGGGCACATCGAATCGCTCGAACTTTCAGGACCCGCTGTCGAGAAGGCTCATTTCAATCCCGATCCCCGCCGAAATGCCGCCTCGGTCCACCTCGCCTATCCGGTCGACAAAGACGCCCCCGTCGCCTGGTTCTACAGCGAAGTGACCGCCATCGAAGACCCGGTCACCACTTTCTACATGGCCTGTGGCTTTCGCCGTGGCTACTTCGGCATGCAGGTGAACAGCACGACCGAACGCCGCATCATCTTCAGCGTCTGGGATGCCGGCACAGGCTCCAACGCCAATGACCGCCGGGAAGTGGCCGAAGAAAACCATGTCACCCTCGTTGGAAAGGGAGAGGGGGTTCACACCTCGGTTTTTGGCGGCGAGGGGACCGGCGGTCACAGCCACCTCAAATACAACTGGAAGACCGGCCAACCTCAACGGTTTCTCGTCACGGCAGAGCCGGTGGGAACCGGGCAGACGATCTACAGCGGCTTTTACTTCCATCCCGACAATCAGGAATGGATGCTGATTTCGAGCATGAAGGCTCCCAAGGATGGACAGCATCTCAAGGGGCTGCACGGGTTCAGCGAGAACTTCTGGGGAAGCACCGGGCACGTGCAGCGCAAAGCCCGGTATGGCAACCAGTGGATTCGGCTTGCGGACGACACGTGGCAGGAACTGACAGCCGCCACGTTCAGCCACGATCCCACCGGCAAAGAACACCGCCGCGACCGTTTCATGGGGGTCGAGGAGGGGCAGTTCTTCCTGTCGCACGGCGGCTTCATCCCAGGCTTCACCAGGTTTGGCGAACGGTTTGAACGTCCTGCCGTGGGAACACCACCCCAGATCCAACCTGGCGATCTCCGCCCCCGCTGAACGCGGGCCCGACAAAAACCGTGACCGCCAGCCGGTGTCTGGCGCAACTGGAACATCTCCCTCGTACTGCCAGCGATCTTCAATGCGGAGATTTGCCGGCAGGCTTGGGGGTTCCGTGACGGCGAGTCCTCTCAGTCAAACTCGAGGGTCCCACGGGTGATCCCCACCTGGTTGATCACCTGCAATTCATGCCAGACGCGGGGGCCCCGGGCCTTGCCGGCGAGGACCAGCGCGTACTGGGTCAGCAGGGCCTGCGTTTCGGATGTCGTTTCCCGCAGAAGTTCGACGCGGAAGAGTTCGACTCCCAACCCCATCAGCCGGGGGACATATGGGGCCGCCGACTGGGCCCGGGCATTGAAGACCGTATTCCGGCAACCGACATCGGCCACCAACGGGTGAGATTCCCCCACATGGTCCTGCAAATCGACCCGGTGCCGGTCGCAGGGACGGCCACACGTGTGGAAATCGGTCCCGTTCGAGAGCACATGCGAAAACACACAGTGTTCCATGTGGAACATCGGGATGTGCTGGTGGATCACCAGCTCGAACTTCGCAGGATCGATCCGTTCGAGCAGATCGAGCAACTGCTCGAGGTTCAGGTCGTAGCTCGGAACGAGTCGCTCGATCCCCTCCGTCAGCAGCAGGTCGGCCGTCAGGTCATTGGCGACATTGAGGGCATAGTCTCCCCAGCGGCGCAGGTGGGGGGCGGTCTCGCGGAAATATTCCAGCCCCGCGAGGTTCCGGATCAGCACGGCATCGGGCTGACTGCGGGCCACCTGGGCCAGCAGTCCCTCTTCCGAGGGCTTGATGATTCTCGGCGTGGCGATCGCCACCGTGATCCCCGCAGAGCGGCACGCGGCCACCGCCTCACCCGACAATCGGACATCTTCGAAATCACAGAGGACTGAATCGATTGATGTCAGCCCTTCGTCCGGTCGCCAGGCTAGAACTGCCTCAACCTGTTCCAGGGATCGGCACAAAACCGACAGTCGGGGGGCGACGGGAGTCCCGGGTTGCCGTGACGGCCAGCGTTGAGTCACCTGCTGTCGCAGACGGGCCAGGGCTCCCCGGTCGATTTCCACCTCTGCCGGAACCAGACGGACCTGCTCGAGGGCCGCCACCGACTGCCTGCGCAGCTCGTTGAGCACACTCTTGGGCACCATCACCGGCAGGCTGTCGACCGACTGAGTCGTTCCGTCCGGACCGGGTTGGAGGAATTCGATCGCGGCCAGGTGAAAAGGGGTGTTTCCCAGGCGACCAAACTGCTCGGCCACAAGTTCGCGGGTGAGGTGATGTTTCCGGGCGGCCTCGACCGGTTGCGGAGTGGAGACTTCAACCTGGTGCCCGAACCCGTCGGAGACCTGCACCCGCAGAGCCTGGCCTGCGACTCCCTGGAACCGGACCTGCAGCGGAATCCGCTGCCGGGTGACATTCGGAGCGTAAGAACGCTCCAGCCGGCGACGCAATGACGGGTCATCCGTCCGCCACACCATCGCTCCCCGGGCGATCGCCCCGAGATTGAGGTCTCCCCGTCCAAAGGCCAGGGCCACCAGCCGGACTCCCGACCGGGTCAGTTCGCGCACTTCGAACACGCGCCCCCCCTGTTCGTCCTGCTCGGGATGTCCCTCGTCGAAGACAAGTCCATCGCCCGGCTTGACCGGCAGACCGCTGAGGTCCTGGTGGGAGTCTGACAGCCGGACCAGCACCTCTCCCCCCATCACCGAATCGACCGTCCCCAGATGCACTCCACGATGCTTGGGAAATCGACCCTGCACAAGTTCCTGGTGATTGACCCCGCTGAGGAACCCGTGGGTGAACCCCCGCGAGAAACTCTGCGCCAGGTCGAGTTGCTGCTGCGGATCGAGTGCAAAGGGCTGACGTTGTGCGGCCGCATCGAGTGCCGCCCGATACGTCTGCGTGGTCGCCGCCACGTAGTGGGGACTCTTCAGCCGCCCCTCGATCTTCAGGCTGCACACCCCCGCCTCGGTCAGTGAAGGAACCAGGTCCCAGGCCGACAGGTCCTGCGGACTGAGCAGATAGGCCTTGTCCCCCAGGTCACGGTGCGCTCCATCGACGAAGAGCTGATAGGGTTGCCGGCATGCCTGGGCGCATTGCCCCCGGTTCGCACTCCGCCCACCCAGCGATTCGCTCGTCAGGCATTGCCCGCTGTAGGCGACACACAGGGCTCCATGGACAAACACCTCGATCGGCAGGCTGGTCCCCTGGCGGATCCGGGCAATCTCGTCAATCGACAACTCCCGTGCCACAATCACCCGTTCGATCCCGAGGCGACGGACAAATTCGATCCCCCGCCACTCCGTCAGGGTCATCTGGGTCGAACCATGCACGGCAAACGTGGGTGATAGCGCCCGCACCAGTCGGGCAATCCCAAGGTCCTGCACAATGACGGCATCGGCACCCGCCTCAATCACCCGCGCGAGATAATCCGCCGCGCGTTCGAGTTCTCCCGCAAACACCAGTGTGTTGAACGTGACATAGCCTCGCACACCATTCCCGTGGAGGAACTCCATGGTCGCAGCGAGCGAATCGAGTGTGAAATTCGTCGCCCGGTGTCGGGCATTAAAGTCGTCCAACCCGAAATAGACCGCATCCGCTCCATTGGCGACGGCAGCCCGCAGGGCATCGGCATCCCCAGCAGGGGCCAGCAATTCAGGGACGGCGACAGGGGAGGGGGAAACAGCAGAGACAGTCAAGGCAGACTCTTGGGGATGAAATCGGGGAACCCGGCCCCTCCCATCATACAGGCTTTCTCGCGAGGGGGACTCGCAGGCATCCCGTTTTCTTGCCGATCAACCCGGGATTTGGACCCATTCCCCGTTCAGTCTTCCAGAAATTCTTCCGGTGAGTACGGCTCGACCAGGGGCTCCTTCGCCTGCAATTCCCAGGTGCGAACACAATTGCGGTACTTGGAAACCCCTACGGGAGCGAGTTCCAGCGACTCGATCAGTCTCTGGACCAGTGCCGGCATCACTCCGCGGAACTTGAACTCGCAGATGCCGAGGTTCACGAGGAATGGCCGCTGGTCAGCCGGACGACTCAGCGACCATTCGTCCACGGGTGAACCGGTCAGATTGCGGTCAATCGTCGCCCGGACCGTCCCTTCCGGAAGAATGCCGTACCACGCCTCGCGGTCATATTCGACGAGGCAGACGGGAGACATTTGGCAACGCCGCAATTGCTGGTGAAAACGGAAGCCCCCCCACCCTTCGTCGGGACGCCCTCCAAACCGACCGATGTCAGCGAGGGGAACCTGGGTGCGCAGCTTGCGGACAACCGTTCCTCGTTTGAGCTTCCGCTCAAGAAACATTTCGGCAGAGTCGCCATATTGCCGAAGGCGGAACTTCATCAACCCAAACCTTCCCCGTCGACGGAAGACATGCCGTTCCGGGGTGTCGCAGTACAGTGTCGTGATGTGATAGGAGCCTTCCGGCCCCGCATGCGGATCGACCATCAATTGTTCGGCCAGCAGGCCTGCCAGCCGATTCGCCTGGTCCACGGTCGCCAGGAACTTCAGTTCGTACGATGGCAAACGGTCGGCCGGCCGCATCTTCAACGAAGGAGACTGGGCAGCCAGCAGATCAGTGGGGTTGGACATGACAGACCTGTGATTTCGAAATGACCCGTGACGGTGAGCCTGTCCGGTCCCGTCCGTGGCCCGGGAAGCAGAGAACAACCTCCCGACTTCACCATTTCTTCACAGAGGAGAGTCGCTGTCAATCCCCAGAAACCGCCGAACGAACTTCGTTGGCCGAGATCTTGTCGAAGGCAACGGGACTCACGCAAGTACAGTGCCCCCAAACGAGATTGAGCCCTCGAAGCCAGCAGCGAATGCCGTCCGCCAGAGCTCCAGTGACTCCCGCCACGATCTGCGCAATCATTGCCAATCCGGGGACAAGGCTGGCCGCCCCGCTGTTGGGTGGCAGGAGACGCCCTGTTCGGTCGGCCGATTCGCGAATCACGCTCCGCTGCCCCGCAGACCTGCCCCCCCGCCGGAGGCTGGCACTCCTGGCAGATTCAGTTGTTTCTCAACCCTGTTGTGGTAGCCTACGGACACTGTCTGGTTATTTCGCACATTCCCATTTGTGACCCCCAACGGTCATCCTTGCCGCGAGGTCCTGCTCCATGACAAATCCGACCGACTTGCCGACAGAAGCTGTCTTCGAGGCGATTCGCCAGGGGATGCGTCAAGTGCATAGCGAGGTGGGGCTGGCGCAGCGTGACCAGCATCCCCGAGCGATTGGTGTGGTAAGGGCGCGATTCGAAGTGGCTGATGTGCCCGCGGAGTACGCCCTCGGGCTGTTTGCCGGTCGACGCGTATTTGACGCCTGGATCCGGTTTTCCAATGGGAAAGAACTGCATGATGACCGGCAACCCGATGTGCATGGCATGGCGATCCAGGTGCTGGATGTCCCTGGACAGCGCCAGGGGGGAGATCCGCTTCGATCCCTTTGCCAGGATTTTGTGCTGGTCGATCATCCGGTTTTTTTCGCCCGCGACGCCCGCCATTTCCTGGAATTCCTTGAACTGAAGGGGCGGCAGGCGAAAGAGCTTTCGGGGGCGGCCGGCAATCCCTCCGAACTGACCTCCCTCAAACAACGTCAGTTGCGGGAGATGATCGGGGGTTTTCCAGTGCTCACACATTTCTTTTCACAACCGGAGAACGTCCTCGCGTCGACCTACTCGAGCCAGACGCCGTTTCAATTTGGCCCGATGGCCGGTCGGTGGTTTGCCAAACCGCTCCCCGGAGAAACGCCCTTGCCCGTGGGACAAGACACTCCGCACAGGCTCTCGGAAGCCCTGCAGGCCAGCCTGTCGACCGGTTGCGAAGTCCGGTTTGCGTTTGGAATCCAACTGCAATCCGACCTGCAACGCATGCCTCTCGAAGATGCGACTGACCCGTGGACGGGAGCACCGCAAATCACCCTGGCAACCATCACCATCCCGCCACAGGAGATTGCTGGCGAAATCCCGGCTCAGTTTGCCGAAGCCCTCGAGTTCAACCCCTGGCATGCCCTGGTCGAGCACCTTCCCCTCGGCAGCATCAACCAGGTTCGCCGGCTGGCGTATGCCGACAGTCAGCAGGCCCGGCGCAAAGCCCGACAACTCCCCGAGACCAGGACCGGGGAAGCGAATCGGGCGATGCTGCAGCGATTTTTCGAATGCTTCGCCAAACGGGATGCGATGGGAATGCGGGCCTGCCTGCATCCGGATGTCGAATTTCAGGACATCGGTTTTGATCTGCGAGGGGACGAAGTCGGCGCCATGTGGTCGATGATCACCACCCCCAAGCATCCAGATCAGGTCCAGCACCCGATCCAGGTTCAACTCCACAGCAGCACGGTCACAGGTTCCACCGGGGAAGCCCACTGGTCGTGCCAGTACCTGCTGATTCCCGACAAGGGGGGAGCGCCCCTTCCCATTGAAAATACAACCACATCGAAGTTCGAATTCGTGGACGGACTGATCCGCCGACAACACGATGACTGCGATTTCTGGAAGTGGTTCCGGCAGGTCAAAAAGGAATTTTGGATCGGCGACATAATGAGCTGGATCGACCAACTCGAAGACTGGCTCGAAAAGGCGACCGGCCTCGATGTTCCACCGGATATCGAACAAAAGGCCCGCCATGGCGTTCGCCAGACAGCACGTCGCAAGCTCGACGAGTTCCTCATGTCGAATCCCTTCGCGCGGTACACCAGGGAGAGTTGACCGTCCGGGAACCGCAGCCCGCCAGCCCTCACCAGCAGCCACACAACGAGCGGCAGGGATGTCGTTTCCACCGTCCGGGTCGATCCCCTGCGGCGTCACGATGTGACCGTGGTGGTCGTCGATTCTTTTGTCTCTACGGTAGGCCCAGTCCCAGCCCCAGCCCCTCGCCCTTCGATGGCGATCGCCAGAGCGCTGATGCACTGCTCGTAATCGCGCAGGGCCTCTTCGAACATGGCTGCCGTTGCGGGCCGGCGTCCAAACCCGACCGGCAGGTACAGTCCCACCAGGTGCTGGAAGGGCTCCCCCCCCTGCGGAACCCGACGCAGGACCCGACGATAGTCGCGATAAGTCAGCCCCTTGCGGAACCGGATCAGTCCGTGCCGCTCGGTCGCACTCAGCGTTCCCAGCAGCAGTTGGGCCATCGCCTCCGACCACACACCATTGGCCGCGGCCAGGCGGGCGCGACGCAGGTATTCATCCGCAGGGATCTCCCCCGGGGGAGTCGATCCAATCGGAACATTCAGCGACGGGATTTTGTTGATCTGCTCAATCCGACGGGCACGCCAATTGTTGACCGCCCTGATGATCAACCAGACGATCAACGACACCAGGATCGCCCCAACGATCACGGGGAGCCATTTGAGGAACTCCACCATCCCCGACCCCACCGGGCCGAGATTCCAGTCGGGTGACAGGCTTTGCAACCATTCGAGGAACCGATCAAACAAGGTGACTGTCGGTCGATTCAGTGGCTCCAGTTCCAGACGCAAGCGGTCGAATTCCGGCTGTTGCAGAACCTGGTCGAGTTGCCGGCGGATCTCCTCAGGATCGACCCCGTCCTCCTGCGCCAGCACTGCCGACAGGCTCGCCCAGAAGCCGATCCCTCCCAGGAGCAGTCTCCGTCCCCACCCGTTGAAACCGTGGAGGAATCGTCGGCGTGCGGAACAGCGACCGGAACCTGGCCGAAAGTCGGGGCGATTGCGGTCCCGGATGTTCGGAAACATGCTCACTGAGGTCTCCCCGGCACACCGGTCCACAGGCGTTCGGATTCCCGACGCAGTTTCAGTTCGACATCCCAGCAATCGTCCCGAACCCGCAGATCGAGATAACAGAGGAACCAGGTGATCCTCAGATAGACAAACACAAACAGGCCGATCGCCACCTCGACCATGAGGACCACGGGATCTTTCCACAGGAACTTGAAGACCGCGATCAGCACTTCCCTGTTCTCGCTGGCGTAGGCAGTGTCCAAACCCAGCCGTCCCATCAGCAATGGAGTGCCCAACAGCCAGTTGGAAGCGAAATCCGCTGTCAGCAGCAGCATGCTCCACAGCATCACCCCATAACCGGCCAGTGAAAACCAGAGCGACATCACGCGGGATGATTCGAGGTCAAGCAGCTTGGTCGACCGCTCGCCATGCAGCACCGGATCGATGTTCCGCAAGATACGAGCCTCGGTGCGGAACGGCCACCGGCTGACCAACAATACGCCGGGCAAGACCAACATCGCCAACGCGAACATTTCCACGCTGCGTCGAAAACAGCGTTGCAGCAGGAACCACCAGGGACGTGGCCCCAGCCGCCGGCAGGCTCCCGCCACAGAGACCGGTTCACCAAACATCAACTGTCCCGTGAGGGACGCCACCAGGGTCCCGAGGAATCCACTGGCCACAACCGCCGCCACGAGTGCCCGGGGCCACGTCCAGTCGAACACGCGGCCGGTCGTGGCAATCAAGACCAACACCGGCAGACAACACCAACACCAGGCGGCCAGATACCCCCGAAACCCACTGCGCAGAAGCAGCAGTGCCAGATCCAGGTTGTTCCCCAGGGTCCGCGGAGTGAGGGGAATGTGGCTTTCAGGGGGACTCACGACTCGGTCTCCTCCCAGCGCCCCGAGAAAGTCAGGTAGACCGTCACAAGGATCCACAGCAGGATCCCCACGGTCACCTTGAGCAGATCCGGAATGTCGGAGGGAGACCAGAACGCCTCGATCAATGCGGCCACCAACAGCATTCCCCCCGCCCCCACGGCAATCTCGATCGCATCGCGTCCCCGTTCCCACAGCGCATCCATCCGCGATTGGCGCCCGGGGTGCAGCAGGGCATGCCCCAGGATCAACCCGGCCCCGCCCGCGACGGCAATCGCGACCAGTTCAAACGCCCCGTGCGAGATCACGAATGTCAGGAATTTCGCCTGCCGCCCGGTCCCCACCAGGTATCCCGCCATCGCTCCGATCGCAATCCCGTTGTACAGCAGCGTGTACGCGGTCCCGATCCCCAGCAGGATTCCCCGACCAAAACAGTCGAATGCGATGCTGATGTTGTGCTGGGTATAGAACCCGGCCATGACGAGTCGCTCGGAACTGTCGTCACGTGTCTTCCGCCAGCTCGATCCCGAATTTTCGTCCGGGGCTTGATAGGACTCGCCCGCCTGTTCGAGTTCCTGGAGCGACACGATCCGGCGGGCCAGTTCGGGCTCCGACTGCACCAGGATCCAGGTGACCGCGAGCGGACCGAAAAAGAGCAGGCAGGAGGTCACGAAGTACCAGAGATTCCGTCGAAACACCCGCGGGAATCCACTGACCACGAAATCACGAATGGCTCTCAGCCGGGTCGGTGGTGCCCTGTAAAACGTGTTGTGTCCCCGGGTCACCAGGTCGTTCAGGTAACCCGTCAATGACTTGCCCCAATCTCGCGACTGCACGAGTGACAGATCCTGACAGATTTCCCGGTACATGCGTGAAAACTGGCTGACATCGTCCGATTCGACACTGCGGGGCCGCTCGGGACGGAATTGCTCCAGCAGTTTTTCAAACGCCTCCCAGTCTTGCCGTCGCCGGGCCACAAACTGCCGCTTGTTCATCCCCTCGCCCCCATCTTTGCCACAGCCTGATCCGGGGATGCCTCGGCGGTCTCGCGCCAGTCATCGTCTGCCTCGACAGGATGGAACGTGGCATAAACCCGGGCCACAAAAGCCATGGGATAGCGTTCCACCAGGTCCTGTGAACCGCGATAGTCCAGTCGGCGCGACAGGACGCGGGCCAGATCCCTGCACAGGGCGTGCCCCCGACGGTAATCGAGCACCAGGCGGCGTTCGAGAAACTCCTCGATCAGAGCCATGGTTGACGACGGGGGAACCCAATGACCGATGTCGGCCTTTGCAAGCGGTTCGATCTTCGAAAGGATGATCGGCTCCCGGGGGACCTTCACCGTCCGTTCCTGGACCACAATGGTCTGCCCCGCCAGGTCGCCCAGACGACGGAACCGGCCGGTCACCAGCATCGTCAACCAGGCAACCCCATAAACCCCGAGGCTCAGTCTGCCCCCCAGCAGGTAGGGGGCGGCATCCATCGCCCGCACGAAATTCCGGACAGTCGCCTCCCACGGCGAGATCGGGTAACCCGCTTCGTGGATCACCCGCAGGCCAAACATCTTCTTGCCCGGTGTCTGGCCGCGAAAAAACCCCTCGCACAGCGTGAAATACAGCCAGTCCAGCAGGAAGTAGAGGACCAACAGAGTTGCGAACCGAAGCGCGGCCAGGTTCAGGCCGAACGGGACGGCCACCAGGCTGACGATCGCGAACAACCCGATCCGAACCAACAGGTCCATCAGAAAGGCCCCGAGCCGTGAACCGGGACCCGCCAACTGAAACGTCAACACGACGTTCTCGGGCGTGACCACCACGTGATCCAGCGTGGTCTCGGAATTTGGGGCGACTGCGTTCGAAGGGGCCATGACTTGAGCATAATCGCGCCACTTCGGTGACGCCATCTGAGCTTCGCTCAACCCCCAGGACCGCCCGCCGACTCAGATTCATTCCGGGCACGGCGACCATGGATCCCGTGATGTCGGGACACGTCGTCTGAACGACACCTGTTTCACCCCGACAGTGGATCAGTCAGGAGAGTTTTCGTGCCGTGATTTTCGCCGCTGCAAAAAACAACCGGGCCGGCAGTTGTCTGCCGGCCCGGTCAACTCCATGCCCTTTCCAGGCAACTCAGGCGATCAGTGCTGGAACAGGAATTCCTTCGAGTTCAGCAGCGCCCAACCCACATCTTCCATCGCCAATTTCCGGTCGGGATTGCTGGAGATGTGCTTCTTCGCCGCCTCCAGTTCCTTTTCGACTGGTTTGCGACAGAGAGCGGCGAGATACAGTTGGGTGATGATCTCGTCATCGGACTTGTTGGCGTCAACCATCTGGTGGATCCGCCCCTTGGCATCCCGCAGCTTGTTGTGCACCACGGGGCCATTGATCATCTGCAGGGCCTGCGACAGGTTCGACTCATTCGACCGCTCGCACTGGCAGGCCATCTCACGCTGGGGCTGACCGAAAATCTTCAGGAAGTAGTGATCGGCCGGGGGCTCGATCAATTCGGTCGCCCGGGTTCCCGGAGGAGCACCGGGGAACGTCTCGGGGACCGCGGTCACCGCACAGATCGAATCGAGCAACTGCTCGGCCGACAGCAACCGGGTGTTGGCGTGCGAGAAGTAGATCTCGTCGTTGGCATTGAACTGGTTCTTCCGGCTGCTGAGCTGATAGGTCCGACTCTTCATGATCATCTTCACCGCCCACTTGCGGCTGAAGTTGTTCTTGGCAAACTCGGCAGCCAGACGTTCCAGCAGGGTCGCATTCGAGGCGGGATTCGAGTCGCGGAAGTCATCCACGGGCTCAACAATTCCACGTCCCATCAACTGACCCCAGATCCGGTTGACCGACGCCTTGGCGAAGAACGGATTCTCGGGAGCGGTCAGCCACTGGGCGAAGACTTCCCGCCGATCCTGATCGGCCGGTACATCGACATCCCCCTTCAGCAGCAGGTGGGTCTTCATCTGCTTGCCGGTGCGGGGCTGGGTCACCTCACCCCCCTTGGCGACGAAGATCACTTCTTCCGTGGCGTCGGCCGCGTTCTTGCGACCGATCCGGGCAAATGCCGCCCCAATGCCGTAGTAGTTGTCCTGCGTCCACCGCTCAAACGGGTGGTTGTGACACTTCGCACACTGAATGCGAATTCCGAGGAACAACTGGGCAGTGGTCTCAGTCGCATCCTGCGGATCGCGACTCGCCCGCCAGTAATTGGCAGCCGGGTTCGAATAGACACTCCCCTTCGCCGTCAACAGGTCTCGGGCGAACTGGTCCATGGGCATGTCGGTCCGAACGCACTCGTACAACCACTGGCGGAACTTCGCCACACCGGTGGGATTCAACCGCTTGGCATTGGCCCGCAGAACATCGCCGAGGGTCAGAGTCCAGTTGGAGGCGAAGTCATCGGTTTCGACCAAGGCGTCGACCAGCAGGTCGCGCTTGTTGGGAGCGGCGTCAGCCAGGAACCGTTCCGATTCCTCAACGGTCGGCAAACGTCCCGTCGCGTCGAGGTAGGCCCGCCGCAGGAACTCTTCGTCACTGCACACGTCCGACGGCAGGATCTGCAGTTGCTTCAACTTGCCAAACACATAGGTGTCGACGAAGTTGTTCTCGGGAGGATTGTTCCATGCAAAGCCAGGCACATCTTCCAGGAAGGTGATGTACGAGGTGGCCATCTTGTCGAGATACCGGGCGAGAATCGCTGTCTCACCGCGCGAGACCTTCTCAACCAGGCCATCTTCACCCACCCTGGCGACCGTTTCCGCCGACGATGAGTAGCAGGCGATCTGCGTCACATCGCGGATCGAACCATCCGAGTAATGGGCGAGCACCAGCAACTGCTGACGGTTCCCATCCTTCTGGAAGACACGGCCTTCAGGCAGCACCTGGATGCTGGTCACGTCGGGCTCGGTCCCCGGGTCGAGACGCAAACCTTCCGAAATCCAGCCTTCCATGATCTTGTGGGAGGGGTCACCCTTCTTGAGACGGCGTCCCCCGCCATGCGCCAACTCCATCAATGGCTTGCGGAGCAGCAGACTCTCTTCAGGAGCCACAATGTTTGTCCGGCGGCCGTAGTACTCGGTCCGCAGGGTCATGATGTCGAGTGGCGGATCATACGCCCGCAACGACAGGCGGAATCCCCCCTTGCCTGAGGGAGACCCGTGACACGCCCCGAGATTGCAGCCCGATTTCGTCAGGGCGGCCAGCATCTCGTTCTTGAAGCTGAACGGATGGGCGTTCTCCATCCCCTGCACTGTCACATCCACCTTGGCGGCCTTGCCCGCCACCACGGCCAGAATCTGGCAGGTCCCATTTCCGATTGGCAGAATCACCCCGTTTTCCACCCGGGCAACCTGCGGATTGTTGGAAACAAACTCAGTCGCCGGCGTGAGATCACGCACTTCCCCGGTGGCATAGTTGCCCGTGGCGAGCAGTTGCTGACGGGAACGTCGCCCCGCCAGGGTCACCTTCTCGGGTATCAGGGTCAGCGAGGCGGGCTCACCCACAACGATGCCAGCCGCAGGGGCCGGTGCAGCGGCGGGCTTGCCTTCCGCCGCGTGGGAGGTGCCGGCCGAAACGGCCAACAGAGCCACGAGAGCCAAGTGGCTCCAGGCACGCCAGTTCGAGAGCAGTTGGGGCATGGGAATTCGCTCCAGTGGAGACTGCATGACGACCAGTCGAGGGAAAGCAGGGCCCTCAACGCATCAACAGATGGTCATTACTCTTTATATCAGCCGGGGAAGGGATTTGCACCCCAGAAGCTGGAGGGAATGACGGCCTTGGGCAATCCAGCCCCGACCACACCAATCCCAGCAGTTCTCCGGACCCGACTCCGCACGTTCGACAAATTTGCCTGGAACCGGCCCGTTTTGCTCAAGTCCCCGCCACACTCTGCGTGGGTTGATTGAACCCCTGGACCAATCCGAACCGGGACCAATCCCGAAATTGGACCAATCCGGCACGGGAGGAATCCTGTCGGGGACCGGGCCGTTCCCGGTCCCCACTTCGCGGCCGCCCAACCGTGCCGGCAGCCCGGATGGTCGGCCGCGCCGGTTCCCGCGTCTCTATTCCACGGTCAATGCCACGTTCGCCGAACCCGCGGCCACCTTCGCATTGCCGTTCATCCCTTCACCATTCACCACAATGTTGTTGACGGCCCCCACGGCCGCGTCCGCCGCCGCTTCCAGTTCGAGTTCCACTTCGCCCTTGTCGGCAGGAATCATCGTCGCCGGTGCTGCAACCCCCTTGGGGAGATTCGCAAAGGCCAGGGTGATCGGACCGGCAAACGCGGGGTTTCGCACAGCCGTCACCTTGATCTTCAGCTTGCCCCCCTTGGTGATCTTGGCTCCCCCGAAATCGGGCTTCAGCTCAAAGGGTGCCGCCAATCGGAGCGTCAGGGCGGGAATCGGCTGTGAACCGGTCGCATTCCCTTGTTTGCCGGTCCCCAGCAGCACGGCACTGAACTGACCCAGCGGGGCCTGATTGTTCGCCGCGAACACAATCTCGACTTCGTTGGCTCCCTTCGGAACGGGCTTCACAGCCGCAGTCACTCCAGGGGGAAGACCGTTCTGGGCCGGCAGCACCGCCAGGGCGATTTCCTCGGCGAAGTCCCCTGTCCGGGTCGAAATCACCTTCACTGTCGCTGAGAGATCCTTGCCAAACACGATCTCGGGCTTGTCGGTCTTCAGGACAAACAGCGGCGCGGGCATCACACCAACCGCCACGGTCTCTGCCAGGGCCGGCGGCGGGACAGGCAGCGCACTGAAGGCCGCCCGCTGGGCCGCAGAAACTGTTGCCACAGCCTGATGGGTCACCGCCCCCTGGGTCGATTTGCCCACGATTTTCAGGTTGTGGATCTTTCCGGCAGGAGCGTTCGGAGCAGCCGCGATGGTCAGTACGGTGGAGGCCAGTCCCGGTCCAATCACAGTCGGAGTCGCGACAATTCCTTCCGGAGCCCCCGCCAGCGACAGTTCAATCGGTCCCGCGAAACTGTTGCGGGTCGCCGAAACCGTGATCGTCGCCAAGCCCCCCGCCGGAATATTCAGCGTGTCGGCCGAGGCGGCCAGATCAAACTTCTCTGCAAACGGGGTGACGGCAATCCGGTAGGCGAACTCGGTCCCGCCCCGACGGTGCAGGTCTTCCACCACCAGGGTGTAATCCCCGTCGGCGGGGAAGGTGTAGTCCAGGACGGCATCATTGGTGCCGACGTCATCCGCCGACGCGACCTCGGCACCGTCGGCCTTGAGCAGCCGCAGGAACAGGTCGCAGGGAGATCCCGCCTGTCGGGTGACAGCGGTGTAAATGAGACGGGTCCCGGCCTTGGCGGTGAAGACAAACCGGTCAACATCGCCCGCCTTGTCGAACCGGCCATTGAGGCTCCCTTCGACGGGAACTCGGGTTGACTGGGCCGCTTCGTTGTTCGGTTCGACCTCGACCGCTTCGGGAGCAGTCCCGACAGAGACCACGCCGAATCCACTGCTCTTGGCACCGGCCCCCTTGGCCGACAGCGAAAGCCACTGCAGGGGACTGTCTCCCGGGAGATTCACGGGGAGAGCGGGGACGCCATCGACGGCGATCCCGGCAAATCCGACCTGGGCCGCCGCCCCCTTCTGGATCCCCATCGGGTACGGCACGGTAACCGCCGGGAAGTCACCAATCCGCAGGCGGTAGAAAAAGTTCCCCCCCCCCTGGAAGCGAATGTCACGGACTTCGACGATGTAATCGCCAGTTTCCTTGATGGTGTAGCTCAGCAGGGAATCGGGAGCGATCCCGGCAGCGTCATCGCTGTAGGCGAGTTCCCGCCCCTTGGCATCCAGCAGGCGGATCATCGGATCAAGCGGCGAACCGAGGCGGCGCCCCAGAACCTCGATGGTGATTCGCTGACCAGCCGACGCGGCGAACTTGTAGTAGTCCCGTGACAGGTTGTCGACGTAACCATCGACCGCTGCGGGAATCGTGATTGCCTGGGCATTGGCCAAAGCCTGGTTCGGTCGCACCTGGGCCACGCTTGGCAGGTCATCGACCATCACCAGCTTCAGGTTCGAAACCCCACTGGCGTTCGCCATCCGAACGCCATAGACCCCCACGGGAACGTCCGGCGGCAACTGCACCCGGTAGGTAATCTCGGCTGCATTGGTCCCATTCCCCGCCACATCGGTGGGCAGAGCCACCATGGCCCCCGGGATGTTCGACCAGAACTCGGTCGGACCGGCGAGGCTTCCCCCACGCAGTTTCAGATCGGTCGACTGACCGGGGGCCACAGCCTGCGGAGCCGTGGAACTGATCCCCGGCTGGGCCGACGCCACAGCGGGAAGAAGCGCCAATCCTGCGACACACGAGAGCGCGACGCGGGCACCAGGACAGAAACGCATGGTGGAGATCTCCGGGGCAAACAGGCTGCCCGGCTGCGATTCGCGTCTGCCAACCGTGGAAAATGGTCAACCAAACGCATCTCGACAGGGCGGGTGAGCTTCGCGGCCAGCATTCCCCCCGGGAACGCCGGCCGGAAGGTCGGGGGTGGGGAACTGGCAGGCCGCCGCCACGGCGATGACCCGCCAGTCCATCAAAAGGACCAGAATGCCCGCATGATAAGGAGGGGGGGGAAGAGGCGTCAAAGCAGCCCCCGCCTCACGACACGATCGCTGTCACCACTGCCGGGATCCCAGTCGTGCCACGAGAACCCTCCGGTCCGACTCAGGGAGCGACCGGGAGAGCCCGGTTCTTGAGGGCTGCCTCGTCGGCAAAGCCCTCGGGTTCGATCGTTTCGAACCGCCACAACCCCAGGGTCTGGTCATCGACGGGCAGCAGCCCGGTCGGGACGCCTTCCCCGTCCCGCAGCCCCCGGGAGATTCGCACCTCATCGAGCCAGCCCGAACAACCAATCGCCCGGTCCACCAGCGTTCCGAACCCCAGCCCGTCATCCGCCGACTTGGCCGCTCCCAGGTTGACCTTCTGGTCGGCCGCCGCCTGGCCATCGACAAAGATCCGGACACGCTCGGGTTCCCGCAGGCAACGGATGAAATGCCACTGCCCATCGGCGATGTCGACCGTGGTTCCCACGTGGTCGGGCTTCATCCCGGGAGAATACAGCGTCAGGTGGCCGCTCCCCGGCTGTGTGAACAGTTCCCAGTGCGTCGGAGACGACTTCAGCTCGTTCGCCACCAGGATGTTGTAGGTCTGCTTCTGAAAGAGACGAACCCAGCATTCGACGGTCATCGGCAATTCGTGGTACTCGGCACGCCCCTTCGCGATGGCCCCTCCCTTTCGGGTGTCGAGAGCCTGTCCCGAACGACCTTCCCGCAGCAGCCCCTCAACGGAAGGTGCGGCGGTGAGGGCCGGGACCGGGTCACTGGTCGGCGTGAGAGGCACCACCTTCCGTCCTGCCGTCCAGGCGACGGCGCGCCGCAGCATCTCGCGGGCCTCAAACGTGTTGTAGGTCTGTTCGCTGTGCCCCAGCAGGGTCTGGAAGATCCGCCCCTTGCCATAGGTCGAGGTCCAGGCCAGCGGTTCGTCTTCACCGGTGACCTTCGACCGCGCGGTGATCAACGGCTCGATCGCCCCTTCTCCCTCCTGCCGGAAGTACAGTTCATCGGTCACCTCAAACGGCTTGAGCCCCGCCGTGATCGGATCCGACAACCCGGTGGGATGAACCTGAAACCGGCCGAAGGCATCGTGGCCGCTCTTCCCCTTGTGATTCCACATTCGCCGGACGATTTTCTGGTATTCGGGCCACGCGGCCGCCTCGGCCATCGGCAACGAAAAGTGCCAGGCCCCATTGGCAAAGTGCACCAGCACCAGTCCCCCTCCCTGCTCGAGGAATTTCACAAACGCCGTCCGCGACTCGGGAGAGAGCGCTGTCGGGTCTTGCCAATTCACATAGTTCTGCACCACCACATCGGTGTTTTCCCGCGACAGTTTCGCCAGGTCTTCAATGGTGTGCGAGACTCGCACCTGGACCCGGGCGTCTTTTTCCAGAAGTGCCTGGATCGCCGGTGTGGTCTTTTCCCAGTTGTGCCACTTGTGGGCCTCATTGCCGGCGTAGATCTGCACCCGCAGCGGGCGGTCATCGACCTCGGCACGGGCGGTTCCCTCCACCCCCGCGAGCGCAGCGGTGATCTCATCGTGCGTGTAATACCGGGCATCCACCCCTCCGGGAGGAATTTCGGCATGGGCCGTCCACAACAGGGCATTCAGCACCAGCTTGCGAAACTGGGCCTGCTTCCAATTGTCGTAGAAGTGCCCGCAGGTGGTCCCAAAGCCCCGGCCACCATTGGCCCGCTGGCGTGCCCACGCCACCACCCGACCATCGGGTTCACGCCCCTCGATGGCGGGGACGCGCCAGAGGGGGATGATCCCCTCCCGGTCGGTGGCGAATCGCAGGTTGTAGTAGAACTCTTCCCGCAGCTTGGTCGATTCGAGTCCCTGCCCGATGGGATGCTCGCCGGCGACCACCTCAACCCCGGTCTCCAGCGTGTTGATGGCCGAGTACCACTGGCGCTTGCCGTCGGTCTCCCAGTCAAAATAGCCCCCCGTCCAGTCGAGCACCTGGGGAGCGTATTTGTCGGGCGCGAAGGTGGAGAAGTGAAACGTCGCGAAGCCGCAACCCCGGGCAACCTGCTTCGCGACAAACTGCACCCGGGCCTCATTGGCGAGAAACGGTGTTTCCTCGAAAAGATCTCCATCGCGACCATCGGAGATCACGAGAATGGTGTCGGCCCGTTCGAGGGACGAGGGATCCTCAGGCCAACCGTCGAGAAAAAACTCGGTCACCACCCGATCGCGCACATTCGAGTTGTCGAGCATCACCTTGATGAGGCGGGCCGACCATCCGTAGTCGTGGATCCCGTTCCCCACCGGTCCATGGCTCTTCTTGCCCGCCACGACGACGACTCGGCGGGGGATGGCATCCGCCCCCCGGGCTGGTTGGGACCAGCCGAATTCAAGTGCCAGGATCGCGAGCAGGGCGAGCGAGAAACGTGTCACCATTCGAGAGGATCGGGAGGTGCGGGCCATGGGCGGGTTCCAACGGGAGAAACGGGGCACAACTCCAGTCGACGGCCCCAATCGGCGAACACCGATGGTCCCGGACCCAAACTGGCAGCGTGCCGGGGCGAGCATAATGCCTGCCACCGTCACGGCACAGTCTCACCGCGCTGCGCCAGGCCCAACGCGGTCGGGCGCCACCAGGCACAGCCCCGCAACCACATCGACGTTCGACAGTGACGACTCAGGTGGTCGGGGATGCCGCGACAGCCTGCCGAAAGTCGTCGAATTCCACCACGGGTAGCGGCGACGCACCGGTCATCCGCTCGATCGAGGGGGCATCCTTGAACCCCGAGCCAGTCACCAGGGCGACGACGATCGCATCGCGGGCCAGCTCGCCAGCGGCACACGCCTTCAGCACGGCCGCTGTCGCGGCGGCCCCTGCCGGTTCACAGAAGATCCCCTCTTCACGGGCGAGACGGGCCTGGGTCTCCCAGACCTCGGCATCCTCGACGAGATGCCCCGTTCCACCGGTTGCGCCACACTCGGCAATCGCGAGGTTTCCATCAATCAGGTTGGGAACCTGCAGGCCGCTGATTTTTGTTTCGCAGACAATTTCACGTCCCTCAGAATCTCCCCGACGCAGGGCCGAGGCAATCGTGTCATTCCCCCGGGGTTGCACAATCTCGATGCGGGGAACGCGGGAGAGCCCGCGATGCCTGGCCAACCAACGGAAGCCGCGCGCGATGGCGACGGCCGCTCCACAACCCCCGGCAGGACAGAAGACATGGTCGATCGGCTGGTCGACCTGGGCAGGCAGTTCGAGCCCGATTGTCTGCACTCCCGTCATACCCCGGGGGCTGTACCGGTACGCACTGATCTGCATCGCGGAGGCCGGCTGCCCCCCGAACTCCTGCAGCAGCTCAAACACCTGACCGGTCACTTCCGGACGCAATCCAAAGCCCCGAATGCGATGCAGCCGGGCACCATAGGCCAACAGTTGGCGGCACTTCTCAAGAGGAGCGGTTTCGACCAGGGCGACGTGGCAGTCGATCCCGGCGGCAGCACAGTACGCGGCGAGGGCGGCCCCCGTATTCCCGCTGCTCGTGGCCAGGCATCGGCGCTGACCGCGGGCCAGCATGTCCGAGACCGCCACGGCGGCAAACCGGTCCTTGTACGATCCGGTCGCAGACAGGTTTTCGAGCTTGAAAAACAGTCCCGGCAACCCCGCACGGGGGCCAATCACCCGCGAACGCACCAGGGGAGTTCCCCCCTCCCCCAGCGTCATCCGGCTGGCCTCGGGGACCGGTTCGAGTGCTGATGCCCAATCCCAGACACCACGGGTTGAAACCTTCATGCTGTCTGTTCGGACTCCCGTCACTGGGGGAAACTCAGCTCAAGCGAATGCACTCTCGCGAGGGCGCAACCATTCCGAAACGAGGCCGTCACCAATTCGAATTGGTCGGCATTCGGCGGCGGTGATCTGTCAGATGCGACCGGCTCTCACTTGGGAGGGCGTCCGCGACGGCCGGTGCGCGGTGCCGGGGCATGGTTCCGGGAAATGATCCCCTGGGCCTGCTGGACAATATCGGCCCGCAATTCGGGAGGTTCGAGAACCTGGCATTCCGAACCCCACGACAAAATCCAGCGGCGGATCTCGATGAATGAATTCAACTTGATCTCGAAGATCACCCCGCCATCCTTCGTGGGCGAGAGAGTCTGGCTCTCGTTCCAGACCTTTTCCTTCACGTACCTGGCCGCGGTCGGGGCAAACGCGAGCCGAATCGTCTTGAGGGGGGCGTCGGGCTCTCCCACCACCCGGAAACTTCCAGCAAGAAATTCATTGATGTTGAACGACGCGGGAACCGAAAAACTCTGCCCGGTGAACTTGATCTTGCGGACCCGGTTCGGGGCGAACGTTCGCTGTGCCTTCCGCAGATGACACCAGCCCACCACGTACCATTCCCCATCGATGCAGCTGAGATGCCAGGGATCGACGGTGCGGACCGTGGTGTCATCGCGGCCGGCCGACCAATAGACCATCTTGACCTGCTTGCGGTGCAGGACCGCATCGGCCAGCTTGCGGAAGATCTCGATATCCTGCCGGGTGGTGTGCGATTTCTGAACCGAGTGCGCCTGCTGGATGGTTTCCCACTGGACAGTCACCTGCTCGGGAAGCAGATCGGCCATGCGGCTCAGCGACCTTTTCAACTGCGCATGGGCGGGGGTGCCCCGGAAGTCATCAAGCACACGCGCCCCCAGGAACATCGCCAGCAGGTCCCCCTGCGACACACTGAAGTCGGGCAGACGCCAGTTGAGATCGGTGTATCGCCAGCCATTGCGTTCGCGACAGAAGTCGAGCGGTGCCCCCAGTTCGTCCTTCATGAAAATCAGGTCGCGACGAATCGTTTTCGGATTCATGTTGACCACTTCCGCCAGCAGATCCACCGTGGGGTAGTCCACCGCACGCAGGGCATTGTCAATGACGATCAATCGCCGGAATTGAGGACGCTTCGACTGGGGCGGCTGCTTCTGTTTCTGTTTCATGGTCGGTCGGGCGGTTGGTGGGGAACCGGGGCACGGGGGTGGACTGTCGAACGTCCCAACACCTTGTGTAAAGGTGTCCACGAGAAGCGCCCCTGTCAACTGATTTTCACAGAATTCCCTGTCGGGACGGCAATCTGGACCAGGCAACAAGAACGGCCCCGCGTCGTGACGCATGTCCCTCTCCCCGTGGTGGCGAGCAGGATGCCATGCCCGCCGAGCGATCGTCGGCTGGTAAAACACTCAGCCGCGACAGCGGGGATGACGGGCCGATCAAAACCGAACTTCCTGTTTTGAGAAAAGCGGTCGGTTGACACCCCGGGGACTGGTCCCCCGCAGGTGACCCGGCGACAATCGGGACTCGTCGGCGGAATTGCCCCGATCGCGCTCCCGGGGCAACACCGTCGTGTCGACCAGCCCTTTTTTGAATGCACAACCCGCCCTGCCCGAACTCCATGTCCGAAACGAAGCGCAAGCCCATCGTCACTGTCCAGCAGCACATCCTGCAGGATCAATGCAAGTTCCCCGGTGCCTCGGGGGAATTCTCCTGGCTTTTGTCGGGAGTCACCCT
Source organism: Planctomycetaceae bacterium (assembly GCA_003508595.1). Lineage (GTDB taxonomy): Bacteria > Planctomycetota > Planctomycetia > Planctomycetales > Planctomycetaceae > UBA10511. The sequence goes on from DNUF01000128.1 coordinate 49,576, forward strand.
GGCCACGAAGATGATCCAGGCAAAGGTGCAGCGGGCGGGGCTCAGTGACATTCTGGGCGAACATGGCGCCATCAATGTGCAGGGTGAGATTCAGCAAAAGCTCGACGTCTATGCCAACGACGTCCTGCACCACAATCTCAGCGTGCGCGAGAGCATCGGGATTCTCGCATCGGAAGAGAACGAGACTCCCATCACCATCCAGCATGCCACCCCCAATGCCAAGTATGCTGTGATCTTTGACCCCCTTGACGGGTCGTCGAACATTGATGTCGGGGTTGGGGTCGGCACCACCTTCTCAATTCTCCGCCGACCCGAGAATGCCGATTACCATGATGTCGAACAGTGGCTGATGCAGCCGGGGACACGCCAGGTCGCAGCGGGATACGTCGTCTATGGCTCCTCCACGATTCTCGTCTACAGCGTGGGGCGTGGAGTGCATGGATTCACCCTCGACCCGGCCATCGGGGCCTTCGTCCTGTCGCACGAAGACATCAAGATGCCCTCGCAGGGGAAGTATTACTCGGTCAACGAGGCCAATGTGGATTCGTTCCCCACCGGCTACCAGGCGTTCGTCCGGAATCTCCGACAGGGTCTGAATGGGAAACGCTACTCATCGCGCTACATTGGATCGATGGTGGCCGACGTCCACCGGACTCTGCTCAAGGGGGGCGTCTTTCTCTACCCTCCAACAGCCGACAATCCGGGGGGAAAACTGCGTTTGCTGTACGAGGCCAGCCCAATGGCCTTCCTCGTCGAACAGGCGGGGGGAATCGCCACCGATGGCCGGCAGCGGATCCTCGACATTCAACCGCACAGCATCCACGAGCGCACTCCCCTGGCCCTCGGCAGCCGGGTTGAAATGGAAGAACTGCAGCGCTGTCTCGCCAGCGCTTAGGCGGCTGAAGAGCGGTTGGGAAATGACTGTGTCCGTTTCGTGATGCCAGCCCGCCAGGTCATCGCGCCAGCTTCTTTTCCGATCTGGTGGAATTCTCCCGGTAGCGGCACGGCTCAGCGCTGTGTTTCGACGGCTGTGGGAGAAACAACCGGTTGGGCTCGGCGCGACACTGGCGCGGGGGGATCTCCCGCAAACTCGGCGATGATCAGCAGGCACTGGCAGGCAATCACCGCCAGCACACCCCACAGCAGCGTGCGATGGACGGCTCGTGCCACGTCCTGTTCCGACGTCGCCGGTGCATGTCCGAAGAGTGCCGCCAGCGTCCCCGCGAGAAACCCCGAAGCGACCACCTTCGCCACGAGAAACGAGAACCAGTGCGGGGCCAGCTTGACCCCCGAGAGCATCAGGTTGAGCGCCAGTCCCAACGGGGCCCCCTGGTGCCCTGCCGAGTAGACCAGGGCGGCCATCAACAGCCCGGCCGCCAGCGATGCTCCGGTCGCGAGACCCATGCAGAGAACCTGCGCCGCGACTGCGGGCACCAGCGCGAAACTTTCCAGCCTCCAGCGTGCCAGGGCCAGCGTCTCCAGCAGTCCCGACCGGACCGCCGAGGCCAGCCGGGCCGCCTGGGCCGCCCCCAGCTTCGTCGCGACCAGCCCGCAGGCTCCCAGCGGCAACACCACCCGCACCAGGGTGTGCCCGGTCGCCCGCAGGATCTCGGGCAACAGCAGCGGCTCCACCAACTCGGGACGCGGCGTCTGCTCAAAGATGAAAAATGCCACCGTCCCCGCCACCAGGACGCATCCGGTCAGCGTGAACAGCAGCGTCCCGGGTGACAGGACGTCTCCGGCCACCTGCCGTCCCAGGGCCCACGGCTGACGGATCCCCAACAGGCCCCAGGCCAATGCCAGGGGAGAGAGCATCAATCCTCCCAGCATCTGCAGGGCCCGGCTCGCAGACTCCCCACCCCACATCCACCAGCCGGCCGGCCCTGACCGCGGCACAAACTGCAGGCTGCTGACCGCCACCACCTGCCGCACCCGCCCCTCCTCGAGGGGACATTCCAGGATTCTCACCCCGGCAGGGACCTCTCCCCCTTCCGGAAACACCTGGTCGAGCGCTTCGGGCACAAACCATTGCGGCTCGTGCGTGATCACGATCACAATCGACTCGCGGCGGTCGGCCAACTCCAGCAACTCGCGCCCCAGTGCCCGGGCCGCCCGCGGATCGAGCCCGGCTGTCGGTTCATCCGCCAGTACCACCGGCGGCGGTCCCTCGCCGGTATGCCGGGGGAGCAAACCCCGTACGGCTGAATAACGAATCCGCTCTCCGCCCGACGCCCTGGCGAGTGTGTCGGGCAAGCCCGGCAGGTGAAACCGCCCGGTCAACTCCCCCGCCGCCCGCAGGGCTTCGTCAGGACCCAGGTGCGAAAACAACCGCAGGTTGTCGGCCGCCGAGAGTCCGTCGATGAAACCAAGCCGCTCGGCCTGGGGCAAAAAAGCCATCAGCTCGCGCGATTCGGGGTGATAGCCAGCGCTGCTCCAGACAGGACAAGGGTTTCCGCCGGGATGCAGCGTGATCTCACCAGCACACGGAATCCGCGGATCCGCCAGTTCACCAAACCCCAGCAGCGCGCGGGCAAACGACGACTTTCCGCTGCCCGATGGTCCCGAGACCAGGTACAGCCGCCCCACCTGCAGCGTGCACGCCTCCTGCAATTGCAGCTGACGGTTTCCAAGATCAATCGCCAGACGCTGAACTTCCAGACGCACACCGGCCACCGACGAGCCGCCCGGCGGAGTGATCTCTTCCTCCTGTTCGGCTCCGGTCATGGTGTCACCGGGCGGTAGAGAATCTCGAGGGCCTGGCCATCAGACCGGGGTTCGATGATCAAGAGCGGTGCCTCGCTGATGCCCAGGGCCCCCCGCAGGGCATGCGCGAAGACCAGTCGGGGGCCCCCGGCACTGGAGACGAGTCGGCGATTCGTGAAATCGCGGGCATACGACTCGACGGCCCGGACGACCTCGGGTTCGCCAGCCGTCCAGGCGGGAACCACCGCCTGTTCAAACAATCGGGGAGCCCACCGTTCGCGCAGCGTGCGGACAAACTCTTCCTTGTGTCGACCCAGGACTCCCTCGATCTTCTCAAGGATCGTTCCCTGGTGCTGCTCCCAGAATTCCTGCAATTCGGCGAGGATCGACTGACTCAGCCGGGCGCGATCTTCGCCCTCGAGAAACTCGGCCGGCGAACGATCGGGGATGGCGGTGTATCCGAACCCCTGGCGAACCCAGTCCCGCATGTCTTTCCGGGCATTGTCGGCCCCGGTGATCGCAACCCGCCAGATCCCGCTGGCCACACCCTCCACCCCGACCTCATTCCAGGCCCGTTCCGAAAGGTTCGCGATCAGCTCATCCTCCAGCGGTGTCAGTTCGCCGCGCAATTCTTCGAGAGCCTCGACCAGCAGTTCACGGTCTCCCTCTTCGAGATTCCAGGCGAGGGTTTTCACTTCGCGCAGCAGGTTTTCGGTCAGCCTGGGAACCATCTCGCGTTCAACCACCGGCCAGAGCGCATCGCGGGCCTGCAGCGCCTCGTCGAGCGGCGCTTCGGGGCTGACAATCAGCCGGACCGCCTGCTCAAGCCCGATCGACTCGGGAGCCCCCCGCAACAGGCCACCCGTGGCGAGTTCCTTCCGCGCCTCTTCGGCCAGCAGAAAATGCAACGTCACCCTCCCGGCCCCGGCAGGTTCAACCCGCACCACCTTTCCCACGATCTCGGGAAGGCCGTCGTCCCGCGACCGGTGAATCAGGTCTCCCGGGAGAACTCCCAGGTCCCCGGGGACGTCACAGGTCAGCGGAATCTCGCTGGTTGACGTCCAGGCACCGGCGAATTCTCCCAGTGCCCGACACGCGTCGGCTGGGGCCGGCTGTCGCAGACCGACCGCCAATCCCCCCACCCCAGCCGCCAATCCCAGCACCCCGGCCCATTGTCGGGCGGTCTGTTGCCAGCGGTACGAGCGATTCCACATGGGTGCGTTCGGTCGGGGGGAAAAGTGAGAGTTCTGCCAGTCACAGCCGGCGAAGAATCGGTCCGCCAGTCAGCCAAGCGGGGTCGAAATCCGTTTTCACCAGCCAGCCCGGGAAAACCGCACGGCTGATCGGCAATCAACTGCGACACCGACGATTATTTCAGCGGACGACCAAATTCGACAACAGAGATTCCATCGGGACCACACCCCCTGGCCCGCAAACCCTTGTTACAACCGTCCCTCTCCAATCAGGACCACACCCGGCTGTTCCGACTGTCGACACCGGTTCCAGTGCTCTTTCAGACGGGGGAGCTCGTCGGGCTGAAGGATGGCGACATACTCAAGTCCCCAGGCCTTCAGAATCGGTTCCGTGTAGGTCCGTGCCGAGTCGGTCGCCGCGGGATTGAGCGAACTCCGCCAGCCAACGATCGCAAACAAGGGAAGTTCGTAGTCGAACAGAAAGTTCCGCAGCGCATCCCCCGAGTCGAACAGCCCAGTGCATTGCATGATCACGAGTGGCGTCCTGCCACCCAGGTAGAGCCCGGCGGCGATCCCCCACGCCTCCGCTTCGCGGCTGACGCGGATCAGGTCGATTCCCTGGGCTGCATCCAGCGCCTGTTCCCAGGCTCCCAGGGTACTGTCGGGGAGCCACACGACGTGCGTCACCCCCATGGACTGCAGCTCCGCGACCAGCACTTCCCCCGAGAACATTCCCGTGTCCCCCGTTGTGACTCACAACCAGCCTTCGCTCAACCCGGCCAGCGTTCCACCACCACCTTGGTTTGTGTGTAGAACTCGACGCCATGCCGTCCTTGGGCGTGGAGGTCCCCCAAAAAACTCGCCTTGGCCCCACTGAAGGGGAAATACGCCATGGGGGCGGCCACGCCAATGTTGATGCCCACATTGCCCGCCTCGACCTCCTGCCGGAACCGCCGGGCGGCACCTCCGCTGCGGGTGAACAGGCTCGCCATGTTTCCGTACTCGGCCTGGTTGATCATCGTGATCGCCTCACCCAGGTCGTCGGCATGCATCAGGCTCAACACCGGTCCAAACACCTCGGTCCGGGCAATCTCTGCCGTCGGCTGCACCCCGTCGAGCACCGTGGGACAGAGAAAGAATCCCTCATCGTCCCCCTCGGCACTGCGGCCCCGACCATCAACCAGGGGGAGCGCTCCCGACCGGCAACCGGTGTCGATCAGGCTGCTGATCCGCTCGCGGCTCTCCCGGGAAATGACTGGCCCCATTTGGACGCCCGGGGAGGCTCCATAGCCCACCCGCCGACTCGCCGCCACCTCGCTGATCGCCTCGCGGAATGGTCGGCGGGCTTCCCCCACCGTGATCGCGAGTGATGCGGCCAGACAGCGCTGACCCGCACAGCCAAACGCACTGTCGGCCACGATCTGCGTTGTCTGCTCGAGGTCGGCATCGGGCAGAATGACCACCGGGTTCTTCGCCCCTCCCTGGCACTGCACCCGCTTTCCCTGGGCCGCACTGCGGGCATACACCTGCCGGGCCGCCGCCGTCGACCCCACAAACGACACCCCCACCACTCCCGGGTGGTCGATCAACCCCTCCACCACTTCGCGTCCCCCGTGCAGCAACTGGGCCACGCCCGGCGGCAAACCGGTCTGCTCCAGCAGTTCAAACAGCAGCACACTGGACCGGGGGACCTTCTCGCTGGGCTTCAGCACAAAGCAATTGCCGCAGGCGATTGCGTAGGGCAGAAACCAGAGCGGGATCATGGCCGGAAAGTTGAATGGGGTGATCGCGGTCACCACCCCCAGCGGCTGCCGGAAGCAGTGTTCGTCAATCCCCGGCGTAATCTGCTCGTTGTTCCAGCCCTGCAGCAGCGTCGGGATGCCGCAGGCGACTTCGACATTTTCGATCCCCCGGCGAATCTCGGCGGTCGCCTCTGCGAGGGTCTTGCCGCATTCGTCGGTGATCGTCCGGGCCAGATCATCGATCCGTGCTTCCAGCAGCGTCTTGAAGCGGTACAGGAATTGCGCCCGGTCATTGGCGGGAACGAATCGCCACTGTCGAAACGCCCGGCGCCCTGCCTCAACGGCCGCATCGACTTCGGCTCGCGTCGAGAGGGGAACTTCCGCAAGGGTCCGGGCCGTGGCAGGATTCACCACCGGCAGGTACCCCGCACCCGCGGGTGCGTGCCACGTGCCGTCAATGAAGTTCCGCAACCGTGGTGCAACCCCTGGACTCATTCCGACACCCGACGGTACTTGCCCGAGTAATACAGCAGCGGGGTCTGCTGTTCCGAGGCTTCGCCGGCGACAATCTCACCAACGAAGATCTCATGATCTCCGCCGGGCAGCACCGAGTGCAGCCGGCAGTCCACCCAGGCGAGAGCCTTGTCGAGAATTGGAGCCCCCGTGACGGCGGTCTTCCAGGCGAAGGCCGAGAAGTCTTTCGGTCCGGGCGTTGCAAACCTGCGGGAGGCCTCTTCCTGGTCGACCGCGAGGATGTTGACGGCAAAGCTGCCGTTGCGGCGGATGTCGTCGCGGCTGGTCGAGCGGTTGTCGATCGCCACGAGGATCAGCGGCGGGTCGAGTGACAGCGAGGTGAAGGAACTCACCGTCAACCCGGTGCGGGCGTCCCCTTCCCCGGTGGTGACCACGGTCACTCCCGTGGCGAACTGCCCCATGATCTTGCGCTGCAGCTTGGAATCGAACGGCATGGATCGAAATTGGTCTCGCGGAATTCGGAAGGAAGAGACACGACCACAGCAGCCCGCATCATTCGCGGGTCAGGGCTTCGTCGAGATTGAGAATCGCCAGGCAGACCGCCGTCAGCGGTGCATGCTCGGCCACGGGAATCGCCCCATCGCGGGGCGCCGACCCGACCTTGAGCAAGGCCTCGGCCTGGGCCGGGTCCCGTGCCATGATCGCCGCCTGGCGGTCATAGGCCCGCTTCAGCCGGGCCAGGTCGGCTGGTGTGGCAGTCCGGCAGACGACACGCCGAAACGCGTTGCCGAGGCGGCCTTCGAGGTCGCCGGCCGCCTTGTAACTCTGCTCGGCCAGCAGCCGCGCCGCTTCCACCCAGGTGGGATCGTTCAGCGTGGTCAACGCATGCAGAGGCGTACTTGTCGTGCTCGCCCGCACCCGACAGGTTTGGCGGTTCGACGAGTCAAACATGTTGGTCGGCCCCACCGTTCGTCGCCAGAACGTGTAGAGGCTGCGGCGGTACAGATCGCTTCCCTGCGATGCCGGGTAAGTGAAGTCCCGTTCCTTGGTGATCGCAAGTGCTTCCCAGACCGCATCGGGCTGATAGGGATAGACAGGCACACCGCCGATTCGTCGATCGAGAACTCCCGCCGAGGCCAGGGCCCAGTCTCGCAGCAGCAGCGACGGCATCCGGAAACGGCTGGCACGGGCATACAGACGATTCTCGGCATCCCGGTTGCGCAACTCGGGCGAGAACCGGCTTGATTGCCGGTAGGTGGCACTGGTGACAATCAACCGGTGCATCCCCTTCTGGCTCCAGCCCCGCTCGCGGAACTCCACCGCCAGCCAGTCGAGCAAGTCGCGGTACAGCGGGTATTCACTCTGCACGCCGAAGTCCTCCGACGTCTTCACCAACCCCGCCCCAAAAAAGTGCTGCCACATCCGGTTGACCTGCACACGGGCCGTCAGGGGATGCTGCGGTGAGACCAGCCACTGTGCCAGTCCCAGCCGATTGGCCGGGCTGCCGTCCGGTCGGGCCGGCAGGAACGCCGGGGTCGAAAACTCCACCTTCTCCAGCGGATTGAGATACTCGCCGCGATCGAGAATGCGGGTTTCCCGAGGCTGCGCATCGCTCATCACCATGACGCGGGGCATCTGGTCGGCACGGTAGCCATTCAACTGCCCCCGAACCTGGTCGGCCCGGGCGAGGACCGGCAACTTGCCGGCCAACCCCCCGCGGATCTTTTCGTCGAAATGCTTCCGCAGCCCCGGTTCGATCGATGTCTTCTCGTCGTCGGTCCGCTCTCCCTCAGGCTTCTTCAGGATTGCGGCCAACGGGTCGGGCAAGCCCTTTCCTTCCCCAGGTTTGCCGTCGGCAAACAACCCGGACCGCCATCCTTCAAACGCAGCGTCGGCAATGGGCTTCGCCGCCGCCTCGGCCTCGGCAATCTGCTTTTCGAAGTCGGCAATCCGCGCCTTGTTCTCTTCCGAGGGGACCTCGACAAAGGGGGGTGCCACACGAATCCGCGACGAGAAATACTGCGGGACTCCCGATTCGGGCAACCGGTTGAACGCATCCATCAGGCTGTAATAGTCACGACGGGTAATCGGGTCGTACTTGTGGTCGTGGCACTGGGCACACGCCATCGTCAGGCCCAGCCAGGTGGTCGCAGTGGTGTCGATCCGGTCGAAAAGGATCACAAACCGCTGCTCTTCGGGAATCGCCCCTCCTTCTCCGTTCAGCAGGTGGTTGCGGTTGAAGCCGCTGGCAATCTTCTGGTCGAGTGTCGCATCCGGCAGCAGGTCCCCCGCCAGTTGCCAGGTGGTGAACTTATCAAACGGGAGATCGCTGTTCAGGGCCCGCACCACCCAGTCGCGCCAGATCCATTGCCAGGTGTCGCCATCCTGCTGGAAGCCATTGCTGTCGGCATACCGCGCGGCATCGAGCCAGGGGAGCGCCATCCGCTCGCCGTAGTGCTGGCTCGAAAGCAAACGGTCCACCAGGTTTTCATACGCCAGCGGATCGCGGTCGGCGACAAACTGGTCGACTTCGGCGGGTGTGGGAGGGAGCCCCGTCAAATCGATCGACAGGCGCTTGATCAGTGTGGGTCGGTCGGCTTCCACAGCGGGCTGCAGCCCTTCGGCTTCGAGCCGGGCGAGCACGAAGCGATCAAGCGGCGTGCGCGCCCAATCTCCCCTTTGAACCGCTGGTTCCGGCGGACGGACCGGCGCGACAAACGCCCAGTGGTCGAGATACTCCCCCCCTTCGCGCACCCAGCGTTCGAGCAATTCCTTCTGAACATCGGTCAGCCGCCGGTTGGAATTGGGGGGCGGCATCAACTCGTCTGGATTGGTCGAGCGAATCCGCTGAATCAGCTCGCTGGCGTCGAGATCACCCGGGACGAGTGCCTTCTTGGCGACAGCATCATCGCGGCGATCGAGGCGCAGATCGGCCTGCCGCTTGTTGCCATCCTGACCATGGCAATAGAAGCAGTTCTCCGACAGGATCGGGCGGATGTCGCGGTTGAAATCGAGGCGGGGCTCGGCAGCCGTGAGCCAGCCGGGGGTCATCCCCAGCAGCAGCACCGGCCACAGGCGGAACAGGGAAGGCATCGCGAGGCGGGTCACAGTCTCAGGCTCCAGAATGGGGCAAAGGCCACCCGGATTCTACCTCCCCGGGGACCGCGGGCGACAGGCTGCCGTCCCGAAATTGAGACTTCCGCTGTTGCAACAGCCCGATTGTCCACAGGTCCATTTGTCCGCAGATCCATTTGTCCGCAGCCCGATTTTTCGCAGCCCCGCCACCTCGCCCCGGGTTCTCCCCGGCGTTTCGAGACCCCGGGAACCTGGGGATTCCAGAGCCAGTTCCCATCCCAGACGTGTCTGGAACCAGCCCCGACCAGAGACACACGTCGCCGCGGACAGAACTTCCCCGACTCACCAGCGCACTGTTCCCGTCGATCGGCTACAACGACGACACTGCGCCTGCCTGTCCCATAACCGAGGTCCGTCTGATGCGTTGGCTCTCATGCCTGTTCGTGGCCGGTCTGATGGCCGGGAACTGTCTCTCCCTTCTGTTCGCCGCCGACACCCCGGCCGGTCCCGTCGCCATCGGTTCCCGCCGCGAGTTGTTTGTGGATGACTTCCTCATCGAACGGCTGAGGAATGTTCGACTGGAACTGCAGCATCCCGTGCCGCAGGACATCAGCTTCGCCTGCGATCAGCCGTGGGAAGGAAACACCTGCATCTACTTCCGGATCATCCCCGAGTCGGGGAAGTACCGCATGTGGTACCAGGGAGCCCACTGGCAACTCGACCCGGCCGAGCCCCCGACGCATCCCTACCACATCTGCTATGCCGAGAGCACCGATGGCATCACCTGGACCAAGCCAAACCTCGGGCTCATCGAGGTCAACGGTTCCACGCAGAACAACATCGTCGTCACCGGGATCTACGACAACTTCACCCCCTTCCGCGATGAGAATCCGAACTGTGCCCCCGAAGCCCGCTACAAGGCCCTGGGTCAATCGCGCGACGGCTTGATTGCCTGGCAGTCGCCCGATGGACTGCGCTGGACCCGGCTGGGAGATCAGCCGGTGATCAGGCAGGGAGCCTTCGATTCACAAAACGTCGGTTTCTGGGACACGCATGAGAACCGCTACCGGGCCTACGTCCGCGATTTTCACGACGGCCAACGCGACATTCGTATCGCCTATTCCGATGACTTCCTTTCCTGGACCACCCCGAAACGGCTCACACTCACCCCCGAGGTGCCGCGCGAGCAGTACTACACCAACTGCATTGATCGCTATCACCGCGCCCCGCACCTGTTCCTCGGCTTTCCCGTCCGCTACGTCGAGCGGAAATGGTCCCCCTCTATGCGGGCCCTGCCCGATCTCGCCCATCGCGAATTGAGAGCGAAGAAGGAAGAGCGGATTGGGACCGCCATCACCGATGGGGTCTTCATGTCAAGCCGCGATGGCGAGAACTTCCACCGCTGGAACGAAGCCTTCCTGCGGATCGGGCCCGAACGTCCCGGCTCGTGGGTCTATGGAGACTGCTACCCCGCGCACGGCCTGGTCGAAACCCCCAGCAAGCTCCCCGGTGCCCCGAACGAACTGTCGTTCTATGTCGCCGAACAGTACTGGCGCACGGCCGAAACGATCCGTCGCTGGACACTGCGGGTCGATGGCTTTGTCGCCGCGAAGGCCCCCTTCGAAGGGGGGGAACTGCTGACCAAGCCGTTCACCTTCACCGGACAGCGTCTCTCATTGAACTTCGCCACTTCGGCGGCAGGCAACCTGTTTGTGGAGCTGACCGATTCCGAGGGAGAGCCGCTCGCCGGGTACTCGCTCGACGATTGCGACGAGACCTTCGGAGACAGTCTCGACCGCACGATCAGTTGGCGGGGAAAGACCGACACGTCGGCCCTAGTCGGCCAGACCGTTCGGCTGCGATTCCTGCTGCGGGATGCCGAGTTGTACTCGTTTCAGTTCACCGATCCGAACCCGTAGTCGACGGCGAAACTCCCCACGCTCCAGGACCTCAGCCCGCAGTGGCCTCCCTCCCCTGCAGCACCGTCGACTTGATGTTGGTCAACTGGAAGGAATTCCGCATGATGGCCGGCCCGCCCACGCGGGTCACCGTGGCTCGGAAGTCAAACAACTGTTCGACCCGTTCTTCCAGCACAACCTTGACTTCCAGCAGATCCCCGGGTCGGGCGAAACTGCGATAGCGAGCCTGCTCGACCCGGACCAGCACGCCGAGGGCGTACTCATTGAAAAATGGGTCGGTTGTGTCATAGACCGGCATCGGGTTGTATTCGGCCGCAATCAGAATTCCCGCCGATTGCGTCGTCAGTTCCTGCAGCATCGCCCCGGGAAAAATCGGAGAGCCGGGAAAGTGCCCCGCGAGAAAGAACTCGTCTCCCGTCACCCGCTTTCTGGTCACGATCCCGGTGGCACTGAGTTCCACGATCTCATCGACCAACAGGTATGGCGGCCGGTGGTGCAGGTACTGCTCGATCGAGGGGAACACGTGCCGGTGGAACTTCATCGCCGGAATCTCCGCAAACGCTGGAAGAAAGGTTGACACTAACTGTAGTCGGCTGGCAATCGGTCGACCAAGCCCTTCGCGGTCGTCCTGCGACCTGGCAGTGACGGCCGGCGTTCCTTCCCCCCCTGGCAGTCCGCCCGCCCCCGTCCCAAGCCATTGGCGGCCGACAAAAACCGCCGGTATAAACAGGCCGACCCGCGGATCCAGCGGACCAGGACGGATCGGATTCCGAGGCACGGCCACACCGGGACTTCCCGGGTGACCAGGTCAAGTCTCCCCGCCGAATGGCCCGGGCCGACTGCCGTTCCCCACAGACACAACCTGCTTTCCGAGGAACCTTCCATGCTGACTCGCCTGTGTCTCGCATTCGCGGTTTTGGTCTTGAGTCTGCCGTCGTCAATCGGCGCGGCCGAACCTTTGGCCCTTGGCGGTCGGCGGGAACTGTTTGTCGACACGTCGCTGCTGGAACCTCTCGAAGGGCGCGCACAACTGCGGTTGCACCACCCCACCCCGCGCGAGGTCGCCCTCACACTGAATGAGCCCTGGGAGGGAAATTCCAGCGGCTACGCGACGGTGATCCAGGAGGGCCATCGCTACCGGATGTACTACCGGGGCCACCGCTACCTGCTGGATCCCCCTCCGCTGCGACAGGCGCAGTCGGAGGTGGTCTGCTATGCCGAAAGTGACGACGGCATTCACTGGAAAAAACCGGCGCTCGGGCTTTTCGACTGGCCTCCCACGCAGAACAACACCGGCCACAAGCAGAACAACATCGTCTGGCGCGGGGGGGCCGAGACCCACAACTTCGCCCCGTTTCTCGACACCAATCCCCAGGCCCGGCCCGATGAGAAATTCAAGGCCGTGGGAGGAACCACCAGCAGCAAGGGTCTGCTGACATTTGCATCCGGCGATGGGCTTCATTGGCGGCAGTTGAGCGAGACCCCGGTGGTCACCCAGGGTGCGTTCGACTCGCACAACACCGTCTTCTGGGATCCAACCCACCAGCGCTACACGATGTTCACTCGGTTTTTCAGCGAAGAGAACTTCAAGGGTCTCCGTTCCATCGGGGTGTCGTTCTCGACCGACTTCCGCACCTGGTCGACACCGGTCGGGCTGACCTATCCGAACTCGCCACCCCAGCAGATGTATACGAACCAGATTGCACCGTACTACCGTGCTCCTCACATCCTGTTGGGATTTCCCACCCGATTCGTCGCCCGGCCGCTGTCCCGACAGGCCCAGTCTCTTGAACCGGTCCAAACCCGCAAACTGTTTTATGAATCGATCAGGGAGAGTGGTGCCTACACCGGGGCCGAGGTGACCGACGGCTGTTTCATGAGCAGCCGTGACGGGCAGGCGTTCCACCGCTGGGATGAAGCGTTCCTCCGGCCCGGACGCGAAGGGGAGGGACGCTGGATCTACGGCGACAACTACCAGAGCTATGGCCTGTTTGAGACCAGGGCCGAGGGTCCCGGCCTGCCCAACGAGATTTCGCTGCACTTCAACGAGGGGGCCTGGCGCGATGAGATGCATCGGCTGCGGCGATACACCATTCGGCTTGATGGATTTGTATCGCTCAACGCCCCCTTCTCTGGCGGCACTGCGACCACCGTCCCGGTCACCTTCACGGGGGACCGCTTGTCCCTCAACTTCGCCACCTCGGCGGCGGGCTCGGTGCGTGTGGCCCTGCTCGATGCCGGGGGAAAACCACTACCGGGCTTCGACCTCACCGACTGCGACGAACTTTTCGGCGACACGGTTGATCGGACGGTCACGTGGCATGACGCGGCCGATCTCTCAGCCCTGGCAGGTCGCCCCATTCGCCTCAGTTTCGCCCTGCAGGACGCCGACCTGTTTTCCTTCCAATTCGTGTCCGCCCAGTGACGCGGCCTGATACGCATCGAGAGTCCCCCCCTCCCCCCGCAAGTTTCCGAGTCATTCCCCACAGGTGATCGATGGCTTCCCTCCGAATTGCCAGCCAGCCACAGCCACCTCACCCGGCCACGGGGATCCTCGTTCGTGTCGGTTGCCTCTGGCTGATTGTCACCTCGGGTCTGGCGGCCTCGGAACCTCCTCGCCGGCCGCAATTGCACCGACTGCATCACGCGATCGTCACCGACACCATTCCCGATGCCCAGTCGCCCTGTGGCCTGGCGCGCGATCCCGTCGATGGCAGCCTTGTGCTCGGCTTCCAGGACAAGGGAGACGTCGTTGCCGGGACGGTCACCCACTTTGTCCGCAGTCACGATGGGGGACAGACATGGAGCCCGCCGTTCGCCAGCTACCGTCATCCCGACAAGTCGGTGGGAGCCGCCATCGGTTTCACCCAACTCTCGCCCCGTCAGACCGTGGCGGTGATCATGGAGATCACCCATACAGATGTCTCGGTCGAGGGTTTCCGGGCGCCCCGCCAATCGCGCACCCTGTTCGCCCGATTCGATCCCCACACCGCCGGCGTGACCCCCGTTTCGGTCTTGCCCCAACCCCCCGAGACCCTCGTGGGGGCGATGCCCCAGAACCTTGTCACCCTGCGCAATGGTGACCTCGTGCTGCCCGCGTACCTCACGCCCATGGATTGGGCCAGGCCCACTCCGGGCGTCGATTACGGATCGGGATTGTTTCGCAGCCGGGATGGGGGACAGACCTGGAGTCGGTTCTCCCGCATCTTCGGCCCCCACCCCACCCAGCCCGAAATCTTCCACAACGAGTCGGTGATCTTCGAGAAAGCCGACGGCACGCTTGTCGCTTTCGCCCGCTACGACAACGAGACCCCACCCCGCAACCGGCGGATGGGCAAGGTGGTGTCGCGCGACGCCGGGCAGACCTGGAGTGACACGGTCGACAGCGATCTGCCGGCGATTTGCCCGGCCCAGCTCCGGTTGCCGGGGGGTGGCTACCTGATGTTTGCGGGGGCCCTCGACGAACCCACCCCACGCACCTGCATGCTTTACCACAGCCTCGACGGCGAAACCTTCACCAAGCTCGGCCAGCCATTTTATTCCCGCACCGGCGGTCATCCCTTCAACACGGCAACGGGAGGTTCGCAGGTACTGCTGCCCCTGGGAGATGACCGGTTCGTGCTGGCGTTCTACGCCGGCGATCGCGACCTCCCCGGCCGGGACAAGACCTACATCGACAGCAATGTCGTCGAATTGCGCTGAGGACCCGCTGTCTCCGCAGTGGTCATACAACATGATTTCGCGGAGCGGGGCTCAGGAAGCCTCTCACTTCCGTCACCGCAAGAATGCCGGTGCCTCCTGGAACGGCCCCCCTCCTTGGTGCGCATGCTCGACCCAGGCGAGTGCGCATCCGATGTCTCCGCCAGATGCCCGAAAAGTGTCTCGTTGGGCGTCGCGACGGCGGGGATCGGGTGCAGGCAGGTTTTTCTTTCACCTGCGGCACTCAGCGCAAAACGCCCGGGATCGGCTCGGCGGTTCCCGCCACCCCGGCCAGCCGTTCCTGACGTCCATTGACCTCATAAGACAGCGCCGTCCAGTCGAGACCCAGTGCGTCGAGAATGGTGGCGTGCAGATTGCGGAAGGGAATTGGCTGCTCCACCGCCATCAGGCCGATCTCATCGGTGGCCCCGATCCGCTGGCAACCCTGCACCCCGCCACCCGCCATCCAGATGGTGAAGCCCGCGGCGTTGTGCTGCCGGCCGTTCTCTCCCTGCATCATCGGGGTCCGTCCAAATTCGCTCGCCCAGATGACCAGGGTCGAGTCGAGCAGGCCCCGCTGCTTCAGGTCCCGGATCAACGCCGCAGTCGCCCGGTCGGTCCAGCGGGCACGGGGCACGTGGTTCCCCACGAGGTCGCCATGCGCGTCCCAGCCATCCTTGTCGGGCATGTCATAAACCTGCACGAAGCGGACACCCCGCTCCACCAGACGGCGGGCCAGCAGGCACTTGCGGGCAAATGACGCCGTCCGCTCTTCCGGATCATTCACCCCATACTCAGCCTGCGTTGCCTCGGTCTCGGCCGAGAGATCTCCCGCCTCGGGTGCCGACGACTGCATGCGGTACGCGAGCTCATACGTCGCGATGCGGGCCTCCAGCTCGGCACTCGTCCGCGATTCGCGGTGACGGGCATTCATCCGCCCCACCAAATCGAGCGTGGCGCGGCGACTGGCCGAGAACGGCTCGGGAGTCGCCAGGTCGAGCACGGGGACCCCGCGGTCGCGCAATCGTGTCGGCTGATACGCGGGGGGGAGAAAACCATTCGAGTAGTTCGCCGCTCCCCCGAGAGGTCCCACGTCGAACAGGGCGACGTAACCGGGCAGATCCTGGTTCTCGGTCCCCAACCCGTAGGTCACCCACGACCCGAGGCTCGCCTTCCCCGGACGCACATCCCCCGTGTGAAGCTGATAACTCGCAGGGGCGTGGTTGTTCGATTCGGCCTGCAGCGAGTGGATGAAGCACAACTCATCCACCACCCCGGCAGTCTGCGGAAACAGCTCGCTGACCTCGATGCCCAACTCCCCCACCCGCCGGAACGCAAACGGGCTCCCGTAGAGTTCTTCTTTGCAGCCATGAAACACGTTGGCATGCCGGCTCCCCTCCACCGCCTGGCGGATCCCATCGGGAACCTTCTGCCCATGCAATTGCTGCAGCAGTGGCTTGTAGTCGAACGTGTCGACCGACGACGGCCCCCCCATGAGAAAGAGAAAAATCACCGAACGGGCCCGTGGCTCGTGATCGGGCCTCCGGGGAGCAAACGGCTCGCGCGGGTCGGGCATCCCGGCCACCACGGGACGTGACCATTGCTCGAGTGCCGTCAGCGCAACCGTTCCCAGTCCTCCCGCCGAGGCCAAAAACCGCCGTCGTTCATGCTCGCGCGGGACAATCCAACTCATTTCGCCACATTACCCCGAGCCATTCCGCTCGCACAAGTGAGGCTTGATCCGTCTCGCACCGCCGATCCGCGCCACCTACAATCAAACCGGTCAATCATGTCTGCCAATCACTGCGGGCCATGTCTCAAATTGGCCCACTGTTCGAACTCCGCCCGACTCACGCTGCCGTCGCATGCCCTGCCGTCATTTTCTGGTCTGTTGCCTGCTCGCCGCCAGCCTGTCGCTGGCCGCCGGTGTGCCACGCACCTGGTCGGCAGAGGAGGTTGACACAGCCCCCACCCCCATCGGTGATGCCTGGAACGACCCGCGCAATCCGGTGGTCCAGCGGTTTGGTCGAGCCCGTCTCGAGCTCTGGTCGCTGCGTCCCGTTCAACCGGTCGCGATTCCCGACGCATCGGTGGAAGAACCCAGCGGTTCACAACCCATCGACCGATTCATCGCCGCCCGGCTGGCTGCTCACCAGCTGCGGCCCAATCCTCCCGCCGATCGGCGAACCCTCGCCCGTCGGGCCTCGTTCCAGCTGATCGGGCTCCCCCCCGACCCACAGCGACTGCGCGATCTGCTTGACGATGACCGCCCCGATGCCTTTGTCCGCTATGTCGATGAACTGCTGGCGTCGCCGCGGTATGGCGAACATGGGGCCCGGCTGTGGCTGGATGTGGTTCGCTACAGCGACAGCAATGGATTCGACTGGGATGAATTCCGTCCCGAGGCGTGGCGTTTTCGCGACTATGTCATCGCCTCGCTGAATGCCGACAAACCCTTCGACCAGTTCCTCGTCGAGCAACTGGCGGGCGATGAACTGCTTGCCGGCCCGCCCCAGTCTCACGAAGAGCAGCAGGCCCTGCTGGCCACCGGCTACCTCCGGCTGGGCCCGCACGACAATGCGGCTCCGCTCTTCAATGAACAAGACCGCTCGCGCGCCGAGTTGATGGCCGACCTCGTCGAGACCACCGGCAGCGCCTTTCTCGGTCTCACCCTCTCGTGCTGTCGGTGCCACGATCACAAGACCGATCCACTGCTGCAGGCCGATCATTTCCGTCTGCGGGCCTTCTTCGAGGCGGTTCGCCCCGCCGATGACCTCGCGGTCGACCTCGCCCCGATTCAACACGAGATCGAAACCCACAACCAGCAGATTGACGCGCAGCTCACCGAGATCGCGGCTCAAAAAGACCACTGGCTCGCAACGGTCAAGCAGCGGCTGAATGCCGAGGGGAAGACCGATCCCTCAGAGGCCGACCTTGATCAGGCTCTCAGCGAGGCCGAGAGACAGCAGAGGGACCACTTTCAGTCTCGCGAAAAAGAACTTGGCGCGCAGAGGCGAAGTCCGCAATCCGCCCTGCTGATGACCGATGCTCCCGGAGACGTTTCCCCAACGCACGTACTTTTCCAGGGCGATTATCGCACTCCCCGCGAACCGGTCTCGGCCGGATTCCTCTCGCTGCTCGATCCTGCCTCGGCTGACATCGTACGGGGAGCCAACACAGCCACCACGGGCCGGCGTCTGACCCTCGCCCGCTGGATGACCGATCCGGCCAATCCCCTCACCCGCCGCGTAGTGGTGAATCGTGTCTGGCAGGCGCTGTTTGGACAGGGGCTGGTGGCCACCCCCAACGATTTCGGACTCTCGGGGGTTCCCCCCACCCATCCCGAACTGCTGGACTGGCTCGCCGACGAGTTGTTGAACAACGGTTGGTCGCTCAAGTCGCTGCAACGGCAGATTCTCCTCAGCGACACCTGGCAACAGAGTTCACAGGTCCCACCCGATCAGGCTGGCCGCGATACCCACAACGAATGGCTCGGTCGGTCCAACGTGCGACGCCTCTCGGCCGAGCAGCTTCGCGACGCCCTGTTGGCCACGTCGGGACTTTTGACCAGCAAGCACGGCGGTCCTCCGGTCTGGCCCGAATTGCCCGCCGAGATCCTGCAGGCCAATCCCGCCTTTCTCGACGACAACGCGACGCGCACCAAGGGTTGGTACCCTTCCCCCCCGCACGAGCAACATTGCCGCAGCCTGTTTCTCGTTCAGAAACGAGGGGTGAAGGTCCCCTTCCTGGAAACGTTCGATCTTCCCGAGAACATCGTCTCTTGCGGCCGGCGAAACTCATCGACCGTCGCCCCGCAGGCCCTGTCGCTGCTGAACTCGGACCTCGCACTGGCCGCCTCCCTGGGACTCTCCCAGCGGGTCACGTCGCACGCCGGTGAGGAACACGACCGACAGATCGAGACGCTGTTCGAACTTGCCCTGCAACGGGCCCCCACACGCGAAGAAATGGTCGAATGCCGTGGGTTTCTCGCCGACTATTCGCTCGCCGAACTGTGCCGGGGGATTTTGAACCTCAACGAATTCGCCTACCTCGACTGAAGTACGGTCGCTCTGCGGTGCCCGTTCCAGCCGCGGGGTCAAATCGCTTCATTCAATCACGCGAAATGCGTCGTTCTTCTTGAACACCGTGGGATTGGCCCCGGTTCCAAACTCGATATGGCAATCGACGAGTTGGCCCCGCGAGGCATCGGCGGGAATTGAGATCTGGCAGGTGACCCGGTTTCCCTCCCGCGTGATATTCTTCGCTTCCCAGGGTCCGACCTGCACCCACGACGGTGCTCCTTCCGGAAGCGGCCTGCGGCGCACCTGCGAGGGATCCAGTTCGAACACCACCGTGTGAGTCGCGCCCCGTCGTGCTGTGCCGGGAACCACCCGGGCGATCACTGCCGGCAGCCGGCTTTGTCCCTCGGCATTGTTCTGGATTACCCCGGTTCCGGCACGCCGCAATCCCCGTCCGTTGGAGATTTCGGGGACACCCGCATAGCCTCCGAGGATGTAGGGAAACCGGTTGGGCGTGACATGGTAATGGTAGCCCCGGACGGGATCTTCATGACCATTGCAGACATCGAGAGCCGGGGGCCCCTCGCCGGTCGCCGTCAGATCGCGGGCCAGTTGCTCCCTCCCTTCATACGGGCCGTAGATCGGGAATCCGTCGAATGCCAGCCCCAGGACGGGAGAATGCTGTTCCCCATCATCGGGAAACGGCGATTTCACACAACTGGGGTACTTGTGGTAGTGATAGACCCCCCGTTGCTCGGGATGCCCGCAGCACGAGTCGAGCCAGACTTCGCTGTATCCCTCGACGGCGTTCATTCCCCCCTGCTCGAACGGGTTGAAGAAGACCACGCCGTTGATCGCCATGCCAATCGGCCCCATGGGCAACCGGGTGATCTCGGCAGCCCGCTTCGGCACGAGGGGAAATCGAAACTCGAAGTCCTGGACCCTGATCGTGTTCGGGTTGCCGGTGTTCGGGAACACCGCCGTCGGATGATTGGGATATCCCTGGCTGCGCACGATGAGAAACCGCTCATCATGCCGCAACCGCACATTGGGAATTCCATCGTCGTTCGAGTCTTTCTCGTGGTACGAGAACAGGTCGACGAAGCGGTCGGCATCCTTGTAGTAGTAGACCGGATGGGCCTCCTCACTCACATGCCAGGCTCCAACGATCGCAAGCAGATTGGCCGGTTTGTCCTGGGCAACCACCGTTCGCGTGCCGCACCACACGACCACCGCGCCACGGCAGAGAAACTCTCGACGCGACCAATCCATGACTACCCCCCTCTGTGCGAACCACGACCGAAACCGCCCCAGTCAAGGAACACCACAGTCGATGGCAGGTAGCGATCGATTTTGGGGAGCAATCCGTTGCCGCAGGAACGTCTCCGGCCCAAGACCGCAGCCCGGGGATCCACAAGCCCGAATTCAGGCGGCCCGGGGGCTGGCCTGGTCGCGATCGGCGAGTTGCCGCACGATGAACTCGGCTGCCGCTGGCAGGTCATTCACGATCGCCGTGGGACGGGGCCCTTCACCGGGCCAGTCGCGCTCGGTCTCGGCACCATACCCGGTCCGTACCAGCAGCGTCGTCGCGCCGATCGCCTGGCCGAGGCCGATGTCGGCCCGCTTGTCTCCCACCACAAAACTCTCGGACAGAGTTCCCCCCAGTTCGCGAGCCGCCTGCAGGGCCATTCCGGCACGCGGCTTCCGGCAATGGCAGACCGATTGGGGACCATGCGGACAGAAGTAGACCCCATCCAGTTCAATCCCGGCCTCCCCCAGCAGCTGGTGCAGCCGTTCGTGAACCGCCGCCAGTTGGGCCGGGCTGATCAATCCCCGCGACACGCCCGACTGGTTGGTCACCACGACCAGGCCCAACCCATGCTCCCGCAAAAGACGCAGGGCGGGAATCACCCCGGGCAACAGTTCCAGCTGGTCGGGATCGGCAAGGTAATGCCGTTCGATATTGAGGGTTCCATCCCGATCCAGCAGGACCAACCGACGTGTGGACCGACCCTCCTCCACCGGGCTTCCCCCCTCGTTCCGTGGCGAGTGACCGAAGCCGGCGTTCATCTCAGGCGGCATCCTTGATCGAATGGGCAGCCTGTTCACGATCTGCCGTCAGCGGGGCGGACCAGCGAATCACGCCGAGTTCGGGGCGTGGCTCCGGCAGCGGTTCCGGGATGGGCTCGGGGAACACCCGGCACAGGGTCACCAGCAGTTCGCTCAGTTCTGCCGCCGCTGCCGGCATGACCCCCGAACTCGAGTAACCCCGCAACCGGAACATCGCGAGCCCCCCGTGGTCGCGCCGCAGCGTGGCCGAGGTCTCCCAGGTCATCGCCACCGGGCGAACCTGTTTCGTCGACTGCCAGCGCAACTGGACCGGCGACTGGCCAGGGGTGACCGGTTCCAGCAGGAACTCGACTTCCTGCACTTCCAGACGCCGTGCCCGGCGAATGATCTTGTGCCAGAACCGCAATTCCCCCCGGGCGGTCGACAATTCGAACCGCAACGAGACCAGGCGAATGCGGATCAGCCGCGGAAGCTCGATTCCGATTCGCCAGATCGTCTCGGCAAACCGGGTCAGCAGCATCGTCTCCTGGAAGCCGAAAATGCGGCCGCCAATCAGAACCCCCAGCAGGATCACGGCACTGACGACAGCGACGAGGTCGTTCCCCAACATCGTCGCGGCCACGGCCCCCAGGGCGGCGAAGAGAGACATCCCTCCCACGGCCAGCAGGGTTTGCTGCGAAGACAGGCCCCGGTCCCGCAATGCGTGATGAATGTGGCCACGGTCACCCTGGCCGATTTTCCGACCGGTCAACTTCCGGCGGACAATCGCCATCGAGGTGTCGATGAGAGGCACAGCCAGGAGGACCGCCGGCACAACCAGCGTCATTCCGGTCGCCTTCTTGGCCGAGGCCTGCAGTGCCAGGCCCCCAACCAGAAAGCCCAGGGGCAGGCTGCCGCAGTCTCCCATGAAGATTCGGGCGGGAGGCCAATTGTGCAGCAGGAAACCCGCGAGCGATCCGGCAAGGGCCACCGCCAGGACGAGGGTTTCGGGCTGCCCGTTCCAACCGGCGAGTCCGCCAGACGCAAGGCAAACGATCATCCCCAGCGTCGCCGCGAGGCCATCCATCCCATCCAGCAGGTTGATGAAGTTGCTGCAGGCCACCAGCCAGAGCAGGATCAGGCCCGAGGAAATCCAGGGGGACTCGATCGCCCATCCCAGCACCATCACCGGTTCTGCGGGACGTCCCAGGAACACAAATGGCGAAATCGAGACGATCTGCCACAGCAACTTGCGGCGGGCCGTCATGCCAAAACGATCGTCCCAAACTCCCACGGCACAAAGGCTCAGGGCAGAACCGAGCATCCACCAGGTCGGGCGACTGAACCCGGGCAGCAATCCCGTCACCTCTCCCACGCCCCAAGCCGCCAGGATCCCCGCCACGAGGGAGAGACAGATGGCCAATCCCCCGGTCCGGGGAGTCGGAGCCGCATGGTGTTTTCGTTCCTGATCCGGAAGGTCCAGCACCCCCAGGCGGCGCCCGGTCTCGCCAGCCACGTGCGTCCACCACCCCGAAAGGGCGAATGTCAGCACGCAGAGACCCAGGCACCACAGCATCGTCGACTCCTTGACCTTCCTGGCGAATCCCGGTCACGGTGCTGGAGGGCAACCCCGTGGCAGGCCCGCTTCGGGACACGTCCTTCCTGGAAGTGGGGCCCGAATTTTCGGCGGAAGACTACTTCCGAACCGGCAAACTGGATAGCCCAATTTGTCACTCGTGTTTTTTTTCCCTTTGACTTCCTGACACCCGATTCGGGGTTTCCTCCCCGACAGTCGATTGATCGACCAAACATTCACTAGAATCGAAGTTCCGGTGAACCATTTCCGGCCAGGATCCGTCTGGTCCTGCGATACCTCCCCCCGCGGTCCCCAAGCCGCCTCTTTTTTCCTTCTGGAGCCTGGCTCGACCAGAGATCATGGGACTGTTTCGACCAAACATTGACCGCATCGAAGGATACATTCCCGGGGAACAGCCCCAGGAAACCGGCTGGATCAAGCTCAATACCAACGAAAACCCGTATCCCCCCTCCCCCCGCGTAGTCGAAGCACTCGTGGCCGCCGCCCGCGGTCGACTGAACGTTTATCCCGATCCGGTCGCCACCCAGTTTCGCAAGGCGGCGGCACCAATCTTTGGAGTCGATCCCGACTGGATCCTCCCGGCCAACGGCAGCGACGAAAACCTCACGCTCATCCTGCGGTCGTTCGTCGATTCGCACGAACTGGTCGCCTACCCCTATCCCAGCTACATCCTTTACGAGACCCTGGCCGACATCCAGGGAAGCCGGCACCAGCGCCTGCTGCTCCGTCCCGACTGGTCCTGGGACCTCGACGCAGCCCGAGCCGTCACCTCCCAGGCCAAGCTGGTCCTCATCCCCAATCCGAACTCTCCGTCGGGCAACCGCTGGAGCGACGATGAAATTCTCTCCCTCGTCCCCCCGCAGGGAATTCTCGTCCTCGACGAAGCCTACGGCGATTTCGCCGACCAGCCCCATCGGGGCGAATTGCTCCGTCGACCGGGGGCCGAACGGATCATCATCACCCGCTCGTTCAGCAAGTCGTTCAGCCTCGCAGGGCTGCGGCTGGGGTTTGCCATCGCCCGCCCCGAACTGATCTCGGGCATGATCAAGGTCAAGGACAGCTACAACTGCGACACCCTCTCGCTGGCCGGGGGACTCGCCGCCATCTCCGACCTCCCCGCAATGGAACACAACGTCGCCGCCGTCCGCCAGACCCGCGCCCGTCTCTCGGCGGGCCTGACACAACTGGGCTTCGATGTCGTCCCCAGCCAGGCCAATTTCGTCTGGTGCACGCATCCCACCGGCCGGCACAAAGAGATCTACGAAGCTCTCAAGTCCCGCAAGATCCTCGTCCGGTTCATGCGTTTCCCCGACGTCCCCTACGCTCCCGGCGGGCTTCTCAACGGCCTGCGGATCACCGTCGGCACCGATCCCGAGATCTCCACCCTGCTGCACGAGCTCAAGACCATCGTGTGACAGACGCGATCGCCCCCACGGCCTCAAAACGCTGGTCCTGTCGCCAACGGTCGCTGTTTCCTCTTCACCCGGCCCGACTGTTTATGAATCGCACCGCCACCATCCATCGCAAGACCGCCGAGACCCAGATCGAGTTGACCTTCAATCTCGACGGGACCGGCCAGCATGACATTTCCACCGGGATTGGTTTCTTCGACCACATGCTGACCCTCTTCGCCCGTCACGGCCTCTTCGACCTCACGGTCAAGGCGCAGGGAGACCTGCATGTGGATTATCACCACACGGTGGAAGATGTCGGCATCTGCCTGGGGAAAGCACTGACCCTGGCGGTCGGAGACAAGTCGGGAATCGTCCGCTACGGCAGCCTCGCTCTGCCCATGGAAGAAACCCTCATGACCACCGCCCTCGATCTCTCGGGACGAATGTGGCTGGTGATGAAGGTCGAATTCCCCACCGAGAAAATCGGGACCTTCGACACCGAACTGGTCGAGACCTTCTGGCAGGCGTTCGCGGCCAACGCACTGTGCAACCTGCACTTCGTGCTCCACCACGGCACCAACAGCCACCACATCGCCGAATCGATGTGGAAGGGGACCGCCCGCGCCCTGCGTCAGGCCACCACCATCGACCCCCGCCAGTCGGGTGTCCCGTCGTCCAAGGGAACCCTGATCGGCTGAGGGAGCGTGATCTCCCCTGCATGGGCCGTGCCGGGCGCCGTTTCTGACGGGAGACCACTTCCCGATCTCAGCCCCGACACAATCAGCGCGGGACTTCGAACAGAATCCGCGCATCGACGGCGGGCAGTTGCAGCCGGTCGGCACGCTCGTCGGCCAGGAAGACCCCAGCCGTCCGGTCGGCATAAACCAGCCGCCAACCGCGGGTCTTCAGCAGCCCCTCGATCGGTCGGCGTGACGTCCGGGTGTCGAGAATCACGACCGGCAGCTCGGCTCCGCTGGAAGTAAACAACCCCTCCCAGTCGCGCCGGCCCGCGACCATGCTTCCCAGCACGCTGTAGAGCATTTCAAAGGTCTTGCGCGAACAGACCTCCAGGCGTCCATCCATCAGCACTGACCGGCCGGGTCCGTTGTGGTACTCGTAGACCGCCGCCTGCCCCACATGGTTCACCACCGCCAGCTCGGGCATCCCCTCACGGCCGGCAAACCGGGCGGCATCGTGGATAAACCAGTCACGGGCTTCCCCCAGGCCAAACGGCTTGTTCCCCTCGGCCATCGTATTCCAGGTGCCGGTGACAATCAGCAGCCCCGCCGCCACCAGCAGTGCCGACAACCCGAATTCGGCCGGCCAGAGCCCTCGCAGCCCCCCCATGCCGACGAGGGTCGATTGACCGTCTGCGACCGGGGCCGGCGGATTCCGGGCCGACCGGGCCACCCACGCCTCGGCAAAGTTCGCGCAGGCGATGGTCGTGGCCACCAGGGCAAAGATGTTCGTATTCCGGGCCGCCTCCCAGGCGAGGTGCAGAAAAGCCCCCAACAGCAACAGCCGAAACGGATGCACCCGCCCCGACTGTCGCCAGGCCACCACCACGCTCGCCACCGCCACGACCGCCACCAGCACTTCGGCCGCAAAATAGGGGTTCGCCAGAGCTCGCAGTCCATGGGCCATCCAGAAGACCTTCGGCTGCTGAAACTCGCCAATCAACTGCGAATAGAACGCCTGCTCGTGCGTGAACTTGCTGTAGAGGGTCAGGGGAAACAACGCCCCTTCTTCAAAGTAGGGATTCATCAGCCCCGCCCCCACGGCAAGCAACCCCGCCAGAGCCCGGGTCCGCAGCGTCGCCAGGCTGGCCGGGGTGATTGGCTCCAATCCCCAGCGACCTCCAGCAAGCAACCGCAGGGCCCAATCGGCCACACCACACCCCGCCACCACCAGCCCCAGCACAAACAGGGCGTGACAGTTCACCCACACCAGCTGCACCACAGGCAACAGCCACACCAGGCGGGGCTGGCGGTCGAGTCGAAACGCCACCCACAGCCAGATCGCCAGGAACAACTGCGACAGCATCTCGGGGCGTTCATACCCCCGCCCGACAATGCAGACGACCGCCGGAATCCAGCACGCCACCCGCCGGGTCACAGGCCACCCCTCTCCCGTCGCCCGAAACGCGATCAGCACGGCTGCGGTAATCACCACCGCTTTCGCCACGATCACCAACCCCACTCCCCCCACGCGGTACAAGAGGGTGATCAACACCTGGAACCCCCAATGCAGGTCGATCCAGGGACGGTCCGAATCGGTGAACGTATACAGGTCGAGCTGGGGAACGCTGCCTTGCTCGAGGATCCATTCCCCCGTCCGCAGATGCCACCAGAAGTCGGTGTCGTACAGCGGAAAGAGCAGGCCCAGAAATGTCACCAGCCCGAGCAGGGCTGGCAACAACCACCGGCCCACCCGAGAGGCGGGAGACTCGAACCGCGGCAAATCAGGTGCGACCGAGCGCTCGACCGTCGCCCCCGAAGGTGACCTGGAATTCGGATCGGTCGTGGGACGGGAACGCTTGCGGCTCATTGGGGCTCGGCACAGTGGTCGCCTCGGCAAGTTCAACGCTGCCGTCGCAAGTCTAGCAGATTGTCACTTTCATCCGCAGTCGCCGCCTTGGGGCCGGGGCCACTTCCCTGCCGGGGGCGCTCACGACAAACAGCCGCAGGCCTCCCACGCCCCCGCCTCAGGGGGACGGGCCCTGCTCACGGGGCAAACGGGACCGCAGGCGTTCCGACAGCTCCTCCACCAGTCCCGGTTGCTGCTGCGCCACGTTGGCCACGTCCCAACGATCATGCGGTTTTTCATACAGTGACACCACCAGGTCTCCCCCCTCTTCCGCCGGAGGCGTTTCCACATACAGCGCATCCGGGATCCGCAGGGCCAGCGCCCCATCGCCGTCCCCCAGCAACAGCCCCTCGTGGATCTGCTCCACCGCCTGGCGAATCAATGGCAGAACCGACCGCCCCTCGACCTGGGTTCCGACCGGCACGGCCAGCCACTCGGCGACGGTTGGCAAGATGTCGATCGACTGCACGAGGGCCGGCCGCCGCGTACCCGCATGATCGGCATCCCCCGCCACCATGTCGGGCAATCGCACGATGAGGGCCGTCTGGATCAACTCGTCCCGCAGGGGGGTTGTCCCTTCCAACTCGGCCAGGTCGACCGCCGGTTGCGACTCTCCCGGGAAGAACACCTGCCCGGCCCCCGTCGTGAAGAGCAGCAGTGTCTGTGACGCATGCCGATCCTGCCCGAGACTCCGCAACAGCCGCCCCAGCCAGCGGTCCAGCAGCGAGGCATACGAGGCATACATCGCCAGTGCAAAGCGGGTCTCTTCGGGAACCCGCGCCTGCTCGGGGGTCAGGTCCTGTTCCTCGGCAAACTCACACAGCTCGTCCTCGGGAAACTCCACTTCGGGAGGAAACTCCACCTCGGCCTCGTTCGGGCCGGCCACCGGGCCCGACTGGTCGGGGACCAGCGCGTAATCTTCGAGGTACAGGTCGGCGAAGCCCTGCGGGGGAAGCCACGGCACCGGAATGCCGCGTGAGCGAATCCACAGCAGCGTCGGGCGCTGGTCGGCTCCGTTGTCTTTGAGCCACTCTTCCGCCCGCCGCACGAGGTGGGCAATGGGGGTCTCGGTCTCTCGCACATCGAGATCGTCTTCCCCCCGCACCACGTGGACTTCGTCGAAGGGAGGGGCGACCTCGGCAATGTGCTCGGCCGATGCCTCGGTGATCAAAACAGTCCGCACCCCCAGTGACTTCAGTCGAGCCAGCTCCCAGGTTTGCGGCCCCCCCGCGTCGGGTGTGGGGACCTGCGTCCGGCCGGTCCACCAGGCACGAGCCGTCAATTCGGGGGCGACACAGGCGGCGAAGCAGTTGTCGAACACCACCCCTTCGCTGCCCAGTTTCTGCAGCGCCGGCGTCTCGATCCAGTCGTTGCCGTAACATCCCTGGAAATCGATGTGCCAGTGATCTCCCGAGATCACCACAGCCCGCATCGGCATGAACTCTCTCTCCGTGGAAAGACTCGAACGGTGGCCGGGGAACCGCGTCAGGCGGTTACCTTCCGCGGCCGACAGTGGGGGGCCAGCTCGGCGATCATGTCGTGCGTCGCGGCCAACACCGCTTCTTCCCAGCGGTCCGCCGGGAAACGTGCCGCATATTCTTTCTTCTCGTGGGCGAAAATGATTCCCCGCGAGCTGTTCACCACCGCTCCCACCCCATCGGCCCCAAACCCGGCGGCCACGTCGGCCGCCTTGGCCCCCTGGCTGCCATACCCCGGAATCAGCAACGGGGTATGCGGCATCGCCTGCCGCAATTCGACCAGTTCGGCGGGATAGGTCGCCCCCACCACCCCTCCCACACAGCCATACGGGTCGGCCCCCCGGGTGGAATCGGCCAGCGCCTCGACCAGCCGGGCCACATGCTGGTAGATCGTGGTGTTCGCCGGATCGTGAATATCCTGCAGCGTGCCGGCCCCCGGATTGCTGGTCCGGACCAGAACGTACAGCCCCCGTCCGTACTTCACGGCGGCGTCGACAAACGGCTGCAGGGTGTCGGCTCCCAGGTAGGGATTGATCGTCAGGGCGTCGACTCCCCCCTGACCGGGTCCTTCGCCGTCGTCCCCCAGGTAGGCTTGGGCGTACGCTTCCGCGGTACTGCCAATATCGCCCCGCTTGGCATCGCAGATCACCATCAGACCGGCACTGCGGGCATGCCGCATCACACGCCACAGGGCGGCCACCCCGGGGGGACCACACTCTTCAAAAAAAGCCGCCTGGGGTTTCACCACCGGAACCAGCCCGGCCACCACATCGATGATGCGCCGTGAGAATTCTTCAAACCCGCGTGCCTTCTGCTCCCAGGTCCCCCCCCCGGCCGCCGCGGCCCGCTCGCGGATCTCCGCGGGCAGGTTGTTCCACCGCGGATCGAGTCCGACGCAGACCGGGTTTCCCGTACGGCAGATTGCCGCAGACAGACGGGCAGAGTAACTGGACATCAGGTTGCACCCACTGGCAAAAAAGTCGACGCGACGGGCAGGTCGAGGCTCACGATCCCGAACCACAGACCGCACGCCACAGAAAGCGGCCGGAACGAAATCACTATCAGGTTTGGCCCCACCACGCGAGAGTCAGCCCCCCCGCCGCGAGGAGCACGACTTCGGCCAGCCGCATCCAGCACCGACCGATCCCCCTCTCGGTCGCCCGCTGGGTACGAACGGGGCTTCCCGCCAGCCCGAGTGCGGCCAGAAACACGGTTGTGGCCGCCAGTCCCGACATTCGCCCCTGCAGCAGAGCACCGGTCAGCAACACCGGGGGAACCAGCAGGCAGAATCCCGGCAGTGCCCCACGGGTCGCCGCAACCTGACCGAGCCTCTCCCCTCCCAGCAGCGTCCCGGCGAAGACGGCCACCCCCAGCAGCACCAGCCCCGCCAGCGACGACAGGTCCCAGCAGGCGAGGCTGCCGGCCACCGCGCAGCCCACCAGCACCCAACCGATCCCGCGCCACAGCTCCCAACCTTCCCCCGAGACCTTCCGCGCCCGCGACCAGAGGCCCCCCGAAATCAGAGTCCCGGCCAACACAGCGGCCCACC
Organism: Planctomycetaceae bacterium; assembly: GCA_003508595.1. Lineage (GTDB taxonomy): Bacteria > Planctomycetota > Planctomycetia > Planctomycetales > Planctomycetaceae > UBA10511. Next base: position 79,053 of record DNUF01000128.1, read on the forward strand.
GCCCCACTCCCGATTCCCCGGCAGGAATCAACACCACCGCACTGGCCACCGCCGACCAGATCCACGGCAGCCCGCGCAACACCGCCGCCGGCCATGCCGGGCTTGCCAGGGCCGCCATGCAGACCGTCCCGAGTACCGCCACCCACGGCAGCCACGAACTTCCCCCCTGCCACTGTGGCGGGGCCCAGCGCAGGACGCGGGTTCCCCCCAGCAGGCCGACCACCAATCCCACGGCCGAGGCCATCCCCATCGCCGCCTCGACCCCCGCCGCAGTCCGCGACCGGGCCAGGCGATGCAAGACCACAAACATCACGCACGCGGCCAGCATCGGCAATCCGGCCACGCTCACCAAACCGGTCCATCCCATCGCGCTGTTCCTTGTCGAGACCGCATGGGGCCTGGCCTGCATTCCCCCCGCGCTTCGGCCATCCCCACTTGCTTACCGCTCCAGTGGGATGCGGCGGCGGTTGCTCACGGCTGCGGCGATCGGCCGGTGTCGGTTTCATCGGCCGGCTGTGCGCCCGAGCCCGGTTTTTTGGCCGTCAAAGGGGACTCGACCGGTTGCGAAACCTCGACCACCAATTCGACTCCCCGGTCATCCTCAGGCTCGTAAGCAAGCCCGTACTTCGCCGGGTCAAACCAGAACCGGGCCATCAAGACCAGACCCCGCGCCCCATCAAACAGCTCGATTCGTGCCGGAAAAGACAACTGCCGCGTTTCCCCCCGCAGCGTGAGATCACCCCGAATTCGATGATTCTCGAAATCACGCAACTCACCCGATTCGAGACTGTTGAAGGCGGGAGCCACGTTGTTCGCGAAAAAGCCAATCAGCCGAAAATGCTCCACATCGAGTCCATCCCGGGATTTCAGTTGCTCGACCAGTTCGGCAGCCTTCGATTCGAGAGAGTCCGAATCAATTTCCAGGTCGATTCGCTTCACCGAGATCCGGTTGTCGGTCAGGGTGACGATTCCATGAAACTGTCGAAACTCGGCCCAGACCTTCTCTCCGTCTTCATTCGTCAGCATCACGCCGATCCGGGTGTTCGCCGGCGTCAGCCTGGCAATCCCCTCGTCGACCGTGATCGGGCGCATCTGGTCGGGAGTCAACAACGTCGCCCCCACCACCTCAGGCGGAGAGGCCTTCGGACCAGGCACCGGCGTGGGGGTGCAACCGACTCCCCAGACCAATCCGGCGAGCAAGACCCAAACCCAATCGCTGTGCTGCATCCTCTTGGACATCGTTCTGGCGTTCACTCGAGTTTCTCACCGTCCCCCCTGCGGCTTCCATCCCCCCTCGGGCACGACACAACCCCAGCCAGCCAGGCGGGATATCACACCAGGTCCCCAACCGTGTATTTCCGTCACCGCAGACACTCTCACCATAACCCCGGTTCGCACACGAGTGATAGTGCGAAACGGCAAAAACTCGGCGATCTCCGGCAGGTGCCGTCGGCACCATCCTGCCAATCGAAAACCTCCTTGCACCTCCGCCCCACTCTGTGGAGAATTCTTTCCACTGGACTCTCCCCTGGAAACGGAAGCGGCGGCACACGTGACGGATCGACTGGCGGAACTCAACCCCTCGCAACGCGAGGCGGTCACCACTCTCTCGGGCCCCCTGCTCGTTTTGGCGGGGGCCGGTTCGGGCAAGACCCGCGTCATCACCTATCGGATGGCCGAGTTGATCCGCAGCGGCATCCAGCCCTCCCGCATTCTGTCGGTCACCTTCACCAACAAAGCGGCCCGCGAGATGCAGGAACGGGCCAGCAAGCTGCTGGGCAAGTCCCGCGGCGAACGCCCCCTGGTCGCCACCTTCCACAGCCTCTGCGTCCGCATTCTGCGTGAAGAAATCGCCGCGCTCGGCTACCCCACCAGTTTCACGATCTACGACCGGGGTGACCAGGAATCGACGGCCCGCACCGCCCTGCGCGACATTCGCGTCTCCGAGAAATCGATGAAGCCGGGCGACCTGCTGGCGATGATCAGCAAGTGGAAGGGGGCCGGGATCTCTCCCGAGCAGGCCCGCGATGCCGTCGATGGCGATCTCGAAGCCCTCGCCGCCGCCGGCTACCGCCGTTATCAGCAGGGAATGAAAGCCGCGGGAGCCGTCGACTTCGATGACCTGCTCTACCTCACCGACCGCCTCTTCACCACCTCTCCCGAGCTGCTCGCCCGGCACCAGCAACGGTTCGACACCGTCCAGATCGACGAGTACCAAGACACCAACGGTCTGCAGTTCCGCCTCATCGAGGCACTCGTCCGCCCGCATCACAACATCTGCGTCGTGGGGGATGACGACCAGGCGATCTATGGGTGGCGCGGGGCCGAAGTCCGGCACATTCTGTCTTTTCCCCAGCACTTCCCGAACACGAAGGTGATTCGCCTGGTCGACAATTACCGCTCGACCGCGCAGATTCTGTCGCTGGCCAACCAGTTGGTCACGCACAACCGCAACCGGCACGCCAAGCAGTTGCAGGCGCACAAGGACGGCCCGCTGAGCGTGAAGATCAAGGAGCATCCCGACGAAGGGACCGAGGCGCTCGATGTGGTCCGCGAGATTTCATTTCTGATCAGGCAGAAGGGGGTCGCGCCGGGAGACATTGCGATTCTCTTCCGCACCAACGATCAGCCCCGCGCGTTCGAGACCGAGCTGCGTCGGGCCCAGGTGCCGTATGTGCTGCTGGGCAGCCAGTCGTTCTTCGACCGGCGCGAGATTCGCGACCTGCTGGCCTACATGCGGGTCTGCAGCCGGCCGGAAGACGAAATCCCCCTGCTGCGGATCATCAACGTCCCCCCCCGGGGAATCGGCGCCACCACGATCGAGAAACTCGTGGGCCGGGCGCAGAAGACGGCACAGCGACTCTGGAACACCATGCCCCCGGCACTGCAGGCGGGAGAGCTGGGCCAGGCAGCCGGGAACGCCATCTCGGGGTTCCGCACCCTCATCGAGAAGTACCGCCGGCAGTTTGCCGAGAATCCCCGGGCGCTCAGCACGACGCTCGAAAAGCTCATCGACGAGATTGGCTACCATGGCGAGATCGAGAAGCAGTACGAGCAGGCGACGCAGCAAGAACTGCGGAGGACGATGCTGGGGGAACTGGTGACGGCGGTGCGGCAGTACGAATCGCGTGCGACGCACCCGACGCTGCACGGCTTTTTGCAGGAGACCTCACTGGGGGGTCGGGAAGACGAGCCCGACAAGGACGACAAGCTGCAGGCCGAGGGGGTCAAGCTGATGACCCTGCACAGTGCGAAGGGGCTGGAGTTTCCGCGGGTCTACCTGGTGGGGATGGAAGAGGGGCTGTTGCCGCACAAGCGGTCGACCAGCGAACTGGCGGGGGACGTCGACGAAGAGCGCCGGCTCTGCTACGTGGGGGTCACGCGCGCCCGCGAGTTCCTCACAATCTCGCGTGCGCAAACCCGCATGAAATGGGGCAAACCGCGCGTCTGCCAACCCTCGCGCTTCCTCTTCGAAATGCAGGGCCTGCCAGTCCCGCCTCAGGTTTTGATGGGTGATGACCGCAGGTAGGGTCTCTGTCCCGTAGATGCCAAACTGCGCATTCACCATCCCCGGCACCGGACCCCAATGTGCCCTCGCCCGAGGAGACCTACCTCGTGGGACCAAACTCAGGACGACGGGAGCGCGAACCTCTGTGTTCGCCCCCCGCTGGGGTTTCACTGGCAGATAACGGTCTTTGGGAAGCCAGACATCTTTGCCGGCACTAACGGTCGATGTGACACCGTGCGATCCGTTTTTGTCGCGGCGAACGCGGCTGTTGGCCGGGGTTTTTGGACAAACTCACACGGCGAACTGGTTTGACTCACAGGCTAAAAGCCTGTTCCACGACGAGAGAGCCTGCTCCACAATGCGGCCGAAAACCTCAGACCTGAATCGGAAACCAATGTGCCCTCGCCCAAGCAGACCGTCCTCGTGGGACCAAACACAGGACGACGGGAGCGCGAACCTCTGTGTTCGCCCCCCGCTGGGCGGTCGCTGGCAGATAACGGTCTTTGGGAAGCCAGACATCGTTGCCGGCACCTACCGTCGATGTGACACCGTGCGATCCGTTTTTGTCGCGGTAAACGCGGCCGTTGGCCGGGATTTTCGGACAAACTCACACGGCGAGCGGTTTTGACTCACAGGCTAAAAGCCTGTTCCACGACAAGAGAGCCTGCTCCACGGTGCGGCCGAAAACTGAGACCTGAATCGGAAACCAATGTGCCCTCGCCCGAGCAGACCGCCCCCATGGGACCAAACACAGGACGACGGGAGCGCGAACCTCTGTGTTCGCCACCCGCTGGGGTTTCACTGGCAGATAACGGTCTTTGGGAGGCTGCACCTCGTTGCCGGTGCAACTGGTCGATGAGACAAGCTGCGATTCATTCGAGCCGTGTTTGTGGCGGTAAACGCGGCCGTTGGCCGGGGTTTGGGACAAACTCACACGGCGGGCGGGTTTGACTCACAGGCTAAAAGCCTGTTCCACGATTCGGGAAGCTGGACATCGTTGCCGGCACCCACCGTCGATAAATACCGTGCGATCCGTTCGAGCCGTTTTTGTCGCGAAGAACGCGGCCGTCGGCCGGGGTTTTGGGACAAACTCACACGGCGGGCGGGTTTGACTCACAGGCTGAAAGCCTGTTCCACGACACGAGAGCCTGTTCCACCAAAGGACGTGGCGACACACCGCAAGGTGGCCGCCACGTCTTCGTTCTCCTCTCTCCTCTCACCCGACTCCTCTCTGCGTCACCCCACTTCCGAATCGAAGACCCGCACCTGCTTCCAGCCGGGCTTCGATTCGGTGATGAACTGCTGGTGCCGGGGGTGCGCCTGGTAGGCGTCGTGCGACGCCATCGAGTCGAAGACCACGTGCAGGGCGACGTCGAACGCCCGGTCATTCACCGGGCGGGCCAGCGAGGGACACAACACCCCCGCGCTGTAATACACCACCCCGTCATGCCCCTTCAGGTACTTGTCACACGCCGCCACCTGGCGCTGGCAAGACTCGGGTGAGTTGTCGTTCAGAGCGAAAAAGACGTTGTGAACCACGTGAGGCATGTCGAAAACTTCCGGAAGAAGCACAAGAAACAGCAAGAACGCAACGGCCCCCAGGCCGGTTGCCGCGAACGCACGCCGTCGATCACGGCTGCCCGGACAACAGAGACTGTGTCACTCGGGTCCGCCGGGTCGCGATCGGCACGCCCCAAGATCTTTAACGGTTCCAGTCGATCTGTTCAAACAACGCGAGCAATTTCGCCCCGCGCTGGCTGTTCAGGCTGGTGACAAACGCAATCCGGCCCCGCAGGTGACTGGCAAACTCGGGATGTCGCTCGCGATTCTGCGACGTCGGACCGTACTGGATGCAGTTCTTGAGCGTCGCCTTGAGCCGGTCGTAGTCCTCCCGGCGAATGTTCAATTTCGAATTCACCACCACCCCGGTCACCCGCTGCCGTTGCGACGCCCGCTGCACAGCGGTCTTTCGCGAGTTCAGCCGAAACTGTTCCTGCGCCACAATCTGCCGGACCAGGGGGAGAAAAACGGCGAGACTGCGCTGGAAGACCTCGCCGCCCGAAAAGGTCAGATCGTCGGCATACCGCGTGTACTGGGCGTTGAAGCTGCGGGCCAGCCCCGCCAGGCGCAGGTCGAGCACAAACGCCGAGAGGTTGGCCAGTGCGGGTGACGTGGGAGCTCCCTGGGGCAGATGTCGCCGCAGATAGCGGGTTTCGGCAACGTCGCTGGGACGCCCCGCCTCCCAGAGATTCGGGGGAACGGCCGTGGTCACCAGCCGGGCGAGCCAGATCGCCGCCTCACGCGAGTAGCCCAGGCTGCGGAAGATCGCCGTCACCCGGGGATAGGTCACGCTCGGATAAAAATTCTCCAGGTCGAGCTTCAGCAACACCCGCTGGCCAACATGCGGCTGGGCATTCGTCTGGATCGAACGCCCCGTGACAAATCCGTGGGCGGCGACATGGGGAGGAATGCGACCGAGAATCTCGGCCAGAATCTGCTGCTGCACCCGCTTGAGCCGGGACTTGGGGGCCTCGATCAATCGCCGGCCGCCGCGCCGCTTGGCGATCCAGCGGTAGTGATAGTGCGAAGCGGCCACCCGGGGGGCCGAGCGTCCCTCCCAAAACCGGCCGGTCAGCCAGGCGACTTCTCCCGCCGACAGAGACAGCCAGCAGGCGATGTCATCGGGCCCGGCCAGCACTGGCAGCCCGAGTTGCTCCAGACGGCGCGGTTGGCCGTCCTGGCGGAGATCGTTCCAGTGGCGCAGGTCGGCACTGCGGCGGGCAAACCGGTACGGCAGTTGCGCCGCCAGCGCGGGGGGCGAGCGCGAAGGGTTGCGCCGGTACCGCAGGGGAACCAGTCGCCGGCGACGGCCGGGACGACGGCGGGCTTTCGACGCGGGGTCGGCGGCAGTGCCGCGAGCGGAAGTCAGTTCCTGGGGAGAGCGGTCTGCCCCGGAACCCGTGAAGAGCCGCCACAACCAATCCAACCAGCCCATGCGGTGTGGGACTCCAAGAAACTGGCCCCGAAAAACTGGGTTCCGGGAAAACTGGCCAGCGGGCCGCCCAACTCGTTCCTGTGGCGAAGCGTCGTGCGTGTGCAGGGTCGTACCGCACGGCGCTTCCCATACGAATGGCAGACAATGACTCTCCCGCGGGGTAACCCCGCAGTCGTTTGACGCGGGAAGCGCCAAACAGCAGCTTGTGCGGCCCGCTGGCCACGCTGACGAATGTAACGACTCTGGGGGCTGGGTCAAATGCAGCCGCCTCGAGGAGGGTCTCCACTACTTTACATTTGGGCCCCGTGTCCTAAAATTCACGCTTGTCCGCGACCGGTCTGTGGAGACCGAGCGTTCGCGGCTGTTCTCGGTGCCGGGCCTGTTCGGCAAGTTGTTTGTGAATGGATGGAACAGGTCGGCGGGCGGAGTCGGGGGGAAACTCCAAATGGGAGTTTTCCCCGGCGAGTGTGGTCCGAGAGTCGACGAGGGATGAAGTCGGCGATCGAATTGCGCAGAGACCAGAAGGGGAAGTGTCATGACGAAGTTTCCATTCCACGGGCGAGTCCTGCTGGTGGGATTTGGCGGGGTCGCGCAGTGCACCCTGCCGCTGATCGAACGCCATCTCCAAGTCCCGCTCAACCGCGTGACGGTGATGGACTTTTCCAAGATGGCGGTCGAGAAAATCCATCCCTGGCAAGCCCGGGGAGTCACGTTTTCCGACGAGCGGATCACCCCCGAAAATCTCTCGACCGAGCTGGGCAAATATGTCGGGCCGGGCGACCTGATCATCGATCTCGCCTGGAATATCGAATGTGCCGACATCCTGCGGTGGTGCCACCGTCACCAGGTGCTGTACATCAACACCTCGGTCGAACTGTGGGACCCGTACGAAGGGGCCAAGCTGAAGACCCCGCAGGAGCGGACGCTCTACGCCCGCCACATGAAGCTGCAGGACCTGTACCAGGAGTGGGGAGGGAACCACGGAACCACCGCCCTGCTCGAGCACGGCGCCAACCCCGGGCTGGTGTCGCATTTCGCGAAGCGGGCCCTGCGCGACATCACGAACCGACTGCTGTCGGACCGTCCATTTGATTCGCGCCGGCCGTCGCTGGAACGGGCCCTGGGAGAACGGCACTACGCCGCCCTCGCCTACCTGCTGGGTGTGCGCGTGATCCACATCAGCGAGCGGGATACCCAGGTCACCAGCCTGGAACGGCCCGGCAACGTCTTCTTCAACACCTGGAGTGTCGAGGGACTGTTCGAAGAAGGGACCGCCCCCGCCGAAATGGGCTGGGGGACGCACGAGCGCGTTCTTCCCACCGACTCGTGCACCCACTCGACCGGGCCCCGCAACCAGATCTGCCTGCGGGATTTCGGCATCAACACCTTCGTCAAGACGCGGGTCCCCTCGGCCGAACTGGTCGGGATGATCATCCGCCATGGCGAGGCGTTTACCCTGTCGCACTTCCTCTCGCTGCAGAGTCCCGACGGCACACCGGCCTACCGCCCCACCGTGCATTACTCGTACCTCCCCTGCCCCCAGGCCGTGCAGTGCCTCGAAGAGGTGCGGACGAATGGCTTCAAGCGCCACGACACCTGGCACATCATGGGGGACGACATCACCGGCGGCTATGACGAACTGGGCGTGCTGCTGATGGGGCACGATTACAAGTCGTGGTGGTGCGGGACGATTCTCTCGATTGAAGAGGCCCGCGCCCTCGTCCCCGGCCAGAATGCGACGACCCTGCAGGTGGCCGCCTCGGTGCTGGCGGCGATCGGCTGGATGCTTCGGAATCCCGAGGCGGGAGTGCGTATTCCCGAAGAACTTCCCGACGACGAAATTCTCGATTTCGCCGCCCCCTACCTGGGACGCATTCCCTCGATGCCCCTCGACTGGACCCCCATCGACAGCCAGTTGCCCAGCGTGCCGAACGCCCATCTCGACGACTCGGTCTGGCAGTTCAGCAACTTCCTGATCAACGAGGAGAGCCGGTCTCCCGAAGGGCTGCCGATCGACGGGCCGCGCCTGGTGCGCGAGTACCTCAATCCGTTGCAGTTGCGGTGAAAGCCGACAGGCGAGCGCCCGATCAAGCCGGCTCTTCCGAGTTCTCAGACCGCTCAACCGGGTTGCAGACGAACCGGTAGCCAACCCCGCGCACCGAGAGGAAGTGGCGGGGCTTGGCCGGGTCGACCTCGAAATGCTGCCGCAGGCGGGCGATGAAATTGTCGACCGTGCGGGCGGTGGAGTTCGAATCGAAGCCCCAGACGTTGTCCAGCAACTGGTTGCGGGTCAGCACCACCCCTTCGTGCTCGGTAAAGAACCGGAAGAGCTTCATCTCGAGGGCGGTCAGAGAGCGCGGTTCTCCCCGGACCATCACTTCGTGCCGGGAGAAATCGATGCGCACCCCGGGGAACTCATAGACATCCTCCCGGGTCGAGGAGGTCGCCGAGGCCTGGCCGCGGATCGCCGCATACCGCTGCAGCAGGCCGCGGACACGGGCCAGCAACTCGGCCAGCTCAAAGGGCTTGGTCATGTACTGGTCGGCCCCCAGGTCGAACCCCCGGACCCGGTCTTCCGACAGGGTGCGGGCCGACAAGATCAGCACCGGAATCTGCACCCCGATCTTCCGCAGGTGCTCCAGCACCGCATAGCCGCTCATCTGGGGGAGCATCAGGTCGAGAATCACCAGGTCGAACGCCTGAGGCGTCTGTCCCAGCAGCCGCAGGGCCGACGGGCCATCTTCGACAAGCGTGGTCTCGTACCCCTCGGCATCGCAGTTGAACTTGAGCGGAATGCCAATATGCCGCTCGTCCTCGACAATCAGGATGCGGGGTTTCATGGGCGACTCGTCGCGACCGACTCGCCCGCCCCAGTCCACTCGGGAACCCGCTCCAGCGATGACGCCGGGAGGGGCGATGCGGGAGCCGATCGTCCGCGATCACTGACCGCGGCTGGGCTCGAAGACGGGGACGAACCGGATGTGGACGCAGCAGATGTGGACGAAGCGGAAAGAGCTCCCCCCAAAGCCGCGGCGGAGGGGGCAGAAACCGGTACGGCGGACGCGAGGGGCAAATCGACCTCGAAGGTGGCACCGGGAAGAGGGCCGCGACCATGGACCGAGACCCGCCCGCGCATGCGGCCCACCAGCGACTTCACAATGTGCAGCCCCAGTCCCGTCCCCTTCGTGGTCCGCTCCAGCTCGGAACCGCCGCGATAGAAACGCTGGAAAATCTTGTGCCGCAGGTCGAGCCCGACCCCCGAGCCATTGTCGGAGATCCGTGCAATCACCCGACCCCGACGGCTCGGTCGGCAATCGACACGCACCTGCGGTTCTTCGCCCCCGTACTTCACCGCGTTGTCGAGCAGGTTCATGAAGACCATCTCCAGCTCTTTCGGCTGGCAGCGGACTGTGCATTCCTGGCAGTCGAGCTGTACCTGGTCGGGATCGAGCTGGTAACGGCGGCGGATCTCTTCGGCACACCCCTGCAGCACCACCGGCAGCGAGACCACTTCGGTCGCGACGGGACGGGTTTCGTCCCCCAGGCGGGCGACCATCAGCATGTGGTCGATCAGCCCATCGAGCCGCTGGATGTCTTCCAGCATGTAGCGGTGCAGTTCACGCGACTGATCAGCAGTGACACTTCGCAGGTCGAGCGTCTGCAGGCAGAGCTTGAGGGAGGCAATCGGGCTTTTGAGCTCGTGGGTGACCGCATCGAGAAAATTCGCCTGGCGGCGATTGAGACGCATTTCACGGACAGTCCAGTAGAAATACGCCACCACACCCGCCAGAATCAGGGTGATGAAGATCACGCCGATCACCAGCAGCACCCAGTGCCGGGCCTGGGTCTGGTTGACGATCCAGATCACCATCAGCGCCACGATGAGGGGCACAAGGATGGCGACCAGGACGATGGGCCACGCGAGTGAAGAACGCTGGAACATGGGACTTCCGGTCACAAAACAGGTTCGTTTGATGGTACCCGGAAGCTGCGTCACTGGCGAGTTGTCACCCCACCCGATGCGGGGGTGGCTGCTGGGGCCACTGATCGCCTGGCTGCTGGCGGGGTCCACTGGCCGGCTGGCGGCGGAAGACGGAGAGTCCCGCCTTCCCTACCGCTCCCAACCGATCGCGTACTTCGAAACGACCAGCAATCCCGTCGCCACACTGCAGCGGCAGATCGATGACGGACTGACGGAATTGCCAGTCCCGATCACGCTGCGGCGACTTCTCGAGGCCCTGCAGATCAGCGAGTCGTCGCAACTGCTGGTGTTTGCCCGCAACGCGCGCCAATCGCACCAGATCTCCCCGGCCAATCCGCGGGCCATCTACTTCAACGATGAAGTCTCGGTCGCCTGGACCCCGGGAGGACCCAACCTCGAAATCAGCGCGATCGATCCCGCCCGGGGGCCGGTGTTTTACCTCGCGCCGGTCGATCGATCTGCCTCCAAAGAGCGAGCGAACAGCGATGGCGAGACCACTGCCGAACGACAGCCGTGGTTCCGTCGTTCCGAGTCCTGCCTGGCCTGCCATGTCGCCGAAGCGACCCGCCAGGTGCCCGGCTACCTGCTGCGTTCGATGTTCACCTCTCCGGACGGGAAACCCGAATCGGGCCTGCCACTGGTCGACCACACGACGCCGTACGAGCGGCGATGGGGGGGCTGGTATGTCACCGGAGAACGCCTGCCGCCGCGCCATCGTGGCAACCTGACGACCAGGGCCTCCCGGCAGATGTTTGAGGCGACCGAAACGGCGGTTGTCGTGGGGGAGACCGAGTTGCCCGCGGCCACCAGGCGGCACCTGCAGGGGACCAGCGACGTCGTGGCGCTGCTGGTCCACGATCACCAGACTCGGTTCCAGACGCTGTTGACCCGGTTGCGGTACGAGTCACTGCTGAACAGGCCGCTCGACACACTCCCCGGGTTTGTCCGCACACTGCTGCTGTGGGACGAACCCGCCTTGCCGGGACCGGTTGTGGGAAGAGCCGACTACCAGGCGTGGTTCGAATCGGCGGGGCCCGAGGCGTTTCGCCCGCTGCGGCAACTGGATCTCAAGAACCGGCTGTTGCGTCACCCGCTCAGTTGGCTGGTCTCGACCCCGCAGTTCCAGACCTTGCCGGTGGAACTGCGGCAGGCCATTCACACCGAAGCGACCCGCCTGGTGACCGCCGGCCGGGAGACCCCCACGCGCCTGCCCGAAGACGAGCGCCGCTGGCTGCTCGACGAACTGCTTCCGCGATTTGTCGCTCCGGCGGAACCCGACAACCGGTAAGGGGGCTGTTTTTCCGGGGAATCACCAATCGAGAATCTCTCGCCGAGCAACACTTTCCGACCGCCAGCGAAGACCGCTTCACCGAACCTGACATCACCCGACTCACATCCCGAGGAGCGCACCGCCGATGGACGGCCTGCGGGTTACTCGTCGTCGTCGCGCGAGGCGACGTCGGCGGGGATGGAGTCACTGGTTTCGGATTCCGGGACAGAGACCGGCTGCGGAGCGGGCTGGGTCGAGTCTCCCCCCTCCTGCGACTCGGGCTCATCGACGCCAAACTGACGCCGGCGGAGTGCCTGCGGCAGCCACTGGTTCTTCTGCGACTGCACCAGCCGCACCAGGGTCTGGTCGAGAACTTCGCGGCGCAGTTCCCAATCGGCGGTGGGAATTCCCGCCTGCGGGGCCAGTCGGTCCATCGTCTCGAACGTCTTGTGGACGGCGAGCAGGGTCTGGTCGGCATCGGCCACGAGGGACCGCGCGGTCGAAGGCCGAAGCTGCGCCCGCACACTCCACCGCCGCTGCAGAGCCTGCAGCAATCCATTCATCTCATCCCAACGCTGCACAGGGTCGGACGCACACTCGGGATGGTCGCGCAGCAATTCGAGCGCCGCCATCACATTCCGGCTGGAGGCATCCCGGGGGGACGAGAACCACGTTGCGTGGAGGCGATGTTCGAGTTCGCGCACGACGTCCCGCTCGGGCGAAGCCCGCAGCAATTCGGCCGCCTCCTGGTGCAGGAAGTAGCTGACGAGGGGATCGTAGGGGTTCTCGAACAGCGACAGGCGTTCGATGTCTTCCAGGCGGTGGGTCTTGACCGCCCGTCCCAGAACTTCGAAATACGCCAGGCGGCGTCGATCTTCGGGATGCATCCGGCGCTGTTCTTCGAGCGTCACCGGCTGCAGTTGCGTCCGCGACTTCTTGCTCACCTGGTCGCGCAGGGTCGCCCGGTAGGCCCAGTACTGGTTCGTGAAACGGGCCATGAGGTCCTGCTGCGACTGGACTTCGCCCGCCCGTCGTTCGAGCGTGGCCAATCCGCTTCCCCCGGGCAGCCACGTCTGCAACTGCGAGGCCAGCGGCGACAGGGCCGACTGGGTTTCGGAGACCTTGTTCCCCCAGCGGATCAGTTCCCGCGGCATGCCCAGTGCCAGCCAGCCCTGGCCAGCCTCATTCGCGGGAGTGGCCGCCCCGTCACAGAACGCGAGAATCGCTTCGGGATCGAGTGCCGGCAATTGAAAGAGAGCAGACCAGTCGAAGCCCGCCTGGCCCAGCAGGTTGCGGACATGGGTCGTCTCGCACCGGGCCACCAACCGTCCGCGCACGAAGCCTTCCTCCGACCGTGTCCCCAGGCACAGGAACTCGCCCGGGGCCCCTTCCAGCAGCATCACCTGCGGAAACACCTGCTGCATCGTCTGCAGCACGGTCCTCAATCCGACCGGACCATAGTCGAACATCTGGACCCGCTGGCAGAAGATCCCCTCGTCTGCCAACCGACGGGAGACCAGCGTGTAAAACTCGCGGGTGTAGGCCGACTGCGACTGCAACTGCGAGAGCGAATCGGGAAGCGAGACAATCACATCGGCCGGTTCGGTCTCAGCCGCCAGCCCGGTCAGCGGATCGACCGACTGCAGGGTGAGTTTCTCGCGGGCCAGCACCGCAGACTCGGCCTCCTCTGACGCCGCCGTGCCCTGCACCTGCCGGACAAGATCCACGAGTGCCCGGTCCGCTTCCACACAGACAATCCGTTCCAGCGGATGCTGAAGCGCGACCGAGAGTGTTTCGCCGCTCGAGAGTCCCAGCAGCACCATCCGGCGGGGACGCTCATGCAGGGCGAGGGGCAGCACGGCCGCCAGCGTGTCGGACGGGTGCCGGGGAAAGAGATCGGGACGGGTTGAAAGCACTCCCTTGGGAATGCCATTTTGCCGGATCTGGACCTGGTGACCGGCGTATTTCCAGGCGGTGTAGACACCACCCCGGCCACGGACCTGCTCCATCAGGCGGGCGTCATCGAGCCAGGGAAGCTGCGGCAGTTCGACCCCGGCCGCATAGGCCGACAGCGCCTGCGAGCTGAAGGCGATCCGGGCGGCCCGGGCGGGATCGTAGCGGTGAGGAACAACAACGCCGAGGAACATCAGTGCGGCCACAGCCACTCCCACCCAGCGAACGGATGATGTCCTCAGGTTGTCCCGCAAGCGCCAGGCGGTGGGAAATGCCAACCCCACGATCGAGACGGCGACGGCGGTCAGCAGCACCTGCGGACCCGAGACCAACGGCAGGACGATCATTCCCAACAGGCAGCCCGCCAGGCTGGCGAGAACTGCCGCGATCTGCCATCCACGTTCTCCCCAACTTGCGGCACTCGCAGCCGTCAGCCAGAGAGTTGCCGAACCGACGAGACCGAATGCGCAGAGGGCCGGGCCCAGCAGACGGAAGGCGGTCTGCGAGGTCATCGCCAGACCACTGGTGTTCAACGCCAACTGGAACCGCAGGACGGCCGGAAAGACGAGAGCCAACCCCAGGGTGCTCAGCACGAGCCAACCCGCCGCGGCGAGGAGGGTGGTTTTGGTGGGACGCAGCCATCGTCCCCAGGCCAGGCCCAATGCCGCTCCGGCGATTGCGCCGGCAGAAATCCCCACAACGGTATTCACAGTCAGCGGCCCCACGTGGGCCCAGAGTTCCGACTGTGCGACGAGGGCCACGCCCGCACCGAGACAGCCCAGTGCCGCGAGACCAGGTTCCCAGGAGAGGCTGGCAGCATCGGCCAGTTCCAAGGCCGACTCGACAAAGGCATTCCGCCGCTTGTGCCAACAATCCGCCGCAACGACGACGACTGCCAGGCCGCAAATCGCGAGGGTGGCCGAGGTCAGTCCCAGTGCAGGAGCGAGAATCGCTCCCTGCAACAACACCCCGAGTGCCATGCCCGACAGGGTGAGTGCATCGCTGCGGACCGACGTGATGGGTCCCGTGCAGCGGACCAGCCAGGCCGAGATCGCGGCGGGAAGCCCGACGAATCCCAGGGCGGCACACCAGAACCAGGCCACCTGGGCCACGGTGACCTCACCCGCGAGACGTCCCGAATTCCACAACCCGTCGGTGACCAGCGCCAGCACGACCGGGGAACCAGCGGCGATCGCCAACAGGGCCACCAAACCGGCCAGTCGGCTCCACAACCGTGTGCGGACTGCATTCGGGAGTGGAACCACCAGTCCCACACACATCCCGGTCGCGACTGCCATCCCCAGTGACAGCGTGGAAATCGTTCCGATTCCCAACCCGATCATCCACTGGAGGCAAACCAGCATCAGCACCGCGCCAGCCCCCAGGCCAGTGGCCACTCGTCCCAGCTGGGAACCCCGAATCAACGCCCCTGCGGGGTGGGCCAGTCGCAACGCAATTCTCTGCAGCATGACATCCGTGCCAAACTGGTGCTGTGGTGACCAGCACGCTCCTGCAAGTTCCCCCACGGGAACCGGGACACGCACTGGCTTGCCAAATCCGTGCTCGTTCTGCCGCCGGTCTCCCGCAGAAGCCCCGAGACTGTGCCGAGGCCACCTTCACTGTGGGAACGTCTGCTCACGACGGCAGGCTGGGGTTGTAGCGAAAACTCGTACAACTGGGCAAGATCTGGCAGCCAGTGAGGGCTGGCAAGCGACTGGACCTCCGACAACGCCATGCGCCGCAGAGCCCCCAGCCTTCCCAGTCACCCATCAGGAGATGCGGAACTCGCTGATGTCGAGAGTCTCGGGGGGGCTGGCCGATTCGGCGACGGGCTGGGGCGACGTGGACTCGACTGGTGGGGACTCCTTCCCCAGGAACCAGTTTCGCCAGGCGGACCCGGGAGGTCCGTACGGGCGGAACTTTTCCGAGATCCCACGTTCTTCCGAGAAGGCGATCGCCCGATTCGCACCCAGCCGGGAGGCCGCCGGGGAGTCCATCAGATTGCTCGAGTCGGTCGCCGACATCGGGAACAGGACCCGCATTCCAAACTCCCGCAACTGCTGGCGTCCCAGCCAGCGTTCGACGTTGTTGTACGAATCGCACCACGCGATGACATGCAGCCCCAGGGCCGGGCCATCCTTCAGCAGGCTGGCGAACAGCTGGGCGGGAGTCGTCGTGGCCGAACGATCCAGCCCGCCGAACCCATAGTCGTCATCCCCCCGCCGCAGGTCGCGGAATCGGGCGAGGTCGTCGATCACGAGGAACCACGCGGCTCCCGGGTTGCCCTCGTCCTGGCGACGCTGCAGCTCGGTGGCGAATTCCTGCAATCCCCGGGCCGATTGCGTGGGCCCGAGCAGCTCGGGGGCTGATGGCAGGCAGGCAAGCAAATCGCTCCAGCGGGCACTGCCACGGGAATCGGCATCTCCAGCCAGCAGCAGCACTCGGGACGACGTCCCGGAGGGTTGCAGGGCGGGAACGGCATTCACCAGGATCCCGAGCGCCAATTGGGCATCCTGCCCCACCAGCAACAGGTTGGTTCCCGAACGGGGGGGAAACTCCATCTGTGCCGGCCCGGTCATCGCGACCGATTCCCCGAGCCAGAATCGGGGTGGCAGGTCCCCTTCGGCCCCGGCAGCCGCGGTGGCCGTCACACGGGTCGCGGCACACCAGGCGGCATTCCGCAGGGGATTGGCGGGGATGTTCCCCTCAAAGACCGCCTGATCGGGGCACCGCAGCCCCTTCTGCCTGGCCAGTTCCACGACCGCATCGAGGTATTCATCGCGCTGATCATCACCGAGCCACGCCACCTGGAAGGGACTGTTCCCCTCGATGAGACCGTTGGCATCGTTGTAGATCGCCTCGCCGGGCCGGTTCAGCAGGCGTGCGGCCGAGTTGTCTTCCGAGAGAATGAGGTGGGCGTCTGCCTCGCTGCACTGCAGGGCGATGCGCACGGCCATCTGGCCGATGGTGGTGCGGGGAAGCGAGTACGAGCCCCCCAGCGTCTGTGACCCCAGCAGGATGTGGATGCCGAAGGCCCGCCCCTGCCGCACCAGGCGGTCGAGCAGCAGCATGGCCTGTTGCGAATAGCGGTCATCTTCGACGAAGAATTCCTGGAACTCATCGACGATCAGCAGCACGCGGGGCATGCGTTCGCCCGCATTCTGGTTGCGGAACGCGGCGATGTCCTGCACGCCGGCGGCACGGAACCGATCCCCCCGTTCGCGCAGCACGCCATCCAGCCGTTCGAGCACGCTGACCCCGAATTCCCGGTCACTCTCGATGGCAATCGCCCGGGCGTGGGGGAGCTGGTGTGTCGCGTAGGTCTTGAACTCCACCCCTTTCTTGAAGTCGATGAGGTAGAACTCGAGCTCGTCGGGTGAGTACCGCAGGGCGAGATCGGTGATGATCACGTTCAAGAGGGTCGACTTCCCCGACCCGGTCTTGCCGGCGACCAGCACGTGCTGGCTGGTCCCCTTGCCCAGTTGCAGGTACTGCAGCCGGGTGGCTCCCGCCCGCCCGAGTGGCACCCGCACCTGCGACCGGCTGTCTTCGGTCCAATAGTCCTGCGCCTGCGGCGCGATGCGGCGGAAGGGAACTTCCACACGCCGCATGTTGCGGGACAACTCCCCGAGACGTCTCACCAGCGCCACAACCGTCGTGGGGGGAGGGAGCGGATCGGGACGCAACTCGACCCCGTCGATCCCCGGCTGCCGGTGGATCCAGCGATTGTCGGACCACTCCAGCACGGTTGACAGCTCTTCGAGCGATCCCAGGTCAAAGCCGTGCGGGCGGGGGAGCCGGGTGTCGCAGGCCAGCAGTGTGGCGACACCGCAGCGGGCCCCCTTCGAGATGATGCTCTGCAACCGCTGCAGGGCCCGTTCGCCAAACCCGGCGGGGAGACCGGCAATCACCAGCACGCGATAGGGCTCGGCCACTTCGCCCGCCTGCCGGTTGTAGTCTTCAATCGAAGCGAACTCGTCTCGCAGGTATTTCTGGAAGACCGTCTCCATGTGCTCGGTCAGCTTGGCGAGTTGGGCCTCCATCTGCACGGGCTCGGTCCAGATGCGGTGCGTGATCAGCAGTTCGTCGTGATCGGCCAGGTTCATGAAGGCGGCGAAATTCTCACCCAGCCCGACTGGGTCGAACACGGTGAACCGCACGGCGCCCGGTGGCAACGTGGCGAGAATGCGCAGCATCACCAGCTGCAGCACACCAATCGCTCCCTGGAAGCCCGCCCCCTCCCCTTTCAGCAGCAGTGCCGGACCTCCGGGAAACGGCCAGATCGACGGCCAGCTCACGTCCCCCGGATCCGATTCGCCCGTGCCGGTCACGGGGGTTCCCCCCGGCCAGTCGGCCAGGCGCAGAAAATCGCTTCCCAGGCGCAAGCCATGCCGCGGCGGCTCGGCCGGAGTGCTCCAGGTCGCCTGCAGGACCCGTTCGAGGTCCCCGCCAGCCGGGGGACGCTGCTGCTCCCACCGGCGAATCGTTCCCTGCAGATCGTCCCGTGTTTTCTGCCAGGTGGCCTCGGCCAGGTCGCGGACCTGTCCCTGCCGCTGCACTGCCGATGCCTGTCCCGTTTCAAAATCGCGCTTCAACTGTGTGATGGCTTCGTCGTGCTGGCGGCGGGCGAGGGCCGTATCGCGACGGCAGGCCGACTCGGCCGACAGCAACTCGGCGTTTTGCCGCTCGATCGCCTGGCGCAGGTCACGATCACGCTGCTGGACGAGCCGGGACAGCTCGGCGGCGTGCGACTGGGCACTCTCGGCCAGGGCCCGATCCCGTTCCTCGGCAAACTTCCGCAGGCTCCTGCCCCGTCGTTCTTCGAGGGCCGCCTGACGGGCCTGGGCCTGCGCCCCGGCCTGGGCCAATTCGCGGTCTGCCAGCTTCTGCCAGGCGGTCCAGGCGGCCGTGGCGTTGGACCGCGCCTGCTGCACCTTCTCGGCCGCTGTCGCCAGGGTGGGCTGCGCGGTGAACCAGACACTCATCCAGAACAGCAGGGCGAAGGCGACCGCTCCTCCGGCAATGATCGCGGCAAACTCAGCCCCCCGCGTCATGCCGGCGGAGATCCAATGGGGATCCACCAGAAACCAGCCGGCCGCGAAGGCCCCGGCCAACACCACCAGCATCAACAGCCAGGGGCGACTTCCCACGAGCAACTGGGGAACCGCCTCGCGTTCGAGCTGGTCACAGGCGGTGGTTGCCGACTGCAGTGACTCGGTCACCAGGTTGGCCAGCGACTCTTTGTCGCGGGGGAGTGCGATGGCGGGAAGGGGCTCTTCCAGGCGACCCCGCCGGGCTTCGACCAGTGCGGTCACCCGGGCGAGAGCACCGTCCAGCCCCTGGTCGGCCTGCTGCAGCGCTTCGCGCGACTGCTCGGCCTGCAACTGCAGCCGTTCGAACTGCGCCACCGGATTCTCGGACGAATCCTCGGCCGTCACCGAACTCAGCAGCCAGTTGTTTTCCTGGAATTTCGCCTCGGCCCGCTGCTGCGCGGCCGCCAATCGCTCGTTGAGGGCGGCCTCGGCATCGGCGTGGGCAGATGCGATGCGGGCCTGGGTGGCGGCCAGGTCGGCATCGAGGCCGGCCCGGGCGGTCTCGAGCGTCGCTTCCCGTTCCGTGACGCGCTGTTGCAGTTCGTCGGCCAGTTCCTGCAGCCGGTGGGCGAATCGCCACTGGGCCTGCCGGTCGGTGGTCGCATCGAGATGCGCCAATTCTTCTTCCAGCCGCTGACGATCGGCAATGCCGCGCTGCAGGCGCGAGACCACCGCCTGTGAGAGCGAACTTTCGGCCAGGGCTCCCCCGTCGGGAGAATTCTCGCCTTCTCCCCGTGTATCACCAGGGCTCACAATCTCGCTCCGCCTGCTTGAGAACGTCGGACAGTCGCTGGATGGCAGTGTACGCCTGCGAGAATTCCAGGGCGATGGGCCGGAGGAATTCCTGCTCGAAATGTCGGCTGTTGGCATCGCGCCACTCCTGTCGGGTCTCGGACCACACCGCCTGCAGTTTCTCGAGCGAGTCCTGCAGTTGACCAATTCCGCTGTTCAAATCTCCCGCACTCATTGCCCCCCCTCCTGTCCCGGTTCCCGTTCCGATCCGGTCGCGTCGGTGACTGGAGTTTGTTTCGACATCGGTTCGGTCGCCCGTGTGTGCGATGCGTTTTCGGAACCGGCCTCGCGATCACTCGGGCTCCCCTGGCCCGCGGGGAGGGGGGGCGTTCCCGTGACATCCTCGGCGCGACTGTCTCCGGGGGGGACCGGTTCGACGGGAGTCACCGGCGGGCTGGCCGATTCGTTCCAGGAGATGGACTCCTCGCCGGGCGAGTGGCCATTGGCCGAGACATCGGCGGGGGGAGGTGCCAACTCGGTGTATTTCTCCAGTGCCCGCAGCGTCCGGTCGAGCACCGCCAGGCCGCGGGGGACCTGAACCCCCAGGCAATCCCGCAGGCGATTGAGCCTGCCCCGGTATTCTTCGACCTCTTCCCGGACCAATCGCGCCCAGCGACGGACCTTTTCGGTCTTGACTTCGGCCTGGTACAGTCGGTCTTTGGCGAGCCGCAGGTTGTCTTTTTCTTCGATGCAGGCGGGGCGAAAGTCGTTGGTCTTGCGCATCATCGCGGTGTCGAGAGCCGAGCGTGCCCGGCTGATTTTCTCGTGACAGCGCAGCACCTCCAGCCGCCAGTAGCTGGCCGAGTCGGACTCCAGCCAGTGCAGGAATTTCTGCGCCTGCCGCTCGAGCTGGTCGAGTGCCCCCGTCGTCTCTTCTTCAAACTGGATCAGGGCGACCCGAAACCGGGCAATCGCCTCAACCGACTCCACATTCGCAAACTCGGCCATCTCCCCGGCCTTTCATCGATGGTTCGCACAGGTCTCGCGGGCAGCAGGCGGCGGGCCACGCCGACGGAGGTCTTGTTCAGCGCTGCTGCAGGTATTCGTCGATCCGCTCGGCCTTGCGGAGCAGGAACGGGATGTATTGGTTGTTGGTCTCGATGAACCGGGCCATGCCCTGCAGGTTGCGGCGGAACTCCTCGGTGAACCGCTGGTTCTCCTGGTCACGCCAGGTGGCACTCAACGACTCGAGTTGTCCCGACAGGCTGGCCAGCTGGTCGACCAGTCCGCCATTGAATTTCTTGAGTCCGAGGGCAAACCGCCGCAGTTCCTCGGGATTGACAATCGCCTGTGACATGACCGGCCTGGCTGTTCTGCAGGGGGACCAGGCTGACCAGCGACCAACCCGGTGGGGAAAAACCATCAGCCGCGACAGCCTCCCTGATCCGCGGGTGCCGCCGGGCCCTATCACAGTAACGTCTGGCCGGGCCAAACCTCCACGCACCCCGCGGTGATGTGATTCCGGAATGCCACTGCCCACCGTTCTCCCACCCGACCGGCGCGACTGTAACCGGGGTGCCGGCCACAACGCGCTGTCCCGGCCCGGACGTTGTGCGGGCACTCAGCCCCAATCCCACCGCAGGACGGACGTACAGACTGCCCGAGGACTCGACGTGGGGAACCGGGACCCGGGAAGGCGGGGCGACACCGAACTTTTGCCAGGGAAGACCGGGTCGACCCCGTGGTTACGCGGCGACCTTGAAGTTGCCGTCTTCGCTGATGTCTTCGAAACGGACCGACATCCGCTTGGAAATACCCGCCTCTTCCATGGTCACGCCATACAGCACGTCGGCCCCCGACATGGTCCGCTTGTTGTGCGTCACCACGATGAACTGCGTCCACTCCTGGAATTCCCGGATCACATTCAGGTAGCGGTTGACGTTCCCCTCGTCGAGGGCCGCATCGACTTCGTCGAGAATACAGAACGGGCTCGGCTTGCTCTTGAAGATGGCCAGCAGCAGGGCCACGGCGGCCATGGTTTTTTCTCCACCCGACAACAGCGTCAGGCTGCGGAGTTCTTTTCCGGGAGGGCGGGCGACCACATCGATCCCGCACTCGAGCACGTCGTCGGGGTTCTCGAGGATCACATCCCCCTCGCCGCCGCCGAACAGCTTGCGGAACAGTTCCTGGAAGTTCTTGCGGATTTCGTTGAAGCAGTCGAGAAAGATCCGCCGGCTTTCGGAATTGATCCGGCGGATGATCTCTTCCAGGGACGATTTCGCCTCCAGCAGGTCCTGCAGCTGGCCGCTCAGCCGGGCGAACCGGCTTTCCAATTCATCAAGTTCCTTGAGACTGTCGGCATTCACGTGCCCCAACTGCTTGATCTTCCGCCGCAACCGGTTGATCTGCTCTTCGATCTGTTGGCGTTCGACCGCGGGATCGACCTCGTCGCCCGCCTGGGCCTCGGCAGCCGCTTCGTGCCGCTCGCCAGGCTCGCCATCGACCGACGGTGACTGACGGATCGCCGCGCGGGCCGACAGTCCCTCGGCCAGCACCTCGTCAATTTCGAGCTGGAATTCATCCCGCAGGCGGTCGGCCACGCTGGCCAACTGGTGCCGGACTTCCGCCTCCTGCATCTGCAGCGTGTGCAATGCTTCCTGCGCGGTGCGCAGTTCGTGTCGCAGGGTCAGGTCGCGGTCGGCGAGTTCGCCCCGTCGGCCACGTGCCACTTCCTGGGCCTGACGGGCGACGGTGGTCGCCTCGGCCAGCTCGGCCTGATGGGCCTGCAACTCACCGAGGGCATGTTCCGTCCGGATGACTTCCGCCTCGATCTGTTCGCGGCGGGCGGCGAGTGACTGGAACCGGCGCTCGGCCTCGTCGTGCTGCAGGTCGCGCTGGAACCGTTCCTGGTCGAGTCGCGACCGGGACTGCTGCAGGTTCTGCAACCGCTCTTCGAACCGGGTCAGATCACGCAGTTCGCGGGCATGGCGTTCGCGAGTCTCGCGCGACGCCTCTTCACAGCCTGCGAGTTGCCGGTCAAACTCCTGCAACTCGGCCTGGAGACGTTCCTGCTCTGCTTCGGCCTCCGCGAGTTCGCGGGCGGCCGCTTCGGCGGAGGGACGCAGTTCTTCCAGTTGCGACACCAGCCGCGACTCTTCCGAGTCCATGTGCGCCAGCACCTGCTGCGCCCGCTGCAGTTCGAGTTCAGCGGCCGAGAATCCCGACCGTTGCTCGGAGAGGTGGTGGGCGGCGAGATCGGCATCAAACTGCAACTGCGATTCGTCACCCGCCAGGGCAGCCTGTTCGGCCTGCACGCGCGCCAGCCCCTGCTCGGAGGTGGCGATCTGTCGGTCGGCCTTCAACAATTCGCTGCGAATCGTCCGCAGTTCGCTCTTGCGGGAAATCGTCGTCGACTCTCCCGCGAGGCTTCCCATCGTGAGATTGCCATTCCCCTCCAGCAGTTCTCCCTGCAGGGTGACGAACCGGCATCGCGAACCGGTCACGGGGAGCAACTGGGTTGCCACCTCCAGGCTGCGGACCACCCAGGTGTCTGCCAGCAGGTGGGCGGCCAGTCCCGGAATGGCATTGTTGGTGCGGACGAGGGCGTCGGCACGGCACACCACCCCGGCATACTGTGCGAGGTCGATGCTGTTCCGCTCGGTCTGCGATTCGAGCCGTGCCGTGTCGTCGCCACCCGGCTGGGGCAGCACCAGGAACCCGACCCGACCGGAAATCCGGCAGTTGCCGCTCCGCAAAGACGACAGCAGGGGACCGACATCATCGAGGACCACAAAATGGGCCCGCGATCCCAGTGCAACCTCGACGAGGGCCGCATTGTCGATCTCGCACTCCACCAGGTCGATCACATGCCCGAGCACATGATTCCATGGGGGGCCCGATCCCTGGGCGGCGAGTCCCAGGATCTCCCGCACTCCCACCCCGACGCCATCCTGTCGGCGTTCAAACTCTTCCAGCAGGGTCCGCCGGGCCAGCAACGAGGCCCGCTGCTCGCGGGCCGCCGAGATGGCCTGCAGCAATTCGGCCTGGTCGGCCTGCAGGACGCCCCGCCGGGCCTGCGACTGCTGTTGCCTGGTCCGCAACTGGGCCAGTGCCTCAACCGCCGCCTCGAGCACCTGTTTGCGATGGGCATAATCGGCCGCGACCTCTTCCCACCGTGCCGTGGCGGCGTCGCGCTGGGCACGCAGCTCGTCCAGGGCCCGTGTCCGCTGATCACACTGGGCCGTCTGGGCGGCCGCCCGACTGTTGACCGCCGAGATCTGGCGGACCGCCGCCAGGATCGACGTCTGGCGTGATTCACGCTCTTCCCGCAGGCGGGCCAACCGTGCCGACGCCTCGGCTGCCTCCTGGGCGGCAAGATCGATCGCCTGCTGGCGGCGTTCGACTTCACCGCCGAAGGCACTGAGGTCCGCCACCGTCTGTTCGAGCTCGCCTGCCACCTGCTGTGCGCGTTGCGCCAGTTCGCGCTGCTGCTCATCCAGCCGCTGGTACTCGCCATCCAGCTCCTGGAGCCGCATTGCCTGGTGCCGCAGCGTCGCCTCATGCCGGGCGACCAGTTCGCGGTGTTCTCCCTCAGCCCGCTCGGCACCGCGCAGCCGGTCTTCGGCGACCGTCAGTTCCCCCTGGTACGAGCGCTGCTGTTCTTCAACAGCCAGGGCCTCGGCGCGCACGGTCTCGACCTGGGCGGTCCAGCGTTCGCGTTCCAACTGCAGGTGGACGAGGCGGTCGGTCAGCTCGCGATGATCATCCGCCGCCGATCCGGCGCGCAGGGCCCGCAATTCCTGTGTGTATTCGCGGTACTTCGCTGCCTTGGACGCCTGGCTGCGGGTGGTGTTGAGCTGGGTTTCGACTTCCTTGACGATGTCGGTGAGTCGCAGCAGGTTTTGCGCGACACGCTCGAGTTTGCGCTCGGCATCCACCTTGCGCACCTTGAACCGGCTGATGCCGGCGGCCTCTTCAAACACCGTCCGCCGGGCCGTGTTGCTCGCCTGCAGCAACTGGTCGACGCGCCCCTGCTCGATGATGCTGTAGGCCGCAGTCCCCGCACCGGTCCCCAGGAAGAGGTCCTTGATGTCCTTCAGCCGGGCCGGAATGCGGTTGATGAGGTACTCGGCCTCACCACTGCGGTAGATCCGCCGGCCAATGACCACCTCGTCGGCATCGAGACGCAGGATCCGCTGGCGATTGTCAAAGGTCAGCAGAGCCTCGGCGAACCCGGCGGCCTTGCGGCTGGTGGACCCGTTGAAGATGACGTCGGTCATCTCCTTGCCACGCAGGCTCTTGGGACTCTGGTCGCCAAGAATCCACTTGATCGCATCAACGACGTTGCTCTTGCCCGAGCCGTTGGGGCCCACGACCCCGGTGATTCCCGGGGCGAAGTCAAAAGCGGTGCGGTCGGCAAAACTCTTGAAGCCGAACAGTTCGAGCGCTTTCAGCATCGGACCGCCATGCGAACTTCAAGAATGGGAACAGACCAGGACATCACGCCACCTCCGGTCCCAGGACCGGCCGCACTCGTCACTTCCGCTGGAACAGGTTCAACAGGCCCCGCTTGCGGGGGGCAGCCGTGTCGTCGTCGTCGGCATTGGCGGTCGTGCTTTCGAACCCATCTCCGACCGATTCCAGTTCTTTGGCCGCCTCGTCTTCCGGCGATCCCACGGGACCTTCGGCGAACTTTTCCTTGCTCTTCTTCACCGGAGCGAGGCTCGGGAAGATGTTCGGAGCCTGCTCTTCATTGCCAACCCGGACCTTGGTCGCACCCTGGGCCAGCTCGCCCGGAATCGTCCCGACCTTGTCGCGGTAGTAGATCCGGCCCGCCTTGGGCAGGGCGTCGAATTCGAGGCGTCCTTCCAGGTTCGACTGCTTCTCGGCCATCACCAGCAGTTGTGCGATGTCGGGATAGCTGCCGTCGAGTTTGCCCACCGCCCGAACCACGTCGGCCAGGCGGGTCGAGGTCTGGACACGCTGCGATTCGCGGCCCGGCTCAAACCGGCTGACCGTCACCACATCGCTTCCCGACGGGGCGGTCACGAGAATTCGCCCCGCTTCCAGGCTCAGCGGGGTCCGCAGCTTCTGGTCGGCACCAAACAGCGCCAATTCCGACTTGCGATGCCGGGTCATGTGCACGAGTGGTTCGCCCGGCGAATCGACCAGGTGCAGCATGAACTCGGGACGGGGCTTCTTCCCCTTCTTCTTCTCACCATCGGGTGTCTCCAGGCTGCGCAGGACCGAATCGCCATAGATCGATTCCCCCTTCACGATCTCGTGATTGCGGTCGATCGTCTCAAGGGCGCGGAATGCCCCGTAGCGGGTTTCGGCACTCCAGACTTCCTTCCGATTTCCCTCTTTCTCTTCGACCGTGGGCTGGGTGATCAGGCCGCGGAGCGACTCGATTGTCTCGCGATCGCGGTCGAGGGTCGCCAGGGCCGCCAGGGCAAACACCCGGAAGGCAGGCTCGTCACGGGCCGCATCCACGAGCACCCTGGCTCCGTGGGCATCTCCCATGTAGGCCAGCGCGTCGGCCGCGTAAAACCGCACTTCGGCGTTCGGGTGCTGGACCCCTTCACGCAGAATCAGCTTGGCCTCGGCCGAGCCGATCGCCTCGAGCTCCAGTGCCCCCCGGCCTGCCGACTCGGGGGTGAACAACTTCCGCCGCAGGCGTTCCATCCGCTCGCGCTGCTCGACGGTTGATTCGTTGATCGCAATCGCCCGGATCACCGACAGGTAGTGCATGTAGTTTTCGCGGTACCGCTCGGGAACCCGCAACTCGATGTACTGGTCGGTCTTCGCCTTCGCCATCGGGACCTTGCGTCCCTGGACCATGTCGAAGAATCGCCTGCCAATCGCCTCGGAGATCCGTTCGGTCTGCCGACCACCCCGCAATTCATTCTTGAGGTACAGCCCCAGCAACCGGTCCTGCTTCAGCAGTCCGCCGGTATACACCCCGCCTCCCGGAATGCGTCCGCGCTTCAGCACCGAGGCCTTCGAGCCTTCGCCCACGTCACCGGTCGAAACGAGAATCGGCCCTTCGGCCTTCCCCATGGTGTGCCCCGATTTGGGTCCCTTGCCCGGAACCATCGCCTGCTCGGCCAGGTTGGCTTCCAGCAGGTAGCCGCCCCGCAGACTGCTGGCATCGCTCGCCTCGGGAATGGCCACTTCCACATCAAACCGTTCCCCCACACGAATCGCGGGAGGAAGCGTGGCCCGGACCACCACCAGGGTGGAATTGGGATCCTGCAGCAGCGACTGGGGACTGCGCACCCCGCGCTTCTGCATGTCTTCAATCAACAATCGGCGGTACAGCGACGGAGGCGAATCGCCCCCCGTCCCATCGAGATTGACCACCAGCCCGACCGATTCAATCTGGATCTGGTGCAACCCGGTTACCGCCACCTGGTCGCCGATATAACTCAGCGAGCGGGTCTTGACCTCTTCGACCTCATCGGAGTCGGGCTTTTGTGCCCGCAATCGCATCTTTTGACAGCCATCCTGCGTCAGGCAGCCCAGCACCAGCAGCCCCACCCAGACCATCCGCGACCAGCGAGTGGGCCCCTGCCGCACCGGATTGACACTCGATCGGCACAACCGTCCGTGGCTGTTCTGAAACATGGGGAAAGCATCCTTGCAACCCGATCCGCAGACGTCGACCGCGCAGATCAGGCCACGGGAAGGAGGTGAGAATTGAGTGGGAGATCCGGAAGGGAACCCCGAGTGGGGAAGGCGATATACGACTCCCCTCCAAATGCGTCAAGACCAAGGAGTTTCCCCGAACCGCCCCAATCCACCAGCCCTCCCAGTTCTCCATCAAGCATTCGCGATTCGATCGACCTCCCGACCCACCTCAGCACGGGGACCACCATCTGGTGGTCGCCCACAGGTTCGCCATCCCACAGAGTCGTTTGAAACCCGACCGTCGAGCTGGCCTTTCACGAATTCGGCCTGGTGGTCGTCACCCCAGAACGTCAAACCGGATCCCCTGGGCCAGGGGCAATTGACTCGAATAGTTGATGGTATTGGTGGTTCGCCGCATGTAGTTCTTCCAGGCATCGGAACCCGACTCCCGCCCTCCCCCGGTCTCTTTCTCTCCGCCAAACGCCCCGCCAATCTCGGCCCCGCTGGTTCCCGTATTCACGTTCGCCAGTCCACAGTCGGAACCGGCGGGTGACAGAAACTGTTCCGCCTCCCGCAGGTCGGTGGTGAAAATCGCGGACGACAAACCCTGCGGCACTCCATTCTGCAGGGCGATCGCCTCTTGGAAGTCGCGGTAGGTGAGCACGTACAGGATGGGCGCGAAGGTTTCCTGCTGAACGATGGGGGCCGACGCCGCGATATCGACCAAGGCAGGGCGCACGTAGCAGCCCCCCGGCCGCCCCGCATTCAAACTCTCGCCTCCCCAGACCTGGCCTCCCTGGTCGCGGGCAGCCTGCAGGGCCTGCTGCATCGCCGCCAGGGCCGCTTCATCGATCAGCGGTCCCACGAGAGTCCCCGCCTCTCCCGGATGTCCGATCGGCAGCTGTGCATAACCCGCCTGCAACTGCCGCCAGACTTCCTCCCTGCGCGACTCATGCACAATCAACCGCCGCAGCGTCGTGCAGCGTTGTCCACACGTCCCCACCGCACCAAACACAATGGAGCGAATCGCCAGCCCCAGATCGGCCGTGGGGGCGACGATGGCCGCATTGTTCCCCCCCAGCTCCAGCAGGCTGCGCCCGAGGCGGGCCCCGACCCGCTGGGCGACATCCCGTCCCATCGCGACGCTGCCGGTGGCCGAGATCAACGGCACGTGCGCAGAATCCACCAACCGCCGGGACACTTCGCGATCCCCGGTCAGCAACACCTGAGACAGCCCGGCCGCCGCCTCTTCGAACCCGTCCAGCACCTGTCCCAGCAGGGCCTGGGTTCCGAGGGCGCAGAGCGGCGCCTTCTCGGATGGTTTCCAGAGCACACTGTCGCCGCAGACCAGGGCCAGCATCGCATTCCAGCCCCAGACCGCCACCGGGAAATTGAACGCCGTGATCACCCCCACCGGCCCCAGAGGATGCCATTGCTCCATCAGCCGGTGACCGGGACGCTCGCTGGCGATGGTCAGCCCGTGCAATTGGCGACTCAGCCCGACTGCGAAGTCGCAGATATCGATCAGCTCCTGCACTTCCCCGCGGGCCTCGGCCATGATCTTTCCCACCTCGTGGGTAATCAGGGTGGCCAGCGGTTCCTGGAATTGTCGCACCAGGCTGCCAAACCGTCGCACCAGTTCGCCCCGTCGCGGCCCCGGCACCAGTCTCCACGAACGAAATGCCGCCGCCGACTGCGTTACCGCCGCATCCACGGCGTCTGCGTCGAGGGTCCGCAACTCCACCAGACGGCTGCCATCGATGGGGGAACGGGAAATCAATCCCGGGCCCCGACCCGCCAGCGCCCGGCTCCCCTCCATGCCCCCCAGGCTGGCGAGATCGTCCGGAACGGACAATTGCTGCAATGCCTTGCGTACCTCAGAATTCATCGTGGCACCTCGTCTTCGGTCCGCGCGACATCGACCGGGACCATGCCCGTGGACACAGGCACGTAATGCCGGCCAAAGCGGTTCGACAGGAACTCGGGCAGAGCAATCTGCTCCTGCCGCACGAACCCCCGTTCGGCAAGCCGGCCCTGCCGGTGCAGGTCCACCACGGCACAGATCCCGGCGGCCGTGGTCACCTGGATGGCACTCCACACCTCGCCACCAATCACCTGGTGATAGATCTTCCGGGCATCACTGTGCTGCACAAACCGTCCGCGGCGGATTCCGGTCACCGTGCAAAAGATCACGACCACATCCTGAAAGGTGATGGGAATGGCCTGCTCCAACACCTGTTTCAGCAACGGGCGACGTTCCCGCAGCCGCAGGTCATTCAGCAGAAAATCGACCAGGTCACGATGCCCGACGTAGCGGATTGTCTTGTAATCGAGCGTCTGCACCCGCCCCTCCAGGGTTTCGCAGAGTGTTCCCAGTCCCCCCGAGGTGTTGAACGCCTCATAGCGCACCCCGTCGAGCGAGAATTCCTCGACTCCCTCCAGCGGCAACCGCTCGACCCGCCGGCCTTCGTGGATCGCCTCGCACGGGTTGCAGTACTCGTTGATCAGCCCATCGGTCGACCAGGTGAGGTTGTACTTCAGCGCATTCGAGGGATACAGCGGCAGCGCCCCCACCCGCATCCGCACCGAATCGAGCTGGTCGAACCAGGTGGCCAGGTGTGCGGCGGCAATCGAGACAAATCCGGGGGCCAGGCCGCACTGCGGCATGAAGATCTGGCCCTCCCGCGCATCCCTCGCGACCAGCCGCACGGCACGCGTGGTGGCAATGTCTTCTGTCAGGTCGAAGTAACTCACCCCTGCCACGAGTGCCGCCTCGGCCACCAGCGGATTGAAATGAAAACTGAGTGCCGAGATCACTGCGTCGCGGCCGGTCATCGCAGCGATCAGGGCCTCTCGGCTGCCGGCGTCGATCGGTGTCGTCTCCAGGCCCGGAATCTGCTGCCGCAGTCGGTCGAGTGCTCCGGCATCGACATCGGCCACGCAGACCTCATAGTCGCCGGCATCCACGAGGAACCGCGCGATCATCCGACCGATTTTTCCGGCCCCCAACACCAGCAGGCGCGACATCGCACGATCCTCCAAACGTCATCGGAAACGAATCGTGTCCCCGGCCGGACAACTGCAGACTTCACCCAGCCTCATCTGCGATTATCGGAAGACCGCCGGTCATTTCAACCCCCCACTCTCCGCGAATTCAGGAGGAAGCCTTTCGGGAAATGCCCGGGGGCAAGTGTCCGGCGGGGATGCCCGGCGGGAACGGCCCCCGGGGAGAAATCGGCGCACGACCGGTTCCGCGAGCCGCGGCAGGTCTACCCCCGACGGGCCAGGTCGGCCACCGCGGCGACCAATTCGGCGAGGGGAGACAGTTTCGAGCAGACCCGGGTAGCCCCCCACCGTTGCAGTTCCTCCACCTGGTCGACACGGGGAAAGCCGACAAAGGCCATGACGCGCAGCCCGGGATAAGCCCTGCGCCAACGGGCGAGGTCCTCCCGGCGTTCGGGGCAGATGGGATCGGCATCCCACAGCAGTACCTGCGGTTGATCACCGCCGGGCAGTCGACCGGGCGTGGATCCGTCGATCACAGTTCCCTGCTGCCCCTGCACCAGGCGTTGCATCATCTGCCGCCAGGCTCGATCGGCCGAACTGACCGCAATCCGCAATCCGCGCAGCGATGTCGTGATCGGCTGGACGTGTCGGTCCTCGTAAACTTCATTGCGGGATGCGGTCAGGGGAAGACGTCCCGGGAGAGGTGACCCCTGTGTGCCCCCCGATCGCCCTCCTTCCGAAGGTCTGGCTCCCTGAAGTTCCCGCAGGGCGTTCGCCACCACAGGCTCGGCATCGGATGCTGGGACACGGACTGCCAGGGGCCAAATGTCACGCGTGCGGCCGTCCGAATCGCACCAGGGTCCATAGCAGCAGATCAGGCGGGCCAACGGCAGCCAGGCCAACAGGGTGTGGACTTCGGCGGCACTGAATTGATCCGACCACGTCTGGCAGACCACGACCAGGTCGGGCAGCTCCCGGCCGGGTGGAAACAACGCTTGCCCCTCGCGGACGTTGACCGCTTCCAAAAGCCTCTGGTGGGCGATGGTACCGCGCAGCAGCGAGACCACCCCCCGGAACTCGGGGTGGGTGGTGTCACCCAGCAGAAGGGTTGGCAGGTACGCGGTCGAGTGCACGGAGTGGCCGCACGGCAGAGAGACTTGAGAACACGACGGCACGCGGCGATCTCTCGAACGGGTAATAGACCCGCGTGCTCGCTCGAAAGTTTAGCGACTGGAGCCGGGAGAGGCTCTTCTCACCCCGCCAAACCCCCGCGAACGTGATCGCAACCGTGATCGTGACCCGGCCGGCAGCTTTTCGTGCAAGACTTGGCCTGACCACAAGATCGCTCAATCAGCCTCGTGTCGTTTGGCCCCCTGGTGCGGACCACAAGAGCGGACCTCCGGGTCTGCACGTCGCCTGCCGACTCCCCGTTCACTTCGTACCCACCTCGTCCACACCAGCCGGAAAAACACAGTCCCCCCAGGCATCCGGGTTCCTTCGGAATGGAGAGCCGGTTGCAGGCCCGCTATGCTGGCCGACTGGGGGGGAAGGCCCTTCACTCCGGTGCTGTTGCACTGGTCCCCGATGAACCCACATTCCTGAGGAGTTCCATGCGCCACGGATTCCTGACGTCACTCCCCTCCCGGGGAACCCTGGTGGTGGCCAGCCTGGCCACCGCGTTTGTCGCCCACGCTGCCTTCGTCGATGAATACAAGAGTGGAATCCCCTGGACCGAGCCTGTGGTGGTCGACCCCGGCCCGGTCGGCGGCCCTCCCTCGGATGCCCGCCGGCTGTTCGACGGCAAGTCGCTCGACCAGTGGCAGGGGGGCGAGAAATGGGAGATTCGGGACGGGTATGCCATCGCACGTGAAACGGGCATCACCACCAAGGATGCTTTCGGCGACTGCCAACTGCACCTCGAATGGGCCTCTCCCGAAAAGGTCGAAGGGGAAGGCCAGGGACGAGGCAACAGCGGTGTCTACCTGATGGGACGGTATGAGGTGCAAATCCTCGATTCGTACAACAACAAGACCTACTTCGACGGACAGGCCGGTTCGCTTTACAAGCAGACTCCGCCGATGGTCAACGCCTGCCGCAAGCCCGGCGAATGGCAGTCGTACGACATTCTCTTCACCGCCCCCCGAATGGACCCCCAGGGCAAGGTCACCACTCCCGCCTACATCACCGTGCTGCACAACGGAGTCGTGGTGCAGAACCACTTCGAACTCAAGGGGGGGACCTACTTCGAACGTCCTCCCTCCTACGAAAATCCGCACCCGGCCCAGGCTCCCATCCACATCCAGTTCCACGGCAATCCCGTGAAGTTCCGGAACATCTGGATTCGCGAGATCAAGCCGGCCCCCGTTTCCAAATGATCCAGTCTCCAAGTGACACCGTCACGAGGTGATATCGGTCCCCACAGAGGCCGGGAGTTGATCTCCGGGTCTCTGCTGGGGACGGAGTCGAGTCTTCCTTCCGGGCCAACCAACGCTGGCCCAACCAACGCGGCCCTGAGCTGTAGGTCTCAACGGCTCTTTCCCCCCCTCTCATTGCAGATCCCCCCACCATGTCATTGGTCACCCATCCCCAGGGTCAGTACGCTTTTCTGCCCGGAATTGCTCCCTACTCGGGAGGTGTGGTCTCCCTGCCAGACAGCGAGATCGTGCATGTCACCCTCTCGCGTCCGCTGTCGTGGCGACAGGGGTTTGAGGCTGTTTCCCGGTTTCTCGCCTCGCAGCAGCGTCCACGGCAGGCGCTGTGCGCGATGGAACTGCGGTCTCCCCGCCCCTTCACGTTTGCCGGGTTCGCCGAGTTCAACGGGCTCTATGCCGCGGTTCTGCGGGACTGGGGCGTGTTTGTCGACGGGGTCAATCCGGTGGCCCGGACCAATGTCGCCCCTGCTGCGGGATTGATCTCCGAGCCGTGCCTGTTTGCCTTTTCCTACACCCGTCCCGCACCCGCCGGCTCACCGCGCAGCTTCGTGGTCGCGGGGGGAGGCGAACTTCCTGAGGGAATTCTCGCCGCCGAGGCGATTGTGGCCCGGGGCGATCTCAGCTCCCGGGGTCTGAAGGCCAAGGCCGACTTCGTCATGGGACTGATGGAAAACCGGCTGCACGGTCTGGGGGGAGACTGGAACGCAGTCACCGCGACCGATGTCTACACGGTGCATGGGATCGATTCTGTCCTCACGGAAGTGCTGCTCCCCCGCATGGGGAGTGCGGCGCTGCGGGGAGTGGTGTGGTATCCCACCCGTCCCCCGATTGAGGAAATCGAGTTCGAGATGGACCTGCGGGGGATCCGGACCGAGTTGTTGTTGACCGTGTGATCCCCGCATGAAACCGACCCCGTGACGAAACCTCGTGTTGCCATGACTGTTTGTCCGCCAGCCATTCGCCCCCCGGTGGTGTGTCCGGATCGGACCGGACGTCCATGACGGGGACGACGCCTCTCCCCTCCCCGCGCACGGGCACCATCGAGCTGCGCGGGGCCCGCATCCACAACCTGAACCGGGTCTCCGTGGGGATTCCGCACGGACTGTTTGTGGTCTGCACCGGGGTGAGTGGCAGCGGCAAAAGTTCGCTGGCGTTCGACACGCTGTTTGCCGAGGGGCAGCGACGCTGCCTGGAAATTCTCGCCCCGGCGGCGCGGGCCCGTCTCGACCTGCTTCCCCGTCCGCCGCTGGATTCCCTCACCGGATTACCCCCGGTGGTGGCCGTCGCCCAGCGCTATTCGGCAGGTCAGCCGCGCAGCACGCTCGCCACTCTCACCGAGCTCTCTCCGTTCCTCCGGTTGTTGTATGCCCGGGCCGGGGTGGCCCACTGCCCCCATTGCGACCAGCAGGTGACCACGCAGACTGCCGAGCAGATCGTGGAGACGATCCTGGCGCTCGAGACGGGCCGCAAGGTGATGCTGCTCTCTCCCTGGGTGCGGGCCCGCAAGGGGGCGCAACGCGAGGTCTTCGAGCAGATTGTGAAGCAGGGATTCATCCGGGCGCGGGTCGATGGCGAACTGGTCGACGCCAGTACGCCTCCCGAACTGGCGAAGTCCCGACCTCACACGATTGATGTGGTGGTCGACCGGATCATCATCAAGGAGGGTTTACGGCCCCGCCTCATCGATTCGGTCGGCCTGGCCCTCAAGCACGGCCAGGGAACCTGCATTGTCTCGGAACAGGATGCCAGTGGCTGGAGGGACCGCCTGTTGAGCAGCCGACATGCCTGTCCCGATTGCCAGATCAGCCTGCCGGAACTCGAACCCCGAACGCTGAACTTCAACAGTCCGCACGGCGCCTGCCCGGACTGCACGGGGCTGGGTGTGGTGGACGGAACTCCCTGCGCGGTGTGCCACGGCGAACGACTCGCCCCGGCCGGTCGGCGCGTGCGGTTTGCCGGCCTGACGCTGCCGGGATTGAGCCGACAGACCGTACGCGAGGCCCGCGCCCAGGTGGCCGCGTGGGAGACGCTGGCGTCCCCGATCGTGCAGCGGATCGTTCCCGAGATCGCCCGCCGACTGCAGTTTCTCGATGATGTCGGACTCGATTACCTGACGCTCGACCGCCCCCTCGAAACGCTGTCGGGAGGAGAACTGCAACGGGCCCGCCTGGCGGGAGCCCTCGGGGCTGGCCTGGTGGGGGCCTGCTACATCCTCGACGAACCGACGATGGGGTTGCATCCACGCGACACGCAACGGCTGCTGGACGCCCTGCTGACCCTCCGCGATCGTGGCAACACGCTGCTGGTCGTGGAACATGATCCCCAGGTGATGCAGCAGGCCCAGTGGCTGATCGACATCGGTCCGGGTGCGGGCCGCGAAGGGGGAAACGTCGTCGCCTCGGGCCCCCTGGATGTCGTCCGCAACTCGAACGAATCACTGACGGCTCGATTCCTCCACGAAACGACCGGGCCCCCGGCTCCCTCCCAGCGCGTGCCCGAACCCTCCCGGAGCCTGCAGGTGTCCCGGGCCAGCCTGCGAAATCTCAAGAATCTGCAGGTTGACATTCCCTTGGGAATGCTGGTGGGAATCACCGGCGTGAGTGGTTCGGGCAAATCGACCCTGCTGCTGGAAACCCTGGCCCCGCTGCTGCGTGAGGGACTGCGGCGGCGGGAACAGCAACGCCGGTTTCCCCCGGCAGCCTCCCCCGGCCCGCGCAAAGGTCGCAAACAGCCTCCCCGGCACGACCTCGATGCCGCGGCACCCGAGTCGGAAGAGGTCGTGATCGCGGGGGTCGGAGCCCTGGCGGGTTGGCAACCGGTCGAGCGACTGGTGGAAGTCGACCAGGTTCCGCTGTCGCGTTCTCCCCGCGCCAACCCGGCGACACTGTCGGGATTGTGGACCGAACTGCGACGTTTGTTCGCCCGCACGCGGGAATCGCGCCGCCTCGGGTTTGGGCCCGCACGCTACAGCCTGCAGTCTCCCGAGGGACGTTGCCCCACCTGCCGGGGAACCGGCGTTCGTCGACTGGCGATTGAACTTCTTCCCGAAGCCCAGACCCCCTGCCCCACCTGCCTGGGGACACGGTTTCATCCCAGCCTGTCGACGGTTCGGTTTCTCGACCACACCCCTGCGGGTTGGCTCGACCTGAGGTTCGATGAGGTCCTTCCCCGGGTGGCCAACCTCTCCCGACTGCAGGCGATTGCGCAGACATTTGTCGATGTGGGGCTGGGCTACCTCGGATTGGGCCAATCGCTGCAGACACTGTCGGGAGGGGAAGCGCAACGGGTCAAGCTGGCGTGCGAACTGGCCCGGGGCCACTCGTCGCACACGCTGTACCTGCTCGATGAACCGACCACGGGACTGCACCCCGCCGACGTTGAGCGGCTGCTGCAGGTGTTGCGACGGCTCGTGGAGGCCGGGCACAGCGTGCTCGTCATCGAACATCACACCCAACTGCTGCGGCAGTGCGACTGGCTGCTCGACCTGGGTCCCGAAGGGGGGGCGGGAGGGGGTGAATTGATCGCCGCCGGTTCTCCCCACGATCTCGCACGGTTGAATCGGGGATGGACGGCGCGGGCACTCTGCGGCGAGTTTTGATCGTCCAGCGAACGGGCGCTTCTGCTGTCGATCAGCACCCGGCCCGTTATACTCGGTCCCTCATCACCGATTGACCTGCAGGAGAGCGTTTCATGGGTGCTGCGTGGCGGGGAGTGCTGTGTCTGACGATGGCCTGCCTGTGGACATTGCCCGGACTCCACGGCGGTGAGCCGGTCCGCGTGATGAGCTTCAACATCCGGTATGGCACCGCCAATGACGGGGTGAACCACTGGGACAAGCGACGTGAGTTCCTGCGGGACACGATTCGTGCCTTTGACCCCGACCTGCTGGGAACCCAGGAGACGCTGGGATTCCAGCGCGATTGGCTGCGCGAGCAAATGCCCGGCTATGGCGTGCTGGGAGTCGGCCGCGATGACGGAAAAGACGCCGGCGAGATGATGGCCCTGTACTACCGCGAAGCGCGGTTTGAAAAACTCGCGGGAGGTCACTTCTGGCTGAGTGCAACCCCCGACAAGGTGGGCAGCAAGAGCTGGGACAGTTCGCTCCCCCGCATGGTCACCTGGGTCCGCCTCAAGGACCGCCAGTCCCCCGAGGCTCGGCCAATCCTGTTCTTCAACACCCATTTCGACCATCGCGGCACCGAGGCGCGGGCCCAGTCGGCCGCCCTCATCCGACGGCAGTTGCTGGCCCTCGGAAAAGACGACTCGCTGGTTGTGACCGGCGACTTCAATGACGGCGACGGCGGAGAACCGCACCGACAGCTGTTCGCCGACCTCGACGGTTCCCACTCTCCCGTCGTCGACACCTGGCGGGTCAAGCATCCTCAGGCGGGACCGAACGAAGGGACCTTCACCGAGTTCCTGGAAAAAAACAGCGGCGGTCCCCGTATCGACTGGATTGCCGCGTCACGCGACTGGCAGGTGGAAGCGGCCACCATTGACCGGACGGCGCGCGATGGCCGAACTCCCTCCGATCACTTCCCGGTCACCGCCACACTGCGACGTGAGGCTGCGAAGTCCGACAACGCCTCGTCGCCGCCCCGGGAAGAATTGGGCGAAGATTCGGCAGACTCCGAATCGGGCGAATCGAAGGAAACAACCACTTTCCCCGGCGGATCCTACCTCGCTGGGGGGCCCTTCGAGGTGGTGGAAGAGCGTGACATTGCCTACTACGACGGTCCCGGTTTCAATCGTCGCAAGCACAGGCTCGACCTCTTTCTCCCCCGGGGACAGAAAGACTTCCCCGTGCTGCTGTTCATCCATGGTGGAGCGTGGGTCTCGGGAGACCGGAGGATGTACACCTCGGTCGGCCGGGTGTTTGCGAAGAACGGCGTGGGGACAGCCGTCATCAGCTATCGGCTCTCCCCGGCCGTCCAGCACCCCGCCCACATCGAAGACTGTGCCCGCGCGTTTGCCTGGGTGAAGAACCACATTGGCGAACGTGGGGGGCGCCCCGACCAGATCTTCGTGACGGGCCAGTCGGCGGGAGGTCATCTGTCGGCCCTGCTCTGCACCAACGAAAAGTACCTGGCCCAGCAGCAGTGTTCCCTGGCCGACATCCGGGGGGCAATCCCCATCAGCGGGATCTTTGAGTTCCGCCCGGGACGATTTGACCGGGTCATTGGCGAAGGAGTCGAGGCGGCCGAGTCGGCCTCGCCGATTCGCTTCCTGTCAGACCGCTGTCCCCCCTTCCTCGTGCTGTATGCCGAGAGCGACATCCCCAATTGCGACCAGATGTCACAGCGGCTGTGTCGGGAATTGAACCAATGGAAAGTCCCGGCTGAGTCGCACGAGATTGTCGGGCGCAACCATGTGTCGATCATGTTCCGGCTGATGATGGACACCCGCGACCCGGCCACGCAGCAAATGCTGCGGTTCATCGCCCGCCACTCGGACCTGTCGCTGCATGAAGTGACGCCATAAGAGCGGCTCCATCGCTGTCACCCGGTCTTCGTCGCCCGACCAGTGCACCCGGCAGACCTGAGATCCCCACCCCGACTTCCCTCCTGGCGTTTCATGTCCCAATCGTACGATCCGGCCAGGCTGCGGACAGTCCACCTGGTCCCGCTGACCGCCTTTGATGAGCACGACCGGTTGGATCGGGAGGTGCAGGCCCGTCACACCGAGCGACTCGTGCGCGCCGGCATCCGGATGTTTCTGCCAGCGGCCGGGACCGGGGAATTCCACAGTCTCTCAGCCGACGAGATTGTCGAGGTGGTTCGGGTGACCCGGGAGGCGGCGGGGCCCGACGTGGAGATCTTCGCCCCGGTCGGCCTGCAGGTGGCCCATGCCATCGACGTGGGACGACGCTCGCTGCAAGCGGGTGCGAATGGCGTGATGTTCATGCCATTTACCCATCCCTACCTGTGCAATACCGGGGCGGCCGAGTACTACCGGGCGGTCATCAATGCCCTGCAGTGTCCGACCCTGATCTACAAGAAGAGTGCCGTCCCTTCCGACACACTGCTGCTGGAACTGGCCGAGAATCAGCATGTGGTGGGGATCAAATATGCCGAGAACAATCTTCACGACTTCCGGAAGGTGGTGCTGGCCGACCAGGGTCGGATCGAATGGCTCTGCGGTTCCGCTGAGCGATTTGCCCCGTACTTTCTGCTGGCTGGCGCCACGGGATACACCACGGGCGCGGGGAACATCGCCCCGCACGTGACACTGGCGATGCACGCAGCCTTCTCGGCCGGGGCGTGGTCCGAAGGGATGCGCTACCAGGAAGCGCTGCTGCCGCTGGAAGAGTTCCGGGCACGCGAACAGGACAGCTACAACATCAGCATGTTGAAATGGGCCGTGCGGAAAACGGGGCTCAACTTCGGTGCCACCCGTCCTCCCCAGCGTTCACTGACGCAGGCCGACCAACGGGCCATCGACGAATTGACCGATCGGTTGCTGGCGGTCGAGCAACAACTGACCGATGAAGCACGACAGGCCGGATTCAGCCCGCGTTGAGGGACCAAGGCGTCCACACGTCGGTTGCTTCAAAAGGGCCGGCATTCCCCGGAAGGGATCGCGAGAATCGGTCAGCCGATTCTGGACAGTCACGCAGACGCCGGTCTTCAAACCGTCAGCCAGATATCAAAACACCCGGGGATGGTTCGGGTCTGTTCCGGGGGGCAATTCACGTCCCTCGCGGCAGCCACAAACGGGTGTTTGACGAGCCGAATCAACCGCGGGCCTGGATTGTCGCCAGCGAGGCTTCGACCTGCACACGGGCGTCACGGGCTTCCAGGATCGACTGGCGAAACACATCAGCCCGGGACACCCCGGCGAGTACGGCCAGGGTCTCTCCCTTTTTACCGACCAACTTGAGATCGGCGGCGGGGTAAAACGCCTGTCCCGCCTGCTGATCGACGACCACCTCGGCGATGTCATTCAGCGGGATCTTCTGGAACAGTTTCGGACCGATGGCACTCTTGATCTTCACCGAGCGGTTTGTGAGTTGGTAGACCTTGCCAGCCGCCTTCTGCAGGAAGAACACCCCGGCCGCCAGGGGCGCCGTTGGCAGGGGAAACAGCAGGTGCGACAGCTTGATCCCCCCGATGGGAATCGGCAGGCAGTCGTACAGCATCCCCAGCACCTTGCCGATTCCTGTGGCGGCGATCGAAGGATAGATCGTCTGGATGAGCGCCTCGCTGGAAGCACTGACACCGGAAATCGCCGCAGGCCGCTTGGAGAGAACTGACATGGTCGCTGGGTCAAATCGGGGGGACTGCCCGTGGCAATCCCGCCCCGGAGGAATCAACACCACTTCGGACATCACGGCCCGACGAGGGAGGACCGCAAAAGCCAGAGGAACTGGGGTAGATGCTAGTCGACCGGGGCTGGTATTGCCAGACACCGCCGGCCCTCGACAGCCCCGCCTGGACCGGGGATGATCCTCCCGTCGGGCCCCGGCCAACTTCCCCCAGGCTGCCGCCGCAACTCGATGCGGCCCCGACAGTACCGACAGACATCCTCGGCGTGAGACCCTGCCATGCGCGTGGCCTTCGGCGGCATCCTGCACGAAACCAGCACCTTCGCCAAAACCCCCACCACGGTGCAAAAGTTCGCCGAGGGATTTGGCATTTACCG
Organism: Planctomycetaceae bacterium; assembly: GCA_003508595.1. Classification (GTDB taxonomy): domain Bacteria; phylum Planctomycetota; class Planctomycetia; order Planctomycetales; family Planctomycetaceae; genus UBA10511. The sequence continues at coordinate 119,294 of DNUF01000128.1, forward strand.
GGGGGGACAGATCCTGGAACGGTTCCGGGGGGCCAACATCTGTTCCGGGGGGTTCATTGCCGACCTGGAACAGGCGGGGGCGGAACTGGTCCCCCTGTTGTGGGCGTTTGCCTATCCCAGCGGTGTGATTCCCAAGGCCGATTACCGGCAACTGCGCGACGAGTTTCTGGACCGACTCAAAACTGCGATGGCCGCCCCGGGGGGGGTCGATGGGGTGCTGCTCGACCTGCACGGCGCCATGGTGGTGGAGGAGATTCCCGATGCCGACGGCGATTTTGTCGCCTCGGTTCGCACGGTGGTGGGTCCCCGCTGCCCGGTGATGGTGACCTACGATCTGCATGGGAATCACTCGTGGGCCCGGTTCGCCGCCGCCACCGCCACAGTGGGATTCGACACTTATCCCCACGTCGACATGGCGGAACGTGGGGTTGAGGCCTCGCAACTGCTGCGCCGAACGGTCCGGGGTGAGATCGCCCCGGTCACGGCGTTCCGGTCATTGCCGATGTTCTGGAGTGCGCCTCGCCAGGTAACGTCACATCCCCCCATGAACGACGTGATCGCCCGCCTCCACGAAATGGAACGCCGGCCAGGAATTCTCACCGCAAGTGTCTCCACCGGGTTTCCCTGGGCCGATGTCCCACATATGGGCTGCAGTGTCTGGGTGACCGCCGACCGCGACCAGGGACTGGCGGAAGCGACCGTGCAGGAACTGGCTGACTGGCTCTGGGAACGGCGGGCCACCTGGCAGGCCCCGCCGGTCAAGGTGACCGACGCCCTCGACCGCGGAGAAGCGGAGGGACGCTACCCGATCATCCTCGCCGACCATGCCGACAACACCGGCGGTGGAGCTCCCGGCGACTCGGTCGAGATCCTGCAGACCTTTCTCGATCGCAGGCTGCAGGATGCCGTCGTGCTGTACATCGTCGATCCCGAGGTCGTGGCTGCGGCCCAGCGAGCCGGGGTCGGGGCTATGCTGGAGACCACCGTTGGTGGCAAATCGGATCCCGAACAGGGCCCTCCCGTGGCCATGAAGGCCGTGGTCAAGGCGCTCAGCCAGGGGGATTTTGTCTACGACGGCCCGATGTACGCGGGGCTGACCGGGAACATGGGCCCCTCGGTATGGCTGCAGCAGGAGGGGGTCAGTGTGGTGGTGGTCACCAAGACCGAGCAACCCCTGGGACCGGCGTTTGCCAAGACCCTGGGAATCGACTGCCGCAAGATGAAGTACATCTCGGTCAAGTCGGCCGTTCACTTCCGGAACGCGTTCGAGCCGTTTGCCGGCAACATCTACAGCGTCGACGCCCGTGGCACCCACACCCACAATTTCCGGGCACTCGCCTACCAGCACCGCCCGCGTCCCATGTACCCGATCGACGGAGAGGGGCCCCCGCGTCTGGGATGAATCGGGAGACCCTCGCGCGGCCATCCCGTCGGCCGACCGGTTGGACCTCGATCATGGGGACAACGTGCCTCACAAGCGAACGGCCTTCGGCCCCAAACGGCTGATGGCTGCATCCTCCCGCTGATTGATCGCCGTCCGTTCTCGAGAGCCACCCAGGGCCCCTCTGGAAAAGTCTCGAAACCACCCGGAACAAACTCCTGACATGGAGATCTCGGGGAATGTGCGTGACTGATTCCCGTGAGAGCCGGACGCTTTGAGAAGCCCTGTCGGCTGCGATACGATCCCGCGGCAACCCTCTGCCTCTGTTTGTCTCTGCCT